>DATCKG010000037.1:0-3622 GCA_036562385.1 Symbiobacteriaceae bacterium
TAGTAGCCCAGGACGTAGTAGAACACCCAGGCCGGCAGCAGGTGGTACCAGTTGAAGCCCAGGTACGGCAGCCTCACCCAGCCCAGGTTCAGCGCCGCCAGGTACAGGAGGTTCACGATCCCCGCCGCGGGGATCATCACCTTGGGCGAGAACCGGTCCATCAGGGGCTTCATGAGGGGATGGATGAGGTAAAACTGCATCACCACGAGAACGAAGTACCCGTGGTAGCCGCCCCGGATGTTGTACCACGCCCGTTGGGCAAAGGGCATGCCCCAGTTGTAGGCCTGCCAGGCCGCGTAGAAGACGGCAAAGCAGAGGTATGGCAAAAGCAGGTACTTGACTCTGAGCCACAGGGTCTCGGCGTAGGTCCGCTTTCGCTTGGAGAAGCCGATCAAGAACGCGGACATGAACGCAAAGGTCGGCGTGCTGAACAGCAACAGGAGCCTCGTGATGTTCAGCCCTGTCCCTACCTCTGATTGTCCGAGAACGACCATGTAGATGGAGTGCATCAGAACCACTGCCATGCAGGCGAGCGCCCGGATGACAATGAGTTCCGGCACGACGACGACTCTGCGTTCCACCACGACCTCCTGCTTTCTTTCCGGGATTTGCCGGAACTTACACTGTCACCAGCAGCGCCCGGCATTGCCCTGCCAGCCGGTAATGCCCCAGGGATGCAGGGACCAGCACCGTGCTCCCTGCGCCCAGGGCGAGCCTGCCGCCAGCCCACTCGATCCGCCCCTCACCCTCCAGCACCATGAGGGCCTGGAAGGACTCCGGGCTGGTGGCCTGATCCCAGTCCGTGTCCCAGCGTCCGTGGGAAACCACAAAGTACGGGGAACGGCAGATCTCGACCCACTCCCCAGGGGCAGGCTCCCGGGGGTGGCTTACCTCCGGCGGCTCGCCGTAGCGGGTCACCTCCAGGGCCTGCTGCACATGCAGCTCCCGGGGCTTGCCGTCCAGCCCCAGCCGGTCGTAGTCGTACACCCGGTAAGTGGTGTCGGAACTCTGCTGAATCTCCGCCACCATCAGCCCCTTGCCGAGAGCGTGGACCGTGCCGGCGGGCACGTATAGCACGTCACCCGGCCGCACCGGCACTTGCCGCATGACCTCCATGGTTCGCCTTTCTTGAATGGCTTTGGCAAAGCTCTCCCGGGTCACCCCGGCCTTGAGGCCATAGACCACCTGGGCGCCGGGCTGTGCGTCCAGCACCACCCACATCTCCGTCTTGCCCAGCTCGCCCGGGGGCAGGCCGGCGTAGTCGTCCGGCGGATGAACCTGAATCGAAAGATCATCCTGACAGTCCAGCAGCTTAAAGAGGAGGGGGAAGCGTCCGGGTCCGCCCTGGGCGCCCCGGGTACCCAGCAGGGCCTTACCGAACTCGGCGATCAGGTCCTGCAGCGTCCGACCCGCTAGGGGGCCGTTGGCTACCAATGTACGCCCCTGGGGATGGTCGCTCAGCACCCAGGCTTCGCCGATGGGGCCCTCCGGCAGATCGGGGAACCAGCGGCTGAGGCCCCGACCGCCCCAGACCCGCTCCTTGAACACCGGTTCGAACCGGAGTGGATAGAGTTGGGTCATTGGGCATCTCCTCGTAATGCAAAATTGTCTCCCCAGTATTGTACCAGACGAAAGAGTCCCTGCCCACCGCCGCACAGCCAGCCAGAGAGGTCTCCGGCGGCCCCGGGCTGTTCTGACACGACCCTGCAAAGTAGCTTTCTTAATCAATGTGGCACGTGTCTTTGCGAAGGGGTGTGCTGTAACCCGCATGGCAGAAGGCATTGCCGTTTTCCGTGATGCGAATCGATTACAATTTGCTATCACCTCGATCGGAATTTCCCTTGTGCATAGTGGCGAAAAATGCCGTATACTCTAGGCATATTCCAAGGGCGTGTACCGCAAAGGGGGAGCAGATCAGATGGTTCAGGGCAACAATCCATTCCTGACCGCCCAGCAGCAGGTAGCGGCAGCAGTGGAGGCACTCGGCGAAGGTCAGGAGTTGTATGATCTGCTCAAAGCGCCTGCCCGCTTTGTGGAGGTCCAGATTCCCGTTCGGATGGATGACGGTAGCCTGCGGGTCTTTACCGGATACCGCAGTCAGCACCTGAACGTCCTGGGGCCCACCAAGGGCGGCATTCGCTTCCACCAGGACGTTACGGCCGACGAGGTAAAGGCTCTCTCCATGTGGATGACCTTCAAGACCTCCGTGGTAGGCTTGCCCTACGGCGGCGGTAAGGGCGGCGTTGTGGTGAACCCGAAGCTCCTGAGCGAGGGGGAGTTGGAGCGCCTCAGCCGCGGGTATGTGCGCGCGATCTGGCAGATCATCGGACCGGACCAGGATATTCCGGCGCCTGACGTCAACACCAATCCGAAGATCATGGCCTGGATGACAGACGAGTACGAGCAGATTGTGGGCCGCAGCGCGCCGGGGGTCTTCACCGGCAAGCCGCTGGCCCTGGGAGGCTCCCTGGGCCGTAACGAGGCCACGGGCCGGGGCACGGTGATTGCCATCAAGGAGGCCGCCCGCCGGCTGGGAATTTCGCTCCGGGGCGCCCGGGTGGCCATCCAGGGCTTCGGCAACGCGGGGACCTTCGCGGCCCGGCTGCTGGAGGCCGAAGGCGCGGTGTTGGTGGCCGTCAGCGACTCCAAGGGCGGTATCGTCAATCCCAAGGGCCTGCCGGTGGAGGAAGTGATTGCCTTCAAGAAGGCCACCGGTTCGGTGGTGGGCTTCCCCGGCGCCGAGGTCACCGACCAGGCAGGAGTCCTGACCGCGGACTGCGAGATCCTGGTGCCGGCGGCGCTGGAGAACCAGATCGACGGCGAGATCGGTTCCCAGGTCCGGGCCCGGATTGTGGCCGAGGCGGCCAACGGTCCTACCACGCCCGAGGGCGACCGGGCGATGACGGAGCGGGGCATCTTCGTCATTCCGGACATTCTGGCCAACGCCGGCGGCGTTACCGTCTCGTACTTCGAGTGGGTGCAGAACCTCTCCCACTTCTACTGGACCGAGGAAGAAGTGAATGCTCGTCTCGAGCAGTACATGGTAAGGGCGTTCCACGATGTGGTATCCACCGCGGATCGGCTGCACTTGCCGATGCGGACGGCGGCCTACGTGCACGCCATCAACCGGATCGCAGCCGGCCTGCGGGCCCGCGGGCTTCTGAAGTCGCAGCCGCGGGTGGCGGTGGCGGCAGACTAAAGCGATGACGACCATCTCCGGAGGCGACGGGTGCGCCACGGAGATGGTCGCTTTGCTTTGCGGCCATTTGCGGCCATTGCGGCTGGCCCACGGCTCCAGGCACCAAAAGAACCAAAAGCAGGAGGAATACCGGTATCGAAGAAGAAACCTTCGTAGTCTATCCCATCTGGAAGACGTCACGAAGGAAGGAGAATGCCGGTTGGGCCGCAGCAAGCGAAACAAGGGTGTCTGGACGGTAGTGGGCCTTGCCGTGGTGGCCGCCGGGCTGCTGATTGCCATCAGCGTGGCTTCCGTGGGATCCGGCAGGAGGGTGGCCGCGAATTCGGACACGGCTCTGGGCGCCGTGCGGAACGTGTGGGGACCTGACTCCGCACCGGTCAAGCTCGTCGAATACGGCGATTACCTCTGCCACCACTGTGCCGA
>DATCKG010000040.1:0-29011 GCA_036562385.1 Symbiobacteriaceae bacterium
AGAATCCAGAACACTTCCGGAAGTGTGACGTACCCACTTTAGCTTGACAGGCCCCCCTGTTCCGCAATGGTACCACCTATAAATATTAGGTGTTTTTTATGATATCTACGAAAAATGTGCGCCGCAAGGGGAAACTCTGATCGCCACGTCCCGAGGGCCCAATGCGCACAATAGAAAACGGGCCTTCCTCCGATCATCCGATCGGTAGGAAGACCCGTTTTCCTCTGGTGGAGCTGAAGGGATTCGAACCCTCGACCTTCGCCTTGCAAAGGCGCTGCTCTCCCAGCTGAGCTACAGCCCCGTCTATCCGGCATTCCGTGCTGACTGTAGCATTATAGCATCCGACCCGCCGGATCTGCAACACCGGGGGCAGCAGAATCTCCCGGAAACGCTGGGAGCGCGCGCCCGCTGCCCCGTCACTGCACCGCAAGGATCTGGTACCGGATCTTTCCCGCCGGAGCCTCCACCTCCACCACCGTCCCCGGCTTCTGTCCCATGATGGCCTGGCCCACGGGACACTGATCGGAAATCCGGTTGTGAAGCGGATCGGCCTCGGGAGCACCCACAACGGTGTACTCCAACACGTCGCCGTACTCCAGATCCTTAAGGATGACCCGGGAACCCAGTGTGACCACGCCAGCTCCTGCCGGCGCCTCGATCACCCGGGCCTTGCGCAGGGTCTCCTCCAGTTCCTGGATGCGCCCTTCCACAAAGGCCTGTTCGTTCTTCGCGTCCTCGTACTCCGGATTGTTGGTGATGTCGCCTAAGGATCGGGCCTGCTTGATCCGCTCGGCCACCTCCTGCCGCCTGACGGTACGCAGGTAGCAGAGCTCTTCTTCCATCCGCCGCAGGCCTTCCGGCGTAATGGCAATCTCCCGCTGGAACATGCCGGTCTCTCCTTTATTCGGACAACCGAGTCTGTTGGTTGGTGCGTCGAAGGTGCCGATTTCTGCTGCCATGCCGCTGCCCGAATACCGGAACCGAGCCAGCAAGCCAAATGAAGGCACTGTGGGAAACGTCCCCTCAGTGCCCGTTCAAATTTTCTTGTCACATTATATTATGAACGCGCGAAGACTGTCAATGATCCGGACCTTCCAGGCTGCCCACGGCACACTCCGGCTGGTGCACTTCCTCCGAACCGCCCGGCGGCCGTGACCAGCCCATCGCCTCCAGATGATCCCGGTAAGCCAGCAGGATCTCACGCATCTGCTCCGGCGTCTCGGCCTGGTTGATCCGGTTGCGCACCTCGGCGGCGCCCCACAGGCCCTTCATGTACCACGCCGCATGCTTGCGCATCTCCCGCACGGCCAGGTACTCGCCCCGATACTGAATCAAAAGGTCCAGGTGCCGGAAGGCCATCTCCACCCGTTCCCGCACCGTGGGCTCGGGCAGAAGTTCCCCGGTCTCAAGATAGTGGATGATCCGGCGGAAGATCCAGGGATTCCCCAGGCTTCCTCTTCCGATGGCAATGCCCGCGCAGCCGCTGCTGCGAAGGCGGGCTTCCGCTTCCTGAGGCGAGGTGATGTCGCCGTTGCCCAGCACCGGGATCCGCACCGCTTTGGCCACCTGGGCGATCACATCCCAGTCGGCCCGCCCGGAGTAGTGCTGTTCCCGGGTCCTTCCATGAACGGTGATCATCTGCGCCCCGGCGTCCTCCGCTCGCCGGGCCATCTCCACCGCGTTGATGGAGCGGGCGTCCCATCCGATCCGCATCTTCACCGTTACCGGTACAGGAGCCACCGCCTTGACCACCTGGCGGATGATCTCCTCCGCCAGCTCCGGCTCCTTGAGCAGGGAAGAGCCGCCACGGCCCTTGGTTACCTTGGGCGCCGGACACCCCATGTTGATGTCCACCAGATCCGGCGCCTCCAGTTCCACGATCCGGGCCGCCGCCCGGGCCATGGTGTCCGGATCGGCTCCGAAAATCTGGATGCCCGCCGGCCGCTCCTCCGGAAGCAGTCGAATCATCTCCCGGGTACGCTGATTGTCGTAAAGCACCGCCTTGTCGCTGACGAACTCGGTGATCACCAGCCCGCACCCCTGCTCCTTGCAGAGCAGCCGGAAGGGCCAGCTGGTCACCCCCGACATGGGGGCCAGGGTCACCGGATGCCGGATGGTCAGAGTACCCAGTTGGATCGGCTTCAGCAGAGACTCGGGCACGGCAGTCACCTCCGGTACTGCACTGGGACGAGGTCTATTATACCCGGAGGGCCCAGCCCGGTCCACGAAGCGGGGCCAACGGCCCGAACTGGTCCCGCAGGAATTCAAAGAATAGCCTCGAAACCATTTTGGGTGTGATGGTTCCGGGCGGTGGCGCCGGACCGCATCAGACAATCGGCAGCAGGCTGCCCGCGGACCAGGCGACCACCAAGGCCGAGAACGTGGCAGCAGCCGCCGGAGGGAGATTCCAGCGTCCGAAGACCACCGACACCAGTTCCGCCAGCACCATTACTCCGGCAGCCACCGGCAGGATCAGGATCAGGTAAACAGGCGGGTTGGGAAGCAGCCCGGCCCCCAGCCACGTGGCCACCAGAATCGCCTTGGCCAGCAGGCCGGTGACCGGCCAGGCCCACTTGCCGGAGGTGGATGCGACGGCCCGCTTGAGCCCCTCCTCATGCAGCAGGTAGATCCACAGGGAGACGGCCAGCAGCAGCGCCGGCAGGATGCGGGAACCAGTGAGGATGTAACGGCTGAAGTTGAAATGGATGATGGTGCCGATTGCAATCAGGTATACCAGGAAGACGGCAACTCCCCGTCCGATACCGCTGAGGGCACTCTGCTCCTCCCAGAGGGAGAAACCGAAATCCGCGGGCCAAAGTACCCGCAGGATGGCCAGCACGGCGGTCATTACCAGGAAATAGGGCACCAGATAATCCACCGTGGCGACCCGGAGCCCGGGAATGCGGAGGTAGACGCAGGCCAGCGCAGCAGCAAGGCCTGCCACCGCCAGGGCAATGGTCGCAGTGCCCAGTCCGATCCGAGGTCCCGCCATCTGCCAGCGGCTCCGCCGCTTCACCGCCACCAGACCGCCGGTGAGCACCAGGGCGGTCACCCCCGCCGCCAGGCCGCCGAAGGTCCAGGGTGAGACCGGCATCTGCGCATCAGCGGCCGCCGCGCCGCTGCCGAAACTGGAGTGAATCCAGTGGGCGGCCCGGGCGACCACCGTCACATCGTACAGGATGGTCAGGTGCCCGCGGGCCGGTACCAGGTCCGCCTCCCAGGCCGTGCCGGCAGCGAAGTCGCCGTAGAGCACCCCCATCTGCCCGTCCCCGCCGCCGGCCCTGGCAGCCGCCTGCCGAACCCATTCCCGGATCATTGCCGGGTCCAGTTGGGCGGCCAGCATCAGCAGGTTGGCCGGGCGGTTCGCCGGATCGGGCGCCGTGCCAACGCCGGAGATGGCCACCGTGGCCCGCACCCGGGAATCGCCGGTGGCCGCCTGCAGCACCGCGGATGCGCCCATGGAGTGACCGATCAAGGCGATCTTGCCGGGCTGAGCCCGACCGGTGGCGATCAACTCATCCACCACCGCCCTGACGTTCTCCCCCAAAGCCGTGTTGTCGGGGTCCTGCCAGGGCGGCAGCGGCTGCTGCGACTCGCCATGCCCGGGCTGATCCATCACATACGTATCAAAACCCTGCCGGGCCAGTGCATAGCCCCAGGGTCGCATCGCCTCCTTGTTTCCGGCAAACCCGTGGACCGCCACCACCGTGCCACGCGGCTCACCCACGGCGGCGTAGACGTCCACCGGATTGCCGGCGACCATCTCCCTGGTCACCACCACGTCCTTATTGGCACGCAGGACGAGATATTGGGACATCAATACCGCTGCTAGCAGCAGAACCAATCCAAGAATCTTCCGCAAGGCCAAGCCCTCCAGGGAGACTGCAATTTCTCTTTTCAATTCTACCCTGTGCGGGTAACTTTGCCTACTAACATTCCGTACCAAGTACTCATACTACCTTAAACGGAGGGATTACAGATGCGTGTACGGTTTCTCGGTCATGCCGCCTTTGAGCTCACGGACGGCACCACCACGGTGCTGATCGATCCGTTTATCACCGGCAATCCCACATGCCCTGTGAAGGCAGAGGAACTGAATCCCCAATACATCCTGCTCACCCACATGCATGATGACCATGTGGGCGATACGGTAGCCATCGCCCGGCGGACCGGCGCCACGGTCATTTCCACGTTTGAAGTGGCCTCCCACCTCTCCCGCCAGGGGGTCAAGACCCACGGCATGGCCCTGGGCGGATCGTACCGGTTTGACTTCGGGCTGGTCCGGTGCACCCTGGCGTTCCACGGCAGCGGCGTGCCTGGCGGCAGCGCGTGCGGCTTTGTGGTCCACATGGGCGGCAAGCGGATCTACCATGCCGGCGACACGGCGCTGTTCAGCGACATGAAGCTGCTCAACGGCGTCATCGAGGAGCCGGGCATTGACCTGGCGCTGCTGCCGGTGGGCGACAACTTCACCATGGGCCCCCGGGAGGCGGCCATCGCCACCGAGTGGATCGGACCCAAGGCGGTCATCCCCATGCACTACGGGACCTTCCCTGTGCTCATCGACGACCCGACTCCGTTCGTGGAAGCGGTGAAGGCCGCCGGCAAGACCGAGGTGATCGTCCTGAAGCCCGGTGAGTCCTACACCTTCTGATCCGCCGGAACAAACGCCCCTCCCGGCAGGGGAGGGGCGCTTCTGTTTATGGGGCTCGGTCCGGGCCGTGGTACATCCCCCACCGGGCACCGTCGCTTCCGGCGTCCGTGTAGGCAGCGCGAAGTGAACCCACCACCGCACCGGGGGATGCGTTCCCTTACTCGTTGGCATGACTTTCATATCGGTTATAATACCCCTGTATGATTTACTTGTAGGTCTAAATGGTCTACAATTATGGTGTTTGAATGGGGCTTTTTATCTGCACCAAATGAGCCCCATCGGGTGTAACACTTACGACAAGGAATTGAGGGATGCGAGATGGCTGTACAGAAGGACCCGTTTCTCAGCAGGGGTACGCTGGAAACCGAGTCTGGCAAGGCGGTCATCTACCGGCTGTCCCGCCTGGAGGAGCTGGGCCTGGTTAAGCTCTCCAAGCTCCCTTACAGCATCCGGGTGCTGCTGGAGAACCTGCTCCGTAACGCGGACGGCTACCTGGTGACCGAAGAGGACGTCAAGACCCTCGCGAGCTGGAACCCCGAGAAGCTGCCGATGAAGGAGATTCCCTTCATCCCCTCCCGGGTGGTCCTACAGGACTTCACCGGCGTGCCGGTGGTGGTGGACCTGGCCACGATGCGGGACGCCATCACCAAGCTGGGCGGCGATCCCGAGCGGATCAACCCCCTGGTTCCGGTGGATCTGGTCATCGACCATTCGGTCCAGGTGGACTACTTCGGCTCCGAGTCGGCTTACAAGCAGAATGTCGACCTGGAGTATCAGCGGAACAAGGAGCGGTACACCTTCCTGAAGTGGGCCCAGAAGGCCTTCCAGAATTTCCGTGCGGTGCCGCCGGGCATGGGCATCGTCCACCAGGTGAACCTGGAGTACCTGGCCTCCTGCGTCAGCCTCCGGGTGGTGGACGGCGAACTGGTTGCGCTGCCTGATACCGTGGTAGGCACCGACTCCCACACCACCATGATCAACGGCCTGGGTGTCCTGGGCTGGGGTGTGGGCGGTATCGAGGCCGAGGCGGCCATGCTGGGCCAGCCCATCTACATGCTGGTGCCTGAAGTGGTCGGCTTCAAGCTGACCGGCAAGCTGCCCGAGGGCGCCACCGCTACCGACCTGGTGCTGACCGTCACCCAGATGCTCCGCAAGAAGGGCGTCGTGGAGAAGTTCGTCGAGTTCTACGGCCCCGGTGTCAGCCAGCTCTCCCTGGCCGACCGTGCCACCATTGCCAACATGGCCCCCGAGTACGGCGCCACCATGGGCTTCTTCCCGGTGGACCAGGTCACCCTGGATTACCTGCGGATGACCGGCCGCGACGAGGAGCACGTCAAGCTGGTGGAGGCCTACTGCAAGGCGCAGGGGCTGTTCCGGACCGACGATGCGCCCGATCCCGAGTACAGCGACTACATCGAGCTGGATCTCTCCACCGTGGAGCCCAGCCTGGCCGGTCCCAAGCGTCCGCAGGACCGGATCGTCCTCAGCGGCGTGAAGGATTCCTTCCAGAAGGCGCTGCAGGATATGGGCAAGGCCAGCGGCGGCGGCGTCGCCGTGGCGACCAAGACCGGTGTGCAGACCGGCTCCGTGGCCATCGCTGCCATCACCTCCTGCACCAACACCTCCAACCCATCGGTGATGATCGGTGCCGGCCTGGTGGCCAAGAAGGCCGTGGAGAAGGGCCTCACCCGCAAGCCGTGGGTCAAGACCAGCCTGGCTCCTGGTTCCCGGGTGGTGACCGACTACCTGCGGGAGGCGGGCGTGCTGCCGGCCCTGGAGGCCCTGGGCTTCCATGTGGTGGGCTATGGCTGCACCACCTGCATCGGCAACAGCGGCAGCCTGCCTGAGGAGGTTGCCAAGGACATCACCGAGAACGACCTGGTGGTGGCCGCGGTCATCTCCGGTAACCGGAACTTTGAGGGCCGCGTCAATCCGCTGGTCAAGGCCAACTACCTGGCTTCACCCATGCTGGTGGTGGCCTACGCCATCGCCGGTACGGTGGACATTGACCTGACCAAGGAGCCTCTGGGCACCGATCGGGATGGCAATCCCGTGTATCTCAAGGACATCTGGCCGACCAACGAGGAGATCCAGGAGGCCATTGCCAAGGCCATCTCGCCCGACATGTTCAAGAAGCGGTATGCTTCGGTCTTCGACGGCGACGAGAACTGGCAGTCCCTGGAGGCTCCCAGCGGCAAGCTGTATGCCTGGGATCCCAACTCCACCTACATCCAGAAGCCGCCGTACTTCGAGGGCATGACCCTGGAGCCCGGCAAGACCCAGAACATCATCGGCGCCCGGGCCCTGGCGGTGCTGGGCGACTCCGTTACCACCGACCACATCTCCCCCGCCGGCTCCATCGCCAAGGACAGCCCGGCGGCCCGGTACCTCATGGAGCGGGGCGTCGAGCCCAAGGACTTCAACAGCTACGGGTCCCGCCGCGGCAACCACGAGGTTATGATGCGGGGTACCTTCGCCAACATCCGGCTGCGGAACCTGCTGGCCCAGGGCAAGGAGGGCGGCTGGACCACCCACCTGCCCAGCGGCGAACTGATGCCCATCTACGACGCCGCCATGCGGTATCAGCAGGAAGGCACGCCGCTGGTGGTGCTGGCCGGCAAGGACTACGGTATGGGCAGCTCCCGTGACTGGGCGGCCAAGGGTACCATGCTCCTGGGCGTCAAGGCGGTCATCGCCGAGAGCTTCGAGCGCATCCACCGGTCCAACCTGATCGGTATGGGCGTCCTGCCGCTGGTCTTCAAGCCCGGCCAGAACCGGGAGACCCTGGGCCTGGACGGCACCGAGGTCTACGACATCCTGGGCCTCGACGGCGAGCTGACGCCGCGCCAGGACATCAAGGTCGTCGCCCACAAGCAGGACGGCACCAAGGTGGAGTTCACCGTCACCTCCCGGTTGGACAACCCTGTGGAGATCGAGTACTACAAGAACGGCGGCATTCTGCAGACGGTGCTGCGCCGTCTGGCCAAGCAGAAGTAACAGATCGCCGTGCGAAAAAAGGGCTGTCCCAAGCAGGCTTCCCTGCTGGGGCAGCCCTCTCTTTTTCCGTACGGTCGTACGACTCGCCTCTTCTGTGCTGCGCCGCCGCCACGGCTCACGCCGTCAGGCGGCCCAGGAGGAACTCCCGAAACGCCGGCACATCCAATAAGGGTTTGGTTCAGCAGCAGCACAGGAGGGCACCGACTCCAGGGCGAAGTAAGTCCACGTGCGCACGCTCGGTAGGACCTGGCTGGGGAGGCAGCACACCATGTCGCATTCGCTAGAGACAAGACGCATCACGGTAGACGGCGTGGGCATCACGTACTATGGCGCCGGGGCCGGCCGGCATACCATCATCCTCCTGCACGGCGCCGGGGTAGATTCGGCGCTGCTCTCGTGGGCCGAGGTGATCCCGCTGCTGGCCCACCGCTACCGGGTCATCGCACCGGACCTGCCCGGTTACGGCACCAGCGACCGAATCAGCGGCGAATACTCGCTGGCGTTTTACACCCGCATCGTCAGGGGCATCATCGACGCGGTTTCCGACTCCCCTGTGATCCTCTCGGGCCTTTCGCTGGGAGGCGGGATCTGCCTCAACATGGCCCTGCAGCACCCGGAACAAATCAAGGTGCTGGTTCCCGTCAACGCATGGGGTCTGTTCGACCGGTTTCCCTGGCACCGCTTTGCCTACTGGTACACCCGATCGAAACTGAATGACCACATGTATGCCTGGACGGCCAGATACCCGAAGTTGATCAAGTGGGCGCTCACCTACAACCTTTTCGGCGACCCGACCAAGGTGACCGATGACCTGCTGGCCCAGGTGCAGAAGGCCATGGCACAGCCAGGGGCCGGATGGCCTTTCATCTCCTTTCAGCGGAGCGAAATCACCCCCACCGGCTTGCGCACGGACCTGTTCGGCCAACTGGAGCGGATTCACGTGCCGACGCTCCTCATCCACGGCAGCGAGGATCCACTGGTACCGGTGAAGGGCGCCATCGAAGCCAGCCGGCGGATTCCTGACTGCGAAGTGTATCTGATGCAGGGCTGCAAGCACTGGCCGCAGAAGGAACGCCCGGATGAATTTGCTCAGGCGCTGCTCTCGTATCTGGAACGCAGGCGAATTACCTGAGTGAACACCGAAGGGAGCGGCTTCGCCGCTCCCTTCGCTACGACGATTTCGGCTCATTCCACCCCAGGTACCGGGCCACCTTTTCGGCCGCCTGGTTGCCTTCCCGGGTGCAGTCCGGCAGTCCGATGCCCCGATAAGCGGCCCCGGCCAAAAAGAGCCCCGGAATCTGCTGCATCAGCCGGTCCAGATGGTCCATCCGGTCCAGGTGGCCCACCCGGTACTGGGCCATAGCCCTGGGCCATCGGTAGATCCGGGTAAAGAGCGGTTCGGCGGTAAGGCCCATCACCTGAGCCAGGTTCCGCTTCACCGTGTCCAGAATCACCTCATCGGGCTCCTGGGTCCAGTCCCGTCCGTAGGCCCGTCCCACGAAGCACCGCAGCAGGACCTTGTCCGGCGGTGCGGCATGGGGCCACTTGGAGGAGACCCAGGTGCTGGCGGTCACCTCCAGGGGCTCCCGGATGGGAACCAGAAAGCCCGACGCGTCCAGCGGATGGGCCACGTCTTTCCGCCGGTAGGCCAGGGCCACCACCACGGAGTTGCCATAGGGAATCTCCGCCAACAGATCGGCCACCTCCGGCCACCGGTCCCGCATCAGGTCCGCGGATACGTACGCGGGGGTGGCCAGCACCACGGCATCGGCCCGCAGCCGGTCGCCGTTGCTCAGGAGGAGATGGTATCCACCCTCGCTTTCGGCCGGCGCCAATCCCTCCAGGGAGGTGCCCGCCAGGTAGCGGACATCCGTACTGGCCCGCACCAGGGCCTCCACCGCGTCGTGCAGCCCGGTGGGGATCGTCTCAAAGGGGCTGCCCGTGGGACCCTGGGGGCGGTACTTTTTCTTGTTGCGCCAGGTGGCCAGCAGAAGGCTCCCGTGCGTCCGCTCCATCTCCATGAAGCGGGGAAAGGTGGTTTTCATGCTGACGATCTCGTAATCGCCGCCGTAGATGCCGCCCATCAGGGGCCCCGCCAGGTTCTCCAGGATCTCCCTGCCGAAGCGGCGGCGGACGAAACTGGCGATACTCTCATCCTCATCGCTCCGGCGAGGAGGAATGAACGGCTCCAGGCCCGCCCGCAGCTTTCCCATGGGGGAAAGCAGGCGCGTCTTGAGGAAGGGCCAGATCTGGGTAGGGATCATGATCTGCATCCCCACCGGAAGTTGCTCCATCCGGCCCCGGAAATAGATGTAGGTGGTTTTGACCTTGGGGTTGGGCCCCACGGTGGGAAGTCCCAGTTCCCGGCAGAGCTGGCCGAACCAGGGCTTGAAGGCGATGAACGAGTCCGGTCCCTGCTCGATGATAAATCCGTCGATCTTCTCCGTCTGGGTCTTGCCCCCCAGCCGCGGCTCCCGCTCCACCACCAGGATCTCCGCGGGGATGCCGGAGGTCCTGGCCTTCTGCTGCAGGCGGTAGGCTGCGGTGAGTCCTGTGATGCCGCCTCCGGCGATGACAACCCGCTGGGTCATACCGCCGCCTCCCGAAGGGCACGGCGAACCGCACTGGCCAGCGCCCGGGCCAGCAGGGGATGATCGTTAAGCATCGGGGTGCGCTCGAAATGGATTCCCAACTGCTCGGCCTTGGCTTTGAGGTCAATGTCGAGGTCGTACAGGACCTCCAGGTGGTCGGAGATGAAACCGGCCGCGCAGACCAGTACCGCCCGCTCGCCCTGCGCCGCCAGTTCCGCCACCTTCTCCGCCACGTCCGGACCGAGCCAGGGTTCCGCGGTCCGGCCGGCACTCTGGTACGCAAAGTCGATCCGCTTCAGGCCCACCTCCCGGGCGATGGCCTCCCCCATCTCCCGCAGGTGGACCGGGTAGGTGTCGTTCCAGGTGAGGATCCGCTGGGGCAGGCTGTGGCAGGTAAAGATGACGGGCAGCGTCTCCCGGGTGGCCTCCGGGAACCGCGTCAGCGCCGCCTCCACCTGCTGGGCCTGGGCCCGGATGAAGTCCGGCTCCAGGTGCCAGCTTCGGATCTTGATGAACCGAATCGGCTCGCCCAGTTCCCGGTTCGCTGCGTCCACCTGCTCCATGTACGCGTCGGAGCTCATCCGGGAACCCTGGGGCGCCAGCGTCAGGGCCACTGCCTGCCGGATGCCGTCTTGGGCCATCTGCCGCACCACATCGGGAATCCACGGCTCCCAGTGCCGGTTGGCAAAGTAGATCCTGTACGTCCGGCCGTCGCCCGCCGCGTTCAGTTCGTTCCCCAGAGACCGGGCCTGGGCCATGCTGATCTGGTTTAGCTTGGAGCCGCCGATGGCCTCATACCGGGCCTCCAGGTCCTTCAGCAGTTCCGGTGACGGCGCCCGGCCGCCCCGGATGTGGGTGTAGTACGGCAAAATATCCTCCGGGCGGTTCGGAGAGCCGTAAGCCATCACCAGTACCCCGATGGGCTGTTCAGTCAACGCATCCCACCTCCTGCGGATCGACGCTGTGGACGATCTCCACCACCCGCTTGAGGGCATCCATCGGCGTGGTCGGGAGCACACCGTGGCCCAGGTTGAAGATGTGGCCCGGCCGCCCCTGGGCCCTGCGCAGGATCGCCTTTACCTTTTCCTCCAGAATCGGAGCCGGAGCGTAGAGCGCCGCCGGGTCCAGGTTCCCCTGAACGCCCACATCGTACCCGATCCGGGCCCAGGCTTGATCCAGGGGCTCCTTCCAATCCACCCCCTGCACGTCCACCCCGACAGAGGCCATAGACGGCAGCAGGTGGCCGGTGCCAAAGCCGAAGTGGATCAGGAAGGCGCCCGCCTCCCGGACGGCCTTTGCCACCCGGGCCGTGTAGGGCTTGACGTACCGTTCATAGTCCTCCACCGTGAGGTTGCCTACCCAGCTGTCGAAGAGCTGCACCACCTGACACCCGGCCCGGATCTGCGCCAACAGGTAGTCCACCGTCATGACGGTCAGCTTCTCCATGAGTGCGGACCAGATGGCCGGCTCCTCGTACATCATCCGCTTGACCACAAGATAATGCTTGGACGGCCCGCCCTCCACCATGTAGCTGGCCAGGGTGAAAGGCGCGCCGGCAAAGCCGATGAGGGGCACCTTCAGTTCCCGGACCAGGATCCGGATGGTCTCGGGCACGTATGGGATGGACTCCTCCACCACCAGGGGCCGCAGCGCCTCCACGTCGGCCATGGTCCGGATCGGTCGGGCCATGACCGGGCCGGGGTTCAGAGCCACGTCCACCCCCATGCCCCGCACGGGCGTCATGATGTCCGAAAAGAGGATGGCCGCGTCCACGCCAAGCTGCTCCACCGGCAGCATGGTGACCTGCGCACAAAGTTCTGGTTGCTCGCAGATCTCAAAGAGGCTGTAGCGCTCCTTGAGGGACCGGTACTCCGGCTGGTACCGGCCTGCCTGACGCATGAACCAGACCGGAGTGCGGTCCACCGGCTCTCTCCGGCAGGCCCTTAGGAGTCGGTCATTGAAACCCATTCGGCGCACCACCGCTCCTCTCCAACCCAACGCTGTGGGACTGTTACTATGGGTACCGAAATACTCTACGAAAAGACGATTCGGGCCCCACAAATAGCCTACCCTTTTGTAACCTGGGCCGCAATTGGCTGTGGCTCCTAGGGTCGCCATAGGTCCCTGACAGGAGACTCACCTATCGTCTTGAATTAAAAAAGGTAGATCCATTCTGAGTGGAGGGATGATTGGTGGGTAAGGTGCTGGAGGGGCGTGTGGCGATTGTCACCGGAGGCAGTCGGGGGATCGGCCGAGCCCTGGCGATCCGCCTGGCCGAGGAAGGCGCGGATGTGGTGGTGGCTGCCAAGACCGAGCAGTCCACCGAAAAGCTGCAGGGGACCATCTATGAGACCGCGGAGGAAATCCGCAAGCGGGGACGCCGGGCCCTGCCGGTCCGAGTGGATGTCCGGGACGAACAACAAATCGCCGCCATGGTGGAGCAGGCGGCGCAAACCTTCGGGCGGATCGATATTCTCATCAACAACGCGGGCGCCCTGTGGTGGAAGCCGGTGCTCGAGACCCCGCCCAAGCGGTTTGACTTGCTGATGGCGGTCAACGTCCGGGCCGCGTATCTCTGCTCGTACTACGTGCTGCCCTACATGAAGCGGCAGCGGTGGGGCCACATCATCAACATGGCGCCGCCCATCTCCACCCGGGCCAACCCGAACATGGTGGCTTACATGATCAGCAAGATGGGGATGGCCCGGCTGGCCATCGGCATCGCCGAGGAGCACCGGGCTGACAACATCGCCGCCAACGCCCTGTGGCCGGTGACCCCCATCGAAACCGCGGCGGTGATCGTCAACCGCCTGGGGGAGCGGTCCCAGTGGCGGACCCCTGAGATTCTGTGCGACGCCGTGATGGCCATCTTGCGGCAGGAGCCCTCCCGGTGCACCGGGCGAATGCTCACCGACGAGGAGATCCTCCGGGAAGCCGGTGTGACCGACTTTGACCGGTACTGGTGCGAGGGCAGGCCCCCTGAGCACCCGATCTATATCGACGGGCGCCAGGGCGGCGGCTGGTGAGGGTCAGCGCCGCGCCAACTCGTGAATCCGCTGCCACTGCCGCTCGGTGACCGGCATCACGGACAGCCGGGGCAGCCGCACCAGTTCCCAATCGGCCAGGTCAGGGTCCCCCTTGATTTCGGCCAGGGTAACCGGGCGGGACAGGCGGTACTCAGGCGCCACGTCCACCACCACGTAGCGGGGATCAGCCAAAGCAGGGTCCGGATAGGGCTCCGAAACAATCTGCCCCACCCCCACCACGGCCCGCTGGGTGCCGCTGTGGTAGAAAAGGAAGCGGTCACCCGGGCGCATGGCCCGCATGTGTTTCAGGGCCACGGCATTTTTCACCCCGTCCCACTGGTCCCGCCCCTGCGCGACCAGATCGTCGTAGCTGTACACCTCCGGTTCCGACTTCATCAACCAATAAGCCATGGCCATCCTCCCTTTCCATTTGGTCCCGTTGGCACCGGTGTGATACCCGCCTCCCTGTACGCCCCCGGTTAACTTTCCCGGCCCTGTCGGAGACGTTTCGTCAGGTCCTGGAGGGATTTCCATGTCGCCAAATCTTCGCCATAA
The DNA here is from genome assembly GCA_036562385.1 of Symbiobacteriaceae bacterium. Lineage (GTDB taxonomy): Bacteria > Bacillota > Sulfobacillia > Symbiobacteriales > Symbiobacteriaceae > DATCKG01. The sequence goes on from DATCKG010000040.1 coordinate 13,824, forward strand.
TGGAAGAGACCGGCTACACGGAACCTTTCGACCGCTTTCGGAGTCTTAGGATAGAGCGTACATCCTGGAGGCGAGTCCCTTGTACCTGCATCCCCGCTACCTGAAGAAGTCGGACTGGTGGCTCACCGGTGCGGTGGCGGCAACCCTCGGCGTGGGGCTCGTGGTGCTCTCCAGCGCCGTTCTCCTTTTCGGCCCTGCGACGGCCAAGAGCCTGATGATCAAGCAGTGCACTGCCATCGTCCTGGGGTTGGCGGCCGGAACCGCCCTCTCCCTGCTGGATTACGCAGAACTCCGGGGAATGTACTGGTTCTTGTATGGCATCAACATCTTCCTGCTGCTGCTGGTGCTCCTGGTGGGCACCGAAGTCAACGGCAGCAAGAGCTGGATTGACTTCAAGTACTTCTCCGTACAGCCTTCGGAAATCAGCAAGGTGCTGCTGGTGATCACCCTCAGCAGACTCCTGGAACGGCAGGAACGGCTGCAGGCCTGGCTGGACCTGATTCCGCCGGTGCTGCACGTCCTCCCCATCTTGGTGCTGGTGATGCTGCAGGGGGACCTGGGGACCAGCCTGGTGATCGCCGCGGTCAGCGTCATCCTGGTCTACGCGGCAGGCTTTCCGGGGCAGAAGGTGCTGGCGGCCCTACTGGTCTGCGCCATGGGAGTCGCGGGGCTTGTCTACAGCCACTACCACTTCGGAGTCAACTTCCCTCTTCAGGAGCACCACTGGGAACGCATTCACACGTTCCTGTATCCGGAGTCCGACCCCGGGGGCGCCGGCTACCAGGTCATGCGGTCCAAGGTGTCCATCGGCTCCGGCGGGCTTACGGGCCAGGGCTACCGCCAGGGCGCCCTGCACCAGCTGGGCTACCTGCCGTTCCATCACACGGACTTCATCTTTGCGGTCCTGGTGGAAGAGTTCGGCTTCGTGGGCGGCATCGCTGTTATCGGCCTGTTCGGACTCATCCTGTACCGCATCAGCAACGTCGCCCAGATGGCCCGGGACCAGTACGGCGCCCTGCTGGCGGTGGGCGTGGGAGCGATCATCGCGACCCATGTACTGGAGAACATCGGCATGACCATGGGGGTCACGCCGGTGACCGGCATTCCGCTGCCGTTCATGAGCTACGGTCCCAGTGCCCTGGTGTCCTGCCTGCTGGCCATCGGGCTGGTGCAGAGCGTCGCGATTCACCGGGATACATTGACATTCGGAAAAATATAGAGAGGGAGGGGGTTGGAACCCCCTCCCTCACCTATTCTCTTGGTCGTGGGGAATCGCTCAATGGATTAGTGAGTGCCCAGCGGGAACGCCGTCAGCCAGGCTCGGGCGTTAGAGAGCTTGTCCGTGGCCAGCGTATCCGGGTTCTTGCCGCGCACCACGCCCATGAAGTAGCCCAGCATCTGGAAGGGCAGCGTCAGGAGAATCGGCGCCACGTCTTCCACGATGTCGCCAGGGATGTGCCAGGCATGGTCCGCATAGGCAGCTAGGCCGCGCACGTTGCCGTACTCGACCGCCAGCGTGGGGCACAGCCCTTCCCGAGCGGCCCGCAGTACGTCGACCAGGCGCTGGTTGGCCGGGCCTGCCGCCGCCACCGCAATCACCAACCGGGTGGGCGAGAGCAGCGACAGCGCGTCGTGGTGGAAGTCGCCGGTGCGATAGGCCTTGCCCACCAGGAGGCTCTGCTCCTCAAGCTTGAGGGTGCCTTCCCTGGCCGTGAAGTAGTTGGGGCCGCTGCCGACCAGGAAGAAGGATTCCACCGAGGACGTCGCCTTGGCGAAGGCCTCCACAATCGGCGGATACGTGGCCATGAACTCACGACCCGCAGCAGGCAGCGCCTGCAGGGAGGCATCGATGCTGGCGGTGTCGACGTCGGGGCGGGCAAGCTGACGGGCCAGCATGGTCTGCATCAGAATCCGAGTCGAGACCACGGAGATGCAGGGCCCGCACCCCTGATGGGTGAGGTAGATCATGGCGTCGTGGGCCTCGTCCAGGACGGGGCTGACATCGGTATTGGTAATCGCCAGCGCCAGGAGGCCATGCTGCTTGGCCACACGGATGGCTTCTACCGTTTCGATGCTGCCGCCCGTACCGGAGTGGGCAATCACCGCGGTGTGCTTGCGATCCACCGGCGGGAAGTAGTGAACCAGCTCGTAGGACTCAACCGCACGGGTCCGAATCCCGGTGAACCGCTCGAAGGTGTAAGCGCCGTGCAGGGCCGTGAAGAAGGCACTTCCGCAGCCCGTGAAGATCACTTCACGGATGTCCCGCTGCCGCAGCAGGTCGGCCATCCGGATAACCTGCTCGGGCTGTTCCAGGATCTCTGCCCACTGGTTCGGCTGCTTAATCAGCTCGTCATAAACCAGGTACGGATGGCCGGTGCGGACCTCCTTCGCCTCCCGGATGGTATACCACAGCGGACGCTTCTTGGCCTCTTCCTCGAGCCAAGCCGGAATCGGATTGTCAGCGGTGGGCATTTCAGCACCAGGGTGCTGCTCCATGAGCCGCTGAGCCCAACGCGGTAGACGTGCCATGATCGATCTTCCCCTTTCCGTACAATAGTTCATGGTGTATGCAAGTATTTGTAGTGTTTCGGTATTGTCTGGTGGGACCACGGCGCAGCGTTGGCCCTGAGGAATCCTAATCCGTGTCTGATTCCGCTGCTTGCCGGTCACGAGCCGCAACCACCGATTCCAGTCCGGCGTTCTTGGCCGCCTCCACAAGGTCGGTAAGTGGCATGCCCGTGGGGCGGTTCATGAGGACCTCGATCAGCATCCCCAGGTTCACGCCGCCGACTACCTCCACAGGCGGCTTGTCCGCCCGCTCCACAGCCGCCGTCAGTGCGGCGATGCAGGGGCTGCCACCAAAGAGGTCGGCCAGGACCAACACACCGTCCGGATCGTTGCAGGTGTCAAGCCAAGCTTTCAGTTGGTCTGAAAACTTCTCGATTCCCATCAGGCCATCCAGTTCGATGGTCTGGACGTCCTTGACCACCTCCTTCCCCAGAATCATCTCGGCACTCTGCAGAAGGCCGCTGGCAAAACCTTTGTGGGAAACGAGCGCTACCGATACCACCCCGGGCTTCCCTCCTCGTGTTTTAGAAGACGCCGATCAGAACGCCCACCACGGCGAGGACAAGGCACAGGAGAATGGCCCGGTTGGCAGAGAGACCCTTGCGGGCCATGAGCCACCAAAGCAGCAGAGTCAGAGCCAGCGGGAGAAGTCCGGGCATGATGCCGTCCAGCATGGACTGCAGTTCAAAGGCGGTCTTACCTTCGGACACCATCGCAACCTTCGTCTTCAGGGAGACCACCGAGGCCGTCACCGCGCCGGCCACCGTAAGCCCCATGACGGCCAGGCTCTCCGTCACATACTGGAGTTGCCCGGTGCTCAGGAAGGACTCCACTGCGCTAACACCGTACCGATACCCCGTGTGGAACAGCCAGTTGGAAGTCCCCAGTACAGCCACCAGGTACGATACGAAGTAGAAGATGGGTCCCGCCATGCTGCCGTTGGCAGCCAGCGCAATGCCGATGCTGAGCAGAATCGGGATCAGCGTTCCCTGAATCAGGGAGTCGCCAATACCAGCCAGGGGACCCATCAGACCGACCTTGACACTCTGAATGGCCTCGTCCGGAACCTCCGCACCACGTGCCCGCTCTTCTTCCATAGCGGTCACGATACCGCCGATCAGCGCGCCGACCTGCGGTTCGGTGTTGAAGAAGCTCAGGTGCCGAGTGACGGCGTTGCGAAGCTCTTCCTTGGTTGTGTAATATTTCTTGAAGAGCGGTGAGAGCATGTGGACGAACGCGATGGCCTGCATCCGCTCCATGCTAAACGCTGCCAGGTTGAAGAAGATCCACCGCAACCACATGCCGTTCAGCTCGCGCTTGCTAAGCCGCTTCGCTTCTCCGGAGACAGTCATGACTTAATCCTCCCCCTGGCGTGCAAAGCGATACTGGTAGTGGAAGACGGCCACGACAGCTGCCAAAACTGCTACTGCGACGACGGAAAGCTTGAGATAGGCGACCAGCGCATAGCCGAGCAGGAAAGCCGAAAGTAGCCAGTCGCGATTGGCGGTTTGCTTGAGGAGGATCGCAAGACCGACGGCCGGCAGCATATTGCCGAGGACCGAGAGCATCTGGGAAACGAGCGGCGGAATTGCAGCCAGGAGCGAGTCGGCGAAAGCGGAGCCGTAGTAGACGATCAAGAAGGCCGGTATAAAGCGCAACAGGAACGCACCGCTCTGAGCCAAATAGTCGATGCGGGTGACGCCATCCAGGTCTCCCTTCTCAGCGAGCCGGTCGGCATAGTGCGCCCAGGCTGCGTTACCTACCGACAAGATTTGCCACGCGGCCTGGCCTACCATGCCGAAGGGAACTGCCAGTGCGATAGCTACTTCAGTGCTGGCGCCAGCGGCCATGGCCAGCGCTGTGCCCAGGTACCCTGCGAAGGCGGCGTCCGCGGGAATCGTGCCACCGACCGCGAGAACGCCAATGTAGAGAGCCTGGATGGCTGCCCCCATCATGATACCTGTGGGCACATCGCCCAGGATGATTCCGACCACAGCGCCTGCGATCAGGGGGCGGCCAAACACGTACCATCCGCCGGAGTGTCCGAAGAAGAGGGCACTTCCCAGCGATCCCAGGTACGTAAAGAACGCAATGAGAGCAGCCTGAATTACTGTGATCTCCATAGGTCAGTCTCCTTTCGACGTTTGCCCCATTGCTACTTTTGCCCCGTTGCTTTGCGAATAGCGTTTGCCCATTCCACCGGCGTTTCAGGAGGAATTAACTGCACATAGACGCGGACCCCATCAGCAACCAACTGCTCGCAGGCTTTCACCTCCTCCGGTAAGAGAGCGGTGTTGGGACCGACGTTAATGGCACCGGGTTTGTAGCTGGATGGGCCGAGGTTCAGCTCGGAAAACCCTTTCCAGCCAGCCTCGCGCAGCCGTTGGAACACGGCCGGGCTCTTGGCGATGACAATGACCCGGTCCTTGTCAAAGGTACCGTTGGTCAATTTCTCGACGGCTTCGGCCTCGGTCAGGACCGTGACCTTGAGCCCCGGCGGTGCCGCGAACTTCAGAACGGACGTGAGTCCCGGGCTACGGGCGGTGACTTCATCCACCACCACGGCCCGGTTGAACCGCATGTGCCCCATCCAGTGCGTCACAACCAACCCGTGGATCAGCCTGTCATCCGAGCGGACCATTACGATTGGCACATCTCACACCTCCTTTCCCCTGGGGTCCCTGAGAACACCGGGAAAACTGGACTGAGCAAGCAGAATCAGAGGTACTGGCTTGGAATCCGCGCCTATGGCGCGAATTTTTTTGGCTGCTCTGGCGCTCACCGTTCCATCTCGACGGCCGGCGCATACCGGTCGCCCCGGAAGTAGCTGAAGCCCCAACAGATGGGCTTGTTGTCGATGGTCATGGATAGCCGCTTCTCAAGCAGGACGGGGGTTCCCTGGGACATGTCGAGGAGCTCGCTGATCCGGCCGGTGGCCGCAACGGCCGAGAACTGCAGCACCGCCCGGCGCACGCGCAGCCCTTTTCGCTCCAGGTAGGCGTAAAGGGACTCCACCCGGCCACTTTTCATGTCGTGGAGCAATTCGGGACACAGGGATGCGGGGATATGCTCCCGGGAGACAACCACCGGTTCTCCGTTGGCGAAGCGCCGCCGCTCGGTGAGGTAAATGGTGGCGCCGCTTTCCAGGCGGAGCGCTTCAGCGATCGCCGCATCGGGCACCGTCTCCTCGGCCGTTAAAAGCTCCGTGGTCACAGTGTAACCGGCCGCAGTCATGTCCTCGTAAAAACCACGCAGGCGGTGTAGCTCTCCCTCAGGTCTCGGTTCGGCCACGAAGGTACCCAGGCCGCGAACCTTATAAATGAGGCCCTCCTCGGCCAGCATGTCCAATGCACTTCGGATGGTGGTTCGGCTCACCTGGAACGCTGCCGCCAGCATGTTTTCCGGCGGAAGTTGCTGATTCGGCCGGAACATGGAGCGCTTGATGGCTTCGCGGATCTCGTCCGCGATTTGCACGTATGGTGCAACCCCAGACCGCATGGAGACAGGTCCAAACAGGTGCGACAGCGACACGTCGCCTTTTGGGGGTTTTGAAGCATAACGTCTCATGGCCTCTACCACCCGTTTTCCCGCACTGACACTGGTGCGTGCCCCATCGTGATGGAGTAAAGCAGGCATCTGTTTGCCTGGTTGACCAGTTGTTTAGACATCTATAACATAACATCCCCCCTGTCGCGGTGTCAACGCAACGAAAAGCGCACACTGCGCTCGCAAAAAGTCACAATTGCTTCCTACTGATGGGTTAGGATTTTCATAACAAGCTGAAACCATCCAGGTGGACAAAAAGACCCGGCCCCCTTGGCGAAAGGGCACCGGGTCTTTTCGATCCTGCCGGCTACTCCGTAAAGAACTTCTTGATGGAGTAGACGGTAACCTGCCGGTACATTTCGGCGATGGAGGTGGTGAGCGGAATTCCCTTGGGGCACACCTTCACGCAGTTCTGCGCGCCGCCGCACTCGCTGATGCCGCCGGGGCCCATCAGCGCCTCCAGCCGCTCGTGGGCAATCATCTTGCCCGTCGGGTTGGCGTTGAACAGCCGCGCCTGGCTGATGGCCGCCGGACCGATGAACTCCGTCTTCTCGTTGTAGTTCGGGCAAGCCTCCACGCAGCAGCCGCAGGTCATGCAGGTGGAGAGCTTGTACATCCACTCCTGATCCTTCGGATTCTGGCGGGGACCCGGCCCCAGGTCGTAGGTACCGTCGATGGGGACCCACGCCTTGACCCGCTTGAGGGCCTCAAACATCCGGCTGCGGTCCACGATCAGGTCCCGCACCACCGGGAAGGACTTCATGGGCTCCAGAATGATCGGCTGGGTGAGGTTGTCAACCAGGGCGGAGCAGCTCTGCCGCACCCGGCCGTTGATCACCATCGTACAGGCACCGCAGACCTCTTCCAGGCAGTTGCATTCCCAGGCCACCGGAGTGGTCTTCCGGCCGTCGGCCGTGACGGGATTCCGGCGAATCTCCATCAGACAGGAGATGACGTTCAGGCCCGGCCGATAGGGAATCTTGAAGTCCTCCCAGTAGGAGGGCTTACCCGGACCTTCCTGCCGCTTGATGCGCAGTTCGATGTACTTGGTCGCCATGGTCGGACTGCCCTCCTCCATCCTTATTTGGAGTAGTCACGCTTGCGCGGTTTGATATGGGTGATATCCACAGGCGTGTAGGTGATCTTCGGGCCATCGGGCGTCCAGGTGGCCAGGGTCGTCTGCAGGTAGTGCTCATCGTCCCGTTCCGGATACTCGGGCTTGTAGTGAGCGCCGCGTGACTCATTCCGGAGCAGCGCGGCCTTGGTGATCGTCTCAGCCAGCGTCAGCATGCCGTGCAGCCACCGGGTGAAGACCGCCGGCTGGTTGGAGTAGTTGCCGGTATCGGGCACGCCGATCTTCTGGTACCGTTCCTTCAGTTCGGCGATCTTGTTCAGGGTCTCCTCGAGCCGGTCGTTGTAGCGGACCACCGTCACATTGGCGGTCATCCACTGGCCGAGCTCGTCCGCGATCTTGTAGGGGTTCTCGGGCCCGTCCATCCGCAGGATCCGGTTGAATTTCTCCTCCTGCTCCCGGACAGCCGCCTCGAAGATGGACTCGGGCAGCTCCTCAGCAGGGGTCACGTCCAGGCCCTTGACGTACTTGACCGCCGCCGGACCAACGATCATGCCGTCAAAGATGCAGGAGACCAGGGAGTTGGCCCCGAGGCGGTTGGCGCCGTGGTACTGGTTGTTGGCCTCGCCGGCGACATAGACACCGGGGATCGTGGTCATCATGGTCCGCGGGCTGTCGGTGTCCAGATCGCCGTTGGCCTTCTTCTCGTACCGGCCCCAGAGACCGCCCATGCTGTAGTGCATGCCGGGGAAGATCTTCATCGGCACCTTGGTGGGATCGTCGCCGACGAACTTCTGGTAGATATCCAGCACGGCCCCCAGCTTCCGCCGGGCCACATCCGCCGGAATGTGGGTGATGTCCAGGAAGACCTGGTTCTTGCCGTCGACGCCCAGGCCCTGACGGACGCAGACGTCAAAGATCTCCCGGGTAGCGATGTCACGGGGCACCAGGTTGCCGTACTTCGGGTACTTCTCCTCCAGGAAGTACCAGGGCTTGCCGTCCTTGTACGTCCAGACGCGACCGCCCTCGCCGCGGATGGACTCGGACATCAGGCGAAGCTTGTCATCGCCGGGGATGGCCGTCGGGTGAACCTGGATGAACTCAGGGTTGGCATAGACGGCGCCCTGCTGATACACGATGGCGGCCGCCGAACCGGTGTTGATGACCGAGTTGGTGGACTTTCCGAAAATCATGCCGATGCCGCCGGTGGCCATCACCACGGCGTCGGCCTTGAACGCCCGGTGCTCCATGGTGTGGAGGCTCTGGGCGGTGCAGCCCACCACACGCCCCTCGTGCAGGATCAGGCCGGTGAAGTCCCAGCCCTCCCACTTGGTGACGCGGCCCTCCACTTCCCAGCGGCGCACCTGCTCGTCCAACGCGTAGAGCAACTGCTGGCCCGTGGAGGCGCCGGCAAAAGCGGTCCGGTGGTGGAGCGTGCCGCCGAACCGGCGGAAGTCGATCAGGCCCTCCGGAGTCCGGTTAAAGGGAACTCCCATGCGGTCCAGGAGATAGATGATGCCAGGAGCAGCCTCGCACATCGCCTTGACCGGAGGCTGGTCGGCCAGGAAGTCACCGCCGTAGACCGTGTCGTCAAAGTGCTGCCAGGGGGAGTCTCCCTCGCCCTTGGTGTTGACTGCGCCGTTGATGCCGCCCTGGGCGCAGACGGAGTGCGAGCGCTTGACGGGAACCAGCGAAATCAGGTCCACGTGAAAGCCTGCTTCTGCTGCCTTGATGGTGGTCATGAGACCAGCCAGGCCACCGCCGACGACAATAATCTTGGGCATGGACTGATCCCTCCTAAATTACGCGCGGAATGCGAAGACTGCGGCAATACCCAATGCACTCAGGCCCACAAAAGCCGCGTTGGTCACGATGCTGGAGACCCGCTGGCTCTTCGGCCCGATGGTAATGCCCCAGGTGATCAGGAACGTGAAGATGCCGTTGCACAGATGGTAGGCCGCAGCCGTCACCCCGATGATGTACATAGCGGCGATCCAGGGCACCGAAAAGGCCTGGGCCACCATGTCAAAGGAGGGCATGATCCCCAGCAGCTTCTTGAGCCGGAAGTGCCAGATGTGGTACGTGACAAAGAACAGCGTGATAATACCCGTCAGACGCTGGAAGAAGAAGGCCCAGTTCCTGCCGTAGCTGTATTCGGCAACGTTGTGCCGGGCCTGGGCTGCGATGTAGATTCCGTACAGTGCGTGGAAGTACAGCGGGATGAAGATAAACAGGATCTCGATCACCGGAAGCGCCGGGATGGAGTTGATGGCCTCCACGATGGCGTTGTAGTGATCGGCTCCCCGCCAGGCACCCACGGCGTTCTCGTACAGGTGGAAAGCCAGGAATCCACCTACCGGGATGATGCCAAACAGGGAGTGCAGCCTTCGCATCAGGAAGTGATGGCGGCGAAAGAACTCACGCATGCCCACCTACCGCTCCTTTCGCATCAGAATCCCCGTAATCCCATCGATCTTCGGCTCTAGCATCCGGACCCGATAAACAGCCCCCTAACCAGCAGGAATATGGCGAACAATCGGCCCCATTGTAGTCCGAATTGCTCATGTATGTCAACGATCGTACTACCTACTGTAGATACTCCGTTCTTTCTGTACCCAAACTTACGCCTATTCGAAGTGTTTACCGCCCCGAGTCTGCCCGGGGCGGCCCGGGTCTCCCCAGGACGGGCCGGATCAGGTATACTACACGAAGCTTCCTCTGAACAAAGGAGGGTGCAGCATGCGCCCCTTCTGCCATCTTACCGTGGAAGGAGCCGACCCCCGCCACCTGGCGCTGGACCGGCTGGAAGCGCTGGAAGAGCTGGTGCGGGATCTGGGCGCCGAAGCCTATCCCTTTTTCCTCCGCATCGCTGCGAGCCTCCGGGGTTCCCTCCAACCGGTGGCCTGCCGCTCCCTGCTGCAGGAACTTCTCTCCCTTACGGAACGGATGCAGGCGATCACGGTGCCCTGCCTCCTCTTCCGGGGCAGGGACGGCGCCCTGCTGGGCGGGATGTACGCACCCCCCTCCCGCAGCCCCCAGGTGGTAGCGCCCCGGGGCGTGATCCGGATCTTCCCCACTCCGGATGGGATTCGGGCGGTAGCGGCCCAGCTGCCGCCGCCGGTGGGCTTCCGCTCGACGGAGGGTCTCCCCTCCGGCCACTACGAATGCTATTTCGAACGGATCGAGCGCCGGGATGACGGATACCTGGGCTGGCGCACCAAGGCCATGGGAGGATCCGGGGCCCCGGTGGCACTGCCGGGTCTGCATCTGCCGCCGGCCACCCAGTGGGACTTTGCCCACGTCCACGGCAAGCCGGCGGTGGCCCGGGTGGACCTGGCCACGATCCCCTTTGCTGAGGCCTTTGCGGATGTATTGCATGGCCTCCGCAGCGCCTGCGAGGATTCGCTGCGGCTGAAGATGCCGCTGGAATACTACCGGGACTGAGACGGAAAGGGTCCGGCTTTCACAGGATGCCGCCGGTGGAAGGACTCCCTCGAATCGCCAAGGCCAAAGCCCCGGGTGTCACCCCGAAGGAGATCGCCCCTCTTGAGCCGCAACGGCGGCCAAGAGGGGCGCCTTTGTCTGCAACGTGAGCTAGCGGTGCCGCACCGCTAGCGCTTTTTTTCGCTCAGGTTTCATCGCTGGAGGGAAGGAAGGCCCGAATATGGCAAGGCCGGGTCCCGACATCATTCCGTGATTGTGTATGTTGCTAATCTGTAAGACAGTATGTTCCGGAGCAGGAACTTGTCTGTAGTAAAGCGAATAATCAATTTGAGCTTTGGTTCATCTATGAACACTTGTTCAATGGCTGCAGCGAAAGGAGGAAAGAACGATGGTCACCGTCTCGCTCACGGGCAAAGTCGCCGTGGTAACAGGTTCTTCCCGGGGGCTGGGACGAGTTATCGCCCGGCGGTTGGCGGAAGCAGGCTGCCGCGGCATTGTCATCAACTACCACCGCAACGCCAGCCAGGCTGAGGCCGCCGCCGAAGAAGTGCGGAGGCTGGGCGCGGATGCGCTTGTTGTCCAGGCCGATGTGGGTGAAGAAGCCGACGTAAAGCGGCTCGTCGCCAGCACCCAGGAGCGTTTTGGCCGCATCGACATCCTGGTCAACAACGCCGGCGTCTGTCCCACCGGCACGTTTTTCGACACCCCCGTGGCCGACCTGGACTTGGCCTACCGGACCTGTCTGCGTGCTGCCTTTCTCTGCACCCAGGCAGTCGTCCCGATCATGCAAGCGCAGGGCGGTGGCCACATCGTCAACATTTCCTCCACCTCCGGCATCACCGGCGGCACCATGGGTCCCGCCTACGGTCCGGTGAAGGCCGGCATTATCGCCCTGACCAAGTACGCGGCTAGAACACTCACTCCCCTTGGGATTAAGGTCAACTGCGTAGCCCCCGGTTACATGGATACCGAAATGTACTACCAAGCGAACCCCGATCCGGAAAAGCGGGCGCGGCGCATGAAGGATATTCCGCTGGGCCGCATCGCCGACCCGGAGGAAATCGCCAACGTGGTCCTGTTTCTCGTTTCCGATCTGGCCAGCTACGTCATCGGCGACACGATTTTGGCTTCAGGCGGCAGAACGACCTGAACCTTCGCTCATCCACCACCATCTGCACCCATCCATCACCGAGCAAGTCGAGGCAACGTACGCACTCTACCTGGAGGTGGCAGCGCATGGCCAGATATGTATGCGGCATCGACGCCGGAACCACTGGGTGCACCGTCATGATCGCCGACCTGCAAGGAAACGTCATCGGCACGGCCTACAGGGAGTACCCCTGCATCTACCCCCAGGCGGGTTGGGTAGAGCAGGACATGAACCTGGTCTGGGAAAAGATCTGCGAGGCCAGCCGGCAAGTCATCGCGAAGACAGGTATCGACCCCAGAGAGATCGCCTCCGTGGGCTTCTCCAGCCAGCGTGGCACCTTCGTCTGCATCGATCGGGACTGGAACTGCCTCCACAACTCCATCGTCTGGAACTGCAACCGCGGTTCCGGGGCTGAACTGGAAACGCTGAAGTCCCGCATTTCCGAAAAGGACTATCACCGCATTACCGGGACACCCCTTTACGCCAACTGGTCGCTGCCCAAGATCATGTGGGTCAAGAACAACCTGCCTCAGGTCTGGGAAAAGACCTGGAAGGTAGTCAACGGGCAGGAATGGTTCCTCCACAAGTTGGGGTCCGAAGAGATCTTCTCCGATCCCTCCTCCCTCACGCTGAACGGCATGATGGAGATCGACCGGCTGGATTGGTCCAAGGAGATCTGCGACCTGGCTGAAATCCCCCTCGAAAAGCTGCCGCCTGTGCGGCCGCCCATGCGGCAGGTGGGCGTGGTCTCGAAGCAGGCAGCGGAAGCCACCGGCTTTGCCCCTGGAACGCCGATCTGCGTGGGCGGCGGCGACCAGCAGTGTGCTGCCATCGGCGCCGGTATCATTCGCGAGGGATTGGCGGAGATCACTGTGGGTACTTCGGCCGTGATGGTGGCCCATGCGGACTCCCGCAAGCCGGATCCGGAGGGCAAGGTGCTCTGCGGCGGCCACGCCATCCCCGGCAAGTGGGATATGGAGGGCGAGGCCGACTGCGCCGGCGTGACGCTCCGCTGGTTCCGGGACAACTTTGCCCATGTGGAACGGGAAACGGCCCGCATCCTGGGAATGGATGTCTACGATCTGATTACCGCCCAGGCGGCCTCCGCTCCCGTTGGGTGCAAGGGGAATCTCTTCTTCCCATTCTTCGTCGGCCAGGTAACGCCCCACTACGTCCACAACGCCCGCGGCGGCTTCCTGGGGCTTTCGCTGGTCCACGACCGGGCCATGGTAGCCCGCTCCATCCTCGAGGGCTGCACCTTTGAAATCCGGATGATCGTCGAAGCGATGGAAGAGGTGCTGGGAACCCAGTTCGAAGCCATCCGACTCACGGGCGGCGGCGCCAAGAGTCCGCTGTGGAACCAGATCCACGCGGATGTCTACGGCAGGCCGATTGAACTCCTCAAGGTCCCGGAATGCACGACGCTGGGCGCCGCCATACTCGGTGCGACAGCCGCCGGCGTGTTCAGCTCCATCGAAGAGGCGGTGGAGAACATGGTCCATTCGGTGGGGCGTCTGGAGCCCAACATGGCGAACCACGCCATCTACAACGACCTCTACGACGTGTTCTGTACCGCCTTCCACGCCCTGACGAAATCGGGCGCGTACGACAAGATTGTGGCGGTACAGAGCAAGTACTGGTGATATCCAAGGTGCCCCTTTCCTGCGGTAGCAAATGGCCAGGACAAGAAGGATCGAAGAGCGACTGCTTGTTGAAATCGCGCACCTCTATTACGAAGAAGACCTGACCCAGAACGAAATTGCCAAGCGATTGGGCCTGTCCCGGCCCAAGGTTTCGCGGCTGCTGAAGGAGGCCAAGGAAAAGGGTCTGGTGAAGATCCTGATTCTGGACCCCCACGCCGACCTGCTGAAAATGGAGAAGGAACTGGCAGCCCGGTTTGGGCTGCGGGCCGTGCGGGTGGTCCCCACGCCGGCGCTCGACGATCTCCTGATCAAGCAGGCGGTGGCTCAGGAGGCGGCTGACTTCATTCCCCGCTTCCTTGAGCCCGGCGATACCATCGGCGTCTCCTGGGGTAGTTCCCTGGGCGAATTGGTGCGGGTCTTTCCGGTCTTGCCGCTTCCGGGCAGTATGGTGGTACAGCTAAATGGCGGCATCGACAGCGCGAACACCCACAACAATGCCCTTGACGTCGTCCAGGGCCTTGCAGAGCGGCTCGGGGCAGAGGCCTACACCCTCCCTTGCCCGGATATCGTCGGCAGTCCGAGGATTCGGGCCGCTTTCCTCCAGGATGAGCGGCTGGCCCGTGTCCTTGCGCTCGGCCGGTCGGCCACCAAAGCCCTCGTCAGTGTGGGGGCACTGAGTACCGAATCGGTCCTCGTGAAAGCGGGGTACTTTAGCCCTGAGGACATCGCGGCCCTGAAAGCCAAGGGCGCCGTCGGCGACATTTGCTCCCGCTACTTCGACGGTAACGGGCGAGTATGCGACCCTGAACTGGATGCGCGCACGATCGGGCTGTCGCTCGAAGAACTCAGGCGGATTCCCTGCGTGATCGCCCTGGCAGCCGGCGTCAACAAGGGACGGGCTCTTCTGGGCGCCCTCCGCGGCGGCTACTGCGACATCCTCATTACCGATGCAGCCACCGCCCAGGACGTCCTCGCCCAGGATCAGATGTCTGGCCCCTGCGGAAAGTAAGGCCCCGCAGCATGAGGGGCTGTCCCTCGGCCATCTCAGATGGCTCTTGGGACAGCCCCTCTTGCGCGTCTTCACTGTGGTTGGGGATCAGCGGGAGGCCTGCGCCGGCGCCGGATCAGGCGGTAGAGCACGAACCCGATGGGGGCCAGGATCACCACCCAGAGCAGAAGCGGCACCAACATCACGAGCAGAACCACCAGGTCGGCCATGCTGTTGATGACGCCGTTCCAGGAGGTGACAAACCCGCGCCGCATGCGCTCCCAGAGGTTCCGGGGAGCCGGCGGCGGTGAACCGATGCTGATTTCCGTCAGCGTCACCGTGATGGTGCTGAGGGCCACCTGGCTGGAGAGCGCCCGGTAACGCCCCTTGAGGGACTCCAACTCTCCCGTCACCCGGGCGATTTCCTTCTCCAGTTCCATCAATTCCTGGACGGTGCCGCTCCGCTCATAGAGCTTGCGAAGCTGCTCCAGATGGGTTTCCTTTGCCGCGATGCGGGCTTCCAGGTCTACGTACTCCTCGGTGACGTCCTGGGTCCACTCCCGGCGGTGTCGTACCTCGCCCACCGTGGGCAGCAGGTCCACCACGGAGCGGAACTGGTCAGCGGGAACCCGGAGAACCACCCTGATCTGCAGCCCGGATTCCCGGGTGCCGCTCTGGCTCGTCTCCTGCACGTAGCCGCCCGCCGTCTTCACCGCCTCGGTGAGTCGGGTCAGCGCTTCTTCCGCATCGGAGACCCGCAGTTCGGCCTCGGCGTGA
>DATCKG010000041.1:0-50146 GCA_036562385.1 Symbiobacteriaceae bacterium
GCTCTCCAGAAACTCGCTCAACTGCTCCCAACTGTCCCTGCCGCGGTCAGGAACGAAGTCACGCCGGTTCACCAAGCTGTATTCCTGGCTGCCCGCAGTTCGCTTCACCCAGCCCTCATGGATCACGAACAACCGGACTTCCGCCTTCTTGCCACGCTGACGACCGGGCCAGAATCCATCCGCCTCGATGAACAGCACCGGGACACGCCGGGTCCCCGCAGTCGACTCCTGCCGTTGCTTCGTCGCCCTTGCGATCGCCCTCCCGGTCTGGATCGTCCACTGCCGCACCGCCTCATGGCTGACGTGAACCTGGCAGCCCCGTCGCTCCAACTCGGCTGCAGCGCCCCGAAACGAACCGCCGGTCACAGCCGCCTCAACCGCTTCTGCTCGCACCGACTCGCTCACACGCTGCCGCTTGGCCAACCCCAGCGCCTCATCCAGCAAGAACACGTAACACTCTGCCACCCGGTCCCAGTAGTAGCGGCGCTTGAGCGAGATCGGTCCCACCTTCGTCAGCACATCCCGCGACCGCATCTCCTTGTACACATACCGCTCGGGGTCTCGTTTGTTGTATAAGGCCTTGTCCAGCGCAGACAGCACCTCGATCAACGTCTCGCGGTAGCACTCGACCGCAAGGTTCCAAACGTAATCTTCCACGACTTGAAGGGACAACGACGCATCGGCACGAATCTTGTCCATGACGAGAGATGGCCCTCCTGTGTTGGTGTGCGCAACCACAACACTTCTGGAAGGAGCCACCTCTCGTCCTGCTTTTTCAGCAAAGATGATGTGGCTTACCCACGTTAACTTTACTCACACTCCTCTGCCAGACCGGCGTTCCCCAACAGGTCCCCTCCCAGTACCGCCACCGACACCCACACTTCCGCCCGGAGACTTTGCACCTGGCGATCGCAGCGCCGGCCATGGCCCGTCCCGGCTCGCCTTCCCAGCCGTCGCTTCTGGGATGCCCATTTTCGATGCGGCTCACGGGATTTTTCCTTTCCCCGGATGCAATCCCAGTTCCGCCATCAGCCCGGCGAATTCCTCCGGATCGATGGCCTGCTCCCGATCGCTCAGGGCCTTCTCCGGCTCTACGTGGACCTCCACTATCACCCCGTCCAGCCCCGCGGCCAAAATCGCCTTCGCCAGGGGTACCACCAGGTCCCGCCGTCCGGCCCCGTGACTGGGGTCGGCGATGACCGGCAGGTGTGTCAGCCGCTTCGCCACCAATGCGGCGCCGAGGTCCAGCGTGTTTCGGGTGGTGTGCTCGAAGGTGCGGATCCCCCGCTCGCAAAGCACCACATCCGGGTTGCCTGCGGCCACCACGTACTCCGCCGCGTGGATCCACTCCTCCACGGTGGCCCCCATCCCCCGCTTCAGCAGGACAGGCCGGCCTGCGGCACCCAGCGCCCTGAGCAGGGGATAGTTGTGCATGTTTCGAGCGCCTACCTGAAGCATATCCGCATGCTGGGCCACCAAGGGCACGTCGCTGTCATTCATCACTTCGGTCACCACAGGCAGTCCCGTCTCTGCCCGGGCCGCGGCCAACAGCCGAAGCCCCTCCACTCCCAGGCCCTGAAAGCTGTAAGGCGAGGTCCGGGGTTTGAAGGCGCCGCCCCGGAGCATGTGGGCGCCGGCCGCCTTGACGGCCCGGGCGGTCCGCAGGATCTGGTCCCGGGACTCCACGGCGCAGGGTCCGGCAATCACCACCGGCTTGCCGCCGCCGAACACCACCCCTTCCGCGACCTTCACCGCCCGCGTCCTGCCTGCGTTCCGGGTTACCAGCAGCCTGTCCGGCACCGCTCTACCCCCTCATTATCGGATCGGCGCCGCTTCGCTCACGTCCCCATTTTATGTCAAGCAAAGTACCGAGGTGCCCTCAGAGCATCACCCGGCCGCCGTCTACCACTACGGTCTGTCCGTTCACGTAGGCAGCCGCTGGCGAAAGCAGCCAGACGATGACGGCGGCGGCCTCGGCAAAGGTGCCGATCCGGCGCAGCGGGGTCTGCGCCGCCATGGCCTCCAGCACCTCCGCCGGCAGCGCCCGGGCCAGCGGCGAGTCCAGCGGTCCCGGGGCCACGCAGTTGACCCGGACACCCCGGGGCCCCCACTCCCGGGCCGCCGACCGGGTGAGCCCGACCACCCCTGCCTTGGAGGCTGCATAGGCCGGTCCGAAGGAGCCGCCGTTGAGGCCCGCGACCGACCCTACGTTGACCGCCGCACCGCCTCCCGGAGACCCGGCCAACAGGGGCAGCGCCTCCCGCAGTACCAGAAACGGCCCGGTGAGGTTGACGGCCAGGGTCTCGGCCCATTCCGCCGGCGTGATGCTGTCCCAGGGGTAAACCGGGGCGATGCCGGCGTTGTTCACCAGAAGGTCCAGCCCGCCCCACGCTTCTGTCAGCCGACGGAAGGCGGCCGCCACCGACCGGGACCGGGCCACGTTACACCGCAGCAAGAGGGCCCGGCGACCCGCTGCCTTTACCTCCCCGGCTACCCGGGCGGCGGCCTCCCGGTCCCGGCGGTAGAGAATCGCCACATCGGCTCCGGCTGCTGCGAGCTGGCGGGCCACCTCGGCGCCCAATCCCCTGGACCCACCGGTTATCAGGGCCCGCCGCCCGGCCAGTTCCATGCTCCCTGCACCTCCGGTGCCAGCTTGCTGGTAAACAGGAACTCCGTCAGCCGTCCCTGGTGCGGAGCGCCCGGGTCTGTGAACCACGGCGGAATCGGCCCGGTAAAGACCTTCCTGATGGTGGGCTCCCGCAGGCAGGCCTCCCGGAGCTCAGCACGCCGTGACAGCAGCGTCACCGCCAGCGACCCCCTGAGCAGCGGCATGGGATCCTGATCCGGCGCCAGTTCCGCCGCCGTGGCCCAGGGCGCCGGCAGCTCCGCCCCGAACGGCGGCATGGTGGGATCAGCACACCGCACCAGGGCGGGCTTGGCAAAGGCCACCCCGTCCACCACCGCCAGGGCTGCCGGCGTCTGCAGCACGGCTTCGGCACTGAGCCAGGCGGGAACCCGGGCCGCCGGATCCAGCGGATCCAACAGGGGCAGCGCCGCCAGCCGCTCGTTTACCTCCTCCAGCAGAGCGCCGGCCTCCCCCAGCACCACCACGGCGCTGGCACAGGTGCACTTCCGCCCGCCGTCGTGTAGGATCGCCTCCACCAGAAAATCCGCCGTCCAGGGCGCCACGGGGGCCTCCACCAGGACCTTGCTGTGGCCGGGGCCGTTGAACAGCACCCGCCGGTCGTGCCCGATGAGCCGGCCCAGGGCCGGACCGCCGTAGGCCACCGTCCGGTCACAGCTTTCCACCAGCGCGGGCACCAGGTCGTGGCGGCCTGGCAGCAGCGCCACCCGGTCCATGGGGAAGCCGGCCTTCTTCAGGGCCAGCAGCACCCGCCAGGGGGTAAAGGGGTCTTCGGCCCCCGGCCGCACCGCCACCGTCCAGCCCATGGCCAGGGCCAGCACCCATGTCAGGTGCACGGCCGGATGGTTGGAGGGAGCGATGAATCCCAGTACCTCACCGGCCGGCATCCAGGCGTACTCCCGGCCGTCTGGCAGGGTCACCTTCCCCTGCTGAAAGGCCGTCACGTCGCCGCCGGGAGCCTGCCACTGCAGGGCGTGTCGGATCCGGCGCAGGCCACTCGCCAGTTCCGTAAGGCCCCGGAGCGAATCGGAGAAGGGCGCGCCGGTGGCCAGCGTCACCAGCCGGGCGTGCTCCTCGGGGCTCAGGCCCCCCAGGCTCTCCCCCTCCAGGACCTCCCCCGCCCGGGCGATCCGGTCCCACAGGACAGGCAGATCGCTGCCCGAAAGTCGGCCAGCTTTCCGCAGGGCGGAAACCGCGGGCGTCACCACCAGAGACGACGCCTCATGCACCCGGGCCACGGGCTCTCCGCGGTAGCTTCTCACAATTCGCTGATCCAGGCTCCGCTGTTCCCCGCCGCCCCTCCACATGGGGATCTCGTACATCAGTACACCCCCTCTACCTGCGGTCCGCCGCCGCCCAGGGGTGAGACCTGCGCGAGGCCGTCCCAACCTCCCGGCTCCGCCGGCGGCACCCGGACTGCCTGATCTCGCTCCAGATGCCAGGGCAAAAAGAGTTCCTGGGTCAGCACGCTCAGCCGCACCTGGCCGGCCTCGCCGTAGCCGACCAGCCTGGTCGGCTCCTGCGGATCCACCAGCTGAATCACTGCCTCGGGCGACGGCGGCGCAAAGATGCAGCGGTGCGGATCGCCGGCCCTGCGAGGCCGCTGGCAGGCGATGCCCATCAGTGTGTTGCCGTACCAGCCTACCAGCACCACCCCCGGCAGCAGTTCCTCCTCCAGCAGCCGGAGGCTCTCCTCGGTCATGCTGGTGCCGAACCAGATCACTCCGCTTACCCGCTCCCGGACCAGGCGGGATGCCTCGGGGTGGGCAAGCAGGGCCTCCAGCAGCGGCGGCGTGGTGCTGATCACCTGAATGGGCTGCGTCCGCAGGATCAGCAGGGCCTGCTCCACCAGATGAGCGGTGTAGGCCCGGGCCTCCTGCATTCGCCCCTCCTGGTACAGCCGCTTCACCCACCGGGGATCCAGGTCCACGGTATACAGCAGTGCCCCCCGCAGGCGGGCCAGCCGGGCCATGTTGGTGCCCACCAGATGAGGCCCGGTGGGGCCCAGGTGCAGCCAGCCGAAATCAGGATGGGCCGCCTCCTCCTGATCCGCCCGCCGCCCCGGAAAGCCGTGCTGGTCCAGCGTCCGGTTCACCCGCAACAGTCCCCGGAAGCGGACACTGGCATCCACAATCCGCCGGGGCGCCCCGGTGGTGCCGCCGGTCTCCCAGACCGAGAAGGGTCCCGGGCATCCCCGCGGGATCAGGTCCGGAGCCGGCACCGTCCGCCACTCGTCCGCCACCGGCGGGAACTTGGCCAGGTCGGCAAAGGTGCGCACCTCGGTCAAGGGATCAAAGCCCAGGGAAGCCGCCTTCCGCAGCCAGTACGGGGACCCGGTCTCCGGGCTGAAGTGCCACCGGATGATCGCCTGCACGTGGGCATCCAGATCCGCCGGGGTCACCGTGCTGTCAGTCCTCACCGAGCTCCCCTCCCAGCGCCGCCAAGGTGTGGGCGGCCTTGTTCATGCACTCCTGCCATTCCGCCTCCGGGTCGCTGGCCGGCACCAGCCCGGCCCCCGTCCGGATCCGGACCACGCCGTCCCGATGCAGTACGGACCGAATCGTAAGCCACAGGTCCAGGTCGCCTCCCGGCAGCACCGCGCCCAGGGCGCCGGCGTACCAGCCCCGGGGCAGCGGCTCCAGGGCCTCGATCAGCGCCACGGCCTCCCGACGGGGAATGCCCCCGACGGTGCCGGCGGGGAAGCACGCCCTGACCAGATCGCCCGGTCCGGCTCCCGGGGTCAGGCGCCCCACCAGGCTGGAAGCCAGGTGCACCAGCCCCGGATGCCGCTCCACCTCCATGAACGCGGTCACCGCCACGCTTTTGGGCCGGCAGACGCTGAGCAGATCCCGCCGGGCCTGCTCCACGGCCACGCGGTGCTCTTCCCGGTCTTTCTCGCTGCCCGTCAGTTCCGCTTCCGCCCCGGGGACGCTTTTCCGGGTGCCGGCCAGCACCCGCATCTGCACCTTGCCCCCGGAAAGCTTCACCAGGGGTTCCGGCGAGACCCCTACCAGCGCGCCTCCTCCGTCCCCCGGGTCCAGAAGAAAGCGAAGCCCCGGCGGCCCGCCGGCGGTAAGCCGCTCATACAGCAAGAGAGATGAGCCTTCCCACGGCAGTTCCATGGGAACGGAGAGGATCATCTTCTGCACCCTTCCGGCCGCCATGTGCCGCTGCGCCTTCCGCACCGCGGCGCAGTAGCTCGCCCGGTCCCACAGCAGCCGGGCCCTGCGGGGATTCCCGGGCGCCCTGGTCCGGTCCGCCGCCGCCGGCAGGGCCCCGGTTCCATGCCCGGGTGCTACCACGGCCTCACCGCCCCTGTGCCCCACCGCATCAGGCAGCGCCCCCCGCCACCACAGCAGCCCCTGATCCCACTGAAAGAGCGCACACCGGGCCGGGCGCCAGAACCTGGCGGTGCCGTCCCAGTCCAGCGATCCCACCCAGGCCCACAGGAGCGGCGGAGCGCCATCCACGTCCGGCCGGTCCGGGACAGCCCGGGCCGCCTCCTCCACCGAGCAGACCTGCCCGTCCATGCCCCACCCCACCAGGGCGTACCGCTGCCCCCGCAGATCGGTTCCCTCCAGCAGGACCAGGGGTCCGCCCTCCACCGACCGGGCCAGATCCAGCGGAGTCCACTCCGGCAGCAGGTCACACCGTACGGTGTCAGGTCCCGTCACCGGGCATGCCCCCCTCCAGCGCCACTGCCCGGACCGGAGCCGCCTCCGCGCCGGCCACCAGCACGGGCAGGGCCAGCAGCCAGACCCGCCGCTGGGTCAGGGCGCCCAGGTTCCGGATGTACTCCAGAATCGGAATCCCTGCCCCCAACAGCCGGCGGTGCACGGGAAAGTGCCGGTCCCCCGGCTCCTCGGTCAGGCAATCCAGTCCCACCAGCCGCACGCCCCGGTCCACGCACCAGTGCGCGGCGCTCTCGGCCAGATACGGGGGCCGCTCCCAAAAATCCGGCTCCCCCCAGTGCCGGTCCAGGTAGTCCGTGCGGATCAGCAGCCGCAGCCCCGGCTCCCAGTCCGGTCCCACCGCGGCCTCCAGGTCATCCCCCGTGATGGGTTCCAGCCGGCCCTTGTGGGTCAGGTCTGCCACCAGCGCCGGTCCCACAAAGACGGCGGGATCCAGTTCGGCCACCCCGGGCCCGTCGGGAATGAAGTGGCTGGGCGCGTCCACATGGGTCGCGTTGTGGGGATTCATGATGAACTGGCTGAACCGCCGCCCGTGTCCTGTGGGATCGGTCTCGGGCGTCAGGATCGGCCTCAGTTCAAAGCTCGGATACCATGAAGCACCGTACGCGGGCATGCCCGCGGAAAACCCCAAGGAGAGATCGACCACCCGCATCGCCGTCGGGATGACCCCTACCTCCTTTGCTGTCGAGCGAGTCCGGGCCATCATATGCAGGGACCCGAAGGCTGGCTCAGGCATATACCAGCCACGAAAGGAGGTGCAGGGCGCCGTGGAGATCGGCTTGATGACGCCCCGGGAATGGCCGTGGGTTCTGGCCCGGGCCGTGAAGACCGGCGTGGCCCAGGTGCCGCCTGCCCTACGGTCCGCCACCAGGCCGGAAAGGGTGGCGCACCAGATCGAAACCCTCCTGCCGCAGGTCCTGAGCCAGCCCGGATCCGCAGCCCTGGTGGCACGGGAAGGTCAGCAGCCTGTGGGGTACATCGTGGTCACCGTCATCCCGGACGACCTGACCGGTCAGCCGCTGGGCCTGTTCTGGGACATCTGGGTGGAGCCGCCCTGGCGGGGCACCGGAGTCAGCAGCCGCCTCACCGCGGCAGGGGAGGCGCACCTGAAGGCGCTGGGCCTCAAAGCCGTACGCCGGGCCATCTCCAGCCACAACACCGCCTCCCTCCGTCACGCCCTCTCCGATGGGTGCCACATCGACCGCATCTCCCTGCTGAAGGTGCTGTCATGAACCATCGTGAGGCAGGACTTTCCGATGAAGCGGCCCTCTCGCTCTACCGGTGGATGCTGCTGACCCGCCGCTTGGACCAGCGGCTCTTGCTCCTGCAGCGGACCGGGGCGATCCCCCTGGCCGTCTCCTGCCAGGGGCACGAAGCCGCCCAGGTAGGAGCAGCCACCGCCTTTCAGCCGGGCGTGGACTGGTGGTTCCCCTACTACCGGGACCTGGGCGCCGTGCTGGTGGCAGGCTGCACCCCCCGGGACCTGATGCTCTCCTCCTTCGGCCGGGCGGCCGATCCCGCTTCAGGCGGCAGACAGACCCCTTACAACTGGGGCGACCGGCGCCGGCGGGTGGTAGCCCGCTCCGCCCCCGTGGCGGTGCAGATTCCCCAGGCTGTCGGGGCCGCCTGGGCTGCACAGTTCCGAGGCGATCCGGTGGTGGTCTACTGCAGTTTCGGCGAAGGGGCCGCCTCTCAGGGAGATTTCCACGAGGGGCTCAACTGGGCGGCGCTGCACCGGGTGCCGGTGGTGCTGATCTGCCAGAACAACGGCTGGGCCATCTCCGTCCCCCTCTCCCGGCAGACCGCCGGCGGCAGTGTCGCGGCCCGCGCCAGTGGGTACGGCATCCCGGGAGTTGTGCTGGACGGCACCGACCCCTTCGCGGTCCACGCGGCCGCCCGGGAAGCGGTGGAGCGGGCCCGGTCCGGCGGCGGACCCACGCTGCTGGAACTCCGGGTTCCCCGGCTGCAGCCCCACACCTGCGACGACAACCACCACCGCTACCGCTCGGCCGCGGAACTGCACTCGCTGCCCGCCCGGGACCCCGTGGTGCGGGTCCGGGAGTACCTCCTGAAGCAGGGGCTGCTCACCCCATCGGCGGAGGCTGAGATGGAGGAGGCCATTGCCGCGGAGCTGGATCAGGCCGAGGCCGCAGCCCGGGCCGCGCCGCTGCCCAGGCCGGACGAAGCCCTGCGGCCGGTCTATGCTGAAAAATAGGGCCGGTGGGTCCGCCGCCTGCGGATCCACCGGCCCCTTCTGCTGTCTGCCCGGTCTCTCTGCAATATCCCCTAAAGCTGCAACGTCTCCAGGCACTCCTTCACCTTGCCCAGGAAGCCTACCATCTCCCTGCCGTCCACAGCCCGGTGATCGGCCGTCAGCACGATATACATCATGGGCCGGATGGCGATCTGGTCGTTCTCCACCACCACCGGTCGCTTTACAATCGCCTCGAAGGCCAGGATGCCGATGTTGGGCGGCTTGATCACCGGTGTGCCGAAAAGGGTCTTCCCCCAGCGCCCCGTGTTGGTGATGACGAAGGTCTGGTTCGCCATCTCCACTGGCAACAGCCGTCCCATGCGGGCCTTCTGGGTCTGCACATACAGCTCCACGGCCAGTTCCGGGATGGACTTTCGCTCGGCGTGATAGATCGTCGGCAGCAGCACCCCAGCCGCGGTCTGGGTGGCGATCCCCAGGTTGATCTGCCGGGGAATGATGAACCCCCCGGGGGTCAGCACTCCGTTCATGACAGGGAAGGCCTGCAAGGCCCGGGTGGTGGCCCTCACGAAGAAGGGTAGGTATGTGAGGGGAACACCGGTGGCCGCCTCAAAGGACGGTTTTAGCGATTCCCGGAGCTGCTGGACGCGGGACATGTCGACCTCCGCCACCACCGAAACCGGTGCGGTGGTCATCCGGGAAAGCTGCAGGTTCTGCATCGAGACCTGCCGGACGTGACTCAGCGGCAGGGTCACCACCGGCGGACCGGCTGCGGTCCCGATGGCCAGCGGGTTATCCGGCGTGCCCCCCGGCAGCACCAGGCCGCCGGGGGCGCCGGGCGGCGGCTCGGCGCCGCTCTGCACAGAGCCGCCGGCAAGGCCCGTCAGTGGCAGCATCACCAGCCTGATCCCTCCCTCTGTCCCTGCCCTGGGTTCGTTCCGTGCATTCTATGCCTGCCCGGCAGCCCGGGAACCACCGCCGACCGGCCCCGCCCGATATGCCCCACCGCCTTCCCCCGCCATGGCCGTGACGGAGAACCCCCGGAAAAAAGTCGAAGGGACAGGCCCTGCGACCTGTCCCCTTTCGTCCTATTGCGACTCCGGCTCGTAGTTTTCCAGCCACTGAATGACCTCCCGGGTAATCTGCGTCGGCGTGGAAGCACCGGAGGTCACCGCCACCTTCCGGCGGCCCTTCAGCCATTCCGGATTGATCTCCTCGACGGTTCCCACCAGGTAGGCCTCCCGACCGGCCACCTCCCGGGCCACCTGGACCAGGCGGTTGGAGTTGTTGGAGCGCTTATCCCCCACGACGATCACCAGATCGGCCTCCGGAGCCATGCGGGCCACGGCCTCCTGGCGGAGCTGCGTGGCGAGGCAAATCTCGTTGTACACCACCGCATCGGGGAACCGTTGCTTCACCTTTTCCACGAGGGACTGGATATCCCACTGGGAGAGGGTGGTCTGGTTCGTCACCGCCAGCTTTTGCCCCGGCGGAAAATCCAGCTGGGCCAGGTCCTCCTCGTTCTCGATGAGATGGACCTTCCCGGGAGCCACCCCAACCGCTCCTTCCGGCTCCGGGTGGCCCTTCTTCCCGATGTAGATCACCTCGTACCCCTGGCTCACCAGTTCCTCAATCAGCTTGTGCGTTTTGGTCACGTCCGGGCAGGTGGCATCCACCACATGCAGCCCCTTCTCCCGGGCGCGGACCTTTACCGCCGGAGAGACGCCGTGAGCGGTGAAGACCACCGTTCCGGATTCCACCTGCTCCAGGAGGGCGAGGCGATTATCGCCGTCCAGGGTGATGACGCCCATCCGGTCCAGTTCCTCCACCACATGACGATTGTGGACGATCTGGCCGAGGATGTAGATGGGCCGCGGGGTGCTGGGGTCCTGTGCCACCCGCTTCACCAGCTGGATGGCGCCGACCACGCCGTGGCAGTACCCGCGGGGAGTAATGCGAATCACTTCCATGGCTGATCAGTGATGCCCGTGGGAGTCGTGCCCATCGCCGGCAGGCGGCTCCGTCACCCCGTTGATGGACAGGGCCCAGTAAACCACGGCGCAGGCCACGATCACTCCCAGGAGTCCAAGCCAGAAGTTCATGGTGCAAAGCCCTCCTTTGGGATCAGCAACAACCGCCACTCTGCACCAATTGTGGCGCAGTCCCTCACCGAAAACAAGCCCCCGGCCGTCGCCGGGGGCCTTCTGTCATCGGGAAAGGGGGTACAGCCGGACTCCGTCCGGCAGTTCCACCTTCAGCTGATCGCCCTGAAAATCGATGCTCGGCCTTGCCGCCATTGCATCAGCCAGCAGCAGATTCCCCGCACTGTCCAGCACCCAGAGCGCAAAACCGCCATCGGTAGCGGCCAGCAGGGCCACCTGGCGCCCCTCCGGGGAGAGTACGCCGCGGATGAGCACCGGACCCGCCGCATCGGGCGCAGCCCGCCAGACCTCCTGGCCGCTGCTCACCTGAAGGACGGCCGCCTCCGCCTCATTCCAGACCAGCAGCAGGGAAGACCCCGGCGCAGCGGCCATGCCCCGGGCCCCAAAGGGAACGGCCCACACCACCAGGCCGTTCCGGGAAAGGGTGACCCGGTCGGAATCCGCCACCGCCAGCAGGTCGGGACCGGCCCACAGGACCTCCACCGGCTCCGTGGGAAGGGCGATGGCCTGCTCCAGGTACCCGGTGCTGTTCAGCAGGTAGAGGCGGCTGCCCAGTGCGGCCGCCACCCGGCCGGAGGGCGACACCGCCAGCTGAGTTGGGCCCGGGGGTCCCGCCAGGGGGACCTCCCAGAGCACCTGGCCGCCGGCCTCCACCAGCCGTACCCCGGTCTCCGACCGCTCCACCCGGCCGCCGCCGGGCGCCGGAGCCTCCATTTCCCCTGCTGCAGATTCCATCATTACGGTCCCGAAGACGCCGGCCATATCCGGAACGGCGGGAACGGGCAGGCAGATCCGCCGCCCCGGAGAGGGCGGATCTGTAGATTCGGGGACACCGGTCGGCATCACGGTGCCCGTGGCGTCCCCCTGGATGTCTGTTGCCTGCTCACCAGGGTCCGCTGATCGGGTCCCTGTCTCCGTTGCTTCCGCCTGGCCGGTGCCGGTCAGCCTCACCTCCGGAGGCGCCGGGAGCGTTTCGACCTTTGACTCCCGGGGGGCGTCAGCCACGACCGCATCTTTGGTCGGGGCTGCAGCGGCCCCGGCCTGCCATTCCGTAGTGCCACGACTGTCAAAAAGGGTGAGCGACTCACCCTCCTGCACCTTCGCAGCGCTGTCTACCTGCCCGGATGGCTGCCCGGAATGCTCCGGCCGCAGGTGGTCCAGTCCCGTGTAAACCAAAAGCAGCACGGCTGCAGCGGCCGCGATCCCCCAGGCGCCCGAGCGCACGAAGCGGGCCAGGGCAGGCCGCGTCGGGCCCTTGGCGGGCACGGAGCCAGTGCCGGACTCGCCGGCGGCAATCCGCTCCAGCACCTGCTGGGCCATGGCCGGCGTAAATTCCCATCCCTTCAGCGCTTGCTCCATCTCGGCCTTGATCCGTTTGCGCAGTTCTTCATCGAACCGATCCGTCACCGCTCCTCACCTCCTTGCCCCAGCCTCTTTTTCAACATGGCCCGGGCCCGGAACAGCCGGGTCTTGACCGTGTTCTCGTTCTGGCCGGTAATGGCTGCAATCTCCGCCGTGGAAAAGTCCTCGTAATAGTACAGGAAAATGACTTCACGGTAAGCCTCCGGCAGCTCCAGCACGTGCTTCAGCACATGGGACCGCTGATCGTTCTGGAGGACCGCCTCCTCCGGATCGACCTCAGGTGGGAGGATCTCCAGATCCCGCCGACTGCCGGCCCGAAGCTCCTCCGACGGCAGCAGCCGCCGCCACCAAGCGCTGCGTGCCTTGTCCCGGCAGAGGTTGACGGCAATGCGGTGCAGCCACGTGTAGGGAGAGCTTTCGCCCCGAAAGGAGTCCCAGTTCCGATAGGCCTTGATGAAGACCTCCTGGGCCACATCCTCCGCCAGGTGGCGATCCTTTAAATAGAAATAGACCAGGTGAAGCACCCGAGTGCCATACTCTTGCATCAGCCACTCCAGAGCGGCAGTCCGATCGGCGGGAATCCCGGCAGGCGTTGGTCGTGACACAGGCTTCACCTTCGCAACAGATCAAGTCGTATCTGAGGAGAAAGGCTTCGCCGCTGGACTGCCTAGTGCCTGCACAGAACGGCCACTTCTGCCATTTCGGTGCGACGGACCTTCGCCTTATGGACGGAGGCATTCCCCCATTTCGTTTCACTCCCGAAACAAAATCTGGGCGCCGCGCCCGATCTAACGGCCACGGGCAAGCAGTTCCACCGCGCGGCGCACGTAGCCCTCGGACCGCTCCAGCGCGTGCCGGGCCGCAGAGGCGTCCACCCCCGCCAGGCACATCACCACCGCCACCTTGACCTGCCGGCCGGATTCCTCCAGGGCCCGGGTGGCCGTCTCCCGGTCCACCCCGGCCGCCTCCATGATGATCCGCTTGGCCCGCTCCACCAGTTTTTCGTTACTGGGCTGCAGATCCACCATCAGGTTCTTGTACACCTTGCCCAGCTTCACCATGGCCCCGGTGGATAGCATGTTCAGCACCATCTTCTGAGCGGTGCCGCACTTCATGCGGGTGGAGCCTGTCAACACCTCCGGCCCCACCACCGGCGCGATGGTAATCTCCGCCAGCCGGCTGATGACCGAATCCGGGTTGCAAGTGACCGCGACGGTCCGGGCGCCCAGCCGCGCCGCCTCCTCCAGGGCGCCCAGGCAGTAGGGCGTCCGTCCGCTGGCCGTCAGGGCCACCACCACGTCACCCGCCCGCACTCCGTGCTCGCGGATGTCCTTGCGCCCCTCCTCCGGGTCGTCTTCGGTGTCCTCGCGGGCCCGCACCAGGGCCGGGTACCCCCCGGCCATGATCCCCTGCACCAGGTCCGGGTTCACCCCGAAGGTGGGCGGGCACTCCGACGCGTCCAGCACCCCCATCCGCCCGCTGGTGCCGGCGCCGATGGAAAAGAGCCGCCCGCCGGCCTTGAGGGAGGCCGCGATCAGATCCACCGCCCGGGCGATTTCCGGCAGGACCGCCTTCACCGCCGGAGCCACCAGGTGGTCCTCCTCGTTGATCACACGGACCAAATCCAAGGTGCTCAGGGTATCCAGGTCCCGGGTGCGCTCGTTGGTGGACTCGGTGATCAGCCGGTCCAGGGTCATGGCTGTTCCGCTCCTTTGCCCGCTGAAGAAGCCAGCCGGCTGGCTGCGGCCCGATCGACGATGACGGTCACGTCCGGATGCTGCCTCAGCGCCGTGGCCGGAACCGAAACCGAGGGTGACCCTTCCAGAAAGCGCTTCACGATCTCCGCCTTATCCTCCCCCGAAACCAGGACCAGAATCCGCCGGGCCTCCAGGATGGTACCGATGCCCATGGTGATGGCCTCCCGGGGCACCGCTTCCACGCTGCCGAAGAAGCGGGCGTTGGCCCGCCGGGTGGATTCCGCCAGGGTCACCCGATGGGTGCGGATGTCCCAGGGGGTTCCCGGCTCGTTGAAGCCGATGTGGCCGTTGTGTCCCAGCCCCAGTACCACCAGGTCCAGCCCCCCGGCCCTCCGGATGGCCGCTTCATAGCGGCGGCACTCCTCCTCCGGGTCCGAAGCCAGTCCGTCGGGGATATGGGCGTTTTCCGGCCGCAGGTCCACATGGTCATACAGCCGGGTTTTCATGTACATGTAGTAGCTTTGCGGACACTCCCGGGGCAGACCCACATACTCATCCAGATTGAAGGTGCGGACCTCCCGGAAGGACACTCCGGTGGCCACCAGCGCCCGGTAGAAGCCCTCGGGAGTGCTGCCGGTAGGCAGCCCCAGCACCGCCCTGGGATGGGCCCAGATGAAGCCGGCCACGATCCCTGCGGCCAGATGGGAAAGGGCTGCGTAATCCGCCACCACCACCGTACGCACTTGCACCACCCCGCTCGCATGATTAGGGCTGTTGCAGCCACCCCTTCTCCGTGCAAATTGGTTATGTTGTCTAGACCACTATAGCATATCCCCCGGTGCCTCGCAATCGAGAACGCTGCCTCCTGCCCCGTCCCCCGGCAGGAACTGCGGCAGTCCACCGTCGAATAGTACCTAAACAAACTTGTTAGGGCGGCCGCCAACATGACCACTCCCGCCTTCCGGTTTGCAAAGTTGGCTGGCCTGACATATCCTTAAGGGGAAGGGCACCCCGAGGTCGTTCATTGGCCCTTTTCTTGTTCCGGATTTAGTAAGTATCTCTTAATTATTTTCCTTTGGGCCACCAGCCGCTGGCGGCCTGTTCCCGGAGACCCAGGGTCGGAAGGGAGGATGGCAATTGGGCAGGAATCCCACTCCTGGCAATCCCAGCTTGCTCAAGGAACTCAATCAGTTTCTCATTCTGGATACCCTGCGGCGCCAAGGCGCCTTATCCCGGAGTGAACTTTCCCGCGTCACGGGCCTGACGCCGCCGACCGTCGGCATTATCGTCAAGGGCCTGCTGGAAGAAGGCTACCTGGTGGAGCAGGCAAGCACGCCGGGGGCCGGCATCGGCCGGCGGCCCGTCCCCGTCGCCCTCAACCCCCGTGCCGGGGTGGCAGTGGGGGTGAACGTCAGCTCCACCAAAGTCGTGATCCTCTCCCTCAACCTCCTCGGTCAAGTGCAGGCCCGGCGCAGCTTTCCCATCCCGGCCGGGACGGATCCCGAGGTCGTTTTTGGGCAGGTGGTCGACAAGATCCGCGCGATGTTGGCCGATATCCGTCCGCGACGCGTCTTTGGCGTGGGCGTGGGGCTCCATGGCCTGGTCGACCACGAACAGGGCCTCCTGCGCTTTGCTCCGCACCTGGGCTGGCGGAACGTGCCCGTGGGCGACCTCCTGGCCGCCTCGCTGCCCGGACCGGTGGTGGTGGACAACGGAGTCCGGTGCATGGCGCAGGGTGAGCTCTGGTTCGGCGCCGCCCGCGGGGTTGAGAACCTGGTCTGTGTTGCGGTCGGCACCGGCATCGGATCCGCGATCGTCCTGGAGGGGCGGCTGTACCGGGGCGCCGACGGTGTCGCCGGGGAGATCGGTCACGTGACCGTAGATGTGGAGGGACCCCGGTGTGACTGCGGCAACTACGGCTGTCTGGAGACCCTTGCCTCCGGTCCGGCCATAGCCCGGCAGGCTGCCCGGCGAATCAAGGCAGGCAACCCCTCCCTGCTGGCCGAATGGGGGCTGGACCCGGACAGCATCACCGCCCAGGACGTAGCCCGGGCTGCTCTGGCCGGTGATGCGCTGAGCCGGCAGGTCTTTGCGGAGGCCGGTACCTACCTGGGAATCGCCATCGCCAACCTGGCCAAGACCCTCAATCCCGCCCAGATTCTGATCGGCGGCGGCGTCTCACAGGCCGGCGACCTGCTCCTGGAGCCCCTGCGCCGCAGCCTGGCCCAGCGCACCGAAGGGATCCTCCCCGGCGGGCTGCCGGTCCATCCGATCCAACTGGGCGGTGATGCCGGTGCGATCGGAGCCGCCACCCTGGTGCTGGAACGGTTTTTCCGGGGCGACACGGTCCCCCAGATCCTCGACTTCATCGTGCGCTGACCCACCGCCGGGTCGACCGTGATCGCCCCGGCGTTGGGGCCATTTACTAAATTAGGTTTAGAAATATGGAGGTCTTGCCGTGCTACGCGCCAATCCCGTGCACACGCTGCCCATGGCTGATCCCTTTCTGCTGAAGTGGAACGGTGTCTACTACGCCTTTGCCACCGGCCCGGCTCCGGATGGCCGCATCTTCCCCGTGCTCTACTCCCGGGACCTGATTCAGTGGACGTTCCTCGGCGGAGCCATGGCGCCCCTGGCAGACCCGGCCGCCCGGGACTACTGGGCACCGGAGGTCATCTATCTGAACGGCACCTTCTACCTGTACTACGCCGTCGTCGCCTACGGCCGGGATCACCACATCCGGGTGGCCACCAGCCGGAATCCGGAGGGGCCGTACGTGGATGCCGGGATCGACCTGACCGGCGCCCGGCATCCCTGGGCGATTGACGCCCACCCCTTCCAGGATGAGGACGGCAGTCTCTACCTTTTTTACACCGTCGAGTTCTGGGACGGCGACCGGATCGGCTCCGGCAACGTGGTGGACCGGCTCATCGACCCTTTCACCCTGGCCGGTAAGCCGCAGGTGGTCACACGGCCCTGCGCCGAGTGGCAGGAGTTCATGCGGGCCCGGGCCGAGAAAGGGGGTGTGGACTGGTACACCGTTGAGGGCGCCTTTGTGGTGCGCCGGAACGGCCGGTACTACCAGATGTACAGCGGCGGCAACTACGGTCGGGCCAACTACGGCATCGGTTATGCGGTGGCCAACCACCCCCTGGGTCCCTGGATCCCCTGGGTTCCCCGCGGGGAAACTGAGCCCGGGCGGGTCCTCCAAACCCGCAGCCCCCTCCTCTTCGGCCCGGGTCACAACTCGGTGGCCCCGGGGCCGGACAATGTGGAACGCTACTGCTGCTACCACGCCTGGCAGCCGGACCGGGCCGGCCGGCGGATGTGCCTGGACCGGATCGAGTGGCACGGCGACCGCCTCCACATCCAGGGGCCAACCCTGGGACCGGCCGAGGCTCCCCGGCAGCCCTGGCTGCGGGAACTGGACCCCATTGCCGTCACCGGCACGCAGCCCCTCCCCGCTCCGCTGCCGGAAGAAGCTCTTGTGGAGGTGAACCTGCGGGCCCTGGAAAGCGCCACCACCCAGGCCGGCGTGGCGCTGGCCCCCGGTGCGGAGGTCCTCCTGGATTACCGGCGCGGCCAACTCACAGGTCCGGCGAGTACCGGCTTTTCGCGACCGCTCCCCGGTGGATTTCGCCAGGACGCCTTCCACCAGCTGCTGCTCCACGTCCAGGAAGGTGCCGTGGCCGTCTGGCTGAACCGGCAGTCCATGGGCCAGTTCCGTCTGCCCGGCCCGCTCCCCGGTCCCTGGGGCCTGGTCAGCCGAGGCGGAAGCAGCGAGTTCGCCGGCATCACGGTGACCGCCCATCTGAGCTTCCCGGGCCCCTTGCACGTGGCGGCCCCAGCCGGGTCCGAACCGGCTTTCCATCTTCTCGGCACACCGCTGCCCCATTACGAGGTGCAGATGGACTTCAGCCTGAGCGATGCCGGCACCGTCGCCGGCCTCTGCGCCTGGCAGCCGGAGGTGCCGCAGCCGGAGGGCCCTCAGGCGCTGGTGCTCCTTCAGCACAGGAAGGAACGCGGATACCTGGCTACCTGCGTCCGGGACGGGAAGGGCGCCGCCGACTGGCAGTACGATCCCCTGCCCCTCGACTGGGACCCCAGGGCCGTCCACCATCTGAGGGCCGTCAAGGAGGGGCACCGGCTGGCGGTCTACCTGGACGGAGTCTTCTGGCGGGTGCGGAACCTGCCGGCGGTGGAGCAGGACGCCGCCCGCTGCGGTCCGGTGACCCTGGCAGGTGCGATGACCGTTCACCGCTTCGAGCGGACAGGCTTTCGCCCGGATCCATCCCCCTGACCCACCACTTCACACCGGACGAGAAAGGAGGAACCCCATGAGCACGCTCCACCAGGACCCGGCGCTGCTGGCGGCGGAACGGGAAGAGAAGGAAGCCCGGCTCCATGCGTACCTCCGGGAGAACCACCTTGATGCCCTGGTTCTGGCCCGGGCCGAGAACATCGCATGGCTGACCGGGGGCGCCGAAACTCGGATCGTCACCACCCAGGAAACCGGCGCCGCCCTGCTGCTCTACACCGCCGAGGGCCGAAAGGTCGTCGTCACCGGAGTTTCGGAAGCCCGACGGATCGCTGAAGAAGAGCTGGCCGGCCAGGGATGGGAGCTAGTCGTCCACCCCTGGGACGAGGACCCGACGCCCCGGCTTCAGTCCTTGCTCAAGGGCCGGCGGGCTGCGGCCGACGGCCCCTGGTGGCCCTGGCTGCCGCCGGCGCCGGCCTTCGCCCGCCTGCGGTATCGGCTCACCCCCGCCGAGGTCCAGCGCCTGCGTTGGCTTGCCGCCCGCACAGGGGCTGCTGTCGCCCAGGCCTGCCGGGCCCACCAACCCGGGGAAAGCGAACTGCAGGCCCTGGCCCGGGTCCATGCTGCCCTGGCCGCGGATGGCATCACCCCGGCGGTGGTGCTGGTCGCCGGCGACGACCGGGTCTGGCGCTACCGCCACCCCCTCCCCACGACCCGCCCGGTGGAGCGCTACCTGATGGTGGTGCTCGTCGCCGCGAAGTGGGGACTGCACGCGGCCGCGACCCGGCTGGTCCACTTCGGCCCGCTGCCGGCGGAGCTGGAGCACAAGCAGGCCGCAGTGGCCGCGGTCGACCGAACCCTGATCGAGGCCACCCGGCCCGGGGTACCAGTGAAAGAGGTCTTCGCGGAGGGACTTCGGGCCTACGCCGCAGCCGGCTTCCCCGAAGAGTGGCGGCTGCACCACCAGGGCGGCGCCATCGGGTACGCTCCCCGGGAGTACCTGGCCACCGCCGAGTCCACCGAAGTGGTTCTGGAGAATCAGGCCTTCGCCTGGAACCCCAGCATTACCGGCGCCAAGAGCGAAGACACCATCCTCATCACTCCGGACGGCACCGAAGTGCTGACCGCCGTCCCGGACTGGCCCCTCATCGACGGCCGGCCTGCCATCCTGGTCCGCTGAGCCCCTGCCCGATCCACTGGGCCGCTGAACAACCACCCTAATTGGAAGGAGGACCCCACGTGCCTACCGGCAACCGCCCCCACCACAAGTCCCTGCTGGAACTGGGCCCCGAGCCCGAGGATTTCCGCTGGGCCACCGGCATCGAGGACACCTTCGTGGTCGAGGCAGAACCCCTGCGCCGGCGGATGGATATGTACGAACTGCAGCAGCACTACCGTTTCTGGCGGGAAGACCTCGACCTGGCCGGTGAAATCGGCGTGACCATGATGCGCTACGGCATCCCCTGGTACAGGGTCAACCCGGCCCCGGGGGTCTATGACTGGTCCTGGACCGACCAGGTCCTCGAGTACATGGTCCGGGAAAAGAGGATCGAACCGATCATTGACCTGGTCCACTACGGCACCCCCCTGTGGCTCGACAACGCCTTCCTCCACCCCCGCTATCCCCAGTACGTCGCCGAGTACGCCCGGGCCTTGGCCGACCGGTACCGCCCGCTGGGGGTCCGGTACTTCACCCCCCTGAACGAGCCGCTGGTGACCGCCCTCTTCTGCGGGGAGATCCGCCGGTGGCCGCCCTACCTCCGGGGTCACTCCGGTTTCGTGGCCATCGCCCTTCAGTGTGCGCGGGGAATCATCCGGACGGTCCAGGCCATCCGGGAAGTCCATCCCGAGGCCATCTTCGTCCACGTGGAGGCCAGCACCTACCACTTCACGAAAGAGCCGGAGCTTGAGCGGCAGTGCCGGTTCATCATGGATCGGCACCAGACCATGTTTGAACTGGTTCAGGGGCGAGTGGAACCCGGCCACTTTCTCTACGATTACCTGTGCGAAAACGGCTTCACCAAGGCAGATGAGGCCTGGTTCAGGGAGAATGCCATCCCCATCGACGTGGTGGGCCTCAACTTCTACCCCGAACTCTCAGTGACCGAGCTCTACACCGGCCCGGACGGGTCCGTGCAGCGGCGGAACGTAGTCCAGCCCCACCGGCTCAGGGACCTGGCCCGCGACTGGTACGCCCGCCACCGGCGCCCTATCTTCATCACCGAGACCAGCACCAACCAGAAGAGCCACGACCGCCTCACCTACCTGGAGGAGTCGGTGGCCCTCGTGCGGGAACTCCGAACGGAAGGGATCCCGATCATCGGCTACACCTGGTGGCCCCTGTATGACCTGGTAAACTGGGACTACCGGGAGGGCACGGAGCCGGTGGAACATTACCTCGAGCCCATGGGCCTTTACGCCTTGGAGATGGACTTCACCGGCACGCTGCGCCGGAAGCCGCTGCCGCAGGCCCATCGCTTCAGACAGATCGTGGCGGAGACTCCCTCCCGGGTAGGTCGCATCGGCCAAAAACCCTACATTCCACCGGAGCGGTGATCCCTGGGATCGCCGCTCCGGTGTTGTCTGGGGTTGGCACGCCAGGGCTCGCCTGGGCAAGGCGAACAAAAAAAGGAAGCGGTCATCCGCAGTCGAATCATTTCCAAATACATGCACCAAGTCCATGCGGAACGAACTGTTCCGAAGTCTCTCAGCGCATGACTTGTAGAGGAGGATGATCTTGAGTAGTGCGCCCATATATTGAGGTTGAAGTATCCGAGCGGATGTACCGATTATTCGAGAAGGACGCCAGGACCAAGGTTCTTACAGAAGGATGGCTCGATCGACAGCCGGTGAAGACCGCGAATTTCAGCCGAAGCTGGCTTGCCGAGGAGGGCTTTCAAAAAGTCCTTCAAGAGAAGCGGGTGCGCTTTCAGTACCGCGGCGAATACGTAGGTGACCGCGATAGCGCCGGCCCGGAATTCATGCTGTGGCGGCCTGACGGC
Source organism: Symbiobacteriaceae bacterium (assembly GCA_036562385.1). Classification (GTDB taxonomy): domain Bacteria; phylum Bacillota; class Sulfobacillia; order Symbiobacteriales; family Symbiobacteriaceae; genus DATCKG01. The sequence goes on from DATCKG010000041.1 coordinate 21,030, forward strand.
ACCCTTGTGACACTGGACGTGAGAAGTCGGCGGGAAGCCGATTTGCAGAAGTGGCAAGAAGTCCCGTATCCGGATGACCGATTTCGGAAAGAGCAGCACCTCATCGCCGATTACACTGTCGCCTGTGGCGTAATCGACTCGCCGGGTGTGAAGAAGATTCGCTACTACGGTGCGATCAGTAAGGAACAATTGCTGAAGGAGCTGAGGAGGTCGCGCGTTCTTGTTTCCCCACAACAGGGGGAATTGTTTCGCGTGGTTTCCTTGGACTGTTTTTCGCTCCCGCTCTTGGAGAAGCTGCTCAGCGAGGTTCAGCAAGTGTAGCTTGCGGACGGCCTCTTGCTGACGCAGATTCTCCTGGTGGAAGATAGGTATCGGCGAATAGGCCGAAACGCGTAGAGGATGCCGCTGGTGCAACGACCAGTTGCAGAAGACCCGGTACTACACGCGATCCCTGTGGGAGGCTGTGGGATGCAAGAGGACTACCGGAAAGCATGGATTGAAACCTTTGGTGAAACAAGTGGTGAAACAAGTCAATCGCAAGCGACTTCAGCCAACGGAAAGGGTGCAGGCAAGTTCCATCCCAATAACCAACTGAACGACCTCACCGGCAAGGAGTGGCTGAAGTTCACGAAGACGTGGTTTGTCCATTCCCCGCCCTCTCGAACGCAAGATGAGATCCAACATCCGGCAAAGTTCCCCGAAGGTGTGGTTCAGGAGTTCATCCGGTTCTTTACGAAGCGGAACGAGTGGGTATTTGATCCCTTCATGGGTGTGGCCTCCACGTTGGTGGCTGCCCGTTTGGAAGAGCGAAATGCCATTGGCATCGAGTTAGTGCCAAAGTACTTCGAGATCAGCCAAAAGCGGCTACAGCAAGCCCGCTCCAGCAGCACGCGGCAGTTCCCGTTACTTGGCGATGCGCTGAAACTGAAGGAAGTACTCGGGGCCCTGTGGGATGCCAACCCAGACTTGCCCCGTCAGATTGACTTTACGATCACCTCCCCCCCTTACTGGGATATGCTTTCCAAAAGTCGGGGAGGAGTCGAATCTGCTCACAAGAAGCGGGCGAAGCAGGGGCTGGATACGGTCTACTCCGATGATCCTGCAAATCTAGGCAACATACAGGATTATGAAGAGTTCATCGAAAAGCTTGGCCAGGTGTTTGATGATGTCTATGATGTGACGCGCCCTGGTCGATACCTTGTTATTATCATTCAGAACATACGTACGCCAGAAGGAGTTGTCGTGCCGTGTGCCTGGGACCTGGCCCGTCGAGTCGGTCGGGGCGATAAGTGGGTTTTCCAGGGTGAAAAAATTTGGTGCCAGGAGAACAAGAAGTTAGGGATATGGGGTTATCCTAAAATCTTCGTTCCGAACTATCATCACCACTATTGCTTGATCTTCCGGAAGCCTGAGAAGGACTCGGCGGGAGGACATGTTACATGATGAAGTTGACGGCCTGCTGGGAGGACACGCTAGACGCCGAAACGGTCGAAACGCTAAGAGAGCGTGTGCAGGAGAAGATTGCCCGTGAGGGTGGTTGGGGCGAGCGCGCGAAAGTCAAGACACAGAACTTCTTGATGGCCGAGTTGAGTGAGCGAGCCTTCAAGACGCTTCTGGTTACACGTGCGTTAGCCTACCGCACACGCCAACTCTACGTTGGACCTCCTGAGGGGGCCGGTCCCGATTTCATCGTGTGGACAAAGACGGGGCAGGAGCTCACGATCGGCATTCGCGCTCGCCTTCAGGCTGATCTTCTTCAATACCGTCAACTGACGTACCCCGATGATCGGACCAGGTTGGAGCCGCACCGGATTAATGACTTCACCATTCCCGCCGGCATCGAGTTTCGAAGGGATGGCACAGCCACTGTCCGTTTTTACGGGGCTCTGGATCGCGCGGCCATGCTGGCCGCGCTGGATCGAGCGCAGGTCAAACACTCAGGCCGCAATCGTGAGAAATTCCGGGTGATAGACCTTGCGCTGTTCAGTTGCGCGCTCTTTTGGGAACTGCTTGATTCGCTCTCCGACTCCTATCCCATAGCAGCGGGATCACACGGTGAAACCACTCGCTCATCGGCCCTTTAGCCTGATCCGCGCTGCAGGTCGCGCACCTCACGCTTACCAGTTGCAAAGCGTAGACAAGAACGGGTACCCCCTCGAGGGTACCCGTTTTTGTCAGGGGCCTATCCCTTCATGCCCGTCAGGCTGATGCCCTTGATGAAAAACCGCTGGGCAAAGAGGAAGACGATCAGCACAGGCAGAGCGGAAATCATCGCCCCGGCCATCAGTTTACCGTAGAAGGTGATGTACTTCCCCTGGAAGAGCGCAAGTCCGGGTGGCAACGTAAGCATCTCAGGGTCGTTCATCACGATGAGTGGCCACAGAAAGTCGTTCCAGTGCCCCATGAAGGTGAAAATCGCCAGGGTAACCAGGGCGGGCTTAGCCAGGGGCAGCACGATCGTCCAGTAAATCCGCAGCGGGCCGGCACCGTCAATCCGCGCGGCATCCTCCAGATCCCGGGGAATGCCCAGAAAGAACTGCCGGAGCAGGAAGACGCCGAACACGCCGCCAAGGCCGGGAAAGATCAGGGCGGCGTAAGTGTCGAGCCAGCCCAGCCGGTCCACGATGATGTAATTGGGTACAAAGTTCATCACCGGCGGCACCATGAGGGTGCCCATCAGGATGGCGAAGAGCGCGTCCCGGCCCCGGAACTGCATCCGGGCATATGCGTATGCGGCCAGGGAACTGACCAGGAGCACCAGGGCCGTGTGGAGGCTGGCGGTCAGGAAGCTGTTCCACATCCACCGGAGAAGCGGACTCTGGTCGCTGGTGGCGGCCATAATCGCTCGATAGTTCTCCAGTGTCGGCTCTGCGGGAATCCACCGGACAGGCCAGGAGATGGTCTGAGATTCGGGCTTGAGGGAAGTTGAGAGCATGTACAGGAGCGGGGCCGCCCACAGGATCGCGAGTAGGAGAATGAACAGGAACAGAAGCCAGCGGGGCCAGTCCCTCTGAAGATGATCAAGCCACTTCCGGTTGGACAACGCGGCCACCCCCAGGATCAGTACTCGATGTGCTGGCGCATGGCCCGGAACTGGAAGATGCTGACCACCATCATCAGGAGCCCCAGCACCCAGGCCATCGCAGAGGCGCTTCCCATCCGGTAGGCCTTGAACGCCTCGTCCCGGATCAGCATGACCGCCGTCTGGGTCGCCCGGTTAGGACCACCTCCGGTCGTCATGTAGGGCTGGCCGAAGAGGTTGAACGAGGCGATGGTGGTCATCACCGTCACGAAAAGCAAGGTGGGCTTTAGCCCCGGCAGGGTAATGTACCGGAAGGTCTGCCAGGAGTTGGCCCCGTCAATCCGGGCGGCCTCATAAAGCGTCTGAGGGATGTCCTGGAGCCCCGCCAGGAAGAGGATCAGATTTCCCCCTATGGTCCACCAGACTGTCATGAGAACCAGGCTGATCCAGGCCCAGGGCAGGTCCGCCAACCATGGAATCTTTTCCCCGATACCCAGAATGCTTTTCAGGTAGTAGTTGACCAGACCGGCGTTGGTATCCAGGAGCCAGCGCCAAATGATCGCCACGGTCGCCACCGAGAGGACCATGGGCGCGTAGAAGACGGTTCGGAAGATCACCCGGCCGGGGAGCCTGGTATCCAGGGCCAGGGCTAATCCCAGGGGGATGGTAACAAGGAGCGGTACGCTGTAGAGGACAAACTCCAGGGTGTTGCCCATGGCGTTCCAGAAGTAGAGCCCCTGCACCGTCGACTTGTCAAACAAATTCAGGTAGTTCTGCAGCCCCACGAACTTGGGCTCACCCAGGAAGTCCCACTGGTTCAGGCTGAGCCAAAAGCCATAGAGAACCGGTGTAGCCACGAAGGTCACAAAGAAGACCAGGTGAGGCGCAATAAAGAGGTATGGAACGATTCGCTGCCCCCAGGGCTTCTGCTGCCTGGCAGCCGCCTGCCCGGTTCCACCGTGCCGCAGGAGGTTCATCAACCAGTCCCCCCAATTGGGGCGGTGGGAAAAGGGCCCGGAAGGAGCCCTTTTCCCACCACTGCCCCGCGGTTACTGCGCTTCCTTACGGGAAGCTTCCATATTCTTGTTGCCGAGTTCTACCGCCTGGTCCAGGGCGTCCTTGATGCTCATCTTGTTGGTGAGGATGGCGCTGATGGCATCGCCGATGGGGTCATATCCCTGAGCTGCCCACGGGTTGTTCGGAGCAGCGATAAAGATGGCGTGGTCGAGCTGGCTGGCGAGGATCGACTGCTCCTTGAGCGCCTTGAACTCTTCGCTCTCCCGCGCCACGTTCCGGGCGGGAATCTGGCCCCACTTGGCCCACTCCACCGAGTGCCTGCCGATCCAGTCGATGAAGGTCATGGCAGCCTGACGTTTCTCTGCTGTCATGTCCTTGGTCTTGAACAGGACGAACTGGTGGGATCCGCCCCAGGCCGCCTTCTGCTTGGAGCCAAAGATGGAGCTAACCGGCGCGACGCCGAAGTTGAGGCCCTCCTGTTCCTTGAAGCCCTGCAGCATCCAGATGCCGTCGATGTGGAACAGGAGCTTGCCCTGCCGGAAGGCCGTTACACCGCCGTCCACCGGAACATTGGGCGGAGAGACCTGGTGCTTGTAGACGAGATCATAGAGGAACTGGAAGGCCGCCTGTCCCTCGGGGCTGTTGTAAGCCGCCTGCTGACCATCCGGGGTGAAGAGGGAACCGCCGTGCTGGTGGATGGCGGCGGCAAAGATCATCTGGGTGGGCCAGCCCACCTGGAGCATGTAGCCCCACTGATCCTTGCTCGGATCGGTGGCCGCCTTGGCCATCTCCACGAACTCTTCGGGGGTCTTGGGCGGTTCGCTATAGCCCGCCTGCTGCAGCAGGTCGATATTGTAGTAGAGAGCGAGCGGATGGAAGTCCAGGGGGATCGAGTACTGGTGGCCGTCAAGCTGACCACCTTCCCAACCGGCGGCGAAGTAGTCGCTCGCGGACAGGCCCAGGGCTTTGATGTCCTCGTCCAGAGGCACGATCACGCCCCGCTTGGCATAACGCTTGACGTTATCCAGCGCCATGATGCCCACGTCCGGCGCCTTGCCCGAGGCAACCGCGGTCACGATCTTGTCGTAGAATTCGCCCCAGGGTAACCGCTGCATCTTCACTCGAATTTTGCCTGCGTACTCCTGGTTAAACTGGTCCACAAGCTTCTGCATGCCCTCGCCGTCCGGGCCCGTAAAGCCATTCCAGAACTCAAGCTCGATCACACCGGACGACGTATTCTCGTCGGACCCGCCGGACTGCTTTCCACCGCCACAGCCGGCGAGCACGGCACCGACGAGGGACAGGACCATCAAGAACGAGAGGATGCGCTTCCGCAACGTTGTGCCACTCCTTTCCCTCTGCGGGTGGTAATGACAGGAGCCATCGTGACCGGTGGGCGATTTACATGCTCGGGCTGGATCACCTCACTCTACGCCGCAGATTTATTTCCTTAGCCTTTAAAAGTAATGGTCCCGAATCCGCCGCTTGGTGTCACTGACCTCGAGAGTGACGGCCTGGACACTCTCGAGTCGCTTGGATAATTTGCTCTTTCCCCCGCACATTCCTGCATCCCACCGCACATTTTCTTAAATAACTTTCCCCCGTCCGGTAGGAAAAGTTAATTAGTCTGCATAAATAATAGAGGGGAAAGGGGGCATTCTCGATGACCGGAACACCCAATCCAACCTCCATCGCCTCATCCACTGCGGGCTCTCACAAGAATCCCCGGTCCCGGCGGGCTTTCTGGGCCGCCGGTGGCATCCTTCTGCTGCTTGCTGCCCTGCTGCTGAGCAGCCGGATTGTCGGGCCTTACGTGGCGCGACTGGCGGACCATCGCCGGGTCCGGCACCTGAACTACATTCAGGTGGCCCCAAACGGCCGCTACTTTCAGTTCGAAGACGGCCGGCCGTTTGTGGTGATCGGACAAAACGAAGCGATCACCTGGCCCTACATGTCTGACCTCTACGGCCGGTTCCGGCCGGAGGTGACGGAAGAGTACCTGCGCACGCTTCAGGCCCACGGCGTCAACACCATCCGGGTCATGGCCGAGTACGCCCAGTACGACGTTTCCTATCTGCAGAACCCGGTGGGTACCTTCGTCCCCGAGACAGTCCAGTACTGGGACGATTTCTTCGCCCTGGCCGAGCGCTATGGCATCTACGTCATCTTTACCCCCTGGGACACCTTCTGGATGTTCCGCAACCTCGACCGAAACCCGTGGAGCGCGGAAAACGGCGGGCCTTTGGAGGAACCCCGGGACTGGCTCACGGACCCGGAGGTGATTGCGGCTCAAAAGGAGACCTGGCGGTTTATCATCGACCACTGGGGCGACTCCCCGAACATCCTGGCCTGGGAACTGATGAACGAGGTGGACATGTGGTGGGGCAACACCTCGGAAGAGATCCGGCAGTGGACCGAAGAGATGGCGAGTTTTGTCCGGGAGTACGAGCGACAGCGCTGGGGAAAGAACCACCTGATCACCATCTCCGTGGCCCAGGCCGAACCCACCGGCCCCCTGGCCGACCTCGTCTTCCGGCACCCGGCCATCGACTTTGCCAACACCCACCTCTATTACGAACCGAGCGTCAACAATCCGCCGGACACCATCTCAGCCGCTCTCAGCGTGAACCACGGGGTGCGCCATGCCCTGGAGCAGACTCGGGACAATCCCCGGCCCTACCTGGACACCGAAAGCGGACCGATCGGGCGCTGGCCGCTCCTGCCCGACTTTGATGTGGAGTACTACCACAACATGAGCTGGGCCCACCTCGCCAGTGGCGGCGCCGGTCAGGGGCTGCGCTGGCCGTACACCCAGCCCCACACCCTGCCGCCTGAGTTCCGCCAAGTGCAGGCGGCCATGGCCCGGTTCGCGGCGGCCGTGGAGTGGCTCAGCTTCACCGATCCGCAGAACATCGACCGGCAACTGACGGTCACCGCGCCGGAACTGATCGCCATGGGCACCGGCGACCGCCACCGGGCTGTGGTCTGGCTGCTGCGGGATACCCGGGCCCAGGCTGCCGGGTCCGGGGCAGGCACAGCCGGCGGCAACAGCGGGACGCAAGCCGGCGGCGCAGCCCAGCCTGCCGGGGTGAGCGGCGCCCGGCTGACGGTGGCAGGTCTGGCCCCCGGCACCTACACGGTGCAGTTTTGGGACACCTGGGCCGGCGAAGTGCGGGAAGAGCGGATCATGGAGGCCGGTTCGTCCGGCCTGATCATCGACCTGCCGGTCGTCGAACGGAGCCTGGCCCTCTACATCGCCCCCCGGTAGGGGCATAACCCACCTGCAAAGGAGCCCGGACACCATGCGGCAACGGATCAGCCTCGACGGTACCTGGAACTTCTGGCCGGACCCGCACCTGCGCACCCTCCCGGCTGGGACAGAGACGGAACACCACAGCAGCTACATCGACCCCGCCATCCGCAGTGCTGCGCTGGGGAATCCACGGCCCATCCGGGTACCGGGACCCTGGCAGGCTCAGTTTGACGACCTGCGCCTGAGCGCCGGAATCGGCTGGTACGAACGGAGCTCGCCTGTTCCTGCAAATTGGCAGGGGCGGCGCATCTGGCTCCACTTCGGCGCCGTGGACTACCTCGCCCGGGTCTGGGTGAACGGCCAATTCGCCGGCGCCCACGAGGGGGGTTACCTCCCCTTCCACCTGGAGATCACCGACCACGTGCGCACCGGCGAGGTAAACCGGGTCACGGTGCAGGTGATCGATCCACCGGACTCCCGCCCGGAGCAGTCGCCGGCCCAGCCTGTCCCTTCCCCCCTCCCCTTCTTCGCTGAAATCCCCCACGGCAAACAAAGCTGGTACGGGCCCATCAGCGGCATCTGGCAGAGCGTTTGCCTGGAGGCCACAGGGCCGGTCTTCATCCGGCGAGCACACATCCATGGGTGCCCGAAGACCGGCCAGGTCCGAGTCCGGGTGCGGCTGGGTGCACCGGCTGCGGGAGGGGAACGGATCTTCGCCCAGGTCGTGGCTCCTGACGGACAGACTACCTGGGAGAGCTTCGGGCCGGTCCTTGCCCCCGGCCAGACGGAAGCGGAGTTCGCCCTGACGCTGGAGAACCCCGAGCCCTGGGACGTGGACACCCCCAGACTCTATACCCTGCGGCTCACCCTTCAGGCCCCCGGCACCTCCGCCGGCCTGCCTGCTATGGACACGTGGGAAGATACCTTCGGTTTTCGTACCATCGAAACCCGAAACGGCCAGATCTGGCTCAACGGGCGGCCTATCTACCTCCTGGGGGCGCTGGACCAGGACTACTACCCGGAGACCATCTACACGCCCCCCTCGGACGATTTCCTCCGGCGGCAGTTTCTGCGGGCCAAAGAGCTGGGGCTCAACCTCCTCCGCTGCCACATCAAGGTGCCTGACCCTCGCTACCTCTACTGGGCAGACCGGCTGGGCCTTCTGGTCTGGGCCGAGTTGCCCAGTTGGCGGACCCTGACGGAGACCGCCCGGCATCGGGCCTGGGAGACCCTGGCGGGGATGGTGGAGCGCGGCTTCAACCACCCGAGCCTCGTGATCTGGACCATCGTGAACGAAGACTGGGGCACCGACCTTCCCGACCGGCCTGAGCACCGGGCGTGGCTGGCTGAGATGTACGACCGGCTCAAGGCGCTGGATCCCACCCGACTGGTCGTGGATAACTCCGCCTGCCCGCCGAACTTCCACGTCAAGTCCGACCTCAACGACTACCACTGGTACCAGGCACTGCCGGACGGGTACCAGCGCTGGACCGACTTCACCGCCGGGTGGGTCCGGGACCCGGGCCGCACCTATTCCCCCCACGGCGATGCCGTCCGCCGGGGCGACGAGCCCCTGGTGCTCTCGGAGTTTGGCAACTGGGGCCTGCCCGACGTTCACAACCTCCTGACGGAAGACGGCCGGGAGCCCTGGTGGTTTGACACCGGAGAGAACTGGGACGGAGGGGTCGTCCACCCCAAAGGTGTCCGGGAGCGCTTCACCGCCTGGGGGCTGGCGGAGGTCTTCGGCTCCTGGGAGCAGTTCGTGGCCGAAAGCCAGGAACACGAGTACGAGGCCCTCAAGTTCGAGATCGCGGACCTGCGCCGCCATCCCGAGTTGGCCGGCTACGTCATCACCGAGTTCACCGACGTGCACTGGGAGTGCAACGGCCTTCTGGATCTCGCCCGGAACCCCAAGGTCTTTCACCACCGGTTTGCGGAGATCAACGCTCCGGACGTCATCCTCGGCTTTCCGGACCGGTACCGGTACACGGCGGGCGATGTGGCCACGGTGGAGGTACTGGCCTCCCATTTCTCGGACCGGCGCCTTTGCGGCTGCACCGCCCACTGGGAAGTGCCCGAACTGGGGCTTCGCGGCCGGCTCCCCTGCCCATCGGAACTGCACGCCGGTCGGGTGACTCCCCTGGGTACGCTGCAGATTCCGGTCCCGGAGGTGGAGCGTGTTGAGCGGACTACCCTGCACCTGCGCCTCCTGTCCGGCAGCGGACAGGTGGTGGCCCGAAACCGCCTGGCCCTCCCCCTCTTCCCCCGCGCGGCGACGCGGGTGCAGGCGGACCAACCGGCGGCAGCCGGGCATCCGCCCGTGACAGTCGTGACCCGGTGGGATGCAGAAGTGGCGGCCTTTGTCCGCCAAGGCGGCCGGGCGCTCGTGCTGGCCGAAGCGGAGGATGCGCTCCCACCCGGCTTGCCGCTGCAAGTCCGGAAGCGGGCCGGCACCCGCTGGGACGGCAACTGGGCCCAGGGGATGCACTGGCTGCACCCCCGGCTGACCGCCAGGCTGAACCTCGGCCCCCGGGTGGACTTCACCTTTGCCGGCCTCACCCCGGAGCACGTCATTACCGGCTATGAGGCCGCCGACCATCGGGACATCCTGGCCGGATACTTTGTCGGGTGGATCCGTTTCCCGGTGGCCACCATCGCCACCTTCCGCCACGGCGAGGGGGCAGCCATCCTCTGCACCTTCCCCTTTGCCCGCTACCAGGGCCGTGATCCCCTGGCGACTGTGATGCTGAACCGCCTGGTAGAGTTGGCCAGAGACCCCTCGCTGCGTCCGGTGCGCGCCCTGTGACCGCAACCAGGCAAGCGGCCATCGCCATAGCAAGGACCGGAGCCTGCCGAAAAAGGGCAGGCTCCGGTCCGGTCGCTGACATACGCGTGACGTATTCAGGAGAGCAGCTTCCCCACTTCCCGGTGCAGTGCCACCCGGTAGGCGAACAGCCCCCGCCCGGTGGCCAGCATCACCTCAGCCACCGGTCCCGCCAACTCCTCCACGGTTCCCCAGCGGACCGCCTCGATTTCCCGGGAATCCCGGGGCTGAAGCGTCCCGCCCACCGCCCGGGCTGTCACCACATGAGTCGTCCAGGGCTGAATCCGCTCGCCGCAGGTGAAGGTGACGTAGATCCGCAGCACGTAGCCGGTCAGCTGCACCTGCAGTCCTGTCTCCTCCAGCGCTTCCCGGCAGGCGCCCTCGATAAAGCTCTCCCCCGGATGGATGCCGCCCCCGGGCGCCCGCCAGGCCCCGGGGGGATAGTGGTGCTTCCGGATCAGGGCCAACCGGCCCGCCTCGTCAAAAATAAACAAAGTCACGTCGTGAAGCCGGCGCTGCCCCCGGGTGCTGCTCACCACCATCTGCATCTCCTGGTCCCCGATGGGGTACTGCCAGCACCGCTCCGCCGGCCGCCCGAGCAGCTCCTCGGCAGGCCGCCAGAGCGCCTCTGTCACGTGGGCCACGGCCGAACCCTCCTCGCCGAACCAATTCCCTCCGGGCCGCCGTGACTCCTGCCGGCCTCAACCGGCCGGAAGCTGATCCGCCCGCTTCCGGTAGATGACCTGCGCTTCACCGGGCCGCGGGTATTCCTCCAGTTCCCCGCAGGCCCGGTAGCCCATGGCCTCACAGAAGCGCCTGGCCTCCGCATTCCCCGCCGGACACAGCAGAAACAGGTCCTTCCCCCGGGGCAAAATCATCTCCTCTACATATTCCAGGATCCGGCGCTCCGCCCCCTTTCCCCGGCCGTCCTTGCGGACCACCAGCCGGGTGACCGCCGCGCTGCGCCCAAAGGTGCCGCTCAGGCGAAACTGAATGTACGCCAGGATCTCGCCGCCTTCCACGGCCACATAAGCCAGTTCCTCCGGGGGCAGCGAGTCCGGAGTCATCTCCGCCAGGTCCTCCCCGCACCACGTGCAAGTTTCCTGCCGCTGGCACATCGCCTGCAGGGCGTGCACGTCGGCTGGAATCAAGGGACGGATGGTCATCCTCTCGCCTCCCCGTCGGACGGCTCCCCAGGGGAACCGCATTCCATCAATCCTCAGCATAGTGGCATGCCCCAGAAAACAGGAATGGGTTAAAAAGTCTAATTGTGCACTAGGTCAAAAGCGGCGCCGGCGAGCAGGAAACCACAGCCTGGTGCCGAACAAAAGAAAGCGAACCATAACGTAAGCAATCGTAACACTTCCGAAACCTGGTACGACACAGACCGAAAGGCCGGCGGCCATTCAGGAGGGATCGGATGCTCGCCGCACAGCGAAAGCGCATGATTCTGACGCTACTGGAGCAACAGCAACATCTGCGGGTGTCGGAGATTGCCGCCCTTCTCGGCATATCCGAGGTAACCGCCCGCAAGGACCTGCGCGAACTGGAGGCGGAAGGGCTCCTCAGGCGGGTTCACGGCGGCGCCGTCACCCCGGGCTACGCGGCACTGGAACCCTCCCTCGCGGACAAGGCCAGCCAGAACCTGGAGGAAAAGCGGCAGATCGCCCAGTGCGCGGCCCGTCTGGTTCAGGACGGCCAGGTGGTAGCCCTCAACGCCGGCACCACCACCCTGGAGGTGGCCCGCCGGCTCGCTGCCCGGTCCAACCTGACGGTGGTGACCAACGCCGTCAACATCGGTGCGGAACTGGCTGGCCGTCCGGGCATACGCCTCATCCTCACCGGCGGCATCGTCCGGGAGCGCTCCTTCGCCATGGTGGGTCCCCTCGCGGAGCAGACCTTACGGGAACTGAGGACGGACCTGGCCATCATCGGCATCAACGGCATCGATCCGCACTACGGCCTCACCACCCCGGACGTGGTGGAGGCCGCCACCAATCGTGCCCTCATCCAGTCCGCCCGGCAGGTGGTGGTGGTAGCCGACCACTCCAAGTTCGGCCAGGTCTCCCTCTCCCGGATCTGCCCGATGGATCAGGTCGACGTGGTCATCACCGACAGCGCCACCCCCGCCCGCTACCGGGAGGCCCTGGAGCAGCAGGGCATCCGGGTGATCCTTGCGGACCAGCCGGAGGCCCGATCGCAACCAAACGAGTCCTGACAGACGGCCCCTTACATCCCAGGAGGTGATTTTGTGGCTCTCGTAACGCTCCGGGAGGTGCTCCTCCCCGCCCTGCGGGAAGGCTATGGGGTGGGCGCCTTCAACATCTACAACCTGGAAACGGCCCAGGCGGTGCTGCAGGCCGCGTATGAGCAGTCGGCCCCGGTGATTCTGCAGGCCACCGCCGGCTCCCTGAAGCACGCCGGCGCCCGGGTCCTGGCCGCCATGGTCCGCGCCCTGGCCGAGCCGCTGCCCATTCCGGTGGTGCTTCACCTGGATCACGGCGAAAGTCCTGCGATGGTGGCCGAATGCCTGGAGGCCGGCTTCACCAGCGTCATGATCGACGGCTCCGGCCTGCCCTTTGCCGAAAATGCCGCGCTCACCCGGGAGGTGGTGGCCATGGCCCACAAGGCCGGCGCCTCGGTGGAGGCGGAACTCGGCCACGTCACCGGCCGGGCAGAAGATGCGGACAAGCGGGCCCGCCTGGGCATCACCGACCCGTCGGAGGCCTTCACGCCCCCCGAGGATGCAGCCCGCTTCGCGGCCGAAACCGGCGTCGACGCGCTGGCGGTGGCTTTTGGCACCGTCCACGGCCCGTATAAGGGGGAGCCGAATCTCGACTTTCCCCGGCTGGAGGCGATCCACCGGCTAGTGCCGGACCTGCCCCTGGTGATGCACGGCGGCTCCGGCCTACCCCTGCCCCAGCTCCGCCGGGCCATTGCCTCCGGTGTGGCCAAAGTCAACATCGGCACCGAGGTAAAGCACGGCTGGGCCAGCGCGCTGCGGCAGGTGCTGCAGGAGCACCCGGAGGAGACCGACCCCCGCCGGATCATGGGGCCCACCCGGGACAGCCTCAAGGCCATCATCGCAGCCAAAATCGCAGCATTGGGTTCAGCAGGGCGGGCCTGAGCCACGGCCCTGCCCATGAAGGGAGGATCTGACGATGCACCTTGACGATCTCGCAGGCATCAGGCAGCTCGACACGCAGGATATGTTGGGCCTTACCGCCGGTACCGGGCGCCAGTTCCGGGAGGGGCTTGCCCTGGCGGAGGCCTTCAACCCGCCCCGCATGGACCGGATCAACCAGGTTCTCGTCCTGGGCACGGGGGGTGGGTCGGCCGCTTCCGCCAACCTGCTGCGCTCGTATCTGTTTGACAAGGGCCGGGCGCCGGTGATCGTAAACCAGGGATACAATCTCCCCGCCTGGGTCGGTCCCGGCACCCTGGTGCTGACCGTCACCCACTCCGGCAACACGGAGGAGATCCTCTCCGCGTACGAGCAGGCTGTAACCACCGGGTGTACCATCATATGCATCACTGCAGGAGGCAAACTGGGCGAGATGGCAGCCCGGGACGGCGTACCGGTTCTGCGGATCCCCGGCGGACTGATGCCCCGGGCGGCCCTGGGCTACATCTTCGTCCCGATGCTGGTGATCCTGCAGCGCATGGGCGTGGTGCCCGACGTCCGGGCGGAACTGGATGAAGCCATTACCCTGCTGGAGCAGCTCGGACAGGAGTATGGTCCGGAGACCCCCACAGACAGGAACCTGGCCAAGCAGTTGGCGGAGCAAATCCGGGGCCACATTCCGCTGGTCTACGGAACCCTCGATCACCTGGACAGCGTGGCCTGGCGGTGGAAGAACCAGTTCGGTGAGAACAGCAAGTACATGGCCTTCTGGAATGCCGTGCCCGCCCTGCACCACGACGAAGCGGTGGGCTGGGAGATGGACCGCAGGCTCCTGCAGAACCTCGCGGTGGTGCTTCTGAGGGACAAGGGTGACAGCGCCAAGATGGTCAAGCGGATGGATGTCACCCGGAGCATCCTTCAGGAGCGGATGGGCCGGGTCATTGAGGTCCATTCCCGGGGTGAGGGGCTGCTGGCCCGGATGTTCTCGCTGGTCCTGCTGGGCGACTTCGTCTCCGTCTACCTGCCGCTGCTGGACGGTGTGGACCCGACACCCGTGCGGATTATCGACCACTTCAAGCGGCTGATGGCGCAGTAGCGTCAGTCGTACAGTTCCGGGGAGGTGCCGGCATGATCCTCTGCGTCAACCTGAATGCCGCCATGGATCGGACCCTGGTGGTGGAGAACCTGGCCCCCGGCCAGGTACACCGGGTCCGGGAGGTGCGGGCCGTACCCGGCGGTAAGGGGGCCAACGTGGCCAAGGTGGTAGCCTCTCTGGGATACCCGGTGACAGGCACCGGCCTGGCCGGGGGGCCCACCGGGACCTTCATCCGCTCGGGACTGGAAGCCCTGGGCGTCCGGACCGCGTACCTGGAGGTGGAAGGGGAGTCCCGCATTTGTTATGCCCTGGTGGATCCGGTCCGGGGCACCCAGACGGAACTGCTGGAACCGGGCCCGGTGATCAGTCCGGCCGAATGGAAAGCCTTCTGCCGCCTGTTCCGCTCCCTGGTGGAAGGCGCTCGGGTGGTGACGCTGTCCGGCAGCCTACCCCGGGGACTTGAGCCCAACGCGTACCAGGAGCTGATTCACCTGGCACAGGCCGCCGGCGCCCTCACCATCCTGGACACCAGCGGCGAGCCCCTGCGCCTGGGGCTCGAGGCCAGGCCGTACATGGTCAAGCCGAACCAGGCGGAGGCGGAGGCCCTGGTGGGCCGCCGCTTCCAATCCCCGGCGGACGTGGCGTTGGCGGCCCGGGAGCTCCTGGAGGGAGGCACGGCGGTGGCCGTGATCTCCCTGGGCGCCCAGGGCGCCGTGCTGGCCAACCGGGCCGGCGCCTGGCAGGTGGTTCCTCCCCCGGTGCCTGCCGCCAACACCGTCGGCTGCGGCGACGCCCTGGTAGCCGGCTTCGCCGTGGGCCTGGCCCAGGAGATGCCCCTTCTCGAGGCCGCCCGCCTGGCCACCGCCGCGGCGGCAGCCAAGGCCGAGCGCCCTGTGCCGGGGGAATGCGATCCCGCGGAAGTTCGCCGGCTGCTGCCGCTGGTGGAGGTCACCCCCATCGATATCTGAAAGCTCGCAGAGACGTCAGCCTCCGGGCCGGCGTCTCGATCTTTTTTCCGTCTCCGCACCGAAGTCGGGCTGCGATCCCCGGATGAACCGGCAGGCCGGTATGGTTGCATGCGGGTTCCCGCCAGCAGGGAACCCGCCCTCTGTTATCGAAGGATAAGCAATTCCGTAGTCCAATTCCTTCTCAGATGCACGATTCTTTATCGCCGGATTTCGGGGGTGAAATCAGACCCGTGAGTCAAGACAGCCCTTTCCGCTCCGTATGGAGCTTCCTGGGCCGGTATCGGCGCCGGTACGTGCTGGGCTTCCTTTCCCTGGTGGCCACCGATGTGCTGCAACTGACACTGCCCATGATCACCGGCGCGTTTGTGGACGACCTGAAGCTGGGCGTGCTCACCCGTGCGGGGATCCGGCGCTACATCCTGATCCTGCTGGGCGCCACCGCCCTGATGGCGGTGGCCCGCTTCGCCTGGCGCCTGTACGTCTTCGGCACCGCCCGCTATGTGGAAAACGACCTCCGGGATGCCCTGTTTTCCCACCTGCTGCGCCTGTCTGCCTCCTTCTATCACCGCAACAAGACCGGCGACCTGATGGCCATGGCCACCAACGACCTGCAGGCCGTCCGGGCCCTGGCGGGCGATGGCGTCCTGATGGGCATCGACGCGGTGGTCATGACCCTGCTGACCGTGGGCGCCATGGTCCGGAACATCGGCCTGAAGCTCTCGGCCCTGGCCCTGGCGCCCCTGCCGGTGCTGGCCGCCGGCTCCTTTGTCGTCGGCCGGCTCATCCATCGCCGGTTTCGGGAGGTGCAGGACACCTTCGGCCGCCTTTCGGACGTGACCCAGGAGAACCTGATGGGCATCCGCACCGTGAAGGCCTTTGTACAGGAAGAGGCAGAAGAACAGAAGTTCGCCCGGATCAACCGGCAGTACATGGAAAACTTCATGCGCATGGTCCAGGTGCACGGGCTGGTGGAACCCGGTATCCAGCTGCTGGCAGGCCTCTGCTATGTGCTGGCCCTCATCTTCCCTGGTCGGGCCGTGCTGCGGGGCGAAATCCCCGTGGGCGCCTTCGTCGCCCTGACCATGTACATCGGCATGCTGATCTGGCCCATGCTGGCCGCCGGCTGGGTGGTCAACCTCGTCCAGCGGGGCACCGCCAGCTTCGCCCGGATCCAGAGCATCCTTTTTGAACAGCCGGAGGTCACCTCCGCCGATCCCGCCGTGCTGCCGCCGGAGGGCCGCATTCGCGGGCGCATCGAGATCCGGAACCTCACCTTCCGCTACCACCGCCATCAGCCGCCGGTGCTTCAGGACATCAACGTGGTCATCGAGCCGGGTCAGACCCTCGGCATCCTGGGCCGCACCGGCAGCGGCAAGAGCACCCTGGTCTCCCTTCTGGCCCGGGTCTTCAATCCGCCCCGGGGCACCATTTACGTGGACGGCCTCGACGTCCTGGATCTGCCCCTGGACCTGCTGCGCCGCTCCATCGCATTCGTGCCGCAGGAATCCTTCCTGTTTTCCCGCACCGTCGGCGAGAACATCGGCTATGCCCCCGGTCAGTGGTCCCCGGAGCAAATCCGCCAGGCCGCCCGCACCGCCCAGGTGGAACAGGACATCCTGGAGTTTCTGCCCCGGGGGTATGAGACCATGGTGGGCGAGCGGGGCGTCACCCTCTCCGGCGGGCAGAAGCAGCGAATCAGCCTGGCCCGGGCGATCCTCAAGGACGCGCCGGTGCTGGTGCTGGATGACTGCCTCTCCGCGGTGGACACCGCCACCGAGGCCCGGATTCTGGCGGGGCTCCGTCCGGTGATGCAGGGCCGCACCACCATCCTGATTTCCCACCGGGTAAACGCCCTGAAGGAGGCCGACCGGATCATCGTCCTGGAAAAGGGACGGATCGTGGAGGCCGGCACCCACCAGGAACTCCTGGCCCAGAAGGGCCGGTACTGGCGGACATACCAGCGGCAGCAGTTGGAGGAGGCCATCGCCCGGGCCGAGTAGGGCACCGGGAGGTGGCAGAAGGAGGACGGCATGGACGACTTTCGCGACGAAGAGCTATATGAAAAGACATACGACCCGCACCTGATGGCCCGGCTGCTCACCTACGCCCGCCCCTACTGGCCCGTGCTGCTGATCTGCGTGCTGCTGCTGGCCATCTCGGCCGGGGTGGACCTGCTGGGGCCTTACCTCACCCGCATCGCCATCGATCAGTACTTGACCCCGGGGCTGAACACCCCGGAGGCGCACCAGGGACTCATGCGGCTGGCGGGGTTGCTGGCCGCCGGCCTGGTCGCGGGGTTCTTGGCCGGCTACGGCCAGGTGCTCCTGCTGCAGTGGACCGGCCAGCGGATCATCTACCGGATCCGGCAGGACGTCTTCCACCACCTGCAGCAGCTCCACCTGCAGTTTTTCGACACCACCCCTGTGGGGCGACTGGTCACCCGGGTCACCAACGACACCGAAAACCTGAACGAACTGTATACCAGCGTCCTGGTCAACCTGTTCCGGGACGTGTTCATGCTGATCGGCATCACCGTGGTGATGTTCCGGACCCACGTCCGGCTCGCCTTCGTCAGCCTGGCCCTGCTGCCTGCTATTGCCTGGTGCACCTTCTATTTCATGAAAAAGGCCCGCCACGCTTGGCGGGAGGTCCGAACCCGACTGGCCCGGATCAACGCGTTCTTATCCGAGCAGATCAGCGGGATGAAGATCGTCCAGCTTTTCGCCCGGGAAGCCGAGACCTTCCGGGAGTTTAAGGCCGAAAACGACGGCTACTTTCGGGCCTCCTGGGCGCAGCTTATGGTCTGGGCCATCTTCCGCCCGCTGCTCACCATCCTGGCCTACCTGAGCTTGGCCCTCCTTCTCTGGTATGGCGGCGTGCGGGCGCTGGCCGGCGACATCTCCATCGGCACCCTGTACCTCTTCGTGACCCTCACGCGGCAGTTCTTCGATCCCCTCATGTCCCTGGCCGAGAAGTTTAACATCCTGGAAAGCGCCATGGCCTCCGCGGAGAAGCTGTTCAGGCTCATGGACACCCAGCCCACGGTGGTGGACCCGCCCCATCCTGTCCCCCTGGGCCGGGTCCGGGGCGAGGTGGAGTTCCGGAACGTCTGGTTTGCCTACCAGGGTGAGGAATGGGTGCTCAAGGACGTCAGCTTTCAGGTAAAGCCCGGCCAGACCGTGGCCTTTGTGGGCCACACCGGCGCGGGCAAAAGTTCCATCATCAGCCTGCTGACCCGATTCTACGACGTGCAAAAAGGCGAGATCCTGATCGACGGCATCAACGTCAAGGACGTGGCCCAGGCCGACCTCCGCCGGAACGTGGGACTGGTGGCCCAGGATGTCTTCCTCTTTACCGGCGACATCAAGAGCAACATCCGCCTGGGCAACGAGGCCATCTCCGACGAGGCGGTCCGGGATGCCGCGGTGGCCGTGGAGGCCGACTCCTTCATCCGGGCCCTCCCCGGCGGCTACAGCGAACCGGTGGTGGAGCGGGGCGCCACCCTCTCCGCCGGCCAGCGGCAACTCATCAGCTTCGCCCGGGCCCTGGCCTTCGACCCCGCGATCCTGGTTCTGGACGAGGCCACCGCCAGCATCGACTCCGAGACCGAAGCAGTCATCCAGCGGGCCCTCAAGACCCTCACCCGGGGCCGCACCACCTTCATCATCGCCCACCGGCTCTCCACCATTCAGCATGCCGATCAGATCCTCGTGCTGCACAAAGGGCGGATCCGGGAACAGGGCACCCACGCCGAACTGCTAGCCAAGAAGGGGCTGTATTACAAGCTGTGGCGCCTGCAGTTCGCCGAGCAGCAGGAGGAGGCGCTGGCCACCCAGGAACCCGGGGCCGTGGGGTAACACAGACAGACCGGCAGGGTCCGCCCTGCCGGTCCGCCGTTACCGGGCCGATGCCCCTGCAGCCCGCAAAGCCGCCGCGGTGATCCCGTGGTGGAACCGGTGCCAAATCCCCCTGCCGTTGCGAATCAGAATCGCCTGGGGGCTTTCATGCCGCACGCCCACTCGCTGGGCCAGTGCCAGGGAGACCTACCGGCGCCGCGGGTGTTCTGTCCAAAGCCCTGTTCACATAGGGTACAGCGACGGCCGGGGACAGCCCTTCCCCCCGGCAGAACCCGCAGAAAGGAGTCGGTCCTGGTGCGTAACCGCCGCGCAATCCTGGCCCTGGTCGTCCTCTGCCTTGTCGGGCTGACCCTGGCAGCCCGCCTTTGGCTGGAGAGCGGCCCGCCGCGGGTCACCACCTTGGCGCTGACCACCCAGATCGATCCCGCCACCAAGGCGCCCCGGACGACCCTGGAAGACTTTCCGCCCGGCACGAAAGTGATGTACGCAGTGGTGAAGGTGAAAAATCCCCGCAGGGGTACCCGGGTGGAGAGCAAGTGGTATTTCGACCGCTACGGCACCGGACGCTACGGCCTGGTGGACTCCTCCTTCGTCACCTTCCCGGACCGGCGGGACCGGTACGTGGCCTTCAGCCTCGCCGCGCAGGAAACCTTCCCACCAGGCACCTACAAGGTGTCCATCCTCGTGGATGGCCAGGTGGCGTTGGAGCGGGAGTTCCGGGTCCGCTGATCCCCGCGGGCCCCGGCTTTCTTCTGAATAAAAAAGAACGGCGGCGAAAAACGCCGCCGTCCTGAATTAGTCGGCACCCACCAGCGGGCTCTCGGCCTGCGGCAGCATGGTACCGGTCTCCTGATAACGCCGCTGCCAGGCGAAAGCCTCGGCGAGCACGTGCGGTGTATGGCCGCCCATCCGCTCCGCGTCCCGCACGTAGTCCATCAGCAGATCCCGGTACTTGGGATGCGCGCAGTTCTGGATGATCACCCGGGCCCGCTCCCGCGGCGCCAGCCCGCGCAGGTCGGCCAGACCCTGCTCCGTGACGATGACCTGAACGTCGTGCTCGGTGTGGTCGACATGGGAGACCATGGGCAGGATCGTAGAGATGGTGTCCTTCTTCGCCGTGGACTTGCAGACGAAGATGGACAGATAGGCGTTGCGAGCGAAGTCGCCGGAGCCGCCGATGCCGTTCATCATATGAGTGCCCATGACATGGGTAGAG
This sequence comes from Symbiobacteriaceae bacterium, assembly GCA_036562385.1. Taxonomy (GTDB): domain Bacteria; phylum Bacillota; class Sulfobacillia; order Symbiobacteriales; family Symbiobacteriaceae; genus DATCKG01. Next base: position 41,407 of record DATCKG010000041.1, read on the forward strand.
TTGACGTTGCCGTAGATGTCGCACTCCAGTGCTGCGTTGATGGCGATAATGCCGAGGCGCCGGATGACCTCCGGATGGTTGGAGATCTCCTGCGGCCGGAGGATCACCTTATCCTTGTAGCGACCAAGGTTGTTCAGCACGTCCCGCAGCCGGTCAGGCGAAAGGGTCATGGCCGCCGCGGAGGCCACCTTCAGCTTGCCCATATCCAGCAGGTCCACCATGGAGTCCTGCAGGACCTCGGAGTAGACCTCCAGATCCTCAAACTGGGAATCGGCCAGACCGGCAAAGACGGCGTTGGCCATCACACCTACGCCCGCCTGCAGCGGCAGCAGGTTCTTCGGCAGGCGGCCGTGATGCACCTCGTTCTCCAGGAAGTCCAGGAGGAATCCGGCGATCCGCTTCTGCTCCTCGTCCGCCGGAGTCAGCTGCCGGGTGTCGTCCGGGATGTTGGAATGGACGATCGCCACGATCTTCTCCGGATCGACCTTGATGGCCGTATCCCCGATGCGGTCGCTGGCCCGGTAGATGGGAATCGGCCCGCGGCCCGGCCGGGGATCAGGCTGGTAGATGTCGTGAATCCCTTCCAGGTCGGCCGGCGTCGCCGTGTTGATCTCCACAATGATCTTCTTGGCGGCGGTGGCGAACACCGGGGAGTTACCCACCGATGTGCTGGGTACGATGGCGCCGTCCTCCCGAATGGCCACCGCTTCGATGATGGCCACGTCCGGAGCCGGCATGACGCCCTGCCGGATCCACTCCGCCGTGTGGCTGAGGTGCTGGTCGATGTACATGATGTTGCCCTTATTGATCTCCCCACGGAGGTGCGGCTCCGACTGGAAGGGCAGCCGCCGGCGCATCATCCCGCGCTGCGCCAGTGCCCCGTCCACAAACTCGCTGACCGAAGCACCGGTCCACAGGTCAATCTGAACGGAACGGACACCCTCGTCATGCTGCTTGACAAGCTCCTGCAGCACCACTTTGGGGTCGCCAGAGCGGGTGAATCCGCTGATCGCAACGATGTCGCCGTCTTTGATCAGTTCCGCCGCCGCACTGGGCTCCATCACCCGTTTCCGCAGCCCAGCGTGTCGAATGCGCTCCTCCATGTCCATCAACCTCCCACTCCCATGTTCGAGGCGCGTCGCGGCCGGCCAAGCGGTAACAGTCTGCCCACTATGGCCGAAAAATCTGTAACTGAGCGGCCATCGACCGAAAGCCATTATAGCACTACATTTAAGACCTGAGTAGTTATCCTTTATATGTTCTAGGGTTCACATTTGGTATACTAAGAACCATCGAGTATGAGCGTTTCCCGGCCCTTGTTCACACGGATCTGGCAGCGGAGACAGCAGGCCGTCCGGCCGTTGACGCCGGACAGGGCCGGTGGACGGCTGCTGCTCCCCGCGCGGGTCGGGCCTGCCTGCCCGCTTCTGACCGCTCCAATTCCTTGCGCCCGCCACCTGCCGCCGGTGGCCGTGGGACCGGCCCCTGCCGGCGCGCACCCACAACGAAAGGGGCTGCCCCACAGCCATCTCAGATGGCTGTGGGGACAACCCCTCTCATTACATAGTCGGCATGGTTGAGATGAGCGGGAACAGGGACGCCAACATGAAGACGAAGAACACGACGGCAAGTCCGATGCCTACAACCCAGGGCGTGAAAAAGATCAGTGCAGCCTTCCCCGTGGAGGTTTGCAGGGCGCTTCGGATGGCCACCACGTCCAGCACCAGGATCCAGATGCCAATCACCAGGCCAAACAGGAAGGGAAGCGTCCAGAGCCCCAGGAGCACTGCCAGTCCCACCAGGATGGGAATCAGGATAGAGGGCATCTGGGCAAACCCTAGGGCCGCGAGCATCGCCCGGCCGTCGGGCCGTTCCCCCATCAGTTCGCCCAGCAGGTTGTAGGTGGCTGCGTAGCTGAACCAGGACACGACTTGCAAGACCGCGATCATGATCGCCCAAACCAGGGTGAAGTGCAGCGCGACCGGCCCCAAGACCTTCCCCAACGGCGCCTCCGGGCCGTCCATCGTCAGCTCCACCTTGGCGTTCATCATCGCCAGCATGCTGATCACGGCCACGAACAGGTTGAGGCCTGCCACAATCAGCGCAGCCTGCCCCACCCGCCGCTCCCGGGCCACCTGAGCCAATGTGGCTCCCGGGTTGGTCAGCACCCCCAGCATCAGCGACCACACGGAAGTCCGTTCCGACAGGACCTTCGCTTCTCCCTGATCCGGTGCCGGCTGCACCGTCTCCTCTCCCTGTTCCGGTGCCGGCGGCACCATCTCCTCCCTCCGCTCCGGCTCGGGCGGCACTTCCGGGATCTCAGGCTTGTCAGTCATCCCCACATCGCCTCCCTCCCAGGCTTCCTTCGTAAGACTACTCCAGACCCGCCGTCTGGGTGACCATCAGGTACCATGCCGCCACCTTTTCCCAGAGCGAAGTGCTGTGATCCATACCCAGCAGCAGGCTCAGGGGCGAACGGTTCGACCCTAGCTGCCGCACCTGCGGTTCCCCTTCGATACCAGCCAGCTCGGCGGCCAGTTCGATCGCGCGCCTGAGGTCTCCCAGCTCATCCACCAGTCCGGCCTCCAGGGCCTGCTCCCCTGTCATGATCCGGCCGTCCGCCAAGGCCCTCACCTGGGCCGGATCCATCTTCCGACCCTCGGCGACGATCTGGACAAACTGCTCGTAAATCTGGTCCACCATGGTCTGAAGCATCTCGCGCTCTTCCGGCAGCATCTCCCTGGATTCCGAGCCGATGTCCTTGTACGGTCCGCTCTTGATGACCTCAGGCCGGTAGCCGATTTTCTCGTACAGTTCCTGCAGGTTGGCCAGGGACATGATCACTCCGATGCTTCCGGTCAGGGTGCTCGGGGTGGCGACGATCCGGTCCGCCAGGGCCGCCACGTAGTAGCCGCCGGAGGTCGCCTGGCTGGCCATGGAGGCAACCACTGGCTTGCCCTCGGCTTGAACCCGCCGGATGGCCTGTGCAATCTCCCAGGAAGCGCTGGCGCTGCCTCCGGGGGAATTGATCCGCAGCACCACCGCCGCGATGGACGGGTCCCGGGCCGCCTTATCCAGCAGGTCGATGATTTCCTGCGAGCCGCCTCCCCCGAAGAAGTCGGCGCTCTCCGTAATCGGCCCCTCGATCTGCACCAGTCCTACCCAGGCACCAGCCCTTCCCACCACGGGGCGGGCCCCACGGCCGCCGCTTTTGCCGGCCAGCAGCACCATCGCGAAGGAGAGCACAACCATCCCCAGGATGATGGCTGCGGCCACCAGTCCCTTCTTGTTCATCGTCCTCGCTCCTCCCTTCTTCGCCGCGCTTTCCTAAACTCTACGGCGATCCCCGTGCCCCTAGGCAGGAACCGTCGCGTCTTGCCCGCTTATTGCGCACGCCCCAGGGGCCAATTCCCCTGAACCACTTCGCAAAGAGTAGACCAGATCGCCAGATTCGCCCGCTCATTCAGTCGGATGGCCCGCCACTCCGCGAGTGACGGCACCAACTGACCTGGCGGCAGTGCCCACTCGCCGCCTACATCCGCCCCCACAATCTCCCGGTGCCGGCCCAGCAGCCTGAGCCAGCGCAGCAGTTCCGCCAGGGGCAGGTCGCCGGCGCCCCAGGTGGTCTGCACCTCCCCCGGAGCCAGGACATCCTTGTCCACCGAGATATAAACCGCCGTAGTGGGCATCGCTCGGGCGGCCCATATCGCAAAGTTTTCCGGAGGAGCCCATCCGGTCACCCGCAGCAGCCGGGGGTGCGGCCGGAATCCCCACAACTCCGGCTCCTTGCCTCCCACCCAGACCACCCGCCGGACCCAGGGGAGCGCCAGCGCGTGCCGGGCCCAGTTGCCGCAGGTGACCACGCCGTCCTGCAGCGGTGCGCAGTCCGGATGATGGTCAAACAGAACCAGCGTGACGAAACGGCGGAGGGCTCTCAGCCTCGCCAGCGTCACATAGTGGTACTCGCCGGAGCCCCAGAAGCAGACCGGAACGTCCCGGTGGGCCTCCAGTGCCTGTTCGATGGCAACCAGCGTCTCCGGCGTCGCACAGGACTTCTTCCCTTCCAGGTGGGTGAGGTCCACCCACACGTGCGGAGCCGCCAGAAGGCTCCGCTGCCAAGTAAGGCTGTTATCCAGGTTGAGCACCAGAAACCGATTGCCAGATGCACCCATGGATCCCACCTCCTCGCGGCCCGGATCCACTGCAGCGCACCGGAACAAAGGCGGCGCCCCCGGCGAAGACATCCGGCCCGGCCGTCAGCTCAGCCAGGCTGCCAGGCTCAACAGCAGCGTCACCCCCACCACCAGCATCATGATCGTGTAGGACAGGACAGCCCGCAACCGGCCTGATGGGATCCGGTTCACCAGCCAGAGCACTGCCGCCAGCGGCAGCGCCAGGACCAGCAAGATCGGCAACCAGTCCCGCACTGTGATGTGCTGGGCATCAGCCACCATCACCGTGGTGAGCACCACCACCGAACCGAGGCTCACCCACTCCCGCCAGGTAAAGCCCTGCCCGGCTCCGGGCCCTTTCGGACCCTGCACCTGCCACATCTCGATCCGTTCCCGGATCTCCCGAAGTGCCTCCGGCGACAGTACATCCCCCGTCCCCTCTTCCACCATCACCGCCGCGGCCGCCAGAGCCGACTCCACCGGGCGGATGCACGGCAAGGGGGCGGTCTTCATCGCCTCCCCGGTGATGGCCAGCACCGTGAATCGCTGGCTGTAGGGGCCAAGGTTCTCCGTAAAGAAAGCGGCTGCCCGGGTGAGGTCCTCCCGCCACCGGGGGTTCCCCTCCACCGTCGCCGCCAGAAAGATCCCCGTGGGGCCGGTCACCACGTGCTCCAGAAAGAGCGGCCGTCCCCGGTACCACACCCGGACGCCGCTCACGACGGCAAAGGAATCCGGCAACCTCTTTTGCAGCTCCTCCGCGGTCGCGGCCGCGCGGGCCCCCCGTGCCCCGCGGCTCCTTCGCCGGCGGAGGAGCCCCCGTCTCCCGGCCGGCCCCACCGCCTTGTCCTGGTGTTCCGTACCCGTCTGCCGCTGTGCTGTCCACGGTTCCAAGAAGAAGCTCCCTCCCCTTGTGCGTACACTGCAGGCGTGTATGTATCGACTTCAACCAAGCGGCAGACGAATCCTTTGTTTTTGTGATATTTAGCGTTATTTATCCGGCCAGGTACCCTGGGCCAGATACGTTCCATACCGGTCCGGATCCATAAAGAAGCCCCGCTCCCGGGCCGCGGCCACCGCCGCCTCCCAGTCGTAGGCCACCCGGCGCACGGCAAAGCTGCTCCGGGCGGTGTCCAGGATCGCGTAGGAGGCACGGCTGTCCCCGTCCCGGGGGGCGCCCACGGCGCCGGGGTTGGCCAGCCAGCGCCCCTCAAACCGGAAGACGTAAGGCTCATGGACGTGGCCGACGATGATCCAGTCCGCCTCTTCCCCCCTCAGCAGCGGCCGGATCTCGTCCGGACTCATGGTCGGCCGGATACCCGCCATCACGTCATGCGGCGAGGCGTGGACAAACAGCAAGGTCTGGCCGTCGACCTTCATCCGGTGCGAAAACGGCAGGGCGGCCAAAAACTCCAGATCCGCCCGGGCCATCCGCTCCACCTGCCACCGCAGCGTCGGCATCATCCCGTCCAGCGCTCCTTTCGGCAGAGAAAGCGGCCGGTTGGGTGTGATGCCCGCGGCCTCCAGCAGAAACAGATCCGTATTGCCGTGAATGCAGGGAATCCCCAGGTCCCGGATCCGGGCCACGCACTCCCCCGGCTGGGACCCCATAAATGCCAGGTCTCCCAGACAGATCAGCTGTTCCGCGCCCTGTTCCCGGGCATCGGCCAAAACAGCCTCCAGGGCCGGCACGTTGCCGTGGATGTCCGACAGGATCGCGATCCGCATGGCGCAAACCTCCCTTTCCAGCTGTTCCCCGCAGGCGAATACCGCCGGCGTCTCAGGATGGGGTGAGCACCGGCACCGAACGGTCCGCGGCCAGGAAGTGGAGGTAGGCCTCCTTCACGGGCCGTCCGAGAATCTCCTCCACCGCCCGCCGGTACAGGGCAACCTGGATCGCGTACCGTCTGGCCGCCTCCTCCGGATCCCGGCGGTCCGTCTTGTAGTCGACCAGCACAAAGCCATCGGCTTCCTCCAAAAGCAGATCGATCATGCCCTGGACGATCACTCGTTCCCCTTCTGCTATTTCCGGTGGAAGGTCCGTGTAGACCTCTCCCGCCGGAATGGCCAGGGTAAAGGAGAACTCCCGCCGCACCTTGTCAGGCTGCCGCCGGATCCGCTGCCCCAGCGGCGAGGCAAAGAAGCGGGCGATGGAAGCCGCGTTCACCGCGGCGGCCTGTTCCGGTGTCAGCATCTGCCTGTCCACCAGGGAGGCCACCTGGGCCGCCACGTCCGCCTCGTCCAGCGGCCGGGTGAGGTCCAGGTGCTGCAGCACCAGGTGGACCACTGTTCCCCGTTCCGTGGGGGTCAGGCTGGTGCGGCCTTCCTGCAGGAAGCGGGGAAAGCGCTCCAATTCGGCTTTCCGCCGGCGCGGCAGCCGCTCGGGCGGCAGATCGGCGCTGTCCGGATCGAAGTGACCCTTCAGTTCCGTGACGGAGAGCTTGCCGAACCTGCGGACCACCGGCTCGTACGGATACCGCCACCGGAACCGCTGCATGAGGGCCTCCCCGAGGGTGCCGTCATACGGACGGTCCAGGGGCTCCGCCTGCCCGATCCGGACCCAGTCGGGGGGCTCGTCCCCCTCGGCGGCAGCCGGTGGGCTCAGCAAGGCCTGCTGAGCCGCCGTATCCCACAGGAAGATCTGCCACCGGGACCGGTCCGCGGCCACCTGGGAATCGGCGGGTTCACCGACGCCGGCCCGCTCCCGGAGCGGTGCGCCGCCGGCATGGCGCATCAGGGCAGGGCCGATCCAATCGAGGTAAGACTCCGCCGTAAGGAGCAGCCAGTCCGGCAGCGGCCAGCCCTCGCAGGAGGTCGCGGCGCTCCACCGCCGGCAGCGGGCAGTCAGGTCCCGGTCGCTGCCCACCAGAATCAGCCGCTCCCGGGCCCGGGTCAGCGCGACATAGAGGATCCGCATTTCCTCCGCCAGGGACGCCAGGCGGCTCGACTCCCGCACGGCGTGGTAAGCCAGCGTGGGGTACTTGATCCGCCGCTCCGGGTCCACCAGCATGGGGCCGAAGCCGAGGCGGCGGTCCAGCAGCAGGTCGCCGCTGAGGTCCTGCTGGGTAAATTCGGATCCGAGGGAGGTGACGAAGACCACCGGAAACTCCAGCCCCTTGGACTTGTGGATGGACATGATCCGCACCACGTCTTCCGCCTCGCCCAGGGCCAGGGCGGTGCCCATGTCCCCCTCCTCTTCCTGAAGCCGCTCGACAAACCGCAGAAACCGAAACAGTCCCTGCCGGGCAAATTGGTCAAACTCCCGGGCCCGCTCGTACAGGGCCAGCAGGTTGGCCTCCCGCTGGGCCCCTCCCGGCATCCCGGCCACATAGTGGAGGTACCCGGTTTCCTGGTAGATCTGCCAGAGCACCTGGCTGAGGGGGCGGCGGCGAACCAGGGTCCGCCAGCGCTCCAGGTTTGCCAGGAACCTGGCCAGCACTGCGCTGAGGTCCGCCTCGCCCGTACCGGCCTGATGGGCGCCGGAGACCGGCCGCACCTCCTCACCGGCGGCTGCAGCCTCCGCCATCGCCTCCCGCTGCGAAGCGGCGGTCAGGACCGCCTCGTAGAAGGAGCCAGCCGGGTTGGCGAGCCGGATGCGGGCGAGGTCCGCGGCGGAAAGGCCGACGATGGGGGAGCGCAGCACCGCTGCCAGAGGGATATCCTGCCGGGGGTTGTCCAGGATCTGCAGCAGGCTGAGGATCACCTCCACCTCAACGGCCGCAAAATACCCGGTGGACGTCTGCCCATGGGCTGGAATCCCCATCTGGCTGAAGACCTCCAGGTAGGTATTGACCCGGCCCCGGGTGGCCCGCATCAGGATGACGATGTCGCGGTACTGAACCGGCCGGTAGCTCTTGGCCTTCTTGTCCCAGACCACCAGCGGCGGGGTATCAGCGGTGCCGTGGACCATCTCCCGGATACGGCGGGCCACCAGCCGGGCCTCCCGCTCCACAGCAGTGAGCTCAGCCAGTTCCTCGGCGGCCGCGCCGGCCTCGTCCGGTGCCGGTTCCTCCGCGGCAGCCGGCGCCTCTTCCTGAGCTTCGGCCCCGCTGCCGGGATCCTTCCGGTCCAGCAGGTGCACCTCCACGCCAGGGCCAGAGGGCTCTCCATCCTCCTCTCCGGGGAGGGGCGGGTAGTTTGCCCGGTACCTGAGCTCTGCATCGGCGTCGTAGTCCAGTTCCCCCGCCCCGGCGGTCATGATCTGGCGGAAGAGGAAGTTGACTGCGTCCACCACGCCGGCCCGGCTCCGGAAGTTGGCGCCCAGGACGATGCGCCCACCCGACCTGCTTACCGGCGCCCCGCCGCCGCAGCCGTCGGGCAAGGCTGTGCCGCCGCCGCTTGCCAGCACCTCGCTCCAGGGCCGGTATGCCTGGTACTTGGCCAAAAACAGCGAGGGGTCGGCATGGCGGAACCGGTAGATCGACTGTTTCACGTCCCCCACCATGAAGCGGTTGGGCGCCCCGTCGCTGCCGTCCCGGGCCACCAGGGTCAGGATCGCGTCCTGCACCCCGTTGATGTCCTGATACTCGTCCACCAGCACCTCGGCATAGCGGGCCCGCAGTTCCCTGGCC
>DATCKG010000049.1:0-4038 GCA_036562385.1 Symbiobacteriaceae bacterium
AAGCTGGCCGATCCCCGCCTGCAGTTTCTGCACCCCCGCGGTCAGGTCACCGGCCCGGTTGTGAAGCCTTTCCGCGCCGTCCTTGACCTCCTGGGCGCCGTCATCCACCTTGGCAATGCCGTCGGTCAGCTTCTTCAGGTCGCCGCTGTCGGCAATATCCGCCGCCAGGCCCAGATCCAGGGTCAGGGCGCTGATGGTGATCCCATCCATCGCAAAGTCCGTCACATCGGCGGTGATCTCCAGGTCCTTCTCCTGCCCCGGCAGGATCGTGAAGACGACTTGCCGGTCGCCGCCGACGATGGCCTGGGTGGCGCCCTCCGCAACGATGTTGCGGGTCTTGCGGTTATCCAGGGCAAACGTGATCTGCAACGCATAATGGTCAAAGAACGTGCGGTTCCCTTCCGGGTTCTGTCGCACCGCCATGGTGATCCGCAGGGCGCCGCTCTTCCCGGCGATCTCCTCGGCCGGGTACTCTTGGCCATTCAGGAAATAGTGGATCTCGAACCGCCACGGAATCACGGTGCTCTTCAGCCGGCCCTCGTAGTAGAGCTTGCCGGCCGGAGCGTCGATGGTCACCTTTCCGTCCTCAAAGACCAGCTTGTCCGATGAGGTCAGGTTGCGCAGCGCCGTATAATCGCCGTAGTCGACAATTTGGCCGCTCTCGTCCAGATCAAACATATTGACCACGTAAATGCTGTCCACCGAACCGTCGCCCCGCAGCTTGACGTAGACCACTTCCTGCTTGGGCGTGTTCGGGGTCAGGGCTCCCGCCGCCACGGGTATGAGCACAGCCAGCCCCAGCACCAGCGAGAGTACCACGGCCGCCACCTTCCAGTGGCGCCGCATCCGCAGCCGGAATGCTTCCCTCCTAAGCATGCTGCGCTGCCTCCTTTCCCGGGAAGGCCGCCTGCAGTCCACGGGTGGTTCTCAGAATCAGCGAGTCCAGCAGGTACAGCAGGGCCGGCAGCACCAGCAGCACCAGAAGCGCCGAGAGGACCGCCCCCCTGCCCACCAGGTACCCCAGTTGGCTAACGACGCCGTGGGAGGAGAAGACGCCCAGCACCGTCCCGCCCAGGGTCAGGATCGACGCGGAGGTCAAAATCGGCAGGGTGGTGCTCTGCACCGCCTTCTGGACGGCGTCCAGCTTGCCCAGGCGCTCCCGTTCCTCCAGGTAGCGGCTGGTCAGCAAGATGGCATAGTCCACGGTGGCGCCAAGCTGGACCGAGCTGATGATGATGTAGGAGATGTAATACAGAGGCTGATCCGCAAAATACGGGACCGACAGATTGATCCAGATGGCCGTTTCGATCACCAGCACCAGCACCGCCGGCAGCGAGACGGATCGCAAGCTCAGCAGCAGGGTCAGGAAGATCGACCCGATGGCGATGAGGTTTACCGTCAGCATGTCGGCGGTAATCACCTGCTTCAGGTCGTAGGTGCTGACGCTGGTACCAGCCAGGTGGTAATCCTCCCCGTAATACTGGTGCGCCAGTGCCCGGATCCGCTCCACCAGATCAAAGACCTCATCGCCTTCAAAGTCGGTGTTCACCGTAATCAGCATCCGGCTGTAGTGATCGGAAAGGAGCTGCGACACGGTGCCGGGGTCCAGAAACTCCATGGGCACCTCGGCGCCCACGTTGTCGACGTAGGAGATCACGGAGGTCACCTGGGGAATCTGGTGGAGATCCCGGCTGAGCGGCGCCTCCTTGGCCAGATCCCCCTTGGGCACCATCAAAGCCAGGATATTGGCCTTGCCAAAGACCTTCTCGATGGCCTGCCGGTCCTGCACCACCCGGGTGCTTTCGTCGGTGAAAATCCGGGAGGCACCGTAGTAGAAGCTGTTGCTGCCCTGCGCCAGGTAGGCGGGCACCAGAATCAGCAGAAACAGGACCAGCGCCGGGATCCGGAGCCGGAAAACCAGGCGGGCAAACCGGTGAAAATCAGGCACCAGCGGCCTGTGCTGCGTCCGGTCGATGAGTTTATAGGTGTACAATGTCATCGCCGGCAGCAGGGTAAACACGGTGACCAGGCTCAGGGCAATGGCTTTGGCCATCACCACACCCATATCCGAACCGATCCGGAATCGCATCGGCATCAGCGCGGCGAAGCCAATCACCGTGGTGAGGGCGCTGGCAAGGACAGGCATTGCCGACTTTTTCATGGCCTTCAGCATCGCGGCCTGGATATCCATCCCGTCCTGGCGGCACTCGGCGAACCGGTGCAGCAGAAAGATCGCATAGTCCATGGAGACGGCCAGTTGCAGAATGCTGCCCGCGGCGTTAGAGACAAAGGAGATCTCGCCCAGGAGGGCGTTGGTGCCGCGGTTGAGAATGATGGCGGCACCGATGGTGAGCATGAACAGCACCGCTTCAAACCACGAACTGGTGGTAAGAAGCAGAATGAGAAAGCACAGGGGCACCACCAGCAGCATCATCCGCTGGACTTCCGGCCCCGTGGACTCCTCCACCACCGCTGCGTCTACTGCCACGCCCGCCATGGCCCCATCCTCACCGATCAGGCGCCGGATCTCATTGAGGGCGCTGATCTCCTTGCCTTGCTCCACGGTGGCCGAAAACAGGGCATGCCCGTCCTTGTAATAGGTCTCCACCAATTCGGGATCCAGCGTCTCCAGCGGCACCTCCAGGCTGGCCACATCATCCAGCCACATCACGTTCGCGACGCCATCCACCGCCTCGATCTGCTTTTTGAGAGCGGCCGCCTCGGGCACGGTGACGTTCGGTACCATGATGCGGACGTTGGGAAAGCCGCCGCTGTACTCCTCGCCCATGACGCGGAGGGCTACGGTGGAGGGCGTCTCGGCGGGCAGGTAATCCAGCAGGTTGAAGTTGACCGTCACGGTCCGGGCCAGGAAGACGCACAGGAATAGTGCCGCGGCAAAAGTCACGAGCACAGCTTTTCTGTGGATCAGGATCCGTTCAAAAACCTTGTCCATCCGCCGCCCATCCCCTTGACGTCCTATCCCGCGGTCGCGCCGGCGGCGAGTCCCTCATCGAGGAAGTCCGCCAGCAGTTCCCGTTCCTTGTCCGTCAGGCTGCTCAGGGTCTTCAGGCAGCGGCCTGCCAGGTCCACCAGTTCACTGCTGAGGCCGTTCCCGATGGACTGGATGACCGTGCCGGTGACCATTCCCACAAACATCGTCAGGCGCATCTCCCTGCCAGGGGCATGCTGGAGCAGGGAGGTGACGTGACCGGCGGTGCCCTCGCCGAGCGTCTGCAGACAGATCAGGAGCAAACCAATGAGGTAGGCGCAGAACAACACGCCTGCCTCCATCTTTCGGATCTCGCCCATGATCTTCTGGATCGCCTTGGCCGGGCTAAGGTCCTTTAGCTCACGCAGACGCTGCAGGACTTTCTCCTTGACGGCGACCAGGTCGTCCTCACTCTCTGCAGCAGACTGCAGCCGGGAAAACAGCGCCTCTGCCTGTTTGGTGGGTACAAAGACGATCTGCGACCGCCCCATCTCACCGGGACGGACGGCGTAATCACGGGTAAGAAACCCCAGCTTTTCAAGCTGTTTCAGCATGTCGTAGGCCGTCCACTTGCTGACGCCGATCCGACGGGCCAGCGTTTCATAGTGAACAGGCAGGTGGGTGCGGTGGTACAGGTCCATCAGACTCCGCAAAAACTGCTTGCGGCGCTCCGTCAGATTAATCGTGACCGCCTCCCCAAAAGACCAAAAAGCTATTCTAAGGATAGGAATCGCCCGGTCGCGTGTCAAGGATCCTCTCTGGCGGTTCATCCGCATAATTTTTGGGGTTTTTGGGTCAACCCTATTGCGAACCTGCCCACCACGCGCTATCCTCAAGATAGATATTTGGTCTTTTGGGTATTTTGGATGCACTTTTTGGGTCTTCTTGCCCGGTCGACCTCCTCACTGCCAGGAGCGAAAGGAGGTGGCTTTTATGCCCACTGCCGCATGGGTTGCCCTAGTCGTAATCCTCCTCATCGCGATTGGCGGATACCTGTACTACGCCAAGAAGAACAAGAAATGGCCCTTCTGAACCGGAGGTACAAGGCG
>DATCKG010000052.1:0-4026 GCA_036562385.1 Symbiobacteriaceae bacterium
CAGTACAGACAAAACCGTAGAAGGAAATATGCTTGTATCGTCGAATTTCTCTGTTAAAGTGCATACCAACAGGCGCTAGGGGTGCCCACACCGCCGTGGTCGTGGGCTGAGAACCGGCAAGTGGCCGGTACCCTCATCACCTGATCTGGGTCATGCCAGCGGAGGAAAGCGCCGGTCATTCCTGCTTGTCCGGTGCCGTCTGGTGCCGGGCTTTTCCGTTTCGGCTCCGGATCGGGCAGCGCAAAAAGGTGTGCGGCAAAGGGAGGAAGTGCTTCATGTCTGTATCCGGTACGCCCCCTCGAATCACTCCGTTTCCCGGAAGCCGTAAGGTTTACATTCAGGGCTCAAGGCCAGACATACGGGTCCCCATGCGCGAAGTCTCCCTCAGCCCCACGGCAAACCGCTTCGGGCAAGCGGAGAATCCCCCGGTTCTCCTTTACGATACCAGCGGACCGTATACCGATCCGAACGTCGAGGTGGATATCCGCAAAGGACTTCCGCCGCTGAGGCGCAATTGGATTCTGGAGCGAGGAGACGTAGAAGAGTACGAGGGCCGGCCGGTAAGGCCGGAGGATGACGGCCTGGACCCGCAGGATCCGCGTGGCGAGGCCTTCCCGGGGCTGAAACGCCGGCCTCTGCGGGCCAAGCCCGGACGAGTCGTCACCCAGATGCATTATGCCCGGCGGGGTATCATCACCCCTGAGATGGAGTTTGTCGCCATTCGGGAGGGAGTGTCGCCCGAGTTCGTGCGGGATGAGGTGGCACGGGGCCGGGCCATCATCCCCGCCAACATCAACCACCCGGAGTGCGAGCCGATGATCATCGGCCGGAACTTCCACGTCAAGGTGAACGCCAACCTCGGCAGCTCCGCGGTCGCCTCGTCCATCAACGAAGAGGTCGAGAAGATGATGTGGGCGATCCGCTGGGGTGCGGACACCTGCATGGACCTTTCCACAGGAAAGTACATCCACACCACCCGGGAGTGGATCATCCGGAATTCACCGGTTCCCATCGGCACGGTACCCATTTACCAGGCCCTCGAGAAGGTGGGCGGCAGGCCGGAGGAGCTGACCTGGGAAATCTACCGGGACACGCTGATCGAACAGGCCGAACAGGGGGTGGATTACTTCACCATCCACGCCGGGGTCTTGCTGCGGTACATTCCACTGACCGCCAAGCGGGTCACCGGCATCGTCTCCCGGGGTGGGTCCATCATGGCGGCCTGGTGCCTGGCGCACCATCAGGAGAATTTCCTATACACGCATTTTGAAGAAATCTGCGAGATCCTGAAGGCCTACGATGTCGCCATCTCCTTAGGCGACGGGCTGCGGCCCGGCAGCATCGCCGACGCCAACGATGAGGCCCAGTTTGCGGAACTGGAAACGCTGGGAGAGCTGACCCAGATTGCCTGGAAGCACGACGTCCAGGTGATGATCGAAGGTCCCGGACACGTTCCGCTGCACAAAATCCAAGAAAACGTGGAGCGGCAGATGAAGATCTGCCACGAGGCGCCCTTCTACACCCTGGGTCCTGTGACCACCGATATTGCACCGGGCTACGACCATATCACCTCCGCCATCGGCGCCGCGGTAATCGGCTGGCTTGGCACGGCCATGCTCTGCTACGTGACACCCAAGGAGCACCTGGGTCTGCCCAATAAGGAGGACGTGCGGGAGGGCGTGATCGCCTACAAGATCGCCGCCCATGCTGCCGACCTCGCCAAGGGGCATCCCAGGGCCCAGCAGTGGGATGATGCCCTCTCCAAAGCCCGCTTCGAGTTCCGGTGGCAGGATCAGTTCAACCTCTCGCTGGATCCGGAGCGCGCCCGGGAGTACCACGACGAGACGCTGCCGGCCGAAGCGGCAAAGACAGCCCACTTCTGCTCCATGTGCGGCCCGAAATTCTGCGCCATGCGGATCACCCAGGATATCCGGGAGTACGCCCGTGCGAAGGGACTGGATGCGCAAGCGGCCATCGAAGAGGGTCTGCAGGAGAAGGCCCGGGAGTTCCGGGCAGGTGGCAGCCAGATCTATCGCTAATAGGGTAGGCGGGTAGCCTCACGGCCGCCCGCCCCCGCCCAAACCCGGCGTGCGGATCTCCCGCACCGGGCTTTCTCTACCGTTGCTCCGTTTCAGAGAGTGCGCTGTCATGCCAGTAGGGAGCTGAGGGACTTAAATCCCTGCTCCTCTAACCAGCGTGTTGGGATTCGGCGGTTCTGGTGACGAACCGCCTTCTTCTTTTCCAGGAATGCCCTCAGCCGCATCCTTATCCACTGGTCCAGGCGCTTGAATAGCCCCTTCACGTTGTACCGTCGGTGGTAGAGACCCCAGCCCCGGACAACGGGCTCGATGTCGCCCAGCACCTGCCGGAGGTTCTTCCCTCTTTGGCGTGCCGTCAGTTGCCGGATACGGTCCTTGAATTTCTGCAAGGACTTTGCCTTCGGCTTTACATATCCCCAGCGAAATCGGCACCCCAGGAAATCGAACCCTTGTCGGATCCGCGTACCTCACAACCCGGTACCCGCGCTCGATCATGATCCGGTCAAACTGGTGCAGGTAAATGTTGGCCAGCAGTGGGGAGATCACCCCTCCCTGTGGGGAGCCGGTCGTGAGCGATGTATCTCCGCCAGGTTCGCCTCCCAGTTCT
Organism: Symbiobacteriaceae bacterium; assembly: GCA_036562385.1. GTDB lineage: Bacteria > Bacillota > Sulfobacillia > Symbiobacteriales > Symbiobacteriaceae > DATCKG01. Next base: position 2,647 of record DATCKG010000052.1, read on the forward strand.
TTCCGAACTGCGTAACGCTCTCCTTGTCCCATCCTGGCTTGCCTCGGTTTGCCTTGACTAGCTCCCACGCCTGCACCAGGTTGTCCCAGGCGAACACTTTGTCGTAGAGGCTGTACCACTTGCGATCTTTGCTGCTCTCCACGCAGAAGACTCCTTCACCTGACACTACGCACCAGTTCGCTGCCACCCAGTGCTCTCTGCCAGACTCCTGCTCTTCACCGGCCCCGTAGTCGGTGTACTAGAGGCCCCCCTCAATCCAACCCGGTAGCCGGCTACTCAGGCGAGTAGTGCTTTCATTGGCCTTCCGGCCTCCGGCGACCCCTTCCCGGTTTGAACCCTTTGATCTGGCAGCCCATCCGTTAGCTTTGGACTTCAGTAGTCCAGGGTCCCGTCGCTCACTGCGTGTTCCCCTCCCACCTGTCGCCAGGGTTCATCGACCGCAGCCTCATTGCTCTCGGACCCATCTGACTTCTGCCGCCCATTAGGAGCAGCTTGGTTATACCGCCCCCTACCCAAAGCACCACCTCTGGGAGGCAGACAGATCTCCCCCGATTCCTCATGCGTGCCTCCCGACCATCCTGACCCTAATCACATCTACAGCCCCCGTGCGTACGCCCTGTTTCTTGCGCAGTGGTATCGGGTGCGCTACTCCCGCTTCTTCCGCACCGACGTTGGGCTTCCCCGACTCGATGGCGGGTCGCCGGCTGCAAATGCCACCTCTGGTGAGCTTACGTTCCGGGCTGGTCGTTCGCCTGCAGCCCTCCGGACCCCCTGTCGCCAGCAGAGCCCTGGCCAGGTGTTTCCACCTGCTTTGTCTTCGGCTACGGGACCGAACAGGATAAAACGGCCCCGAAAGGGACTTGAACCCTTCGACTCGCATGAGACAACGGAGCGTACATCGAGTAGAAGGGGGCGGTTAGCCCCCGTCCTCTCACACCACCGGACATGCGGGTCCGCATCCGGCGGTTCGCCAGGATTGACGGATTGCTTCGTAACATTTCGGTTAGGCTTAGCAGCCCCTGGGCACGCCAGTAGGCGTTGCCCAGGGCATTGTTTAGTGGGCCTCCTGCCATTCGCCACGGGCCTTTGCGGCTATTGGCGAGTTGGTAGACAACCTGCTCGGGTATTCCGAGGGCGCGCAGTTCCCGAAAACGCGTGCGCACGCGCTTCCACTGCTTCCAAACGCAGGCCCGCAGCCGTCGCTTCAGCCACCCTTCGATCTCTTTAAAGACCGACTTGGCATCCGACAGAGCGTAGTATCCGATCCAGCCTCGCAAGTAGGCGTTCAGGCGGCGGATCCGCTCCTCCATGCTCTGGCTGTGGTTGCGATCTGTCAGTGTGCGCAGCTTCTGCTTCACGCGCTTCAGGCTCTTCGGGGCC
>DATCKG010000066.1:0-20616 GCA_036562385.1 Symbiobacteriaceae bacterium
TCCCGGGAGAAGAATGAGGCCCGGGTGGGCCGCATCGAGCCGATCCTGGTAGAAGGCGCCGATAAGGGGAAGCCGGACGTGGTCTACGGCCGCACCCGTGGCAACATCCTGGTCTCCTTCCCCGGCGATCCGTCGTCCCTGACGGGGCAGATCGTGCCGGTCCGCATCACCAAGGCAGGCACGTGGACGCTGGAAGGGGAGCCTGTGGCGGTCCCTGCCATGGGGATGTGATGGAGTGTGAACGAGAAAGAGATGGCCGTTTCAGGCGGGAACGCAGTGGAGGCGGCTCCCGGACGGAACGTCTGGGCCATTGCCCGGGAGCTGGCGGAGGCCATTGAAGCCTCACCGGAACTGGAGGCCTTCCGCCGGACCGAGGAGGCACTGCTCGCCGACGATGAAGCTGTAGCTCTGGTCCGGGAATACGAGCAATGCCAGCAGGCGCTGAAGCGGGCCTGGCTGCTGCCCCCTGACGACCAGCGGAAACTGCGGGAACGGTTTTCGGCCGTGGAGGAGCGGTTTCGCAACCATCCGCTGATTCAGGAGCACGTTCAGGCCCGGGCGCAGTTGGACCGGTTCCTGGAACGGATCAACGCGGTAGTGACCTTTCCCATCACCGGAACGTACGCGCCGCGCACCGGTGGGTGCGGCGGCTGCAGATGCGGCCTGTCATAATACCCAGTCAAGAGGAGCGACCGCCCTCCGGGCGGTCGTTTCTGCCGACGGTAGCCCAACGTCACAGCAGCATACGTCGTCAGGAAGCGAAGGGGTTGAACCATCCGCAACGGATCCCCTACACCATCATCGCACTAGGCACCATCGCTACCCTGGGCGGCTGGGGCGGCGCAAAGGGCGTCATTTTTCCCGACTTCCTCCAGGATCTCTCCCTGGCCCCTGCCCTGGGCAGCGCCATCTTCACCGCCACGTCCGTCGGCAGTTTCATCGGCTCCTCGAGCTTTGCCGCCCTCTCCAACCGCTTTGGACTCTCCTGGGTGAATCGGATGGGAGCCCTCCTCCTGGCCGGCATCACCTGCGTCATCCTGTTTGTCCGGCAGCCGGCTTTCCTGTATGCGGCCTTCGTCCTGTTTGGTCTGGGGTGGAGCATGTTGGAGCTGTCCAGCAGCCTGCCCATCTCGCTCCTGTACGCCAGGGAGCAGGGGAGCATTATGAACCTGCTGCACAGCTTTTTCGGCGTGGGAACCATCACAGGCTCCCTGCTGGCCGGGTGGGCCATGAGCCACGGCGCAAACTGGCGCTTGCCGATGGGGGTAGTGGTCCTCCTGGCTGGTCTCTGGGCCTACGCCTACCAGCGACAGCCGGCCCTGTCCCTGCCTCCCCGGGCCAAGACGGAGAAGGGCAATGGCAGCCTGCTCCGGGATCCGGTGGTCTGGACGGCCACCCTGGCTTTGACAGCCGGCGTGGCGGCGGAGGCAGGCGCCGGCATTTGGCTGCCCACCTACCTGAGCCAGGGCAAGGGGCTGGATGTCGCCGGCAGCACGCTGGGAGCCACCCTCTTCTTTCTGGGCTTCACCGCAAGCCGCCTTTGTGGGGCCCTCCTGGTCGGCCGGATGGGCAGTGTCCGTTCTGTGTTTTCGGCCGCGGCCGTCGGGGCCGCCGGCCTGGCCGGCGTGATGCTGCTCCCTGCCTCCTGGTTCTGGCTGACGGTGCTGGCCGGTTTGGGCGTCGGCATCATTTTTCCCACCTGCCTCACCTTGGTGGCAGAACGGTACCAGTCCCGGTCCAACGCCGTCTTTTCCTTGATATACGCCTGTGCCAACGTGGCCGGCATCGCCACCGGTCCGGCCATGGGGATGGTGGTGCAGGGGAGGGGGGTAACCGCCGCCGTGTGGATGCTCCTTTCCTTCTACACGGCCGTGATGTTCTTCATCGGGTACTGCGGATGGGCGCTGGCCCACCGCCCCGCCGGGTCCGCGACCAGGCCCGCCGCATGATGGCCGCGGCGGGGCTTCTGACCAGGATCTGCAGCCAAGGTGCCGCAACGGAGGAAGCGGCCGCGACGCCGCCGAAGGAACAGGGGGCATTTGCAGATTGGAGGGTCAGCCATTGGATGCCGCCGCGGCAACACCGATGTTCAGACAGTACCTGGAGATCAAACAGCAGTATCCTGACACGATCCTGTTTTACCGCCTTGGGGACTTTTACGAGACATTTTTCCAGGACGCCGAGATCGTGGCCAGGGAGCTCGAACTGGTGCTCACCGGCCGGGACGGCGGTGCCATCGGACGGGTTCCCATGGCGGGTATTCCCTATCATTCGGCAGAAAGCTATATCGCCCGCCTCCTCGAGCGAGGATACAAGGTCGCCATCTGTGAGCAGATGGAGGACCCCAAACTGGCCAAGGGGCTGGTGAAACGGGAAGTCATCCGCGTCGTCACCCCCGGCACCGTGGTAGAGCCCAGGATGCTCAAGGAACGGCAGAATAACTTCCTGTGTGCGGTGGCCTACAGCCGGGCCGGTTTCGGCCTGGCGGTGGCCGATCTCAGCACCGGGGAGTTTGCCTGCTGCCAGTTCACCGGGCCGGACGCGCTCAAGGAGCTGCTGGATGAGATCGGGCGGCTGGAACCGGCGGAGGTGATCTTGGAGCCGGGGCTCGAGGAGGAGCCCCGGATCGCCGGGGCGCTGAAGCACTGGGGCGTTCCCTACTCCGCGTACCAGTCCACCGCTTTCCGGCATGGGGAGGCGTACCGGCTGCTGACCCGGCATTTCGGCGTCAGCACGCTGAAAGGGTTCGGCTGTGAGGATCTCCCCCTGGCCACTGCTGCGGCCGGAGGCGCTTTGGCTTATCTAACCGAAACCCAGAAGACCAGCCTGAACCACATTTCCGGCCTGGCAGTCTACTATCCGGGCGAGTACATGATGCTGGACGCCGCGACCCGCCGCAACCTGGAGCTTACCCGGTCAATGCGGGACGGCAGCCGCAAGGGCACGCTCCTGGGCGTGATGGACCGTACCATCACAGCCATGGGGGCCCGGATGCTGAAGGGGTGGCTGGAGCGTCCGCTGCTCAAGCTGCCGGCCATCCAGGAGCGGCATGACGCGGTACAGGAACTGGTGGAACACCCCACCCTCCGGGCGGACATCCGGAACCAGTTGAAAGAGGTGCATGACCTGGAACGCCTGGCGGGGCGGATCGCCTATGGCAGCGCCAACGCCCGGGACCTGGTGGCCCTGAAGAATTCCCTGGTGGCGCTGCCCACCCTGCGGGTTCTGCTGGAGGAGGTGACCTCCGCCCGTCTGGTGGCCCTGCGGGATGCCCTGGACATGCTGGACGACGTCCGGGATCTGATTGAGCAGGCCATCGTGGACGATCCCCCGGTGGCCCTTACCGAAGGAGGGCTGATCAAGCCGGGGTTTGATCCGGAGGTGGACCGGCTCCGGACCATCAGCCGGGACGGGAAGAAGTGGATCGCCTCCCTGGAGGCCCGGGAGAGGGAGCGGACCGGCATCAAGTCCCTCAAGATCGGCTACAACAAGGTGTTCGGCTACTATCTGTCGGTCACCAAGGCCAACCTTTCCCAGGTGCCGCCGGACTACATCCGCAAACAGACCCTGGCCAACGAGGAGCGGTTCATCACACCGGAACTGAAGGAGATGGAGTCCGCGGTCCTGGGCGCCGACGAAAAGCTGGTCCGCCTCGAATACGAACTCTTCGTCAACATCCGCAACCGCGTGGCCGCCCAGGTGACCCGGATTCAGAAGAGCGCCCGGGCCGTGGCGGAACTGGACGCCCTCGCCACCTTTGCCGAGGTCGCATCGCTGTACGGCTACGTCCGGCCCGTGGTGGACAACTCCACCGTCCTGGAAGTCAAGGATGTCCGCCATCCGGTCCTGGAGCGGGTCATGCCCGAGGGCTCCTTTGTGCCCAACGACGTGAGGGTGGACACCCAGGAGAACCGGATCCTGCTGATCACCGGTCCCAACATGGGCGGCAAATCCACGGTGATGCGGTCCGTCGCGCTGGTGACCATCCTGGCCCAGGCCGGCTCCTTCGTCCCCGCCTCCGAGGCCCGCATCGGGCTGGTGGACCGGGTCTGGACCCGGGTGGGCGCCAGTGACGACCTGGCCACCGGCCAGTCCACCTTCATGGTGGAGATGACGGAGGTGGCCAATATCCTCCACGGGGCCACCAGCCGCTCGCTCATCCTGCTGGACGAAGTGGGACGGGGAACGGCCACCTTCGACGGCCTCTCCATCGCCTGGGCCATCACCGAGTACATTCATAACGTGGTAGGGGCCCGCACCCTGTTTGCTACCCACTACCACGAGCTGTGCGAACTGGAGGGCTTGCTCCCCGGGGTCAAGAACTACAGCATGGCGGTGCGGGAGAAGGGGGAGGAGATCGTCTTCCTCCACAAACTGGTGCGGGGCGGCGCCGACCGCTCCTACGGCATCCAGGTGGCCCGCCTGGCAGGTCTGCCCCGGGAAGTGGTGGAGCGCTCCCGGGAGATCCTCGCCACCTTGGAGCAGCAGGAAGGCGAACGGAAGAAGCGCCGGGAGGCGGCCGCGGCCCGCATCCGCCAGCGGCCGGCGGTGCAGCTTACCTTCTTCGAGGAACGCAAGCACCCGGTGATCCAGGAGCTACTGAACCTAAACATCATGGCCCTGACGCCCCTGGATGCCCTCAATCTGCTGCATGAACTGCAAGCCAAGGCCAAGGAAAAGCCATAGGCGCAAGAAAGGCCGGGCGTTCGAGCCCGGCCTGCAGGCCGAGGCCGGCCGCGGGCCGGCCTCGCCGCGCGATGGGGGTTGAAAACGCACCGGTCAGCAGACCGGAATGCCCAGGCGGCCGCAGAGGTCGTCGATGAACTGCCGGGCGGTCCGGCCGCTCCGGCCGTTGTGCCAGAGGCTCCACTGCAGGGCCTGCCGGCGCAGTTCCTCCGGCGGCATGTCGATGCCCCGCTTGGCCGCCAGGCTCATCACGATCTGCAGGTACTGCTCCTGGTCCGGCGAGGTGAAGATGATGGTCATGCCGAAGCGATCGGCCAGCGAGACGATCTCCTCCACAGTCTCCTTGGGGTTCAGATCATCGCCGCCCCCTACCTGCCGGTCCGACCGCCGCTCCCGGACCAGGTGCCTCCGGTTGGAGGTGGCGTAAACCACCACGTTGGGCGGCCGCCGTTCCAGGGACCCTTCCAGCACGGCCTTGAAGCTCTTGTAGCCCGTCTCCGTCTCCTCGAAGGAGAGATCATCCAGGAAGAGGATGAAGCGCTGGGGCAAGTCCTGCAAAGCCCGCATCACATCGCCCAGCCGGCTTACGTCCTCGCGCCGCACCTCCACCAGGCGCAGTCCCTGGTCACCGTACCGGTGCAGCAGCGCCTTCACCGTCGAGGACTTGCCGGTACCCCGGTCGCCATACAGCAGCAAGTTGTTGGCCGGCAGTCCCCGGAGGAATTGCTCCGTGTTGCGGACCACCAGGGCCTTGGCCTCCTCGTTACCTACCAGGTCCTCCAGCCGGATGGGATCGGGGTGACGAATCCCCTGCATCGCCCCGTTTTCCCAGCGGAAGGCGTGGTACCGTCCTCGGTCGCCGGCGCCGCCGGCACGGATATCCGCCGCCAACTCTTCCGCAAAAGCCCGCCAGTCCCACGTGGCCGCCAGGGAACGGGCCAGCGCCGTGGACGGCTCCCGGTCCGGCGGCAGCGGCAGGTCCGCCTCCAGGCGCAGGTGGGCCAGCCGGCCCAGGATGTACAGGTCGTGCCGGGCCGCCGTCAGCATCCCCTCGGACACGTTTCCGCGCTCGGCCGCCCGGGTAAAGGGATTTTCATCATAGCGGGCCACGTCGATGATGTAGTCCCGCAGGCTCAGTTCCGCCTCCCAGAGGGCCCGGGCCACGGGTACTGCGGTCTCGATGCCGGGGTCGGCGAGGTACGCCTGCACCGCCCGGCCCAGGGGCTGTTCCAGCAGGCGGTGGTACAGAAGCAGGTGCTGTACGTCGATCTCCGACTCCAAGAGGCTCATCACGTTCATACTCCTTTAGTCTAAGTCTGATTTTCCTTTTGTTCGGCTCCCTTCGCCATATCTCCTCTCGGGCCATCCGTAGGCCTCACTTCCGCTCGGCCCGTGCTTCCGGTTCGCAGCCCGCCGGAGGTGCGGAAAGACTTGCCGGAGCGGTCATCTCGTGCGACAATCTCCATATGGGAATCATCCGCAGGGAGTGAATGCTACCAGTGAACACTTGGCAAATCGTCGGACTGGCCGTGGTCGGCACAGGCCTCGGCTTCTTCATCCTCACCCGTACCACTTGGTTCCGGGTTCGCAAGTATGCGGTGGACGTGAAGCGGATCTTTGACAAGCACAAGCTGCAGGAAAAGGTGGAAGCGGTCCAGGTGCTGGCGCAGAACCCCAACCAGAACCCGGTCCTCATACGTAAGCCCCTGCGGGAGCTGGTAAGTACCTACCAGGCCCTGATCGCGGACCTGGAGAAACTGAAGCCCCCCGCCAAAGTGAAGGACCTGCATGAGGAAACCCTGGCCATGCACCGGGAGTCCTGCAACCTCTACCAGATGGCGATGACCAGCGGCTTCCGCCAGAAGGCGATCCTGGAGAAGCAGAAGAAGCTCATGCAGATGGAGCGGTCTGTGACCGAGAAGATGGAGAAGATCTACGGGCCTATGAAGAAGCCGGAAAAGAACAAATAAGCAGCACGGCGGACGGCGCGCCCGAAGGTCGCCGTCCGCTTTCCGCACTTGCGGAGGAGGCCGTAGGACGTGGCGAAGATTCGGCTGCTGGACGAAAAGACGGCCAATCAGATCGCTGCCGGTGAGGTGGTGGAGCGCCCGGCCAGCGTGGTGAAGGAACTGGTGGAAAACGCCGTGGACGCCGGCGCCACCCGGGTGGTGGTGCAGGTGGAGGGCGGCGGGCGCCGGCTCATCCGGGTGACGGACGACGGCTGCGGCATGTCACCGGAGGACGCCCACCTGGCCCTGCAGCGCCATGCCACCTCCAAGATCCGGAACGCGGAGGATCTGCATGCCGTTTCCACCCTGGGCTTCCGGGGCGAGGCCCTGCCTTCCATCGCCTCCGTCTCCCGCCTGGAACTGGTCACAAGGGAGCCCGATTCCCTGGCCGGCTACCGCATCTGGGTGGAGGGCGGCCGGATCCTGGAGGAGGGGGAGTTTGGCGCGCCGCCTGGTACCCGCGTGACGGTGGAGGACCTCTTTTTCAACGTGCCGGCCCGCCTGAAGTACCTGAAGACCAACGCCACCGAACTGGCACAGATCGGTGACATCCTCACCCGCCTGGCCCTGGCCAACCCCCATGTGGCGATGCGCTTCCACTCGGGCCGCACCCAGGTCTTTGCCACCCCGGGCAACGGCGACCTGCTGGATACCGCGACGGTCGTGCTCGGGCGGGAGGTCACCCGGGAACTGCTGCCCGTTTTCCTGGAGGAACCCCACGTCCGGATCCGCGGCTTTGTGGGACGGCCGTCGCTGGCCCGGGCCGGTCGGACCCACCAGTATTTCTTCGTCAACAGCCGGGTCATCCGGCAGTTTCCCGCCCGCTATGCCCTGGAGGAGGCCTATGCCCACCTGTTGCCCCAGGGCCGCTACCCGGTTTGCATCATCTTCGTGGACGTGCCCCCGTCGGAGGTGGACGTCAACGTCCACCCGGCCAAGGCCGAGGTCCGGTTTGAACGGGACCGGGAGGTGCGGGCCGCTCTCTACCGCGCGGCCCGGGAGACCCTCGGGGCCCATCTGCTCATCCCCGGCACCACCGTCACCCCCGACGGAGAGGTCGTGATCCCCGACCGGGCAGGAGAGAAAGCCGCCGCCCAGGAGAGCGCCGCCCCGCCCGCCACGCCGGGCTGGAAGCCCCCCGTCCGGCAGGTATCCTTCCAGCTTCACCGTGTGCAGACTATCCAGGGGGTGGCAGACGAGCCGGCGCAATACGAACTGCCGCCCGGCGGGCTGGCCGCGGTCCTGGAGAGCCGCCGGCAGCCCGGCGCCGCGCCGCCGGATGAGGGGACCGAAGCCCTGTGGACTGCGGGGCCCGAGCCCCTGGAGATGGGCGCCTTGATCCGAAGCCTCCGGCCCCTGGGGCAGGTCCATCGGTCCTACATCGTTTGTGACGGTCCGGAAGGGCTTTATGTGATCGACCAGCACGCCGCCCATGAACGGATCTTTTTTGAACGGCTCTACGCCGCGGCCCGGGAGGCGGAGCCGCCGGTGCAGCCGCTCCTCTTTCCCATCGCCCTGGACCTCACCCCGGCCCAGATGGCCCTCTGGCAGGAAAATGCGGACATCTTCCGGGAAAGCGGCCTGATGGCCGAGCCGTTCGGGGGTAACACGCTGCTGATCAAGGGGATGCCGGCGGGACTGGGAGAAGCCGACGCCGCCCGCCTGGTGTCGGACTTTCTGGACCGGCTGCAGGAAGAACGGGCCCCGGCCGGGGCGCCGGTATCCGACCGGCGGCAGCGGGTGTTGGCAGCCATGGCGGCCTGCAAGGCGGCCATCAAGGCCCGGGACGCCCTGCAGCCGGAGGACATCCAGGCCCTGCTCGCCGACCTGGCTGCCTGCGCCGCACCGGCCACCTGTCCCCACGGCCGGCCCACCGTCATCTGCATCAGCAAGACCGAGCTGGAGAAGAGGTTTAGGCGGTGAAACTTCCGGTTCTGGTTCTGGTAGGTCCCACGGCCGTGGGGAAGACCGCCATTTCGGTGGCAGTGGCCAAGCGGCTGGGCGCGGAGATCATCTCCGGCGACTCCATGCAAGTCTATCGGGGCATGGACATCGGCACAGCCAAGATCACCAAGGAAGAGATGCAGGGCGTACCCCATCACATGATCGACATCAAGGATCCCGATGAGCCCTTCACCGTGGCTGAGTTTCAGCAGCGGGCCGACCAGCTCATCCGGGAGATTGTGGCGCGGGGACGGCTGCCCATGCTGGTGGGCGGCACCGGGCTGTATATCCGGGCGGTGCTCGAGCCCTACACCTTTATCCCGATGAAAGCCGATCCGGAACTGCGGCGCCGCCTTGCGGAGGAAGAGGAGCGCTACGGCCCCGGCCACCTGCACCGGCGCCTGCAGGAAGTGGACCCGGTGGCGGCTGCCAAGCTCCATCCCAACGACCTGCGGCGGATCATCCGGGCCCTGGAGGTCTTCCTGCAGACGGGCACGCCCATCTCGGCGACCCAGACGGCCGCGGGCAAGGAGCCCCGTTATGACGACCTCTTCCTGGGGCTTACCATGGAGCGATCGCTGCTGTACCGCCGGATTGAAGAACGCGTGGACAGGATGATCGCTGCGGGCTGGCTGGAAGAGGTAAGGCGGCTCCTTGAGCGCTATCCGCCCCACCTGCCGGCCATGCAGGCCCTGGGGTATCGGGAACTGGTGCAGTACTACCGCGGGCTGCTGACCCTCCCAGAGGCGATCTCCCTCATCAAGCGGAACACCCGGCGGTATGCGAAGCGGCAGTTCACCTGGTTCCGTCGGGAGCGGCGGCTCCAGTGGATTGATGTGACCTCACAGACCCCTGAAATGGTCGTCGAAGCAATTGCGAAGATGGCGGAAGGAAAATGGCCCCGGGGTGTAGAAGGGCTTTCCCATGATGGACAGCAATGACATGACATACAGAGAGCGGGGGACGGTTCGGTGTCGAAGGCAGTGGTAAATCTGCAGGATGCATTCCTGAACCAGGTTCGCAAGGAGAACATTTTGGTTACCGTCTACTTGGTGAACGGGTATCAACTCAAGGGATATATCCGGGGATTTGACAATTTCACCGTGATGCTGGAAAACGACGGGCGCCAGCAGTTGGTCTACAAGCATGCCCTTTCCACGGTGATGCCCTCCCGGAACCTCAATTTGAGTCAGCTCCTTTCCCATCGCCAGGAAACCAATCCTGCGGAATGACCTCCGAGCTGGACCGGTTACCCCTGTCTGGCTGGATGAAAATGTAAGCCCGCCGGCAGGCGGGCTTTCTTGCCAGGTCCCGGCCGGTGCCGGGGCCCTTTCGCGCCCTCAGTACGGACGGCGCTCCGATCCGGGCGTGGGCAGCAGCCCCACGGCCCGCTGCAGATCCTCCCGGGTAATCCGCATGAGCGCTTCCCGGGTGAGATGCTGCTGACCCACCAGGCGCAGCGCCTGGCAGCGGAGGGAGCGCTCCACCAGGTTCCGCACCGCCCGGGCGTTGCCCTCCTCGCCGCCGGCGATCCCCGGCGTAGTCCGAAGCCAGTGGCGCAAGAACGCCCGGGCCTCCGGATCCAGTTCGTACTGGCGCTTCCGCCACATCTGCTCGCCGATGGCCACCAGTTCATCGGGCGTGTAGTCGGGAAACTGGATATGGATCGGAAACCGGGAGCGGAGGCCGGGATTCTGGCAAAGGAACCAGTCCATCTCCATTGGGTAGCCGGCCAGGATTAGCAGCAGTTGGCCTCGGTGCTCTTCCATGCCCCGCACCAGGCAGTCGATGCACTCCTTGCCGAAGTCCTTTTCGCCGCCCCGGGCCAGCGAGTACGCCTCGTCGATGAAAAGGAGCCCGCCCATGGCCCGGCGGAGGACCTCCCGGGTCTTCTGGGCGGTATGGCCGATGTACTCCCCCACCAGGTCAGCCCGCTCCACTTCCACGATGTGCCCGGAGGGGAGGATTCCCATCTCCTTGAACAGACGGCCCAGCAGGCGGGCCACCGTGGTCTTTCCCGTGCCGGGATTGCCGCTGAAGATCATGTGCAGCCCCATGGGCTCGTGGGCCAGCCCCAGGGCCGCCCGGCGGGTTTGGATGGTGACAAAGGCATGGATCTCCCGGACATGGCGCTTGACGCTCTCCAGCCCCACCAGGCTGTCCAGTTCCTCCAGCACGGCCTGGACCCGCTCCTCCCGGGAGGGTTCAGCAGCCGGGGCTGCCGAAGCGGCTTGGGCCTGCAGGGAGGACTCCGCTGCCCGCTGGCGCCGGCGCAGCTCCACCGCCAGCCGCAGGGCATCACCAGGGCTGATCTCGCCCCGGCGAAGCCATTCGTTGATCTCCTGAATCCGCTGGGGGCGCCGTGGCTGTAACCGCATGACGCGACACCTCACCGTACAGCCTACGCCGCGGGTGGCTTGTACCCGTACACCGACGGACGGGTTCGTGCAGGGCAGGTGCGGCTTGCGGGAAGGGAAGATCCAGTTCCACAGCCAATAGACAGGACCACAGGAAAGGTCCGCCCCGCAGGGCTGGACCGGAAGGAAGGAGGGTCCGCCGATCGCGACGGAAGAGAGGTCCAGGGAGCACCTGGATCGCCTCCTGGCAGCGCAGCGCGCCTATTTTGAAACCGGCGTCACCCGGGAGTACGCCTTCCGCCGCACCCAGCTGCTGAAACTCAGGCGGGCTCTAGAGGAGTCCGAAGAGCAGCTTCTGGACGCGTTGAAAGCGGACCTGCGCAAGCCACCCACGGAGGCCTACATGGCGGAGATCGGCTTCCTGTACACGGAGATCCGCCATGCCGTCCGCCACCTGCGGCGGTGGATGCAGCCCAGGCGCGTACCGACCCCGCTGGCAATCCAGCCGGCGGTCAGCTGGATCCAGCCGGAACCTTACGGGCAGGTCCTGATCATCGGACCCTGGAACTACCCCGTCCAGCTCCTGCTGGCTCCGCTGGTGGGGGCCATCGCCGCCGGCAACTGTGCGGTTCTGAAGCCCTCGGAACTGGCCCCCCGCACCAGTGAGGTGGTGGCTGGTCTGATCGCCCGGACGTTCCCGCCCGAGTTCGTCACGGTGGTGACCGGCGGGGTCGAGGTCGCCCAGGAATTGCTGTCCCGCCGGTGGGACTACATCTTCTTCACCGGCAGCACGGCAGTGGGGCGGATGGTGGCCAGGGCTGCAGCGGAACGCCTCACCCCATACACCCTGGAACTGGGCGGAAAAAGCCCCTGCATCGTCACCGCCGATGCCGACCTGGACCTGGCCGCCCGGCGGATCGTCTGGGGCAAGTTCTTCAACGCGGGACAGACGTGCGTGGCGCCGGACTACCTGCTGGTGGAGCGGCCTGTGATGCAGTCCCTGCTGGAGCGTCTGAAGGGCTGCATCCAGCGCTTCTTCGGGCCGGATCCCGCAGCCAGCCCCGATTACGCCCGGATCGTCAACCAGCGCCATTTTGACCGCCTGGCCGGGTATCTCCGAAACGGGCAAGTCGCCGCCGGCGGCCAGACCGATCGCGACCGGCTCTACATCGCTCCCACGCTGCTGGTGGACGTGGACTGGAACGCACCGGTGATGCAGGAGGAGATCTTCGGACCGATTCTGCCGGTTCTGCCCTTCGACGACCTGGAGGAGGTCATCGGCCGGCTCCGGCAGCGGCCGCGTCCCCTGGCCCTGTACCTGTTCACCCGTTCCGCCACCGTCCGGGACCGCGTGTTTGGCAGCCTCTCCTTCGGCGGAGGGTGCGTGAACGACACCCTGGTCCACCTCAGCAATCCCCACCTGCCCTTCGGCGGCGTGGGAGAGAGCGGAACGGGAGCCTATCACGGCCGGTTCAGCTTTGAGACTTTCTCCCACCGCAAGGCCGTCCTCCAGAGCCTACCCCTTGGAGACCCGATGGTGCGTTACCAGCCCTACGGCCGGAAGCTCTGGCTCATCCGGAAGGTGATGCGGTGAACCTTCTCTGGATAGCCAGACGTGTCATTGGATAGACTCCTCCCTGTCAAGTCCGTACCCTCGCGCTCGTTCGAACCGTCAACATAGATGGACAAGCGACGAGCGCTTGTCCAGCTGCAGCTTGACAGGGGAGGTTATGTCTCGATGCGGCTTGTTGGCCAGAAGGCACCCGATTTTGCTATGCCTACCACCAAGAATCTCGACAAGCTCGATCATGTGGCGCGCCTTTCCGATTACCGCGGGAAGTGGCTGGTTCTCTTCTTCTATCCGGCTGACTTCACCTTCGTCTGCCCCACGGAGATCACCGCGTTCAGCGACCGGTACCAGGAGTTCCAGGAGCTGAACTGCGACATCCTGGGCGTCAGCGTCGACAGCGTCTACTCCCACAAGGCCTGGATTGAGATGCCCAAGGAGCAGCGTGGCCTGGGGCCCATCAACTTCCCGCTGGCCTCTGACATCACCAAGAAGGTCTCCCGGGACTACGGCGTGCTGGTGGAGGAGGAAGGTGTCGCCCTGCGGGGCCTGTTCATCATCGATCCCGAGGGTGTGATCCGGTATCAGGTGGTCCATGACATGAACGTGGGCCGCAACGTGGACGAGGTGCTGCGGGTGCTGGAGGCCCTGCAGGCCGGCGGCCTCTGCGCGGCCAACTGGAAGCCGGGCGATGCCCTGCTGCAGGTATAAAAGGGTGACCGTATATGCCTATGCGACTGGGCACTCCGATGCCGTCCCTGGAGGGCGCCACGGAGTCCTTTCACACGGAAGGGGTGGACCTGAGTAACCTAAAGGGACGCCCGGTCCTGGTCCACTTCTGGTCGGTCTCCTGCCACATCTGCCATGAGGTGATGCCGAACCTGGTGGCCTACCGGGACGAGTTTGCGCCCAAGGGCCTCCAGGTGGTGGGCATCCACATGCCCAAGCAGGAAAGCGACCTGGATGTGGCCAAGGTCAAGGCGGACATGGCGCATTTCGGGCTCACCCACCCCATCCTGGTAGACAATAAGCATGCCATCGCCGAACGCTTCCAGAACCAGTTCGTTCCCGCCTTTTTCCTCTTCGACCGGGAGGGAAACCTCTTCTTCCGGGCCGCAGGGGACAAAGGTCTGCAGAACCTGAAGCCGAAACTGGATCAGCTCTTTGGTACGGCCCAGTGACGGGCCCGGGTGCGGAGCGTCTCCTCCGTACGGAGGGGACGCTCCCGCTCCTTTGGGCCCTCGAAAGGAGGGATAGCCGCGTGCAGCGAATCCATAGCCGGGCGGCCTTCGAGCGGGCGGTGGCTCACCAGGGACTCACGGTGATCAAGTTCTACACCGACTGGTGTCCGGACTGCCACCGCGTGGCCGCGGCGTACGAGGAGTATGCCCGGGACCATCAGGACCAGGCGCTGTTTGCGGACGTCAACGCCGAGGAAGTGCCGGAGGCGGCGGAGCGCTACGACGTTCGGGGCATTCCGACGCTGCTGGTCTTCCGCAACGGGCATTTGGTGGACCGGCTGTACAGCCGGGACTGCAAGACCCCGCAGCAAATGGTGGCTTTTCTGGACAAAGCCCTGGATTCAAAGGTAAACTCATAAACAAAGGGTCCCTCCGGCGGAGGGGCCTTCTCCGTTTCGGAAGGGAGCCTCGGAAAAGCATGAAGAAAACCTACAAGCTGATTGCTCTGGATATCGACGGCACGGTCCTGGGACGTCACTACCGGGTGGCCCCCGAGACCAAGCGGGTCCTGGCCCAGGCCATGGCAAGGGGGGTACGGGTGACCCTGGCCACCGGGCGGGGATTCCCCGGTGCCCTGCCCGTGGCCCGGGAAATCGGCGCCAACGCGCCGCTGGTAACCCACGACGGTGCGTACGTCGCGGATCCCGCCACGGGAAAGGTTCTGTTCGAGCGGCGGATCGAGCTGCCGGTCGTCCGGACCGCGGTGGAGCTGCTGCAGCCGCTGGGCCTCTTCATCCACCTGCTGTATCCCGACTGTGTCGTCACCAACCAGCGCTTTCGGAACATCCGCTGGTCGCTGCTGCTTCCCCACAACTGGCCGGGCCTTCTGAGCATTCTGCAGGAGAATCGGGTTTACCGCCCGGTTTACGCCGCGGATCTCAGCCGCTACCTGCAGCAGCATCCGGTACCGGTGCCCAAGATCTACGTCTCCGGCCGGGCAGAAGCCATACAGGAAGGGCGCCGGCGGCTTGAGGCGGCTCTGGGAGAAGCGCTGCGGTGTACGCCGGCCGGTGCTGAAGCGCTGGAAGTGGTCTGCCGGGGCATCTCCAAGGCCACCGGGCTACGGATCCTGGCCGCCTACCTGGGGATCGGCATGGACGAAATCCTGGCCTGCGGGGATTCCCACAACGACCTGGAGATGCTCTCCGAAGTCGGCATGGGCGTGGCCATGGGCAACGCCCCCAAGGATGTGAAGCGGATCGCCCGCTTCGTCACCCTCAGCAATTTGGAAAACGGTGTGGCTCACGCCGTACGGCGCTTTGTGCTGAACTGAGCAGACCCACCGGGCAGGCTGCAGCCCGGTGGTCGTGTTTGTCCCCTGTTGAAGCCTTTTGGGGAAGGGCCTACCCTTTCGCCCGAGGCCGGTAGCCGGTAGAATAGACAGGGACTGAATCGGCCACGGCAGGTGGCCCATGCGAAAGGACACGAGGCATCGATGCAGGAGACGATTTGGCACGAACTACTGCCCGGCTGCCCACCTCGGTTGGCCGAGGCAGCGGACAAGGCCATGGAACAGGTGGCCCCTCTGTGGGCGCAGATCGACCGCCTGGTGCTCCGCAACCAGGCCAAGGTGCTGCGGGCCTTTCAGGAAGCAGGGGTGGGGGATGTCCACTTCGCCCCTTCCACCGGCTACGGGTACGGCGACGTCGGCAGGGAAAAGATCGAGGAAGTCTTTGCCCGTACGTTCCGGACCGAGGCAGCCCTCGTGCGGCTGCAGTTTGCGTCCGGTACCCACGCCATCGCCTGTGCTCTCTTCGGCGTGCTCCGGCCGGGAGACCGGCTGATTTCGGCGGCCGGGGCCCCATACGACACCTTGCTGACGGTGATCCGGGGCGCGCCAGGAAGTCTGGCGGAATGGGGCATCCGCTATGAGGAGGTACCGTTGCTGCCCGACGGCACCGTGGATCTGGAGCGAATCCAGGAACGGGTCCGTCAGCCGGACGCCCGGGTGCTCTTCATCCAGCGCTCCCGGGGCTACTCCCTGCGGCCGAGCCTGACGGTGCAGGCCATCGGCCGGATCATCACGGCCGCCAAGGCGGCCAATCCCGCCATCGTCTGTGTGGTGGATAACTGCTATGGGGAGTTTACCCAGGCGCAGGAGCCTTCCGAGGTGGGAGCCGATCTCGTCTGCGGCTCGCTCATCAAGAACCCGGGAGGCGGCATCGCCCCTACCGGCGGGTACGTGGTGGGCCGGCGGGATTTGGTGGCGCTGGCAGCGGCGCGCCTGACCGCACCGGGAATCGCCGCGGAAGTGGGGGCCAGCCTGGGGATCAACCGGCTTTTCCTGCAGGGCTTTTTCCTGGCCCCTCATGTCACCGGCGAAGCGCTGAAAGGGGCCCAGTTTACCGCTGCCCTCTTCAGCAACCTCGGACTGAAGGTCATCCCTGCCTACGACGAGGAGCGTTCCGATCTGGTCCAAGCGGTGGAACTGGGTTCCGGCGAGGCCCTGGTGGCCTTTTGCGAGGCGGTACAGCGCTCCAGTCCGGTGGACGCCTACGTCCGGCCTGAACCATGGGCGATGCCGGGGTACGACGACGCGGTGGTGATGGCAGCGGGCACCTTCATTCAGGGGTCCAGCATCGAACTTTCCGCCGACGGCCCCATGCGCCCGCCTTTTGCGGCCTATTTCCAGGGAGGTCTGACCCGGGAACACGTCATCTACGCGGCGCTGAACGCAGCGAACGAACTGATGGCCCGCGGCATTCTTTAGGGCACGGGAAACCTTCCGGTGTGGCAGGGAAAGTTTCCCTGCCACACGTACATTACCTAGGAGGAATTGCGGATGCACGTAGCGGCGTTTGTGATCGCCCTCCTGGCGATGCTGGTCGGTGTCGCGGGTACCTTCCTGCCGGGGCTTCCCGGCATCCCTCTCATTTGGCTGGCCATGCTGGGGTATGGGTTGGTGGAAGGCTTTCAGGAGATCTCCTGGACCTTCCTCGGCGTAGCCCTGCTGGTGGTGATCCTCAGCCAGGTCGCCGAATACTATGCCCGGGCCCTGGGCGCCTCCAAGTTCGGAGCCAGCCGGGCTGGAGCGTGGGGGGCGGTCATCGGCTCGCTGGTAGGCCTGTTTTTCCTGCCCATCGGCCTGGTGGCCGGCCCGTTTCTGGGCGCGCTGGTGGCAGAACTGCTCACCGGCCGCAGGACGGACGAGGCGGTGCGAGCCGGCATCGGCAGCCTGCTGGGCGTGTTGGCATCGATGGTGGTCAACGTCCTGGTGGCGCTGGGGCTGGTCATCGCCTTCGTGATTCAGGTGCTGTGGTGAGGCAGCGGCGGGACGGTTCGTACTTCGTACCGTGGACGCCGTTCAGAGGAGGCTGAAGCATGTTTCCCCGTCCCAAGACGAAAGAAGAGGTTATGAAATTAGTCCGGGACCTGAATGTCCACTTCATCCGACTGCAGTTTACCGACATCCTGGGCGTCATCAAGAATGTGGATATTCCCGCGCAGCAGTTGGAGAAGGCCCTGGACGGCGGGATTTTGTTTGACGGCGCTTCCATCGAAGGGTTCGTCCGCATCGAAGAGTCAGATATGCTGCTGAAACCCGACCCTGCCACCTTTGCCGTCTTCCCCTGGCAGGAGCAGGGAGAGGGCGCCACAGCCCGGTTGATCTGCGATGTCTATAACGCCGATGGAACGCCGTTCATCGGCGACCCCCGGGGCACCCTGAAGCGGGTCATGGCCCAGGCCGCCGAGATGGGTTTCACCATGATGGTAGGACCCGAACCGGAGTTTTTCCTCTTCCACCGGGAGCCGGACGGAAGGCCGTCGACCCGCACCACCGACCAGGCGTCCTATTTCGACCAGGGCCCCATGGACCGGGGCGAGGAGTGCCGGCGGGACTGCGTGCTGGCCCTTGAGAAAATGGGCTTTGAGATCGAAGCCTCCCACCACGAGGCGGCTCCGGGCCAGCATGAGATCGACTTCAAGTTCGCGGACGCGCTGCAGACCGCGGACAACATCGCGACCTTCCGGTTTGTGGTGCGGACCATCGCCCTGCAGCACGGGCTGCATGCCTCCTTCATGCCCAAACCCATCGTAGGGGTCAACGGCTCAGGGATGCACCTGCACCAGTCCCTCTTCCGGGGCAACGAGAACGCTTTCTACGATCCCAGCAAACCCTCGGGTCTCTCGGATATCTGCATGCATTACATCGCAGGCCTGCTGGCCCACGCCAAGGCCTTCACAGCCATCTGCAATCCGCTGGTCAACTCGTACAAACGGCTGGTACCGGGCTATGAGGCGCCGGTCTACATCGCCTGGTCAGAGCGGAACCGGTCGCCCCTGGTGCGGATTCCGGCCCGCCGGGGTCTGTCCACCCGGGTGGAGCTCCGCAGCCCGGATCCGTCCTGCAATCCGTACCTGGCCCTGGCGGTCACCCTGGCTGCCGGACTGGACGGGATCCGGCGCAAGCTGACGCCTCCTGAGCCCGTCAACCGGAACATCTACCTCATGACGCCGGAGGAACGGGCCGCCGAGGGCATCGAAAGCCTTCCCAGCAGCCTGATCGAGGCCCTGCGGGAACTGGAGGCCGACGACGTGATCCGCGAGGCCCTGGGACCGCACATTTACCGGAGTTTCATGGAAGCCAAGCAGATCGAGTGGGACATCTACCGGAGCCAGGTCCATCAGTGGGAACTGGATCAGTACCTCTGGATCTTCTAGCATGCAGGCCCAACTGCCAACAGAAGCGAAGCCCCCGCCGGCACCGATGCCGGCGGGGGTTCATCGCGTATGGGGCCGGGGTCATTAGTCGGCCGCAGGCTCCAGTTCCTTTTGCTGGATGAGGTAGTACGTGAGGCTATCGGCCAGCGCCTCCCAGGACGCGGCCAGGATGTTGTGGGAGACGCCCACGGTGCCCCAGGTCCGCTCGCCGTCCCCGGACTCGATCAGGACCCGGACCCGGGATTCGGTCCCCTGGGACCCCTCCAGAACCCGCACCTTGTAGTCCAGCAGCCGCACCCGGCGGACCGACGGATAGACCTCGGTCAGGGCCTTGCGCAGCGCCTGGTCCAGCGCATGGACCGGGCCCTTGCCCTCCGCGGCGGTATGTACAATCCGGTCGCCCACCCGCAGCTTGATGCTGGCCTCGCAGGTGTCCTGGCCGTCGGGGCCTACGGTGACCAGGGACCTGAGGCCCAGCAGCTCAAAAGGAGGGGGAGCCTGGCGGGTCAGCAGCTCCAGCGAGGCTTCCGCGCTCTCGTACTGGTAGCCCTGGTTCTCCCGTTCCTTCACCAGTTTCACCAAAGCAGCCGCCTGATCCCGGTCCAGTTCCTTGCCAAAGTGGTGCAGCACGTTGGACCGGCCGGACAGTTCCGAGACCAGCACACGGCGCTGGTTGCCCACGGCCTCAGGCGGGATGTGCTCATACATCACCGGGTCCTTCATCAGCGCGCTGACATGCACCCCGGCCTTGTGCGCAAACGCGTTGCGCCCCACGTAGGGCTGGGCATCCCAGGGAGGCAGGTTCGCCAGCTCCGCCACAAAATGGCTCACGGCGGTCAGTTCCGGCAGTTTCTCCGGCGGCAGGCACGGCCGTCCCATTTTCAGCTGCAGATTGGGGATGATGGCGCAGAGGTTCGCGTTGCCGCACCGCTCGCCGTAGCCATTGATGGTTCCCTGAACCATGGTGGCGCCGGCCTCCACTGCGGCAAGGCTGACCGCCACCCCCAGACCGCTGTCGTCGTGAGCATGGATGCCCAGGCGGACACCCGGGAAGCGCTCGGCAACCCTCCGCACCCGCTCGAAGACATCCCGGGGAAGGGTGCCGCCGTTGGTGTCGCAGAGGACCAGCCAGTCCGCGCCGCCCTCCACCGCGGCCGCCAGCGTCGCCAGCGCGTACTCCGGGTTGGCCTTGAAGCCGTCGAAAAAGTGCT
This sequence comes from Symbiobacteriaceae bacterium, assembly GCA_036562385.1. Classification (GTDB taxonomy): domain Bacteria; phylum Bacillota; class Sulfobacillia; order Symbiobacteriales; family Symbiobacteriaceae; genus DATCKG01. The sequence goes on from DATCKG010000066.1 coordinate 19,678, forward strand.
CGGCGTCGTAGACGACCTCACGGCCATGCTGCTTGAGGTAGGCCACCGTCTCCCGGATCATCCGCAGGTTTTCCTCCAAGGTGGTTCCCAGGGCGCCGGTGACGTGATAGTCCCAGCTCTTGCCGAAGATCGCCACCACGCTGGTCTCGGCCGCCAACAGAGCCGCGAGGGTCGCATCCTGATCCGGCCGCATGCCGACCCGACAGGTGCTGCTGAAGGCCACTGCCTTGGCGTTGGGCAGCGGATTCTGCCTCAGCAGCGTGAAGAACTCCTCGTCCTTCGGATTGGAACCAGGCCACCCTCCCTCGATATAGGGAATCCCCAGCGCATCCAGCCGCCGGGCAATCCGCAGCTTGTCCTGGCTGGTGTATGAGATGCCGGCCCGCTGTGCGCCATCCCGTAAGGTTGTGTCATATAAGACCACTGGTTGCATGAATGGGCTCTACCTCCCCGCAGAAACACAGAAATAGGTCAGCCCCCGTCCCTCATTGGGACGGGGGCCTGCTGACGCGACCACCGCGGTACCACCCAACTTGCGGCCAATGACGGCCGCCACCTCTGTCCGGGTACCAACATACCCGGCTCCCCGTAACGGAGGAGAACCGGCCACGCCTATCCCGCAGGAGTCGGGTGGCAGCTCCGAGGGGATTTTCGCCGGGGTGCACAGGCGGAACTTCCAGCCACTGGCCGTGCCAGGGTTCCGCTCTCTGGACAGGCAGGTCCCGGTTACTCGCCCTCTTCATCGCCGATGACTTGCTGTATTGTCATAGACTTTACCCAGCCAGAACGGATCTGTCAAGAGCGAACTGTCATGAAGTCGCGGCGACCCTTGCTTCCCGACGACCGGGGTCTTACAAAAACAGAACAGGCCCGGTGGATTTCCACCGAACCTGCCGGGGTGCCGGAAAAGGCTTTCCATCAGTTGATCCGCCGGATCAG
>DATCKG010000068.1:0-91406 GCA_036562385.1 Symbiobacteriaceae bacterium
GCCCTGACCTCGATCTCCTTGGTCTTCTTCAGTCCCAGATTCACATGCCGGTGATCGCTGAGGTCCACCGTCACCCGATGCACCCCGGGAGGCAGCTTCGGAACGGTGTAGGTGTACTGAAACGCCATGGTCTCCGGACCGTCGTCGATCCAGATGTGAATGTGGCCGTCCTCGGGCACCGAAAAGTTGGTGGTCTCCACCCGAATGGTGATGCCCTCGCCGGTCTGCTCCACCGTGAAATCCATGGTGGGCTCCGGCCTGCTCTTGCCGCAGGCGCCGATAAGCAGCGCCACACACAGGACGGCCCCTAGCACCCCTCGCCGGCGAAGCAGCATCTTCCTCCCCCTCCGCCGCCTATTTATCCCGTCCCTCCTGCTCTGCCGGAGCAGGCCGCCGGACCAGCGCCACCGTGGCGGCCACCCCCAACACCGCCAGGCCCAGGCCGTAGACCACCGCTCCCCAGGGGAACGGGCGCAGTTCCACCATGTCCATGGGCCAGGGGATCTGGCTCCAGCCCCCTTCCGCCGGCAGGCCCTCGATGGTGACCCGGTACAAATCCGCCCCCAGACGGGCATCGACCTGCACCGCAACGGTTCCACGGACAGAGGTCAGGCTCCCTACATACGTGCCTGGTGCCATCTCCGGCAGGGCCATCCGGACGCCCCGCCTGCTTCCCTCCGGTCGCACCACGGCGGAGACCTGCCCTCCAGCCACAGGGGCTCCGTAGGGATCCAGCAGCTGGACGGAAAGCCGGCCTTCCTCCAGGGACAGGACCGCGGTCACATCCATGGTGTGGGCTGCGGCGGAGCCTGTTCCAAACAGCGTCGCCAGAAGCAGGATCAGCACCATCAGCCTGCGGCGCACGGTCCATCCTCCTTCGCCACCGGGATCCGAACAGGCTTCTGGGAAAAATGGTAAGACACCGGGGCGAAAGGCTGCATCGGGCCGCGGTCCGATCTCTGACAGCAAAAAGCCGCGAACCGGACGCTGCGTCCGATCCGCGGCATTCCCCTGATGGGGTGCTACTCCTCCAGGCGGATGAGCCCCTGCATCTCGTAGACGCACTCCTTGGCCCCCCGGGAGACCGAGGCGGCCTGCTTCACCTTGGAACCCGCCTCCAGGCAGGTCTCCGTGATGCCTTCTACCATCGCCTGACACAGGAGGCAGATCTGCTCCGGGTGGGCCGTGGCCACCTCGTGGAACCCGCAGGTGCGCAGGACCAGGTTGTAGGAACCATCCTCCCGGCGGATGACGTGAGTCACCACGCCCAGCCGCTCCAGCGCCTCCGCGCAGATCTTCAGGATCTCCTCCTGATCGGTCTCATCCTGGTCGATCTGGCGGTGCTGCTCGGACCGGCTGATCGCCTCCTGCCCGAGGCGGCGCCCGAAGGTCCGGCCGATCTGGGCGATGGCCTCCTTGCCGCCCTCCCCCGTGAGGGCAAGGGACTGCACCAGCAGATCCGCCAGCAACTGAAAATCCCGGGCAGGGACGTTGAGCGAAATCGTGTTGCCCGAAGGGCTATAGACATAGCCCGGCCGCCCGCCCCGCCCCGTCTTCTCCAGATGGGCCACCAGTAGACCGATGTCTACCAGCTTCCGCAGGTGCATGCGGGCCACGTTGGGATGAAGGTCAAACACCCGGGACGTCTCTGCCACCGAGACCGGATGATCCGCTGCCAGCACGTACTGATAGATGCGATAGCGAGTGGGGTCCGCCAAGACCGCACTCACCTTCTGCGGATCCCTTTCCAACACTGACCCCCCATCCAAATCTGGACTCATTCTAAATTACCCGTGACCTTCCGAACTCCACCGACGTCATAACCAACGAGAAAACTGTGCGGGCGAACCCGGCTTTCGGGGATTGCACTGTTGACACAGTGTAAATGTGGTTCATACAATGGTACTGATCTGTGGGGAGGCTTGCGCCTCAGTTTAGTTCATTTTACACTATAGCCACAGTGCAAACAAGGGGCGGGTGGGAGCAGAGCCTGCCGTCACCCGCAGCACCGCACAGGCTTGAACGAAATTTCATCACAATAGCTATTGGGGGAAAGGAGCTCGAGCAGCGTGACCACAGGCGCCTCTTTGGTGATTGAGGATCTGCGGGTGAGCGTTGACGACAAGCCCATTCTGAAGGGCGTCAGCTTCCAGGTCAATCCTGGTGAGATTCATGCGATCATGGGCCCCAACGGTGCGGGCAAGACGACGCTGGGGTTCGCCTTGATGGGGCACCCGCGCTACGAGATCACCGGTGGCTCGGTGAAGCTGGGTGACAAGGACCTCCTGGCCATGGATGTCACCGAGCGGGCCAAGGAAGGGCTCTTCCTCGCTTTCCAGTATCCCTTTGAGGTTTCCGGTGTCACCGTGGCCAACTTCCTGCGCCAGGCCGTCAGCGCCGTTCGGGGCGAGGAGATCTCGGTCTGGGACTTCCAGGAGATGCTGGCCGAGAAGATGAAGCAGCTAGAGATGGATCCGTCCTTTGCGTCCCGTTACCTGAACGAGGGCTTCTCCGGCGGCGAGAAGAAGCGGAACGAGATGCTGCAGATGGTGCTGCTCCGGCCGCGGATTGCCATCCTGGATGAGACGGACTCCGGTCTGGACATCGACGCCCTCAAGGTGGTGGCCAGGGCGGTCAACAGCCTGCGGGGTCCTGACTTCTCGGCCGTGATCATCACCCACTACCATCGCATCCTGAACCACATCAAGCCGGATGTGGTCCATGTGATGATGAACGGCCGGATCGTGAAGACCGACGGCCCCGAGCTGGCCGAGGAGATCGAGAAGCGGGGTTATGACTGGATCAAGGCGGAGGTCGGCATCACCGACGAGACGGCCGATCTCCAGGGGGTGAACTGACGGTGCCGGCTGCGACGGAACCCGCTTTTCTCGCCCAGCGGCGTCAGAAGGCCGCCGAACTGGTGGCCGTCCTGCCGCTTCCCTCCCGCAAGGAGGAGGACTGGCGACGGACCTCCCTGGAGGGCCTTGAGGTAGAGGCTTACAAGCCGGCACCGGCCCGGATCACCCTTCAGGGCAACGTGCCGGAGGGCGTGATCTTTACCGACATCCTGACGGCGGCCGCCCAGTACCCGGATTTGGTCAGCAAGTACCTGGGCAGCCTCTACGATATGGCTCAGAACAAGCTGAGCGCCGCCCAGGCGGCTTACCTGACGGGGGGCGTGTTCCTCTACGTTCCCCGGAACGTCTCGGTAGCGGAGCCCCTGCAGGTCCGCTACGAGGCGGCGGAAGGCGAGGCCCACTATCTGCACACCCTGGTCGTGGCGGAAGCGAACGCCTCGGTCACCCTGCTGGAACGGTTTGAAGGCACCGGCGACTACCTGCACGTCGGTGTGGTGGAAGTCATTCCCATGGACGGGGCCAAGGTCCGCTACGGCTACTTGCAGAATCAGTCCCAGGACGCCTGGACCTTCACCGCCCGCCGCACCCGGACCGCCCGCGATGCCACCGTGGAATGGGTCGGTGGTGAGTTCGGCGGCGGCTTGGTTCGCAGCGAGCTGTTTGGGGAGCTGGTGGGTGAAGGCTCTTCCTCCACCATCAAGGTGGTCTACGGTGCAACCGGTAGCCAGCATATGAACATTGTGGCGTCCGAGGTCCATGAAGGCTGCAACACCGCCTCCGACATCCTCGGGCGGGGCGTCCTGTCCGGTCGTGCCCACACCGTCTTCTGGGGCAACGGGCAGATCAATCACGGTGCCCGAAACGGCTCCACTTTCCAGCGGCAGCAGGCGCTGATTCTTTCAAAGCAGGCCCGGGCCGACTCGATTCCGGCTCTGATCATCAACGAGTCGGACGTGCAGCAGGCCGGCCATGCGTCCACCGTGGGCAAACTGGATGAGGAGCAGCTCTTCTACCTGATGTCCCGGGGACTGACCCGGCAGCAGGCGGTGCGCATGTTGGTGATGGCCTTCCTGAGCCCGGTGCTGGACCAGATTCCGGTGGAGGAGCTTCGGAACGAGATGATTCGGCTGATGGGGGAGAAGGTGGTGAACTGATGGCTCTGGATGTGGCACGAATCCGCCAGGATTTTCCGATTCTGCAGCAACAGATCAACGGGCACCCTCTGGTTTACCTGGACAATGCGGCCACGACCCAGAAGCCGCGCCAGGTGATTCAGGCCCTGGTGGATTACTATGAGCAGTACAACGCGAACGTCCATCGGGGCATCCACGCCCTGGCGGAGCGGGCCACAGAGGCCTACGAGGGTGCCCGGGCCAAAGTTGCCAGGTTGATCGGCTCCCCCTCCCCCGACCAGGTGGTCTTCACCCGCAACGGCACGGAGGGCCTCAACATGGTCGCCTACGGCTGGGCCCGGAGGCGGCTGAAGCCGGGCGACGTGATCATCTGCTCGGCGCTCGAGCATCACTCCAATCTGGTTCCCTGGCAGCAGACTGCCAGGGAAACCGGTGCGGTGGTAAAGTATATCGACCTGCTCCCGGACGGTACCCTCAACCAGGAGAGCTACGATCGGCTGCTGGATGAGGGCAACGTCAAGCTGGTCGCTTTCTCGGTGGCCTCCAACGTCCTGGGTACCATCAACCCGGTGACGGAGATGGTGGCCAAGGCCCATCGGGCCGGAGCGAAGGTCGTCCTGGACGCTGTCCAGGCGGTGCCTCACATGCCGGTGGATGTGAAGGAATGGGATGCCGACTGGATCGTCGCCTCCGGCCACAAGATGCTGGGCCCCACGGGAACGGGCTTTCTGTGGGGCAAGATGGACCTGCTGGAGGAGATGGAACCCACCTACTTCGGCGGCTCCATGATCTCGGAAGTCCACCTGAGCGGCGCCAAGTGGGCCAAGGTTCCGGCCAAATTTGAGGCCGGTACCCCCAACATCGCCGATGTGATCGCCTTGGGCGTCGCGGTGGATTACCTGACCGAACTGGGAATGGAGAACGTCCACGAACACGAGAAGGCCCTGACGGAGTATGCATGGGAACGGCTGAGCTCCGTCGAGGGGGTACGGCTTTTCGGACCCCGGGAGCCCCGTACGGGCCTGATCAGTTTCGACGTGGACGGCATCCATCCGCACGACCTCTCGGCCGTCCTGAACGCCGAGGGAATCGCCATTCGGGTGGGCCACCACTGCGCCCAGCCCTTGATGGAATTCCTGGATGTCCCGGCCACCAATCGGGCCAGCTTCTATATCTACAACACCCCCCAGGAAATCGACCGCCTGGTGGAGGCCCTTTACCACGCAAAGGAGTTTTTCGGCTATGTCGCTTGAGGCCCAGCATCCGGTGAATCTGAACGCCTTGTATCAAGAGGTCATCCTGGACCATTTCAAGCGGCCCCGGAACAAGGGAACCGTGGAAAACCCGGTGGTGAAGAAGCACCTGCACAACCCGACCTGCGGCGACGATGTGGAGGTGCAGGTCAGTATCGGTCCCGACGGCCGGATCGACCAGGTGAAGTGGCAAGGCCGGGGCTGTTCCATCTCGATGGCCAGCGCGTCGATGATGTCCCAGGCCCTGCGGGGGAAGACCCTGGAAGAAGCCAAGGCATTCATTCAGTCTTTCTTCGCGATGATGAAGTCGGAGCCGGGCGACTACCGGTCCCTGGGCGAGATCCAGGCCCTGCAGGGGGTCAGCAAGTTTCCGGTGCGAATCAAGTGCGCTACGCTGGCCTGGCACTGCCTGGAGGAAGGTCTGAAGGAACAAGGAGGAGGATCGGCCAGTGGTAGCTGAGGCCAGGAATATCGTCGGCGAATACCGGTACGGATTTCACGACCCGGAGAATTACGTTTTCAAGTCGGACAAGGGACTGACCCGGGAGATCGTGGAGTCCATCTCCCGGTTCAAGAATGAGCCCCGGTGGATGACCGAGATCCGGCTGAAGGCGTATGACGTCTTCCAGAGCAAGCCCCTTCCCACGTGGGGCCCGGATCTGAGCGGGATCAACTTCAACGACATCCACTATTTCGTACGGGCCACGGACCGGAAAGGCCACTCCTGGGATGAGGTGCCCGAAGAGATCAAGCGGACCTTCGACCGCCTGGGTATCCCCGAGGCCGAACGGAAGTTCCTGGCCGGCGTCTCCGCCCAGTACGAGTCTGAGGTCGTCTACACCAATATCCGCAAGGACCTGGAGGCCAAGGGCGTCCTGTTTATGGACATGGACACCGCCGTGCGGGAGCATCCGGACATCGTGCGGCAGTACTTCGGCACCGTAGTGCCCATGACCGACAACAAGTTCGCGGCCCTCAATACGGCGGTCTGGTCCGGCGGCACCTTCATTTACGTGCCCCCGGGTGTGGACGTGGGGATTCCGCTGCAGGCCTACTTCCGCATCAACACCCAGAACATGGGCCAGTTCGAGCGGACCCTGATTATCGTCGATGAAGGCGCACGGGTCCACTACGTCGAGGGCTGCACCGCCCCGATCTACAGCACCGACTCGCTCCATGCGGCGGTGGTGGAGATCATCGTGAAGAAGGGCGGCTACTGCCGGTATACCACGATCCAGAACTGGTCCACCAACGTGTACAACCTGGTGACCAAGCGGGCCGTGGCCTATGAAAACGCCGTCATGGAGTGGGTGGACGGCAACATCGGCTCCAAGGTGAACATGAAGTACCCGGCCGTGATCCTGAAGGGCGAGGGCGCCCGGGGCGAGATGATCTCCATCGCCGTGGCGGGCAAGTCCCAGATCCAGGATGCCGGTGCGAAGATGATTCACCTGGCGCCTAACACCACCTCCCGGATCACCTCCAAGTCCATCTCCTTCGAGGGCGGCAACACCACGTACCGGGGCCAGGTCCTGGTGGATTCCCGGGCGCAAAACAGCCGCGTGAAGGTGGAGTGCGACGCGCTGATCTTCGATGACGGATCGCAGTCCCACACCATCCCGCACATGGACATCAAGAACCAGGACGTAACCATCGAGCACGAGGCTACGGTTTCCAAGGTCTCCGAGGAGCAGCTCTTCTACCTGATGAGCCGTGGGCTGTCCCGCGAACAGGCCATGAGCATGGTGGTCATGGGCTTCATCGAGCCCTTCGCCCGGGAACTTCCCATGGAGTACGCGGTGGAGCTGAACCGGTTGATCGAGCTGGAGATGGAAGGCTCCGTGGGCTAATGCTCACCGCCTGCCACCTCTGATGTAGAAAAACGATCGTCATGCGGGAGGTGAGCCCGTGGCCACCGTCACCAAGGAACAGGTGCTCAAGGTTCTGGAGCGGGTAAACGACCCCGAACTCCGGCTCAACATCGTAGACCTGGGGCTGGTCTACAACGTGGACATCACCGAGGACAACAACGTAACCGTGGAATTTACCCTGACGAGCCAGTTCTGCCCCATCGGTCCGTATATCCAGATGCAGGTGGAGCAGGCGGTGATGTCGATCCCGGAGGTCAACCACGTGGAGGCCCGGCTGGTCTTCGATCCGCCGTGGACGCCGGATCGGATGAGCGAGCGGCTCAAGAAGGCCCGGGAATTGGGACTGCTGTAGTCTCTGGATGGCCATACGGCCGGAGGCCCTGAGGTCTCCGGCCATTGCGCCGTCGAAGAAGGAGGGAGGCACGGTGCGCAGCCTGGTCTTCTGGCTCATCCTGCTGGGAGCGGCTTTGACAGGGTTCTTGATCCTCCTGCCGCTCTTGGGGTTCCTGGTCGTTGTCGCGGGCGGGCTGCTGGCCATGGCTGCGGCAGTCATGCTGGCCGTGCCCCTGCTGCAGCGGCTCCCCTGGTTCCGGGATCGCGTGCGAATCGAGCGGAGGGGCCGCTTCCGCACGGTTCGTTTCGGCGACACCGTCATCATCTCATACAGCGATGACTCGGAGCCGGCCGATTCCGAGCCGGAGTCCCGCAAACGGCTTTCCGACGGCAACGTGATTGACGTGGAAGGCAGGATCCTATCCGATTGAACAGAGCGCAACAAACCCGGGGCGATCAGCCCCGGGTTTTTTGTTGGCTGCCAGCCGCAGTCAGATCCATTTCCGCGATGGCCGGATTGAAGAACTGGGCCAGTACCAGCAGCAGGTACACCACCGCGATCGCGGTATAGGTCGGCCGCAGGCCCCAGGCCTCCGCCGCAAAGCCGCCGAGTACCGGTCCCACCGGCATCGCCATCCAGGCCAGGGCCTTGACCAGGCCGAAGACACGGCCCCGCATCTCCAGGGGCACACGCTCCTGCAGCACCGTCCCGATGATCGGGTTCAGGGGGCCGGCCCCCACCCCGTACAGGAAAGCCAAGGCAATCATGAGCGGCAGCCCAGGTAGCTGCGCCATCCCCAGTATCGGCAGGGCGACCACCACCCACGCTACGAGGTAAACGATCCGTCTGGGAAGCCGGGGCCCTACAGCCGCAAAAACCAGGGCGCTGAGGACGGAACCCAGCCCCATGGCGGACAACACACCGCCCAGGGCCGTGGGGCTTCCGATCACCTGCTCAGCGTACCCCGGCAGCAGGACCGAGGAGGACGGGCTGTCCAGGAAATTGGCCACCGTGATGACGGCGAGCATCGTGAAGACCAGTCGGTCGGCCCGTACGAATCGCAGGCCTTCCGTAAGATCCCGGACATACCCGGCCAAACCGCCGCCCTGTGGCTGCGGCTGCTGCACCAGCCCGGCAGGGATGCCGGCGCCGATCAGCACGGCAGAGATCGCGAAGGTGACCGCGTCCACCCAGAGGACGTTGCTGGCCCCGATGGCACCGATCAGGAGGCCGCCCACCAGCGGGCCGCCCAGAACCGTAAGCCGGTAGGCCACCTGGCTGATGGCGTTGACCCGCTCCAGCGGCACGCCGGCTGCACTTCCCAGTTCAGGCACCATGGCATCCCGGGCGGTGGAGCCAGGCGCATCCAGGAAAGCGCCCAGGAACACCAACACCTGCAGCTGCCAGAAGGACAACCCCACGGTGGCGTGCAGCAGCGGCACCAGGGCCACCGTGATGCCGCTGAGAATATCCGCCAGAACGCTGACCCGCTTGTAGCCCAATCGCTCGATCAAGGGCCCCCCAAAGAAAGTGGCCAGCACGATGGGGAGCACGGAAAAAAAGCCCGTGACGCCGGCCTTGGAAAGACTACCCGTGGTCTCCAGCACGAACCAGGGGATGGCCAGGTTGGTGAGTCGGTTGCCGAAGTCCGAAATGATATTCGCCGCAAACCACATATAAAGCGGCGTCCGTTGCTGCATTGCGTGGGCCTCCCTGCCTGCCGTGTCTTGCTATGGGCTCTCGCTCGGACGGATCACCGGCGCCGGCCGGGCACTTTCCGGTTGGCGTTGGCCGCGTCCTGAACCCACTTCATAATCTTCTTCTCGAATTCACGGGGCTGCAGCGCCTCCAGGTTCGTCGTCTGCTCCCGGGCGGCGCCCCCTCCCTCCCGAAGGCGCTCCCACAGCACGCCGTCCCGGCACTCCACCCGATACTCCAGCGGGGGACGGAGGATCCGGAACTCCAGGAACGGATAGCGATCGTCAAAGCGGCTGATCTCCCAGGCGCAGGGGGCGCCAAACGCATCGCCGAACTCCGCGGCGGTCTTCACGACGGGCTCCAGTTGATCCAGGAGCGACCGGAAATGCTTGAGCACCGCCGCCTTTCGCTCCTGTTCCGCCCGCTCCTTCGCCAGCAGTTCCCGGTTCAATTTCTCCAGTTGCGCCTTCCAGTCCGTCACGAATGGCATCCTCCTTACTTCTTGACGGGGGCGGGCTCCGGAGCCCTGGCCACCTTCGGGCCGGCAAACCGCATGTTGGGCATCAGCAGCACCGCCGCGAGGCTGGCCAGTGCTGCCAACAGCACCAGGAGATGAACGTTGCGCAGGGCGCCGGCCAGCGCGCCCCGCAGGGCGGCCAGGTGAGCCGCCGGCAGACTCCCCCACACCGCCGGGTCCAGCAACTGATTGGCCACCCCGGCGGCCTGGGCTGCGGACTCCGCCTCCACCCCCGGAATTCCCTGGAGCCGGCTGAGCAGGGAGAGATTCAAAGTCATGCCCATCACCGAAATCCAGACCATCCCGCCCAGGGTCCGGATGAACTGCAGCGCGGCGGTGGCCACCCCCCGCTGGCCCCAGGAGACGGCGTTCTGCACGCCGAGGATAAAGGCCACGGAGGAGTAGCCCATGCCGGCGCCGATGGTAAACGTCACCAGCGCCAGCAGCACCGGCGGAATCTCCTGGGTCAGTCGGGCCAGGACTACCAGCCCCGCCGCGCCGAGGACGTTCAGAACCAGTCCTACCACGGAGGCTGGCCGGACCCCTTGGCGAACCACCAGCCGGCCGCCCAACACCGATGCGATGGGCCAGCCCACCGAGAGCCACAGGAGCGACGCCCCGGACTTGGTCGCGGAGAAGCCCTCCACCCCCTGGGCCCAGATGGGCAGGTAGACACTGGTGCCGTACAGGACGCCCCCCACCATAAAGGACGCCAGCAGGGGCATGCCGATGGCAGGGTTGCGAAACAGGTCCGGGGAGATCATGGGCTCCGGCGTCCGGACTTGGTGCCAGATGAAAAGCGCCAGCAGCACCGCCGCTCCTGCCAGCATGCCCAGCACCTGAGGCGAAGACCAGGCGTACTGGCTGCCGCCGGTAAGCATGGCCAGGAGCAGCAGGCTGATGCCGCCGGTCATGGTGATGGACCCCAGGTAGTCCACCGCCTGGTGGCGGGCCTCCACCCTCTCCTCCAGGAACCGCCAGACCATGAGGATGGCCAGTGCCCCCAGGGGGAGGTTGATGTAAAAAAGCCACCGCCAGGAGGCGTAATCGACGATCAGTCCGCCCAACAGGGGGCCCACCAGGGCGCTGAACCCCCATACGGCGGAGAACCAGGCCTGCATCCGGGCCCGCTCCACCGGGGTGAAGATGTCGCCGATGATGGTCTGCACCACCGGCTGCACCGCCCCGGCGCCCAGGCCCTGCACCGCCCGGAACAGAATCAACTGGCCCATGTTCTGCGCCAAACCGCAGAGGGCGGACCCCAATGCGAACAGGGCCGCACCGCCGGCAAAGACCCGTTTACGGCCCAGGATGTCCGCCAGCTTCCCGCAGACGGGAACGGTGGCGGTGGAAGTCAGCATGTAGCCGGTCACCAGCCATGTCATCAACGGAAAGCCGCCCAGGGAACCGACGATTCGGGGCAGCGCCGTGTCTACAATGGTCACATCCACGGCGGTGAGAAACGTGGCCAGCATCAGCGCGAACACGGTATACATGCGCCGGTCCCGGCCCAACGGGATGCACCCCCCACCCTACAACCCGTCCAGTGATTGTTCGCCAGCGGCCTCACCTCTCCTGCACCGGTAACGGGCGATCTTGCTCCAACGTAACATGGGGTGGACCTCGAGACAAAGGAGAGAGCGATGTGCAGCAGCCATTTCCGTGGTGGCTCTTGCAGTGGTTTCCGGGAGGTGTAGGTACACCGGACCCGGAGCGGGAAGAAGATGTGGAACTGAACCTTACCGCCGAGGGTGGTCCCCTCAGCCCTCAGGGCTGGACATCCTGGACGGCACTTCCCACCGGGCTGACCACCGCCACCCCGGCACCGGTCCGCTTTCGCGGGGATCTGCACCTGTTTGTACGGGGCACCGACGACGGCATCTATTGGAACCGCCTGAGCCGGCGCACCGGCTGGGGCGAGTGGCGTGAGCTTCCCGGCAGCGGGCGGACCCCGTCGGCGCCGGCGGCCGTCGAGTTCGGCGGCACCATCCACGTGTTCGTGCGCGGGACCGATGACCGGCTATATCAGACTCGTCTCTTGGGCGGCGACCGCTGGGCGCCGTGGACGGAAGTTCCCGGCAACGCCCGCACGCCCAGCGGACCGGGAGTGGCGATCCACAACGGCATCCTCTACCTGTTTATCCGGAGCGCGGGCGACGAGATCCACTACCAGCGCTTCGATGGCCAGTGGAGCGGGTGGCGGCGCCTGCCGGGCGGCGGCAGGACCCTCGATACCCCTGCACCGATCTCCTATGCCGGCGCCCTGCGGGTTTATGTACGGGGCACCGACAACCGCATCTACGGCTCCGTGATGCTCCGGGAAGGCCAGTGGACCCGGTGGGAGGAGATCCCGGGACAGGGGCGTACGCCGTCGGCGCCGTGGGCCACCGTCTACCGGGGGAACCTGTACTTATTCGTGCGGGGCACCGATGACGGCATCTACCTGAACATCCGAAACCGCCAGGGGCAGTGGACCCAGTGGCGGGAACTGCCCGGGGGAGGCCGCACTCCCTCCGGCCCCTCTGCCATGCGGTTCGCCAACCGGCTGTACGTCTTCGTCCGGGGGACGGACAACCGAATCTGGGTCACCATCCGGACCCGGCGGTAAGCGCGCCGCAGGGCGCCCTGGAAATGGCCAGGGCGCCCTGCCGCGTTGCAGGGCCTACAGGCCCGCTCGCTTCTCCGCCACCAGCCGGTTGCGCAGCTCGATCAACTCCGGCGCGGGGTTGACCGGGTAGACCTCCGGATCCACCAACTGCTTGTACGTATCCCAGAGGGTGTCCAGCTCCTGCTGGTGATACTTCTGGATCTCCGCGACGGAAGGCAGTTCGTAGACCCGCTTGCCGCTGCGGAAAATCGGCACCAGCAGTTCCCGGGTGTAGAACCGCCGGACCCGCTTGCGCCGGGCCGTGTGGATCGGATCCTGCAGCACCAGTTCCTCGCCGGCCTTGGGCAGGGTCTTCCCCATGGGCAGGATCACGTCGCCGGCAGCCTTGCCGGAATCCTGGTGATAGACCCGGACGGGGTGCACATCCCCGGGCAGGCCCAGCTTTTCGGGGTCCTCGCTGACCTTGATGGTCGGAACCCACCGGCCGTTCTCCTCACGGGCCACCATCTTGTAGACGGCGCCCAGGGAAGGATCGTCCATGGCGGTGATCAGGCGGGTACCCACGCCGAAGGCATCCACCTGAGCACCCTCCAGCAGCAGCGCCTGGATCCGGATCTCGTCCAGGTCGCCGCTGGCCATGATCTTCGCATGGGGGAAGCCTGCCTCGTCCAGCATCCGCCGGGCCTCCTGGGAAAGATAGGGAATCTTACCGCTGTCCAGCCGGATGCCGGCAAACCGGCCTCCCCGGGCCTCCAGTTCACGGCCCACGGTGATGGCGTTGGGTACGCCGCTTTTCAAGGTGTCGTAGGTGTCCACCAGGAAGATGGCCGAGTCGGGGTGCAGCTGCGCCCACGCCCGGAACGCCTCGAGTTCCGAGGGAAAAGACATTACCCACGCGTGGGCGTGGGTGCCCACCGGTTTGAGGCCGAACATCTTGGCCGCGAGGACATTGGAGGTGCCCGCACATCCGGCGATGATGGCCGCGCGGGAACCCCACACTGCCGCGTCCATCTCCTGGGCCCGGCGGGCGCCAAACTCGTAAACGGGCCGCCCCTGTGCGGCGCGGACCACCCGAGCTGTCTTGGTGGCCACAAGGCTCTGGAACATGGCGTTGGTCAGGAAGACCTCCAGCAACAGTGCCTCAACGATCGGGGCCTTGACGCGGATGATCGGCTCGTACGGGAACGCGATGCTCCCCTCGGGCATGGCGTCCAGGTCACCGGTAAACCGGAAGTTCCTCAGGTACTCCAGGAAGCCCGGCGAGAACATCCCGAGGCTCCGGAGGTACTCCAAGTCCTCTTCGCTGAAGCGCAGCCCTTCCAAATACCGAACAATCTTTTCCAACCCGGCTACGACGACAAACCCATTGCCAAATGGGTTCCGGCGGAAAAACAGGTTAAAGACCACCTGTTCCTGGTGCCGGCCCAGTCGCCAGTAGCCATCTGCCATGTTGGGATGGTACAGGTCAAAAAAGAGTGCCCAGTCGTGCGCCATGCTCATCGTACAGAAACCCTCCTGCTCCGATTACCGCATCCAGACCCCCTACCTCCGGACCCAATGCGAGAAAGGCGGCCCCACAACCGAGCCGCCTGCGGTAGGTCACTGCCGATCGCGCCGGACCACGGCCATGGCGGCCTCCGCGTCCCCCCAGCCGTGGATCTCCACCTGTTTGCCTTCCAGTTCCTTGTACGCGGCAAAGAAGTACTCGATCTCCACCAGGTAATGGCGAGGGATCTCCTCCAGACACGTGTACTGGGACATGCGGGGATCGTGGATGGGGACCGCGATGATCTTCACATCTTCGCCCTTTTCATCGGTGGTCTTCAGACAGCCGATCACCCGGGCCTCCACCACGCACCCCGGAAAAGTGGGATGGGTGACCAGGAGCAGGGCGTCCAGGGGACGGCCGTCGGGAGCCTTGGTTCCGATCACAAAGCCGTAATCGGCGGGATAGTGGATGGAAGAGTGAAGCACCCGGTCCAGGCGAACCCGCTGCCGTACAGGGTCCCATACGTACTTGTTCTGGCTCCCCTTGGGAATTTCCACCAACACTTCGATGATCCGATCGTCCACCGTTATGCCCCCCTAAGGACCGCCACCTGCCCGCCGACCCTTCCTGCGCGATCGTAGCGCCGCGGCGGTTCTGAAGCGGCCAGTCACAACATGGAAAGAAACCGTCGCTGCATGTCCAGTATACACCATCATGGTACCCAATCGTTCACCCTGTGTGAAACCCTTCTCAACACCAAAGGCCACAAGCCGGCCGCCCGCTTGTGGCCTCGTCGCGAATCCTCTGCGCTCCCGACGCCCATCTGTCCGCCCCGGTACAGCCGCCTACGCTCCGTTGGCCCCCTGCCCCAAATAGGCGGAGCGTACGGCGGGATGCTCCCTGAGCTCCCGGGCCGGGCCCGAGAGGACCACACGCCCCGTCTCCAGCACGTACGCCCGGTGGGCGATGGAAAGCGCCATGTTTGCGTTCTGCTCCACCAACAGCACGGTGGTGCCCTGCGCGTTGATGTCCTGGATGATCCGGAAGATCTCCTGGACCATGATGGGTGAAAGGCCCATGGAGGGCTCATCCAAGAGCAGAAGCTTGGGCCTGGCCATCAGCGCCCGACCGATGGCCAGCATCTGCTGCTCACCGCCGGAGAGCGTCCCCGCCAACTGCCGCTCCCGCTCCTTCAGGCGGGGAAAGCGACGGAACACCTCCTCCAGCCTGGCCCGTACCTCCCGGGGGGGCGCCACGTATCCGCCCATTTCCAGGTTCTCCCGGACAGTAAGCTGGGAGAAGACCCGGCGGCCTTCCGGTACGTGGCAAAGGCCCATGGCCACGATCTGATGCGCCGGAACCCGGGTGATATCCTGCCCCTGGTAGCGAATCTCGCCGCTCTTGGGCCTGATCAGCCCGGAAAGGGTGCGCAGGGTGGTGGACTTGCCCGCCCCGTTGGCGCCGATCAGGGTGACGATCTCCCCTTCCTCCACCTCGAAGGAGACCCCGTGCAGGGCCTGAATCGCCCCGTAGCTCACCTCAAGGTTCTTCACCTCAAGGATCATGCTGTGGCCCCCTTTCCGAGATAGGCTTCCAACACCCGGGGATTCCGCTGAATCTCCTTTGGCGTACCGGTGGCGATGATCTCCCCGAAGTCCAGGACCACCAACCGCTCACACAGCCGGTTGACCAGGGACATCTGGTGCTCAATCAGCAGGATCGTCAGCCCGAAATCTTCCCGAATCCCGCGGATCAGGTCCACCAGATTGTCCACCTCGGAGGGGTTCATACCGGCGGCCGGTTCGTCCAGCAGCAGGACCTTGGGACGGGTGGCCAGGGCCCGGGCGATCTCCAGCCGGCGCTGTTCGCCGTAAGGCAGGCTCCCGGCCAGCGCGTCCCGCCGGTGGGCGAGGTCCAGCCGCTCCAGCAGTTCCTCGGCTTCCCGGGTCATCTCCGCCTCCCGCCGCCGGAAGCGGGGCGTCCTGACGAGGGCGTCCACCAGGTTGTAGCCCGCCCGGGCTTCCATGACGGCCCGGACGTTATCCAGCACGGTCATCTGCTTGAAGATGCGGATGTTCTGGAAGGTCCGGGCGATGCCCATCCGGGTGATCTTGTAGGGCTTCAGCCCGGTCAGGTCGCGCCCTTCCAGCAGGACCTTGCCCTCGGTGGGCGGGAAGACGCCGGTGATGATGTTAAAGACCGTCGTCTTGCCAGCGCCGTTGGGGCCGATCAGTCCCACCAGTTCCCCGCGCTCCAGCGACAGGGAGAAGTTGCTCACCGCCTTCAGGCCACCGAAATGACGGGAAACGGACTGGCACTCAAGCAGAGGCATGCCGGGACCCCTCCTTTCCGGTGGACCGGGCGGGACGCAGAAGGCGCAGCTCCTTGCCGCCCAGCAGGCCCTGCGGTCTGGCGATCATGAGCACGATCAGCACCAGGGCGTAGATCACGCCGCGCCAGTCCAGGAAGTCCTGAGGCAGTACCTTTCGCAGCCATTCTAGCAGGAACGTCCAGCCGATGGCCGTCACTACCGAGCCGGTGAGGCTTCCGAGCCCGCCCAGGACGACGATCAGCAGAAAGTCGAAAGACTTCAGGAAGTCGGCCAGGGAGGGGCTCAGGAACGGGTACACGTGGGCGTACAGTCCCCCGGCCAGGCCGCCCAGGGCGCAGCCCAGGGCAAAGATCAGCAGCTTGAAATGGGTGGTGTCGATGCCCATGATGTCCGCTGCCACCTCGTCTTCCCGGACGGCGATACAGGCCCGGCCGTGGCTGGAGAGGATGAAATTGCGGGCCAGCACAATTGCGAGGACCGCCAGCCAGTAGATCCAGGCGAAGGTGGCGAGCCTGGGCACTCCCAGCATCCCCTGGGCGCCTCCCAGGACCGGAGAGATCTTATCCGAGTTATCCAGGACGACCTTGGCAATAATGCCAAAGCCCAGCGTCGCAATACCCAGGTAGTCCGACCGCAACCGAAGGATGGGCAGACCAATGAGGTAGCCGATCAGCCCGGCCAGCAGGGCTCCGGCCAGCAAGGCAGCCACGAACGTCACGATGGTGCCCCCGTAGGTCTTGGTGATGTATCCGGCGGTGTAGGCCCCGATCGCATAAAACGCGGCATGCCCCAGAGAAAACTGGCCGGCGAAGCCGTAAATCAGGCTCAGCCCCACCGCTGCGATGGTCATGATCAGGCTCAGGTCCAGGACCTGACTCCAGTACAAGGTAATGATCCCGCTGCTCCGGAGCGCCTGCAGTACCACAAAGAGCCCGGTGACGGCCGCAGCCACGAGAATGACCCGGTGCGTGTTCGACAGGGAAATGCCTTTTCGCACGGCCGCCACCTCCTTAGACCTTCTCCGGGCCGCTGCGACCCAAAAGCCCGGCGGGCCGCACCAGCAGGACCAGAATCAGGATGGCAAAGGCCACCGCGTCTTTAAAGTCGGTGGTGATGTAGGCGGCGGTCAGCACCTCAGCCTGCCCCATGATCAGCGCACCCAACACCGCACCGGGGATGCTGCCGATGCCGCCCAGGACTGCCGCGGTGAAGGCCTTCAGGCCCGGCATGATCCCCATGAAGGGGCGAAGCTGCGGGTAGGCAAAGACGAACAGGACCCCAGCCGCGGCCGCCAGGGCCGAACCGATCGCGAAGGTATACGCGATCACCCGGTCGACGTTAATTCCCATCAGCCGGGCTGCATCCGGATCCTGGGCAACGGCCCGCATGGCCTTGCCGACCTTCGTGCGCTGAATCAGATACTGCAAGGCCAGAATCAGGACGATCACCACGCCTACGATCAGCAACTGGACATTGGTAATGCTGGCACCGCCCAGCGACCAGCGCTGGACCTCAAAGGGAAGCCGCACCACCCGGTAATCCGGGCCGAACACAAATTTCAGGCTGCAGAAGTACTCCAGAAAGAGCGACACGCCGATGGCGGTGATCAGCGCCGCGATAGGCTGGGCTCCCTTGTGGCGCAGCGGCCGGTACGCCAGACGCTCAATCGTCACGCCCAGCACCGCGCAGGCCGCCATGGCTACCAGGATGGCCACCGGCCAGGGCAGGCCCCAGAGGGTAAACCCGAAAACCCCGATATAGGCCCCGACCATGAAGACGTCGCCGTGGGCAAAGTTGATGAGCCGGATAATGCCATAAACCATCGTGTAGCCGAGGGCGATGAGTGCATAAACGAACCCCAATTGGAACCCGTTGAAGAGCTGCTCCAGAAGCTGACTCATGCCGAGACTGCCCTCCCCCTGCAGCAACCTTGCCTAAGGAAAGCAGACAGCCAGGGCAGAGCCGGGAGGGGCCCTGCCCTGGGCGCCGCTACCATGTTACGGAGTGATCTTCGTCACGAACTCGAAGGTCCCGTCCTTGTTGACCTTCTGGATGGTCACATCCTTGACCGGATTGCCGTTGGCGTCAAAGCTCAGGTCGCCACCCACGGCGGGGAAGTCCTTCAGGTTCTGGAGCGCTTCACGGATCTTGTCGGGATCGTCGGTACCCGCCTGACGGATCGCCTCCAACAGCATGTTGGTGGCGTCGTAAACCAGAGCAGCAAAGGAGTCAGGATCGCTGCCGTACTTTTCCCGGTACGCCTGGACGAACTTCTGAACCGCCTCCCGGGGTTCGGTGGGCGAGTAGTGGGCGGTGAAGTAGCCGCCGTCCATGATCTGGAAGTCAAGGTCCGTGGAGTCCCAACCGTCCGCGCCCAGCAGCACCACATCCAGGCCCTTGGCGCGCACAGCCTGTCCGATCAGAGAGACCTTGTTGTAGTAATCCGGCAGGTAGAGCACCTCGGGATTGGCGGTCGCCACCTTGGTGACGATGGCGGAGAAGTCGGTGTCATCCCGGCCGTAGGACTCCTCGGCCACGATCTGGCCGCCGCCGGCCACAAAGGCGCTCTTGAAGGCTTCAGCAAGGCCCACGGTGTACGGGTTGCCCTTGTCATACAGAATCGCTGCGGTCTTCTTGCCAAGCTCCTCCAGTGCGAACTTGGCCGCGACCTTGCCCTGGGTGGAATCCAGGAAGCACGTCCGGAAGACAAAGGGCTTCCGCTTGCCCTGATCGTCCACCGTCACCGTGTCAGCGGTGGCCGTGCCGGTGATCATGACGACTCCATGCTGGTTGGCAATCTCGCTGACCGCCTTGGTGACGTCGGAGGTCACCGAGCCCACGATGGCCTTGACGCCGTCCTGGGTGATCTGCTTGATGGCCAGGTTGGTGCCCTCCTCAGGCCGGCCGCGATCATCGTCCTTCACATACTCGATGGTGAAGTCGCCCGCCTTGTAGCCGGCCTGCTCGAGCGCAAGCTCGAAACCGTTAAAGGCCGACACGCCGTAGCTCTTCACGTCGCCGCTGAGCGGGCCGATGAACCCGATTTTGATGGTTTTGCCGTCGTCCAAACCACCGGAGCCGGACGGCGCGCCCCCGCAGCCTGCGGCGACCACCATGGCTGCGGCGAGCAGCAGTGCGTACACGCGACGCATTCTCCAAACTCCCCCCTGTGTTGTGTGCGGTCTTGGCGGGATGGCTCTCCCCCAACCGCCTTTCGCTCCACGAATTATCATGTTAACCGGGTTGTTTCGACGCATGATGGCATATTCCTTTTGGTCTTGTCTATTGGTTCATTAGAAACTGTCTATCGGCTCTATCCCGTCATCAGCATAAAGGACCTGTCCCGCGCGGACAGGTCCTTCACACCAAAGGCCGTCATCACGACCGCAGCCACTGCTCCACCCGGGCCGCCACCTGCGCCGGGGTAAAGCCGAACTTCTCGGCCAGCACCGGCCCCGGAGCTGAGGCGCCGAAATCCTCGAGCCCAATGATGAGCCCATCCCGGCCGGTGAAGCGGTACCACCCTTGGGCGCTGCCGGCCTCCAGGGCCGCCACCTTGCCGGTGCCCAGCACCGCTTCCTGATACTCCTTGGGCTGCTGCACAAACAGCTCCACCGAGGGCATGGAGACCACCCGGATCGGCAGCCCCTTTTCCGCCAGGATCCGGCGGGCCTCCAGTGCCGTGGCCACCTCCGAGCCGGTGGCGATCAGCGTCGCGGCCGGCGCGCCGCCCTCGGCATCGGCGATCACGTAGCCGCCCTTCCAGACATCCCGGAGGGAGAACCCGGCTGGACGGGTGAGCGCCGGCAGATTCTGCCGGGTCAGGGCCAGCACCACCGGCCCCTTGGCCTCCATGAGAGCCCACGCCCAGGCCATGGCCGTCTCCACGCCGTCGGCGGGCCGGAAGACGGTCAGGCGCGGAATCGCCCGCAGGCTCCAGAGGTGCTCCACCGGCTGATGGGTGGGCCCATCCTCACCCAGCAGGAACGAGTCGTGGGTAAAGATGAAGAGGGTGGGCAGGTTCATCAGAGCCGCCATGCGGATGGAGGGCCGCATGTAGTCGGAGAAGACCAGGAAGGTGGCGCAGTAGGGCCGGAAGCCGCCGTACAGGGCCACTCCGTTGGCGATGGAGCCCATCGCGTGCTCCCGGACGCCAAAGTGGAAGTTCCGGCCGGTAAAGGAGGTTTCGTACTCCCCGGCCTTGCCCTCGGGACCGATGTGGCCGCCGCCCTTGATGATGGTCAGGTTGGACTCGGCCAGGTCCGCGGAGCCGCCGACCAGATTCGGCACCAACTCAGCCGCCTTCTGCAGCACCATTTCCGAGGTCTTGCGGCTGGCCGCGGCGACGCCTTCCACCACCTTGGCCAGCTGCACATCCAGGTCCGCCGGCACCTTTCCGGCGAAGTACTCGTCCCAGAGGGCGGCCTTGTCAGGATGGGCGGCCCGCCAGGCTTCAAACCGCTCCTGCCAGGCGCGGTACGCCGCGATCTTCTCCTCTTTCAGCCGGGCAAAGAAGGCTCGTACCTCATCCGGCACCAGGAAGGTCGGTTCCAGGGGCCAACCCAGGTTTTCCTTGGTCAGCCGCACCTCCTCCGGTCCCAGGGGCGCCCCGTGGCAGCGCTCCGTCCCGCCCTTGTTGGGGCTTCCGTGCCCGATGATGGTGCGGGCGATGATCAGCGACGGCTTCTTGGTCTCGGCCTTGGCCGCGCGGAGCGCCCGGGCGATCTGCTCATGGTCGTGGCCGTCCACTTCCTGAACATGCCACCCGTAGGCCTCGAACCGCTTGGCCACGTCCTCGGAGAAGGCAATGTCGGTGCTGCCTTCAATGGAGATCTGATTGGCGTCATAGAGGAAGATCAGGCGGCCGAGCTGCCACTGACCAGCCAGGGAGGCCGCCTCGGCGCTGACGCCCTCCATCAGGTCGCCATCGCCGCAGATGCCGTAAATGTAGTGATCCACCGGCTGGAAGTCCTCCGTGTTCACCCGGGCCGCCATCATCTCCGCCGCCACCGCCATGCCCACGGCATGGGCGATACCCTGGCCCAGGGGGCCGGTGGTCACCTCCACCCCGGGGGTATGGCCGTACTCGGGATGACCCGGCGTCAGGCTGCCCCACTGGCGGAACTGCTTCAGATCCTCCAGGGACAGGGGATACCCGGTGAGATGAAGCAGAGCGTAAAGCAGCATGGAGGCATGGCCGTTGGAGAGAATGAACCGGTCACGGCCATGCCACCCGGGATCTTCCGGGTTGAAGCGCAAGAATTCGGTCCAGAGCACAAAGGCCATGTCCGCACAGCCCATGGGTGCCCCGGGGTGCCCCGACTTGGCCTTCTCGATTGCGTCCACTGCCAGCATCTTGATGGTGTTGACGCAGGCCTTCCGAAGGTCGGGGGACAGATTGGCGGTTTCCACTGCAACGCGTCCTCCCTCAACAAGATGTTCGGCTGGTATGTTCACCAAATACTTAGCTTATCATCAGAAGCCAACTTGGGAAAGGTTTACCGATCCTTCCCCTCTAGTAATGTACTGTCCCACCGACCTTCAGCCCTTCCGACCTCACTCCATTCGCAAGATCTCCTTCTTCAGCCGCTTGAAGATGCGCTTCTCCAGCCGGGAGATGTAGCTCTGGGAGATCCCCAGCAGATCGGCCACTTCTTTCTGCGTCCGCTCCTTGCCGTCCTTCAGGCCGAAGCGAAGCTCCATGATCCGTTTCTCCCGGCCGGTGAGCTTCGCCATGGCCTTCCGGAGCAGAAGGCGATCCACCTCCTCCTCCAGGCTGCGGTAGATGAGATCACTGTCCGTCCCCATCACGTCGGACAGGAGCAGTTCGTTGCCTTCCCAATCCTTGTTCAGGGGTTCGTCAAAAGAGACCTCCGCGCGGGTCCGGGAGGAACGCCGCAGGTACATCAGAATCTCGTTCTCAATACATTTGGAGGCGTAGGTAGCCAGCTTGATCTTCTTGGAGGGGTCAAAGGTCTTGACCGCCTTGATCAACCCGATGGTGCCAATGGAGACCAGATCTTCCACCCACACCCCCGTGTTGTCGAACTTCCGGGCGATATACACCACCAACCGGAGGTTCCGCTCAATCAGGGTGTTCTTGACCGAGTCGTCGCCTGACTGGAGCCGGCTCAGCAGGATGCTTTCCTCCTCGCTGGTCAGCGGCGGCGGCAGCGCCTCGCTGGAACCTACGTAGTGGATGCTCTCGTCGGGCAGCAACCCCTTGTCCACCAGCCAGCGGATGGCGCGCAGCCGCACCGAGGTCATTACCCACTGTCCTTGCCGAACCCACCGCAGCCAGATGGTCATCCGGTCTCTCCCTCCCCTGTCTTTCCCGGAACCTCCACCGCCCCCTGCAGCAGGCTGGGCGGCAGCAGGGCCCGATAGGCCCCCTCCTGGTGAAGGGGATGGGGTGCCAGCCCCACCAGGGCGGACACCGTTACCCACTCCTCCCCGGAGGAGGCCCGCACGGCCAACTGGTCAGGGACGAAGGCCAGCAAGAAGCCGTCCGGGCGCCCTACCGACCGAAAGGGAACCAGCCGGAGGCGTACCTTCCAGCCTTCCGGCAGTCCGTCCAGTCCCTGCCAGCCTGCGGCCACTGCAGCCAGTACCGGAGGGGGAAGCACCCCCGCCAGGGCGGACGCCTCCAACACCACCACCGGGATCCCCGTCAGGGGATCCCGGAGGCTGTTCCCTGTGTCCAGCAGGGCCATAACCTCCACGGACCGACCATCCTGAGTGATGCGGAGACCATGGAGCCCGCTTCGCAGCCGGGCACGCTCCCGGGCGGCGTCCCAGAGACGCCGGATCCCCACCAGGCACAGCAGGATCCCCGCGGCGGCCGCGGTGCCCGCCGGAGCCGGTACGACCCCTGCAGCCGCTCTCGCCGGGCCGGCGCCCCGGGCGCCCAGCAGCAGCACGCTGCCGGCCATGGCCGCTCCCGTAAACAACAGATAGGCACCCAGCCGCATCCACTCCCGGAAACGGCGCGGGCCGTAGGCCACGGCCAACAGGACCAGGCTGCCGGGCAGCATCCCCCAACCCGCCAGCCACCGGCCGGATGGAAAGTAGGACCAAACCGCCCCGGCCGCTCCCACGGCAGCAGCCAGGACCAACCGCTTCCGGCGCACGGCAATGCCCGCCAGGGTACCCGTGGCCCACAGCCAGGCCAGGTCCACGGCAAAGTTGAGGAGGAAGACCGGCTCGATGCTGACCGACAGGACCAGCTCGCCTTCCAGTCCCCTCACCCCCGCCGCCGGGAGGTGTACCCTCGCGCCGTGATGCATACGAGGCAAGTCCCGGCTTTATGCCATTATAGGGGCCGGGGATAAGCGAATCTTGTCGAATCCTGTGGGAAACGAAAAATCCCCTGGACGCAAGTCCCAGGGGACAACTGTTCGTGATCACGGATATCCGATTACTGAGGCTTCCGCCGCAGGAAGGCGGGAATGTCCAGATCGTCAATGAAAGGCTTGTTGGCCTCCAGTTCCGGCTTGCCCTTCCGGCGGCCCCAACCGCTGAACTCCTGGTTGCCGAAGCCGGTGGCGATCACCGTGACCCGGATCTCGTCGGTGATGGACTCGTCAATCACCGCACCGAAGATGATGTTGGCCTCCGGGTCCGCCGCCTGGGCGATGATCTCCGCCGCCTCGTTGACCTCCAGGAGACCCAGGTCCGGACCACCGGTGATGTTCAGCAGCACACCCCGGGCGCCCTCGATGGAGGTTTCCAGCAGCGGGCTGGAGATGGCAGCCTTGGCCGCCTCCACGGCACGGTTCTCGCCCCGGGCGACGCCGATGCCCATCAGCGCCGACCCGGTCTCGGCCATGATGGTTCGAACGTCGGCAAAGTCCAGGTTGATCAGGCCCGGCACCGCAATCAGGTCCGAGATCCCCTGCACGCCCTGGCGGAGGACGTCATCCGCAAGCCGGAACGCCTCCACGATGCTGGTCTTCTTGTCCACCACCTGCAGGAGCCGGTCGTTGGGAATGGTAATCAGCGTGTCCACTTTGCCCTTGAGCATCTGAATACCCTTTTCGGCCTGGGTGGCCCGCTTGCGCCCCTCGAAGGAAAAGGGCTTGGTAACCACTCCCACCGTCAGGGCACCCAGTTCCTTGGCGACCTCGGCAACAATAGGGGCAGCACCGGTACCCGTCCCGCCGCCCATACCGGCGGTGACGAAGACCATATCGGCTCCGCGCAGCGCGTTGGCAATCTCCTCCCGGCTCTCTTCGGCCGCCTTACAGCCGATCTCGGGATCAGCCCCGGCACCCAGCCCCTTGGTCAGCTTGGCGCCAATCTGGAGCTTAACCGGAGCCAGAGCGCCGGCCAGGGCCTGGGCATCCGTGTTCACGGCGACAAATTCCACGCCGCGCAGTCCGGCGGTGATCATGCGGTTCACCGCGTTGTTGCCGCCGCCGCCGACGCCAATCACGCGAATATTGGCTAACTGTTCAAACCCTGGCTGTAAATCGTACACGGCTGAATCCTCCTCTGTGGCGGCTGAGTAATGCCGCCGGATCGACGGGTGGCGGCGACAGCCGCCATCCACTCATGTCAACAGGCTCCGAAGCCAGCTACGCAACCGCTGCCACGGGCCCCGCTTTTCTCGCTCCATAGCGGCCGCCGCCTCTTCCTGAATCAGGCGAGCGCCAAACCGAACCAGACCGGCTGCCGTGGCCAACTCCGGTTCTGCCACCAGGGGATCCTCCGGCACCCCCAGCCGCGCGGGCAGGCTCAGCGAGTCGGCTGCCACTTCCAGCAGCCCCCGCAGCCGGGCGCCGCCGCCGGTGATCACCACGCCGGCGGGGAACAGCCCCGGATAACCCGATCGCTTCACCTGCTGCGCCGCCAGGTGGAGGATCTCCTCCACCCGAGATTGGATGATGGCGGCCAACTGCTTGTCGGCCACCTCCCGGAAGTTCAGCCCCGAGGGCGAAGGAACCTCAAAGTGGGTATCGGGACACAAGTCGGGTGATGCCCAACCCCGCTCCAGTTTCAGCCGTTCCGCCGTCCCCACCGGCGTTCGGAGAAGCGATGCGATGTCACTGGTGATGTGCGCCCCGCCCACCGGCAGCACCGAGACGAACCAGAGGTAGCCGCTGTCGTAAACCCCGATGCCGGTGGTCTCGGCCCCAATGTCCAGCAGGAGTACGCCGGCCTCTCGCTCTTCCCGGGTCAGCACCGCAGCGCCTGCAGCCCGGATGCCCAGTTGGTAGTCGGCGATCTCCAGCCCGGCCTGCTCCACCGCCCGGAAATGGTTCTGCAGCAGCATCCGCTCGCCGGTGATCAGGTGCGCCTGGGCGGCCAAGTAGTGGCCCGAAAGGCCCAGGGGATCTAGAATCCCGTCCGTACCGTCCAGCCGAAACGCCCGGGGAACGACGTGTACCACTTCGCGGCCCGGAGGCAGGTCGATGGCAGCCGCATCCTCGAGAACCCGGCGGATGTCCTCGCTGCTGACCCCTGCGGATGGGCGGCTGACGGGGACCTCCGCCGTGCCCACCAGGGAGAGGATGTGAGGTCCTGAGACGCTGATGACAGCCCGGGTGACGTCCGGCTCACCGGCCATTTCCCGGGCCTTCGCCACCGCCTCCTGGACAGCGGACCGGGTGGCGTTCAGATCCACCACCAGTCCCTTCCGCACCCCGTGCCCAGCGGCCACGCCAACGCCGATGATCTGAGGCTCCCCCTCGGTGAGGTCAGCCAGAACTGCCGCCACCTTGGCGGATCCGGCGTCCACACCCAGCAAGAGGGAACGTTCCACGCACACGGCCCCCTCTGCTTCGCTACCAGACGAATGGAACTTGTCTATTCATCTAACACGATTCAACGCCAGGCGTATGAATCCTGCTCTAGTTTCTGGAGGCTCCCATAAATCTTGGGAGAACCAGGCTCCCTGTATGGAAAACTGCCCCAGCCGGGGCAGCTTGTCAGGACCTTGATTCCGAAGCCGCCGGATGCGGTTCCGGGGATTGCTGCTTCACCCGGATCAGCCGCCAGCGGGTAAAGAGCGCCCGGCGGATAAAGCCCAGGTTGTTGAACATCCGAATGCCCATGGCGGCCACGCCTGCCAGGTAGAGGTCGTCCACCCCGATCCGGTCGCCCAGGTAGACCAGCCCCGCGGCCAGCAGCCCGTTGGTGAAGAAACCGGTCATAAAGATGCCGTTGTCGTAGGTGCCCTCCAGGCTGGCCCGGAGACCGCCGAAGACCGTGTCCAGGGCGGCCAGCAGGGCGATGGACAGGTAGCGGGCGTAGAACACCGGAACGGTGAAGGGGGAGAGCAGCCCCAGCAGCACCCCGGCCAGGAACCCCACCAACATGATCCACATTATTCCTCCGACACCTCCTGCATGACCGGTGTCCCGTACCGCAGGGCCATGCTGCCTTTGTAGGCGGGAACCGTCACCTCTGTCTCCGTCTTGACGGTGACCTCGATCCCCCAGGGCTTCAGCTGATCGGCCACCCCGCCCCGCATGGTGATGGCCTCCGACAGGACGGTCGGATCGCCCACCGCCGTGATCACGATGGGCGGGGCCGTACGCACCCCGTTGATGGTGATGGTGGGACCCGCGCACCGGATCTCGGAGGTCGCGATCAGCCGCTGCCCATTGATGGCGATGGCTTCAGCGCCCGCCGCCACCAGGTCGTTGACGGTCTTTAGAACGTCTTCATCGTGAATAATGTAGTTGTTGGGATTCTCTCCCGGCAAGATAGGCCGGGTGGAATCCTTCATGGTGATGGTGACCCCCGGCCCCTTGACGGCCACGAGACCGGCATGGACCTGGGCTAGCTCCAACTGCTTTGCCAGCCCCGCGTACCGGTCCTGGGCCTTGGCCATGGCCGTGATCTGACTCCGTAGGTCCTCCACCTCCGACATCAGCCGCTTTCGCTCTTCCTCGGATTTCTCCAGTTCGGCAGCCAGCTCCTGAGCACGCTGCAGTCCCGCCGTATTCAGGGCGACCTGCCTTTGAACCTTAAACTGCATGGACAACATGTACCCCAACACCAGGCAGACCAGTGCGATGGCCCACGGTAGGTGGCGCGTCCGCATGCTGACTGACCCCTCTCCGGAATTCTGTCTGGCGATTCTACTCGCACCCGGAGGCGATCAGCGGGCCCTCGATCCGCAGATCGATCTGGCAGGACTTGCCGCGCCTGACGGCCTCCTGAAACCAAAACAGTTCCAGCGCCCCTACCTTCCGCTGCACGGACTCATTCCGGACCTGAGCCCGGTCCGGAAGGGTCCCCCACCGAACCGTCGCGCCCTCGGCCATGTACAGAAGGAGGGAACGATCCGGCTCCACCTTCACCTCCGATATTTCCTGTCGCAACCTCTCCGACATCGCGGAGAGCACGGTCAGGGCATCGGACAGGCCCGGATCGGTCAGCTGCTCCCCCCGCACCGCCCGGGTCAGCTCCAGATCGGTGGAGATCACCGGCAGACCCCGCCCTTCCGCGAGATCCAGCATCTCCAGGATGATGCCCGTGCTGTCCAGGGACAGGTAGAAGCGGTCATGATAGCGGATGAGCGCCACAGGGGTGCGTTCCTGCAGCTTGACCGTCAGCCGGTTCCACTCCCAACGGGCCTCCGCAGAGGCCACCCACGGCTCCTGCGCAAGAAGCGCCTCCACCCGTGCGGCGGGACGCTCCCAGCGTGGAACACCCGGATGGAGGCCGGCGACCTCCCGAACCCGCTCCACCGTCAGGCGCTCCGCCCCGACCACGTCCAGGGAAGCCAGCCGGAACAGGGTGGAGCGGAACAAGGCAAAACCGCAGACGGCACAAATGAGGAGCAGCATGAGGCGAAAGCGGCCCCGTCCGAGGGGCTTCTGCGCACCGCCTGCTCCCGCCAGCCGGTTTCCGGTCAAGTCTCGCTGCCTCCATCGGCGAAATATTTCAGCGGTAAGTCGGTCAACAAGCCTGACTTACTGCTGATTATACTCCATGAAGGTGGAGAGACAAACAGTCGCCCGCAGGAATCTGGCCTCCTCCTCTAGGACGGCAAGAGCACCTCCAGGGCCCCGGGGAGAAGCTCCAGGCTGACCGGCAGCTGTCCGATCACCTCGCCGTCGGCCTCCACGAAGACCGGGCGGTCGGACCGAATCACCAGCCGCCGGCCCCGGGCGAAATGCACCTTCGGATGGCCCATATGAGTGCCGGGGAACAGCTTGATGAGCAGATTCAGCAGTTCCAGCCGGTTCAGGTTGTCTCCCCAGACGATATCGAAGAGCCCATCGTCGGGCGCCGCGTTGGGCAGGATCATCAAGCCGCCGCCGAAAAAGCGGCCGATCCCCACCGCCATCAGCGCCATGCGGGAGACTGCGAAGGACCGCCCGTCCAGTTCCACCTCCACGTCGACGCCCCGATACTCCCGCAGCGCGCCCAGTACCCCCAACAGGTGGGGGACGGCGCCCCCAAACATCTTGAGCACCGGTCCGTACCCGTTGACCCGGCGCATCACCTCGGCGTCGAAGCCGATGCCGGCCACGTTGAAGAAGAGGTGCCGGCCGAAGGCAAGCCCCACATCCATCTTGGCCCGCCGGCCGCTGAAGGCGACCCGGAGCGCCGCCTCCGGGTCCCTGGGAACGCCGGTGGACTTGATCCAGTCATTCCCCGTCCCGGAGGGAATCACGCCGAAGGCCGCTGCAGTGCCCACCAGGCCCGCGGCTACCTCGCTGACCGTGCCGTCGCCGCCCACTGCAATGACCCGGTCAAAGCCCCCACGGGCGGCTTCGCGCGCCAGCTCCCGGGCATGTCCCGGATACCGGGTGAGCTTCACCTCAAAATCGCCCAGGGAGGCTGCCAATGGTTCCAGTCGTTTCCACAGCTTGAGAGCCCGGCCATGCCCAGCCGTCGGGTTGACGATGAAGCACAGCGGCCGCATGGTCCCTCTCCTTTCGGGGCTGAAATCTCCGGCAGTTCTCCGTGGTCGCTGTTGAAGTTCGTGGCCCGAAGGGCAGTTCCTTCCGCCGCGGCGGCCAACCGCGGAAGAAAGGTGGCCGGAACCGTCATGGTTCCAGCCACCTTCTGTGTGCCCGGTCATATCCGGGTGATCTGCGCCCCCAGCCCCCGGAGCTTCTCCTCCAGGTTGTGGTAACCCCGGTCTATGTGAACAATCTCTTCGATGGTGGTGGTCCCTTCGGCCGCCAGCCCTCCCAGGACGAGCGCCATTCCCTCCCGCAAGGCCGGGCAATCGACGGTGGCGCCCGTCAGGCGGGGCACCCCCTTGATCACGGCGGTGCGGCCCTCGACCTTGATGTTGGCCCCCAACCGCCGCAACTCCTCGGCCACCTTGAAACGGTTCTCAAAAATCGTCTCGGTGATAATGCTCGTCCCTTCCGCGACACTCATCAGCGCCATCATCTGTGGCTGCATGTCGGTGGGAAAACCCGGATAGGGCAGCGTTTTCAGGTCGGTGGCCTTCAGCCGGGCCGGACCGATGGCCCGGATCGAATCGACCCCCTCGTGGAGGATGGTGCCCATCTCCCGCAACTTGGCACAGATGGCGTCCACGTGTTCCGGGATCATGTGATCCACTGTCACATCGCCGCCGGTAATCGCGGCGGCGGCCAGGAAGGTGCCGGCCTCGATGCGATCGGGAATCACCGTATGTTCTACACTGCCAAGCTTCTGAACGCCCTGGATTCGGATGACATCCATGCCGGCGCCCCGGACCCGGGCTCCCATCCGGTTGAGGAAATTCTGAAGATCCACGATCTCCGGCTCCCGTGCGGCGTTGCGGATCACGGTGGTCCCCTCCGCCAGCACGGCCGCCATCATCAGGTTCTCCGTGGCTCCCACGCTGGGAAAGTCCAGGTAGATCTCCGTCCCCTGCAGCCTGCCGGGCACCACGGCCTCAATGTAGCCGAACCGCTCTTCGATGCGGGCGCCCATCTGCTGCAGGCCCCGCAGGTGAAAATCGATGGGACGGGGGCCGATGGCGCATCCCCCGGGATAGGAGATGCGCACCTTCCCAACGCGGGCCAGCAGGGGCCCCATCAGGAAGATGGAGGACCGCATCTCCCGGGTAAAGTCCGCCCCCACTTCCAGACTGCTCAGACCATCGGAAACCACCCGGAAGGTCCGGCTGCCGTCGGGACAGGGGGTCTCTTCCACCTTGGCCCCCAGGCGCCGGAGAATCTCCGCCATCACGGCCACATCCCGGATGGCGGGCATGTTATGGATAATCGCTTCCCCGGATGTCAGCAACGCGGCCGCCAGAATCGGCAGGGCTGCGTTTTTGGCGCCGCTCACCTTGACCCGCCCCTGGAGCCGGACGCCCCCGGTGATGACATAACACTCCCGCGTTTTCAACTCCAGTGACCCCCCACGGCTGGACCAGCCCCAACCGGAGAGGTAGCTGCCCCGGTCAGGTACGAAAGTGAGGATCGAAGCCCCAGATTCTCACTTCCGGCTCCAGCCGAACTCCGAACCGGTCCTGGACGATCTTGCGGACGTTCTCCAGCAGAAGAAGGACGTCCCTGGCCGTCGCATTTCCCAGGTTGACGATGAAGTTGGCGTGCTTCTCCGATACCTGTGCGTCGCCGATCCGCATCCCCTTGAGCCCGGCCTGTTCAATCAGCCGGCCGGCAAAATCCCCCGGTGGGTTCCGAAAGATACTGCCCGCATTGGGGAACTGCAGGGGCTGCGTGGCCCGCCGCCGCTCCAGGTACGCGCGCATCCGTTCCCGGAGCACCGCCTCGTCTTCCCGGTGCAGCTGAAACGTCACATCCGCCACAATGGCCTTGGTGCCCTGCAGGCGGCTGGTGCGGTAGCCGAATCCGATTTCCGCAGCACTCAACCGCTGCTCCCGGCCGTCGGGCCACACCACCAGGGCGGACTCCACGCACCGGGACATATCCCCGCCGTGGGCGCCGGCGTTGATCACCAGGCCGGCTCCCACCGTTCCCGGGATTGCGCAGGCAAATTCAAGGCCGCCCAGGCCCGCCTTGGCCAATCTGGTCGCCAGTTTGGGCAGATCGCACCCCCCGCCTGCGGTGACCCGGGTGTCCTGGATCTGATACTGGCGAAACTCGCCGGTCAATTTCAGCACGATCCCCCGGACGCCCTCGTCGGCCACCAGCAGGTTGCTGCCGCGTCCCAGGACGTAGACCGGCACCTGCTCCCGTCCGGCCAGGGCGAGCACCGCAGTCAGTTCCCGGCGATCTGCCACCTCCACCAGAAAATCCGCCGGGCCGCCGATGCGAAAGGTGGTGTGTCGCTTCAGCGGTTCGTTGGGATGAATGCGGCTCGGATCCCGGATTATGCTACGCAACGCCTCGTCCAAGGGTGACATGGCGAGACAGGCCCCCTTCGTGATCAGCGCCCCCGGGCGATCGCGACGATTTCCGCTGCGATGCGTGCGGCGGCATCCGGCTGCGCCAGGGCACGCAGCGCCTGCCGCATGCGCTCTGCAGCCGCCTGGTCGGTCAGGACCGTGCGGATGGCCGCAGCCAGCTTCTGACGGGTCATCTCGTGCTCCCGCACCACGATGGCAGCCCCCCGCTGCTCCAGGGTGCGGGCATTCCATTCCTGGTGGTTGTGCGTGACGTTGGGACTGGGAATCAGCACAGAGGGCAGCCCCCGCACCTGAATTTCGGCCAGGGTGATGGCCCCGGCCCGGAAAACACCGGCGTCCGCCGCGGCGTAGGCAGCGGGCATGTTATGCAGGTACGGAACGATGGTGATCCGGGCCTGTCCGCCCCCACCGTACAGACGCTGAACCTGTTCAAAATAGCGCTCCCCGGTGATGTGCAGGACCTTCAGCGCCGGAATCTCCTTCAGCAGGGAGGGAACGACGTCCGCCACAAACCGGTGAAAGTCCCGGGCACCGCCGCTGCCCCCCATCACCAGCAGCACCTTGTCCTCCGGCACAAACCCCAGGGCCCGGCGACCGTCCTCCCGCCGGGCTGCGGCCACCTCCGGGCGCACCGGATTGCCCACCGTGTACAGCCGGGCGCCGGGCGGAAAGTGGCGCCGCGCTTCCTCATAGGGGACAAAGACCGCCCTGGCCCAGCGGGCAGCGATGCGGTTGGTGACGCCGGGAAACGCGTTCTGCTCCTGAATCACCACCGGACGGCCGGTCAGACAGGCTGCGGCCAGCACCGGGCCGCTGACAAACCCGCCGGTCCCCACCACCACATCCGGCCGGAACCGGCGGATGTGGGCCAGGGAATCAAAAAAGCCCTTCAGCGCCTTCAATCCTCCGGTCACCTTCTGCCAGGGCGACAGGTTGACCAGGCCGGCGCTGGAGATGGTGACAAAGGGAACCCCCGTCCGGGGTACGATGGTGGATTCCCGACCGGTCTGCGTACCGACGTAGAGGAGTTCCGCTTCGGGGTCGATTTCCTTGATGGCTGCGGCCAGAGTAAGGGCGGGGTAGATGTGCCCCCCGGTGCCGCCACCTGTCAGCAGGTACCGCATGGGGGTCCCTCCAGAACATGCAGGGATCAGGGGCGGGCATAGCGGGAGACCCCCAGCAAGATGCCCACCCCTGTCAGGGTGATGAGCAGTGAGGAGCCGCCGTAGCTCAGGAAAGGCAGGGGAATCCCCGTGGAGGGGATGGAGGCGGTGACCACCGCGATGTTCATGGCCGCCTGCAGGGTGATCAGCGAGGTCACGCCTGCGGCCAGGAGGCTGGAGAACCGGTCCGGTGCCTGGATGGCGATGCGGTAGCCCCGCCAGGCGAAGGCGGCGAACAGCAGCAGCACCAGCACCGCACCGATGAACCCCAACTCCTCTCCCAGCACGGCGAAGATCATGTCGGTGTGCCGCTCCGGCAGGTAGAACCACTTCTGCCGGCTGCGGCCGAGGCCGACACCGAAGAGGCCGCCGGAACCGAAAGCCAGGAGCGCCTGGATGATCTGATAGCCCGAGTCGGTGGGATCGGACCACGGGTTCAGGTAGGTGGTAATCCGGCTCCACCGCTCCGGATCCACCCGGGCCAGCAGGAAGACGCCGGCCGCACCCAGTGCGCCCAAGAACG
The DNA here is from genome assembly GCA_036562385.1 of Symbiobacteriaceae bacterium. GTDB lineage: Bacteria > Bacillota > Sulfobacillia > Symbiobacteriales > Symbiobacteriaceae > DATCKG01. The sequence goes on from DATCKG010000068.1 coordinate 33,078, forward strand.
CCAGGTGGCTCAGTTCCGCTCCGGCGGCGAAGAACATGAGGAACGCGGTCCCTCCCAGCGTAAGGGAGGTACCCAGGTCCGGCTCCATCATGATCAGCCCGAAGACCAGCCCCAGGGCCACCAGGGCGGGGAAAAGCCCCCGCCAGAAGGAGCTGATCTCCTTCCCGGTCCGGCTGAGATAGCCGGCCATAAAGATGACAAACGCGAACTTTGCGAACTCAGAAGGCTGGAATTGAAGGGGGCCCGCTCCCAGCCAGCGGCGAGCCCCCAGCCGGTAGACGCCCACCCCCGGAATCAGCACCAGCACCAGCAGGACCAGGGCGATCAGCATCAGGGTCCGGGCGTGCTGCTCCCAGAACCAGGGCGGAATCCGGGAGACCGCCAGCATGACGCCCATGCCGATCAGCGCCCACAGGACCTGCCGCTGCAGGAAGTAATACGGATTTTGATAATCCACCTGTGCCACTGCGATGCTGGACGAGTACACCATGACAATGCCGATGCCGAGGAGAAGCGCGACCACTGTGACGAGGGTGTAGTCCAGTTCCCTGCGGGGTTGGTGCAAGGAAAGACCCCCTCTGAACCAGTCCGCTTTATCCGGTTACCGCCAGGCCCGGCAGGGCGAAGTAGCCGAGCACCGCGAGGAGAACGCAGACCATCACGAAGGTCCGGACCACCTTGCCCTCCGGCCAGCCCAGCAGTTCAAAGTGATGATGGATCGGTGCCATCTTAAAGATACGACGGCCTGTCAACTGGAATGACCCCACCTGAAGAATGACCGACAAGGCCTCTGCCACGAAGAGGCCGCCGACGATCACCAGCAACAGCTCGGTACGGGTCAGCACGGCCAGGGCTGCCAGGGCCCCGCCCAGGGCGAAGGAGCCCACGTCGCCCATGAATACCTTGGCCGGGTGGGCGTTGTAGCGCAAAAATCCCAGGCAGCCGCCCACCAGGGCCATGGCCAGCACGGCCAATTCGATGTAGCCCCTGGCCGTGGCCACAAACAGCCCGTAGAAGGTGAAGACCACCACCGAGCAGCTGGACAGCAGGCCGTCCACTCCGTCGGTGAAGTTGACCGCGTTGGCGGTGCCCCAGACGAGGAGAAGCACCAGCAAATAGTAGAACGGCTTTCCAAGGTCAATGGAATAGTTGAAATAGGGAATCTCCACGGCGGTGCCCAGGCCCAGGATCTCCACCGACCCGTAGGCCAGCACCAGGGCCAGCACCACCTGCATCAGCAGTTTTTCCCGGGCCCTCAGCCCCAGGGACCGCTTGAGCACTACCTTGATGTAGTCGTCCAAAAAGCCCACCAATCCATGGCCCAGGGTCAAGATCAGGGCGATGGTCATCCGCACCAGGGCATCGTGCTCCCGGGGGGCCAGCAACAGCGTGGCCACCGCCGCGGGCAGGACAAAGATCAGACCGCCCATGGTGGGGGTGCCGGCCTTGGCCTGATGGCTGGCGAACATCTCCTGCCGAATCGTCTGCCCGGCCTTGAGCCGTCGCAGCAGGGGAAGGATGACCGGACCCAGGGCCAGTGCACCCAGCGCGCCCAGCAGCAGGGCGGCGGTCAATCGCCAGGATGGGTTCATAGGCATCGCAGCGTAGTCCTCTCTTCTTGCATGATCTCAAGTGATCTCGGGACAAATCCGCCCCGGTCAAACCATCAGGTGGTTCTCCAGTGCGGCGACGATCTCCTCCATGGCCATGCCCCGGGATCCCTTGACGAGCACCGTGTCGCCGCTCTGAACCAGGCCCAGCAGCGCATCCATCAGGTGGGCCTTGGTGGGGAAATGCCGGCCCTTCGCCCCGGCAGCAGCGGCGATCTCCCGGGAGAGGTCGCCCACGCAGAGCACCAGGTCCGCCAGGCGGCCGGCGGCCTCTCCCACCCGGCGGTGGCCCGCCACCGCGCCGGCGCCCAGTTCAAACATGTCACCGAGCACCGCGATGCAGCGGCCGCTGCCGGCCATCTCCCGCATCACTTCCAGGGCCGCGATCACCGAAACCGGTGCGGCGTTGTAGGTATCATCCAGAATCCGAACCCCGCCGGCGTGGAGCACCCGCATCCGGCTGCCGGCCGGCTGGTACAGGGCCAGCCCCGCGGCCGCCTCCTCAGGAGTAAGTCCCAATTCCAAGGCTACGGCGGCGGCCGCCATGGCATTCAGGATGTTGTGGCGTCCGGGAGCGGGCAGCGACACCTCCGCTTCGCCGGCGGACGTGACCAGCCGGAAGCGCTGCCCCGTCTCGCCGTCCCGACGGACGTCCCGGGCCGTCACCCAGCAGTCGCCCCGGCCGTGGGCGCCAAACCCGTAGAACCAGACCCGGCCGGGTCCGACGGAGGCCATGGCCGCCACCCGGGGGTCATCGGCGTTGAGCACCGCTGCCCCGTCCGCGGGCAGCGCCCGCACCAGTTCGCTCTTGGCCAGGGCGATGTTCTCCACGGTGCCCAGCAGCTCCAGGTGCGTCTCCCCTACGTTGGTGACCACCCCGATACGGGGCAGGGCGATGGACGCCAGGTACGTGATCTCCCCCAGCGCCCGCATGCCCATCTCCAGCACCGCGGCCTGGTGGGTTTCATCCAGGTCCATCAGCGTAATCGGCAGCCCCACCTCGGAGTTGAGGTTGCCGGCGGTGCGAAAGACCCGGAGCCGGGCCGACAGGGCGGCAGCCACCATCTCCTTGGTGGTGGTCTTCCCCACGGAACCGGTGATCCCCACCACCGGGAGGGAGAACCGCAGCCGGTGAGCCCGTCCCAGCTGGCCCAGGGCCAGCAGCGAATCCGGCACCAGCACCACCGCCGCCCCGGGCGCCTCCACCGGACGCTCCGCCAGTACGCAGACGGCCCCGCCGGCTACGGCCGCGGCCGCAAAGTCGTGGCCGTCCACCCGCTCTCCCGGCATGGCCACAAAGCAATCGCCGGGCCGCACCTTGCGGCTGTCATAGGCAAAACCGGAGACCGGGGTTGCCGGACTCCCCTGCAGGAGCCGCCCCCCGGTCACAGCCGCGATGTCCGCGGCAGTAAACAGCAGCCTGCTCACCTAGGCCCCTTCCTTTCGCTCCAGCCGGGCCTGAATCACCCGCCTGGCTACTTCCCGGTCGTCGTAATAGATCGTACGGTCGGCGAAGATCTGGTAGGTCTCGTGTCCTTTCCCGGCGATGATCACCACATCCCCCGGCGCCGCGGCCGCCACGGCCCGCTCAATGGCCTCCGTCCGGTCCACCACCGTCTCGTAGCTGTGGCCGGGCGGAAGCGCCTCCTTCAGGCCCTCCTCGATCTCCCGGATGATGGCCGCCGGTTCCTCGCTGCGGGGGTTGTCGGAGGTGATGATGGTATGGTCGGCCAGCCTGGCGGCGATGCGCCCCATGGTTGGCCGCTTCTTCCGGTCCCGGTCGCCGCCGCAGCCGAAGACGGCAATCACCCTGCCCTTGGTCATCCCCCGGGCGGTGGTGAGGACGTTCTCCAGTCCGTCGGGCGAGTGGGCGTAGTCCACGAAGACGCCGAAGGGTTGGCCCGCCCGAACCGGTTCCATGCGCCCGGCCACGCCGGTCTGCTCCTCCAGCACACGGCGGATGACGTCCAGGGGCACTCCCTCGGCCATCCCCACCGCTGCGGCTGCCAGCGCGTTGTAGACGTTGAAGCGTCCCACCATCTGCAGGGAGACGGGCGCCTCTCCCTGCGGCGTCATCATCTGAAACCGGGTGCCGTCAGGGGTGGTGACCAGGTCCCGGGCGGAAAACTCGGCGCCGGGCTCCAGTCCGAAGGTGATGACCGGGACGGCGCAAGCCCCCCGAACATGGGGTTCGGAGGGATCATCCCGGTTGAGAACCGCGATCTTGCCCGTCTTGGTGCCGGGGCGGCTGAGCAGCCGGAACAGCCGCAGCTTCGCCTCCCGGTAACGTTCCAACGTCCCGTGATAGTTCAGGTGGTCTTGGGTCAGATTGGTGAAGACCCCAACATCGAACTCTACATCATCCACCCGGTGCATGTCGAGCCCTTCGGAGGAGACTTCCATCACCACGTAGGTGCAGCCGACCTCCACCATCCGGGCCAGAAGGCCCTGCATGTCCGAGGCCTGCGGCGTGGTGAGTTGGCTGGTCAGTTCCTCGTCCCCCACAAAATTGTGCACCGTACCGATCAGCCCTACCCGTTCTCCCCGGGCCATCAAGATCGCTCGGATCAGATGGGTGGTGGTGGTCTTCCCGTTGGTGCCGGTGACGCCGATGACCCGCAGCCGGCGGGAGGGATGGCCGTAGACCGCCGCGGCGATGGTGCTGAGGGCCTTCCGGGTCGATTCCACCTGCAGCACGGCCACACCGGGCGGCACCTCCACCGGGCGCTGCACCACCACCAGCGGGGCTCCCCTGGCCACCGCCTCCCCCACAAAGGCGTGGCCGTCGGTCCGGGTGCCGGGCAGCGCCACAAAAGCAATCCCCGGTGCCACCCGGCGGGAATCGTAGACCACACCGGATATGCTGGTCTCGGGATCTCCCTGCAGCAGCCGGCCAATCCCGAGCAGTTCCCTGATTTTCATCCCACCGTTCCCTCCGCGTCCGATGCCGGACCAGGCTTCCGCGCCCTGTTCTTTCCTCATTCTTACCAAAACTTTGACACCGGATACTGGGCGCCCGCTCAGCGGCGCTGGCCGGCCGGGGGCTCCAACTGGACCCGGACCGGCAGGCCCTGGCGAAGCAGGCTGCCCGCGGGCGGCTGCTGGCTCACCACCACACCGGTTCCGCTGGCCTCCATCAGCAGGCCCCGAAGGGCCAGGGCCTCCGCCGCCTCATGCAGCGTCTTGCCGGCCAGCGGCGGAACGTGGACCTCCTGGTCCCCCGGTTCCGGCAGTTCGGTGTTGGCCGCCATCTGGCCGCCCCGGCGGACCAGGGTGCCGGGCGCCGGGAACTGCTCCGTCACGTAGGCACCGCCGCCCCGGACCAGAAGCTCCAGCCCCGCGGCCCGGGCGTTTCGCACGGCCTCCGCCACCGGCAGGTTGACCACCGACGGCGTGACCACACGCTCCCGGACCTTGTCAGCCTCCTCGGTGGGAGGAATGCCCAGATAGGCCAGCACCTCCCCCATGACCTCCCCGAAGATGGGAGCCGCCACCTGGCCGCCGTAGTAGGCGCCCTGGGGCTCATCCACGGAGATCAGCACGGCAATCTTGGGATCGGGGTAGGGTGCGAACCCCACAAAGGAGGCGATATACCGCCCCTTGGCCACCTTTCCGTCCACCACCTTGGTGGCGGTGCCGGTCTTGCCCCCGACCCGGTACCCCTCCACCCGGGCGTTCTTGCCGGTGCCGTTTTCCACGACGCCCACCATCAGTTCCTGGACGTAGCGGGCCACCTCCGGCTTTACCACCTGACGGACCACCCGGGGCTTTATCTCCTGGACCACCCGGCCCTCCTGATCGATGAGGGCCTTGCCCAGGTGCGGCCACATCAGTTTGCCGTCGTTGGCAATGGCCGCGATGGCGGTGAGCATCTGAATGGGGGAAACGGTCAGCGTCTGACCGAAGCCCTGGATGGCCAGATCCAGGTCCGTGGCCTGGTTCTTGGGAATCCACTGGCCCACTGCCTCACCGGGCAGGTCGATGCCCGTCGGGCGGGAGAAGCCGAAGGCCTCGTGGTACCGGTAGAAGAGGTCCTTCCCCAGCATCATGCCCAGGGTGCCGAAGCCCACGTTGGAGGAGGCCGCCATCACCTTGTCGATGCGGACAGGCCCGAGAGCCCTGTGGTCCCAGTTACAGACGGACCAGCCACCGACCTGCATGCATCCGGTGTCATTGATCACGGTATTCCGGTCGATGATGCCCGCATCCAGGGCCGCGGCCGCGGTGGCCGGCTTGAAGATCGAGCCGGGGGGCACCGTGTCCGTCACGGTGAAAATGCGCCGCAGTGCGGGGTCGGAGTTGCCTCCCAAAAGCGGGTCGTACTTGGGCCACTGGGCCAGGCCCAGAATCTCCCCCGTTTTCACGTCCATGACGATGATGCTGGCCCGCTGCGCCCGGGTCTCCAGGTGGGCCCGCTCCACGCTCTTTTCGATAAGCCGCTGCAGGCCGATGTCCAGGGTGGTCATGAGGGTAAGTCCCGGCGTGCCCTCCTGAACCCGGCACTCCCCGCCCTCCATGGGCAGCCCCCGGGCGGTGTACTCGCACTGGATCGCGCCGTTCTTCCCCCGGAGGTACTTGTCGTACGTCAGCTCCAGGCCCTCGATGCCGTGGTGGTCCAGGTTGGCGATCCCCAGCACGTGCACCGCCAGGTCCCCTTCCGGGTACTCCCGGCACTTTTCCGGGGCAAAGCCGATGCCCGGCAGGTTGAGCCGCCGGACCTGCTCCTCCACTTCCGGAGGAACCTTCCGCTTCAGCCACTCAAAATAGCTGGGGCGGTTCATGCGGGTCTCCAGTTCCGCCGGGTCCATGTTCAGGATCGGTGCCAATGCCTGGGCCGCGGCAGCCTTGTTGGGGATCAGGATCGGCTGGGCGTAGACGGAACTGCAGACCACATTGCGCACCAGCGGTATCCCGTTTCGGTCCAGGATCTCGCCCCGGTCCGCCTGAATCGGCGTGGGCCGCATCCGGTAGCGGAAGCCCATCTCGGCCAGCCAGTCGCCGCGGACGATCTGCAGGTAGGCCATCCGGCCTACCAGGGCGCCGAACACCACGCCGAAGATCCCGATCAGTGCCAGCATCCGCCTGCGGGTCTGGTACCCTGCCGTCATGCCCCACTGCCCCTCCTGCGTCTGGAGATGGCGCGCACTGGATTCCCTTCAAGAACGTATTCACAGGGGCGGACAGACAGAAGCCCTCCCGGGTACCGGAAGGGCTTCCACGATCAAGACGGATGATGAAGACGGTTGGGCAATGAGGCAAAAGCGGTTACGGATTCACCGCCCGGGCCGACTGACCCCACTGGGTCAGGCCCGCCAGGCGGGCTTTCAGCGACTGCCAGAAGCCCATGGGCACCGGATCCCGAGCCGGAGCCGCCTCGGGGGCAGCGGGGGGCTCGGGCACGGCGGCCGTTGCGGTAGGCGCACCTTCCAGGGTACGAACCTCCGCCACGCGCTGCATGTTGTGGGCCTCCGCCCACCGGATGATGGCTTCCACCGATGTCTGTTCGGTAATTTTATCCTCCAGTTCCTTATTTTCCTTCTGCACCTGAGCCAGTTGCGCCCGGAGTTTGGTCACCGCAGCGGACTCGGCCATCACGAGGCTGTTGCGCTGCACCACCAACATGGCAAACCCCATGACGCAGGCCCAGCTGGCCACCGCCAGCAGCACAGGGCCCCGGAAGCGGCGCTTCGGCTGGGCGGCCTTCCGTGGCTCCGGACGCCGGCCGGGCTCCGCTTTGGGGACGGCGTAGGCTGCACTGCCCTTGGAAGCCCGACCAAACCGGAAAGGATCATGCGCCAGGGACATTCGTACCGCCTCCCGTCCGTGGAACATCTACCCTCAGAGCTTTTCAACCACCCGCAGTTTGGCGCTGCGGGCACGGGGATTTTCTGCCAGTTCCGCCGCGCTGGCCGTCACCGGCTTGCGGGTCACCGCTTTGGCCAGCGGCCTCCGGCCGCAGACGCAGACCGGTGCGCCGGGGGGACAGACGCACGGATTGATCCAGCGGGCAAAGGTCTGCTTGACCAGCCGGTCCTCCAGGGAGTGAAAGGTGATCACGGCCAACCGCCCTCCCGGCGCGAGCACCTGAAGGGCTCCTTCCAGCCCGCGCTCGAGGGCCCCCAGTTCGTCGTTGACCGCGATCCGGATCGCCTGGAAGGTGCGCCGGGCGGGATGTCCCCCCTCCCGACGGGCCGAAGCCGGGATCGCTGCCTTGATCACCTCCACCAGTTCCGTGGTGGTGGTGATGGGCGCCCGCTCCCGGGCCTGGACGATGAACCGGGCGATGCGCCCGGCCCAGCGCTCTTCGCCGTACTCCCGGATGATCCGGGCCAGCTCCTCTTCCGGCCACTGGTTGACGATGGTGGCCGCAGAGACGGGATTGGACCGGTCCATCCGCATGTCCAGGGGCGCTTCCCGGTGGAAGCTGAATCCCCGTTCCGCCTCGTCCAGCTGGTGGGAAGAGACGCCGATATCCATCAGCACCCCATCCACCGGTCCCACCCCGAGCTCGTCCACCACCTGAGCGATCCGCTCGAAGTTGGTCTTCACCAGGCGGACCTGGTCACCGTAGCGCGCCAGTCGTTTGGCAGCGGCCGTCAGGGCCTCTTCATCCTGGTCCAGGCCGATCAGCCGGCCTCGAGGCCCCAGGCGGCGCAGAATCTCCAGTGCATGGCCACCACCGCCTACCGTGCAGTCCACGTACGTACCGTCCGGTCGGATGGCCAGCCCCTCCAGCACCTCCTGAAGAAGGACCGGCACGTGGTGAAACTCCACAGACGCTCGCCTCGCTCAGAAGTCCAGCAGTTTCTCAGCAGTTTCCGCATAGGCGGCTTCCGCCTTCCGGCAGTAATCTTCCCAGGCCGGCTTGGACCAAATCTCCACCCGGTTGGAGACGCCGACGATCACGACCTCCCGTTCAATGCCGGCGTACTGCCGGAGGTTGGCCGGCAGCAGGATCCGGCCCTGCTGGTCCACCTCGCACTCGGTGGCACCGGAGAAGAACAGGCGGGTGAAGGCCCGGGCCGCTCCGCTGGCCAGCGGTAGGGAGCGCAGCTTTTCGCTGAGGCTTTCCCACTCCGCCATCGGAAACAGGAACAGGCAGTTTTCCAGCCCTTTTGTGGCCACGAACCGATCACCCAGCCCCTCGCGAAACTTGGCCGGGATGATGAGCCGTCCTTTTGCATCCACGCTGTGTTGGAATTCACCCATGAACATAGGCCCGATCTCCTGCTGCCTGTTCTCCGGAGGTTGACATCCACCGGCCTCGTGTGTGGCAGGCGCCCCTTTCCCCCACGATTTGTGGGAAAGCGCGCCACTTTCCACCACTTGGCCCCACCGCCCTACCACTTTGACGTGAAAAAGGAGATTCCTGCTTCCGCGCGCCGTTTTTTTGCAGTAAATAAGGAAACGGTGGGCATGTCATCCAGGGTTTGCCTTTTTCTCCCCGGAAGCGCCGCCACATCCTCCGGATCAGCCGTCAAGGCCTACAGCCGAGGCCCGCCGGTATCGCCCGGCGGGCCTCAGAAGGTTTCGGTGGAAGAGCAGGACTAGACGGGATGCACAAAGTATTAAGAATGTATTCATAAAACAGTCGCCAATGTGGCGGGGAGATGAGGGGGAGCAAGATGTCCGCACAGCCCACCGAGCAAACGGTTCTGTTTGAGCAAGCCGACGGCATCGCAGTCATCACGTTCAACCGCCCACAGGTCCGCAACGCCTTCACCGTGGCGATGTGGCGCCGGCTCCACCAACTGGTGAAGCAGGTCCGGACCAGCGGCACGGCCCGGGTCCTGATCCTGCAGGGGGCCGGCGAACAGGCCTTCACATCGGGCTCCGACATCCGGGAACTCGCGGCCATGGATGTCCCGGAATTTGAACGGAATCTCCAGGTGATTGAAGAGGCCATCGGGGCGGTGGAAGAACTGCCGATTCCCACCATTGCCTGCCTGAACGGGCACGCGGTGGGGGGCGGGCTGGAACTGGCTCTGGCCTGCGACCTGCGAGTCGCGTCCAGGGAAGCGCTGTTGGGCATGCCGGTGGCCAAACTGGGCGTCCCCATCACGGACCGGTTCGCCCGGCGCCTGGTGGACCTGGTGGGCCCCAGCCGGGCCAAGGACCTGATCTACACCGGCCGGCTGATCTCCGCGGACGAAGCGCAGCAGCTGGGCCTGGTCAACCGCGTCTGCCCGCCGGAGCAGGTCCGCGCGGTGGCGACGGAGATGGCTCGGGTCATCGCAAACCATTCCCCCGTGGCGCTGCGGGTGGCCAAGGAGGCTATCGGCCGCTCCCTGGCAAGGTCCGGTGCGGAGCGGGAGGGCGAGGGAACCCGCATCGACCCGGCGGACTTAATGGAAGGGATCCGGGCCTTCCTGGAGAAGCGGCCGCCCCGGTTCGGCGCCCGGGCCCCGGGACGGGGCGAGCCGGTGCCCGCCGGACTTCCCCTGTTCCACCGCGCGGAGGCCCACGCGGACCGTACCGCCATCATCGACCAGGAGGGCCGGTACCGGTATCGGGATCTGCTCAACGCGTCGGCCCGGGTGGCTTCGGTCCTGTTGGCCGGCCGGAGCGACCTGGAAGAGGAACGGGTGGCCTTCCTGGTGCCCCCGAGTTTCACCTACGTCGCCGTCCAGTGGGGCATCTGGCGGGCCGGCGGTATCGCCGTGCCCTTGGCGGTCTCCCACCCGCCGGCGGAGCTGGCCTACGTGATCCGGGACGCGGACGCATCGGTGGTGGTGGCCCATCCGTCACTGGCTGACCGGGTCCGTCCGCTGGCTGAGGAGGCCGGGATCCGCTTCCTGTTGACCACCGATCTCCTGGAGACGGCGGCCCCGCCGCCCGCCCTTCCGGCCCTGACGTCCAACCGGCGGGCGATGATCATCTACACCAGCGGCACCACCAGCCGCCCCAAAGGGGTCGTCATGACCCACGGCAATATCCAGGCGCAGGTGACCACCCTGGTGGAGGCCTGGGAATGGTCCGAGACGGACCACATCCTGCTGACGCTGCCGCTGCACCACGTGCACGGGATCATCAACGTCCTGACCTGCGCCCTGTGGTCCGGGGCCCTCTGCACCATGTTCGAGCGCTTCGACCCTGTCAAGGTCTGGGAAGCCATCGCCACCGGCACCCTCACCCTCTTCATGGGCGTGCCGACGATGTACGCCCGGCTGATCGCTACCTGGGAGGCGGCGCCCCCGGAAAAGCGCCGCATCTGGTCCACCGCCGCCCGCAGCCTGCGGCTGATGGTCAGCGGCTCGGCCCCCCTGCCGGTAAGGGTGCTGGAGCGCTGGCGTGAGATTACCGGCCACGTGCTGCTCGAGCGCTACGGGATGACCGAGATCGGCATGGCCCTTTCCAATCCGCTGCACGGAACCCGTCACCCCGGCCATGTGGGCCTGCCGCTGCCGGGGATCGAGGTGCGGCTGGTGGACGAGCAGGGCAACCCGGTGCCGCCGGGTCAGCCGGGGGAGATCGAGGTCCGGGGCCCCTCCGTCTTCCTGGAATACTGGCGGCGGCCGGAGGCCACCCGGGCCGCCTTCCGGGACGGCTGGTTCCGCACCGGGGACATCGCCGTGCTGGAGGACGGGTCCTACCGGCTGCTGGGCCGATCCAGCGTGGACATCATCAAGTCCGGTGGGTACAAGCTCTCCGCCCTGGAGATCGAGGAAGCCTTCCGGGAACATCCTCAGATCGAGGAGTGCGCCGTCGTCGGCCTGCCGGACGAGGAATGGGGCGAGCGGGTAGCCATGGCCGTGGTGCCGAAGGCGGGATGGCACCCGACCCTGGAAGAGCTGCGGCGGTGGGGCGCCGAGCGCCTGGCCCCTTACAAGCTACCCACCCGCCTGCTGGTGCTCGACGAACTGCCCCGCAACGCCATGGGCAAAGTGACAAAACCGGAGGTGTTCCGCCTGTTCCGGGAGGCCGCCTCCAGGCCGTCGGTGCCGTAAAGGAAATAAGCCGGGCTCCGGTTCTCAGACCGGAGCCCGGTTGTGTTACGGTTCAGGGCCCTCGCCACCGGTCTCAGGGGCATCCTCCGCGTCGGTGTTGCCGGAATCGCCGGGCGAGCAGGTCGTTTCCGCCGCGGCAGCCTCAGGGACGTCTTGGTCATCCGCCGCCCGCCGGTCCGCTGACTGGCCCTTCACTGCCGGCCGGACGTATGCTCCGGCCTCCCCGGCGGGGGACAGCGTCCCGGTGGGAACCGGCGCCGCCGGCGGAGCGTCCGGCTCGGTCCCGGCCGGAGCCTGCGAGGCGCCCTGTTCCGTCCCGGCCGGCGCCGTGGGCGCCATCTGCGGGGAGGGCGCCGCGGCGCTTTCCATACCGGGCAGCAGGCGGAAGGTGTACCCGGCGCTGCGCAGTTCCCGCAGCAGGTCCCGCAGCACCTGCACCGTCTGTTCCCGCTCGTGCAGGAGGATGATGGAGCCCGGCCGGACCTGGTTCATCACGTTGGTGATGATCTGGTTCGGGTCATGGGCCGCCTCCCAGTCCCGGGAATCCACGTCCCAGAGGATCACCTGCAGGCCCATCTGCCGGGCTGCGTCCAAGGTTTCCGCGTTGTACGACCCATAAGGCGGCCGGAAGTACCGCACCGGCACCTGTCCGGCCTGCTCCAGCAGATCCAGGGACTGCTGCATCTCGGCGAGCTGGGCCGCACCGCTGAGGTCCGTCAGCCGCACGTGACGCACCGTGTGGCTGCCCAACTGATGCCCCTGGTCATACAGTTGCCGGGCGAGGTCGAGCCGCGGATTGCCCGCTACCCAAAAGAAAGCGGCCGGTACCTGTTCTTCCCGGAGGATCGCCAGAATCTCTTCCGTATACCGACTGGGGCCGTCGTCGAAGGTGATGACCACCTCCCGGCCCTCGGTCCCGATGCGGTGGACCGGAAGAATAGGCAGGTCACCGGCTTCCGGCGCCGGCTCCTCCTCCGGCGTCCCGGCCGGGGGCGCGGCCGGCTCTTCCGCCGGTTCTTCGGCCCCCTCCGGCTCGGCGACCGGGCCGGTTACCGGCTGGCCCGCATCCCCGGACTCCACCTCACCAGGCTCCACGGGTGGATTCGGGGGCTGAGGATCCCTCCTCACCTCCCGCCATCCAAAGGAACCCATGGGATCCCAGTGGCCCAGGGCCTCATCCAGGGCCACCACACTCCCTGCCAGGGCCGTCACCGCACCCAGCACCCCTGCCGCGATCCACCGCCTGTTCATATCGCATCGCCTCGACTCCCGTGATTGGGGCCTCCACCCTTATCAACGGGTGTCGGGCGAAAACGTTACGATCCAAATCTTCCACATTATGGACTATCTTTTATCCCAATAGTTAATTAGGCGCGAACAGGGGCTGAGCACCCCCGGTAGTAGGCGTGCTCAGCCCCTTTTGCACCAGATAAGACCGGCCTCGGTGGCCAGCGCATCCATGGGCACGTCGTGGGGATCCACCGGCAGAGCCGGCACCACCTGAAACCCGTAGGCGAGCCCCACCAGCACCGCCTGCGGGTTGGCCTGCCGGATCGTCGGAAGGGTCCGGTCATAGTACCCGGCGCCGTAGCCCAGGCGCCAGCCGGCGGAATCGAAGGCCACCCCCGGCACCACAACCAGGTCGATCTCGCCCGGCGCCACCTGGGGCCAGGCGGGATCCGGTTCCGGCACGCCGAAGCGGCTGATCACCAGGGCGCCCGGATCCCCCGGATACTCGTGCAGGGCCAGCTGCGGCGCCCCCTTCACCACCCGGGGCAGCACCAGCCGCTTCCCCATGGCTTTCCCCGCGGCCATGATGCGGTCCGTGGCCACCTCCCCCCGGAAGGCGGCGTACAGCAGGACCACGGCGGCACGCCGAAACGGCTCCGACCCGATCACCGCTTCCTGGGCCGCCCGGCTCAGCCGCTCCCGTTCCGCCGGGCTGAGCTCCAGCCGGCGCCGGATCATCTGCCGCCGCAGCGCTGCCTTGTCCAATCCTTCCGCCTCCTTCAGTCGGTAGGGTTTACTTCAGTCCCAGGAACGACTCCAGCCAGTCGGTGCAGTAATTCCCCTGCCGGAACTGCTCGTTCTCAAGGATCCGCCGGTGCACCGGCACCGTGGTCTTGACGCCTTCGAGCCGCATCTCCGACAGGGCCCGCATGCCGCGCTGGATGGCCTCCTCCCGGTCGCGGCCCCAGACAATCAGCTTGCCCAGCAGGGAGTCATAGAAAGGCAGCACGTGGAAGCCCTGATAGATCATGCCGTCCCACCGGATCCACGGACCGGAGGGCAGCTCCAGGTTGGTGATGGTGCCGGTGCTGGGGAACAGCCGGTTGTCCGGGTCCTCCGCGTTGATCCGGAACTCGATGGCGTGGCCGTGGAAGGTGATGTCCTCCTGGCGGTACCGCAGGGGCTCACCCGCCGCGATCCGGATCTGCTCCTTGACGATGTCCACGCCGGTAATCATTTCGGTGATCGGATGCTCCACCTGCACCCGGGTGTTCATCTCCAGGAAATAGAACTCACCGGTCTGCTCGTCATAGAGCATCTCAACGGTGCCCGCGCTGTCATACCCCACGGCCTTGGCCGCCTTGACGGCCGCCTCGTGGATCTTGGCACGGGCCTCTGCCGGCAGCTTGGGAGCCGGCGCCTCCTCCAGCAGCTTCTGGCGGCGCCGCTGAATCGAGCAGTCGCGCTCCCCGAGGTGGATCACATTGCCGTGCTGGTCGGCCAGGATCTGCACCTCGATGTGGCGCCCGACCTGCACGTACTTTTCGACAAACACCCGGGCGTTGCCAAAGGCCGCGCCGGCTTCGCTGGAGGCCTTCTCCAGGTTCGCCGCCAGTTCGTCAGGGTTATGGGCGATCCGGATGCCCCGGCCGCCACCGCCCGCGGTGGCCTTGACCAACACCGGATAGCCGATCTGCTCCGCCACGGCGAGGGCCTCGTCCGTGCTGTTGACCACGCCGTCTGAGCCAGGCACCACCGGCACGCCGGCCTTCTTCATCAGGGCCTTGGAAGCATCCTTCAACCCCATGGCCCGAATGGCCTCCGGATTGGGGCCAATGAAGGTAATGTGCCAGTTCCGGCAGGCCTCCGCAAAAAAGGGATTTTCCGCCAAGAAACCATAACCGGGGTGGATCGCGTCCGCCCCGGTGTTGACAGCTGCTGTGATGATGGCTGGAACTGACAGGTAGCTCTGGCTGGACGGAGCCGGGCCAATATAAACCGCCTCATCGGCCATGCGGACGTGAAGGGCATCCTTGTCGGCCTCGGAATAGACCGCCACCGTGGGAATCCCCAACTCCTTGCATGCCCGGATAACCCGCACGGCGATTTCGCCGCGATTGGCGACCAGGACCTTCTTAAAAAGCCCCCCTGACATAACGCTCACTCCATCCTCCCCCGACTGGATCCGATCCCGACTCGCTTTGTTTCTTGTTTACGGAGTACGAAGTCCAAACCGACGCATGTTCAAATGCCGCTCCAGGATTCCGGCCTGAGCCCAGCCGGTAGCCGGCCCCACGCGCACAGGCTGAATCCCGGTGATGCGGAAACTCCCCACTGGCCGGTCCATGGCAGCCGCCAGGGCCGCAGCGATCACCGCCACCGTCTCCAGCGAAACACCCGTCTGGGGTTGGCTCATGGGCATACCTCCTCCTGCAACTTGCGGCCTGGTGGCGTCTCGCATGTCGCGGGACGCCACCATCCGCGCTTAGCCGATTACGACCAGCGGGTCACCCAGGCCGACGGAGGCGCCCTTCTCCACCCGGATCTCCTTGACCACGCCGGAGTACGGCGAGGTGATGTCGTTCTCCATCTTCATGGCCTCCAGCACCAACAGCACGTCGCCCCTGGACACCTGGTCGCCCACACGGACCTTGATATCGTTGATGACACCGGGCAGCGGCGCCGTGACCACCTGGCCATCGGCGACGGGCGCGCTGGACTTGGCAGGTGCCGCGGCCGGAGCCGGACCCGCGGCCACCGCGGCCGGCGCAGGAGCGGGAGCCGGCTTCACCGCGGGGGCGGGAGCCGGAGCCGGCGCCACAGGCGCCTGGGGCGCAGGGGCCGGAGCTGCGACGGTCACCGCGGGAGCGGAGGCCTCCGCAGCGCCTACTTCTTCTACGTCAACGGTGTACGTGATTCCGCCAATAGTCACACGAAACTTACGCATATAGAGTTAACTCCTCCCAACTAGGCAGTGCCAGCCTTCGGGCGGCAGTGCCCTGTCTTCTTGATTACAGGGGAATGTTGCCGTGCTTCTTGGCCGGGCGGGACTCCCGCTTGGTCTCGAGGCTCAACAGAGCCTGGGTGAGGTAGCGCCGGGTCTGGCGCGGATCGATGACGGCCTCCACGAAGCCCCGCGCCGCCGCCATGTACGGTGTGTTGAACTTCTCCTTGTACGCCGCCACCCACTCCTGGCGCGCCTTGACCGGATCGGCCACATCCGGACCGGGCTTGAACAGAATGTTGGCCGCGCCGTCGGCACCCATCACCGCGATCTCGGCCAGCGGCCAGGCCACGGTGAAGTCCGCACCCAGCGACTGGGCGCACATGGCCAGGTACGCGCCGCCGTAGGCCTTCCGCAGCACCACCACCAGCTTGGGCACCGTGGCCTCGCAGTAGGCATACAGCAGCTTGGCGCCGTGCCGGATGATGCCGCCGTGCTCCTGGTTGACTCCCGGCAGATAGCCCGGCGTGTCGACAAAGGTGAGCACGGGGATGTTGAAGCAGTCGCAGAAGCGGATGAAGCGGCTGGCCTTGTCCGACGCGTCGATGTCGATGCAGCCGGCCAGGACCCGAGGCTGGTTCGCGATGACGCCGATGGTCCGGCCTGCCAGCCGGGCAAAGCCCACCACCATATTGCGCGCCCAGTCTGCCTGTACCTCGAAGAAGTCGCCGTTATCCACCACCGCGGTGATGACGTCGCGCACGTCGTAGGGCTTGTTCGGGTTCTCCGGAACGATGTGGAGAAGCCGCTCCTCCGCCCGATCCAGGGGATCGGTCACGGGCACCACCGGCGCCGGATCCACGTTGTTGGACGGCAGGTAGGAGAGCAGGTGCCGCACCGCCGCGAGGCAGGACTGCTCATCGGGATAGGCGAAGTGGGCCACTCCGGACTTCTGGGTGTGGGCGCGAGGACCGCCCAGCTCGTCATGAGTGGTCTCCTCGCCGGTCACCGCCTTGATCACCTGCGGGCCGGTGATGTACATGTAGCTCGTGTTTTCCACCATGAAAATGAAGTCCGTGATACCCGGCGAGTAGACCGCGCCGCCCGCGCAGGGGCCCATGATCACTGAGATCTGCGGAATCACACCGCTGGCGATGGTATTCTGGAAGAAGATCCGGCCGTAGCCGTTCAGGGCATCGACAGCTTCCTGGATCCGGGCGCCGCCGGAATCCTGAATGCCGACCAGCGGGCAGCCGGCCTTCAGTGCCATTTCCTGGACCTTGACAATCTTGGCGGCGTGCATCTCGCCCAGGGAGCCGCCCATGACGGTGAAGTCCTGGGAGAAGGCAAAGACCGTACGGCCGTCGATCTTGCCGAAGCCGGTAATGACGCCCTCTGCCGGGGTCTCGCGCTTGTCCATGCCAAACTCGGTCGCCCGGTGGCGCACGTGGAGGTCAATCTCCACAAAGGTACCGGGGTCAAACAGCAGTTCAATCCGTTCCCGGGCGGTAAGCTGGCCCTTGGCATGGCGCTTGGCAATGGCCTCCTCGCCGCCGCCAAGCTTCAGCTTCGCCTCCCGTTCTGCCAGTTGCTGAACCTTTTCCTCGATGCTCACAGTCACCACTCACTCCTACTTGGCGGTCTTCTGCACCAACTCAGTCAGTACCTTGCCGGTCGCCTTGGGATGGAGAAAACAGACCAGCGTGTTATGGGCACCGGGACGGGGTTCATCGCTGAGAGGCTCCAGGCCGTTGGCCTTGGCCTCGGCGATGGCCGCCCGGATATCATCCACCTCATAGGCGATGTGGTGCAGGCCTTCGCCCCGCTTCTCCAGGTGCTTGGCGATGGGGCTCTCCGGGGAGGTGGGCTCCAGAAGTTCAACGCGCACGTCGCCGACCTGGAAGAAAGCGGTCCGGACCATCTCGGTCGGCACCTCTTCGATCCCCTGGAACTCCATACCCAGCTTGTCCCGGTAGACTTCCACCTGCTGATTCAGGTCGCGGACGGCAACGCCCAGATGGTCAATCTTCTTCAGCCTCACGACCACATACGCTCCTTTCCGTTCGCTGCTGTTGCCAGGTGCCAACCATTGGCTTCCGGCCCAACGGTCAGGGGAGAGGCCGCTCCACCGACGCAACCGGCGGGGAGCGGCCTACCAATCAGCCCGCCTGCACGTGCTGGCGGATGAATTCCACTGCAACCGAGGTGGGAGTTCCGGGGGTGAAGATCTCCGCAATCCCGTGTTCCTTCAGGTAAGGAATGTCCTCCGCGGGAATCACGCCGCCGCCCACGACCAGGACGTCGTCCAGCCCGCGGGCCCGCAGGGCCTCCACGGTCTTAGGAAGCAGGGTGTTGTGGGCGCCCGAAAGGATGGACAGGGCCACCACGTCCACGTCCTCCTGCAGGGCGGCCTCCGCAATCTGCTCGGGGGTCTGGCGCAGCCCCGTGTAGATCACCTCGAACCCGGCATCACGGAAAGCCCGTGCCACCACTTTGGCGCCTCGGTCATGTCCATCCAGGCCGGGTTTGGCCACAAGTACGCGAATCTTCCGTTCCATGGCTAGAACTCCTCGCTTGGCTGGTATTCACCGAAGACATCCCGCAGGACATCGCAGATCTCCTGCAGGGTGGCGTAGGCCTTGACCGCCGCCAAGATCGGCGGCATCAGGTTGGCAGTGGACTGAGCAGCCGCCCGGAGATCGGCCAGACGGGCATCGACCTCGGCCTGGCTCCGCTCGGCCTTGAGCTTCCGGAGCTTGGCAATCTGAGCCTCCTGGACCTTCGGATCGACCTTCAGCAGGTTCTTGGGAGGCTCTTCCTCAACGGTGAACTTGTTGACGCCGACGATGATCCGTTCGCCGGACTCCACCTGCCGCTGGTACCGGTAAGCAGCCTCCTGGATCTCCCGCTGCATGTAGCCGGCCTCGATGGCCTTGACCGCACCGCCCATGGCCTCGATCTTGTCGATGTACGCCTTGGCCTCGGCCTCGATGGTGTTGGTCAGATGTTCGATGTAATAGGAACCGGCCAGCGGGTCGATGGTCTCGGCAGCACCGGACTCGTAGGCGATGATCTGCTGGGTCCGCAGCGCGACCCGCACCGACTCCTCGGTGGGCAGGCACAGCGCCTCGTCCCAGGAGTTGGTGTGCAGGGACTGGGTTCCGCCGCACACAGCCGCAAAGGCCTGCAGGGTCACCCGGACGATGTTGTTCAGCGGCTGCTGAGCCGTGAGCGTGGAACCACCGGTCTGGGTGTGGAACCGGAGCATCCAGCTCTTGGGATTCTTGGCGCCGAAATGCTCCTTCATGATGCGGGCCCACAGACGGCGGGCCGCCCGGAACTTGGCGACCTCCTCGAAGAAGTCGTTGTGGGCGTTGAAGAAGAAGGACAGCCGCGGCGCAAAGTCGTCCACCTTCAGGCCGGCGTTGATGGCCGCCCGGACGTACTCAATGCCGTTGGCCAGGGTGAAGCCGACCTCCTGGGCTGCGGTGGAACCAGCCTCCCGGATGTGGTAGCCGGAAATCGAAATGGTGTTCCACTTGGGAACATGCTCTTCGCAGAACGCGAAGATGTCGGTGATCAGCCGCATGGACGGCCCCGGCGGGAAAATGTAGGTGCCCCGGGCGACGTATTCCTTGAGGATGTCATTCTGGATCGTACCCTGCAGCTTGTAGCTGGGGACCCCCTGCTTTTCCGCCACCGCGATGTACATCGCGAGAAGGACGGCCGCAGGCGCGTTGATGGTCATCGATGTGGAGACCTTGTCCAGGGGAATCCCGTCGAAGAGGACCTCCATGTCCGCCAGGGAGTCGATGGCCACACCGACCTTGCCGACCTCGCCCTCAGCCAGGGGCGAATCGCTGTCCAGGCCGATCTGCGTCGGTAGGTCAAAGGCCACCGAAAGGCCCATCTGGCCATTGGCCAGAAGGTACTTGTAGCGCTGGTTCGACTCCTCGGCGGTGCCGAAGCCGGCATACTGCCGCATGGTCCACAGCCGCCCACGGTACATGGTCGGCTGCACGCCTCTTGTAAACGGATATTCCCCCGGGAAGCCCAAGTCGTTCAGGTAGTCGATTTGAACGTCGGCCGGGGTGTAGAGCCGTTCAACAGGGACTCCGGAGTTGGTCGTGAACTGTTCCGACCGCTCCGGGAAGCGGGACAACGCCTCCCGGACCGTAGTCTCCTGCCACCGCTCCTTCTCCCGGACAATCCGGTCCAGTTGCTCAGACACGGGACTCACACCACCTGCATCATAAGTATGATTTTCCAACCGACATTGTGCCGAAAGTAACAACCAGATACTATCCCCACTCGGGTCTAGACCTGAACCACCAAGCGCCCCCTATCTGAAAATACTGTTCCGACCTTAACGGGGAGTCACATCGCCGTCCCCATAACGGCTAGGTACATCTTCCCACCGCAGGTCTTCACTAGATCATTCTTATTTTTGCCTTTGTAGACTTATTTCCTGCTTGTCTTTACGGTTCATACCTATTCGGGCGTAGTTCCTTCCGAAGGCGGGAAAACACCCCCCATCAGCAGGGGATCACTCCCTCCGGCAGCGGGGGGTTGGTTTTCCGCTCTCCAAGGAGCGGTCATGCACCCGCTTTTTACTTTTTCTCGCGGATGGCCCCGATGGCCGAACGGTTGAAGGTCATCTCCACGCCAGGAGCGACCTTCAGGCGCACGGTGTTCTCGTCGATCGCCGTGATGGTGCCGTGCAGGCCGCCGATGGTGACCACGTCCATGCCCGTCTTCAGCGAGTTCAGCATCTCCTGCCGCCGACGGGCCTGGATCTGCTGCGGGCGAATCAGCAGGAAGTACATCAGGGCCAGCAGCGCGAAGGGCAGAATCAGTTGGAAGATCATGTTGGTGGTCTCGTTCAAGCGCATCTCCCCCTTATCTACGTCCCTGGGATATCAAGCCTGCCCAAACTATACTTCAGTTTGCCCGGCACCTGCCAGTGTCCTACCAAATCAGGCATCCCGGAGATGCCCGGCCCAATCATGCGTCCTTATCCTGATAATGCAGCATGGTCTGGATGGGAATGAACCCGAGCCTTGCAAACAATGCCTGGGCAGGGCTGTCCACAGGGAGTACCAGGGAGAAACGGCGCACTCCCTTGATCCACCCCCAACCCCGTACCCGCTCCACCAGGGCTGTGCCGATGCCCCGGCGGCGATACTCCGGCCGCACGTACAGATCGGAGAGAAAGACGTAAGGTTCCGGCCGGAAGATGCCGGGGGGCTCCTGCAGCATGCCGATCGCATACCCGGCCAGGTCCGTGGCGGCCCCGCCGGGGGTCTCCGCCTCGGCCAGCATCACGCATCCAGCCGGATGCTCCAGGGTCTGGGCCACGCCGGCCCGCACCTGCTCCATGAAATCCGCTCGGAGCGGATACAGCGGCAGCGCAGCGTGCGTCTCCCGGGCGTAGGCTTCCACCAGCGGCAGCAGCCTCTCCAGATCCGCGGCCCTGCCCATCCGATAGGCGATCGCCAACGGTCTCTCCCTCCACCACCGGTAGAATGGACCGACCGCTTACCGGTTCTCCGGCAGCGCCGGCTCGGCAGGACCGGCCCGGCCTCCCATCCATTCCTGTCCGCCGCCCATCCAGCGGCTGAGGAATTCCCGGCGGAACGCCGCGAAGCGCCCGGCTTCCAGGGCCGCCCGGATCTGCTCCATCAGCCGGACCAGGAAGCGCAGGTTATGGATGGTGCAAAGCCGCAGCCCCAGCACCTCCTCCGCCCGAAGCAGGTGCCGGATGTACGCCCGGGTGTAGTGGCGGCAGGTGTAGCAGTCGCAATCCTCCTGAATCGGACGGAAGTCCCGGGCAAAGACGGCATTGCGCAGCGTTATCCGGCCTTCCGGAACGAAAACCGTCCCGTGGCGGGCGATCCGCGTGGGCAGCACGCAGTCGAACATGTCGATGCCACGCCAGACCCCCTCCACCAGATCCTCAGGGGAGCCCACGCCCATCAGATACCGGGGCTTGTCCGGAGGCAGCAGCGGCACGGTCACCTCCAACATCTCGGCCATCAACACCTTGGGCTCGCCCACCGAAAGGCCCCCGATTGCGTACCCGGGGAAGTCCATGGCTACCAGCTCCTCGGCAGCCTGGCGCCGCAGATCCGGATACGTGCTGCCCTGAACGATTCCGAACAGGGCCTGGTCATGGGGGCGGCGGTGAGCCGCCTTGCAGCGGCGCGCCCAGCGGTTGGTCCGCTCCATCGACGCCTTGGCGTACTCCCACGAAGCGGGCCAGGGCGTGCACTCGTCAAAGGCCATGATGATGTCGGCGCCCAGTGCGTTCTGCACTTCCATCACCTTCTCCGGGGTGAGGAAGTGTTCGCTGCCGTCGATGTGGGAACGAAACCGGATCCCTTCCTCTGTGATCTTGCGGAGGCTGGCCAGGGAGAACACCTGGAACCCGCCCGAATCGGTCAGGATGGCACCGGGCCAGTTCATGAACCGGTGCAATCCCCCGGCCTCCGCCACCAGGTCGTGGCCGGGCCGGAGATAGAGGTGGTAGGTGTTGCTGAGGATGATCCGGGCGCCCAGGTCCCAAACCTCCTCCGGATTGAGGGTCTTCACCGTCGCCTGGGTCCCCACCGGCATGAAGACCGGCGTCTCCACCACCCCGTGGGGGGTGTGCAGCCGGCCCCGGCGGGCACCGGAAGCGGGGTCTGTCTTCAGGATTTCCAGCCGTACTGCCACATCGATCCTCCCTTGAGGTTCCACCGTATGCTATCACATTAGACCGTGAAATGCTCGTATTTTGCCATGAATGGTCGAAATCAAACGATGAGCATCGCATCTCCAAAGCTGAAAAACCGATACCGCAGGCGAATGGCCTCCGCATAGGCGCTGAGGATCCGCTCGCGTCCGGCAAAGGCGCTAACCAGCATGATCAGGGTGGACTTGGGCAGATGGAAGTTGGTCACCATGCCGTCCACCACCTTGAACCGGTAGCCCGGGTAAATGAAGATATCGGTCCACCCCTGTCCGGGCCGCACCGTGCCGTCCTCGTCCGCGACGGTCTCCAGCGTACGGACGGTGGTGGTGCCCACCGCGATGATCCGGCCGCCTTCCGCCCGCACCCGGTTGAGGGCCTCGGCGGTCTCGGGGCTGACGGTGTAGAACTCGCTGTGCATCTTGTGGTGTTCGATATCCTCCACCTGCACCGGCCGGAAGGTGCCCAGCCCCACGTGCAGCAGGATCTTCTCCACCCGCACGCCCATGTTCTGGATCCGCTCCAGCAGTTCGGTGGTGAAGTGCAGCCCCGCGGTGGGCGCCGCCGCGGAGCCCGGTTCCTTGGCGTAGACCGTCTGGTAGCGCTCAGGGTCCTTCAGCTGCTCGTGAATGTAGGGCGGCAGGGGCATCTGCCCCAGCCGGTCCAGGACCTCCTCAAAGACGCCGCTGTAGGTAAACTCGATGACCCGGCCTCCCACCTCGGTGGTGGAAAGCACCGTGCCCACCAGCGTACCGTCCCCGAAAATGATGCGCTGGCCGGGGCGGGCTTTCCGGCCGGGCTTCACCAAGGTCTCCCACCGGTCCCGGTCCAACCGTCTCAGGAGCAGCACCTCGATGGCCCCGCCGGTGCCCTCCCGGTGACCCATCAGCCGGGCGGGCATCACCCGGGTCTCGTTGAGCACCAGGGCGTCGCCCGGCCGCAGGTACTCCGGCAGGT
The DNA here is from genome assembly GCA_036562385.1 of Symbiobacteriaceae bacterium. Lineage (GTDB taxonomy): Bacteria > Bacillota > Sulfobacillia > Symbiobacteriales > Symbiobacteriaceae > DATCKG01. The sequence goes on from DATCKG010000068.1 coordinate 56,496, forward strand.
CGCGGAAATGGCGGTGCTCCAACGCACCGCCGTGACGGGGCACCACCATCAGTCGAGAAGCATCCCGCGGCTCCACGGGCTGCTGGGCGATCAGTTCTTCCGGAAGGTCAAAGTCGAAATCTGAGAGCTTCACGTTGTCACGTCTCCACCCTTATCGATTCTTTGCTGTCTTTACCGTTCGGGTTGCGACAGTTGTTCCCTGATAATAGTACGCCAGGATCTCCCGGTATGTCTTCCCCTGCTGGGCCAATCCGTTGGCGCCCCACTGGGACAGACCCACGGCGTGGCCGTAGCCGCCGCCCTCCACCACCACCGTGCCGGGCCGGGGGCCCATGGGGCCGATGACGGTGACCTCTCCCGCGGGCTCTGCCGGCCGCCCGCCGGCGCCCAGCACGAAGGCCTCATTCAGGCGGATGGTCTGCCGGACACCGCCGGCGCCCAACACGTAAAGGGGATCGCTCTGGCGGTAGGTGCGGGTGATGCGGCCGATTCCGCCGGCCTCCACCCGGACCGATCGCGGTGCGCTGGGCAATCCCAGGGCGGACCGGAACTGCAGGGCGCTCAGGGTCCTCTGTCCGTCGGAGCCCTCCACGACCCACTGACTGGGCCGGCCGCTGCTGCCGATGACGCCCGCGGGGGCAACGGCCTCCACCGTGCCCACTGCAAAGTTTGCCTCACTGAGCTTGCGGGCAAACTCCTCGGCCGAAAAGCGGTAAGTCCAGGAATACCGTTCGTTGCCCGGCAGGTTGTCGTAGTCAGGAACGCCCCGCAGGTAGGGCACCGGACGGCCGGAGAAGATCACCTCGTTGTTTTCGGTGTGGCCTCCGGAGGAGGCATGAAACATGGTGGTGGCCAGCTCGTCGCCATAGACCACCACTTCCCCGCGGGTGGCCAGCACCGCCCTGGTGGTCCGGTCGGTCTCCGCATCGATGCCGCCGTACACCTGCGACTGGGCAGTGTCCACCACGTCAAACCCCTCGTCGGCAAACTGCCCCAGGCTCGCCAGCACGTAGGTCCGGGCCGCCACGGCCTGGGCCTTCAGCGCCTCCTCGGGCCAGGAAGGGTACATCTCCAGGGGGACGACACCCAGCAGGTAGTCCTCCACATTCACCACATTGACCACGGAAAGCTTGCCGTCCTTGGGCCGGACCAGCACCTCGATTTCGCCCCGGTAGCGCTTCCCCTGGTACGTAATGGGGTTCTCCGGGGCCCCGGGAGCCAGGGGCACCAGGCGCACGGGGCCGGGGAAGCGGCCCGGAAGGCCGGCCACCTCGATCTGCCCCTGGGCGAGGGTGAGCCGGACGCTCTGGCCGCCGGGCACCTCCAACTGGATCGCACCGTCGGCGATGACGTACAGCCCCTGGGGGGCCGAAACCTCCGCCGCCACCAGCGCCCGGCCGATGCCCACCCGTACAGCTTCCTCCGGCGGCGCCGGCACCGCAGGCACGGGCTGCACGGGGGGCACCTCCTCGCCGGCATAAGCAGAGAGCGGCGCAATCAGCGCCGCTACGGCGAATCCGGCCAGAATCAGTGCGGACAGGGTTCGTCTGGCATTCTTCTGCACGTGACCCACCGCCTGCATGGGATTCCTTACAATAGGATCATTTGGACGCCCTGTGGGCTCCTCCCTTCCCGACAGCATCATTTATTTCGATCAACGAAGTTCCTGCCGGTGCCGGAGCCCCCTTTGCCGGCGGAGCCCCCGCTGCCGCTCTCACCGGCGGCTGTGTAAGCCGCGGTCGGTGCGGCCGCGGCTGTTCCCATTGCGATCCTGGCCGCGTCCGCGGTCATTCCGGCCATTGCGGTCGTCCCGGTGATTCCCGTTGTCCCGGTTCCCCTGGTTGCCCCGGTTGTCCTGGTTCCCCCTGTTGCTCCCCTGCTTTCGATCCAGCCGATCGTTCCTGTCGTCGCGGGCATCCCGATCACGGTCCCGGCTGCGGTCCTGCTCACGGCCGTTCCCACGGCCCCGGTTCTGCCAGACCCGCTCCCAGGAGCCGCTCCAGTCCCAGCCGCGGCCCTGGCTCCGGCCGGGGCTGTTGTCCTGGCCGGACCTGTACCACCCAGGGTTCGCTGCACCGGACTTGGCCGGCGCGCCATGCTGGCCCCGGCTCTGGCTGCCGTGCTGCTGCGCCCGCTGCAGGATCTCCCCCGCGTCCAGATGCAGCTGCTTCAGCAGCTTGCCGATTCCCAGGTTCTTCACATCCTCCGGGTTCACATCGGGCACAGCCTGGCGGATCTCCTGCATGATCAGATACTGACCGGGGGTTAGCCCGGCCTCCCGGGCCTCCTGCTTCTCGGCCTCGGTCACCTTCAGCACCGGCACCTGTACCCGGGGCACGGTGTTGCGCTTCTGCCCCTGGTCCGAAAGGGCCTGAGTGATGGCAGCCCGGGCCACCTCCCCGATCTTCTCGGCCTTCTCCGGGGGAAGGTCCCCTCCGTCGGGCGGAGCCACCGCGACCACCACGGCGCCGGTCTCATCGGTAAGGTCCAGCTTGTCCGTGGCGATGGCCGCCTCCATGAGCGCCCCTACCACCTCGCCCACCGAGCGCCGCTTCCACTGCACGGCCGCCACCAGCGCCGACCCGTCCTGGTTCAGGCCCCGAGCGGCGGTCACCCGTTCCCGCTGGTCCACGGTAAGCTCGACGCTGGGGTTGATGTCAATGGTCAGCAGCGCCATGGGCTGCGCCAGTACCCAGCTCCGGTACCCCACCGGAAGGAGTAGGAGGGCCACGACGGCAGCCGCGGCCAGGACCCAACGCCTCCAGGCCATGGGCCGGGGAGCAGCGATCTCGATTTCATCCCCGACGTCCCAGGTACCCGGGGGTACCCGGACCCGCCGAAACTCGCCCTGCGGAGTCAGGACCACGCCGGTTTGGCCGTCCAGCTCCAGCAGAATCCCCTTCTCCACCATGATCTCCTCCCAGTTCAGGCACCCGGACCCGCGATGTATGCCCTGAGGTGATCAAAATCCTCCAGCATGATCAGTGCCACGGCGATGATGTACTTCCGCTGTCGCTCCAGGGTCCGGCGGCTGACGCCCACCTGCTCCTCCAACTGCTTGAGGGGTAATTCCCGCTTGGCCAGCAGGTGCCGGGCCAGCTCCGGCGTCTCCGCCACCAGCCGTGCGATCTCCTGCGCCCGCTGCCGGGCGCCCTGGTGCTTGGGGCAGACCGCCACCAAATCCTGAAACCGGATCCCGAAATCGGCCAGGCGCCGGGCGTACCGCTGGATCTCCAGCTTCCGCTCGGCGGCCTCCTCATCCCGGGCGTACCGGTCCACCGCGGTCTGATATTCAGCCGCCTGAAAGGGGTTGCCCTCCGCGTCCTCCGTCTCCAGTTCGCTGAGGGGAATCTCCACCTGTCCCTTCTGCCGCCGGAAATGGTCGATGAGCCGCCGGCGGATCACCACCTCCGCAAAGGCCACAAAGGAGGTCCCCCGGGACAGGTCATACCGGTCGATGGCCTCGTTGAGGGCCATCAGCCCCACGGAGACCTCCTCATCCTGACCCACCTTCAGGTACCGGCCGGCGATCTGGCTCCCCGTCCGGAGCACGAGGGGCGTGAACTGCCTGAGCAGGTCCTCCCGGGCCTGCCGGTCGCCATTGCGGGCTCGTCTTAGCAGGGGCTCCGTCTGGTCTGATCCTGTGCGTTTCCCGTGGGCCGAGAGGCTCAGTAGGAGGCCCAGCACGGCGTTCACCTCTCGTCCTTTCAGAAATAGATACGTCGTGGGCTTGCCGCGTTGTGGGGGTCTACCGCCTGCTTAGAACCTCCGGAAAAGCCAGAGCGCCGCGGACAGCAGCAGGCTAAGGAGAATGCTGGTCATGAGGGGAAAGTAAAACGTGAAGTTTCCCCGCTGGATGACGATGTCGCCGGGCAGCCGCCCTATGGAGAGGAAACGGCCGCCAAACTCCCATAGCAAACCCAGAAGCAGCAGCATGCCCCCCATCCAGATCAGCATCCGTCCCATGATGCATCACCCACTCCTTGCCCCTTCTAAAACAGGCGCATCTGTCCTGCTCCTTCGTTTCCGTCTGGGCGCTCAGGATAGGGAATCCCCAGGTACTCGTATGCACTCCGGGTAACCACCCGGCCCCGAGGCGTCCGCTGCAGAAAGCCAATTTGCATCAGATACGGCTCGTAGACATCCTCGATGGTCTCCGGCTCCTCGCTGGTGGCCGCGGCCAGGGTGTCCAGACCCACGGGGCCGCCGCCGTACTTTTCGATGATGGTCAGCAGGATCTTGCGGTCCACCTTGTCCAGCCCCATGGGGTCGACCTCCATGAGCCGCAGCCCGGCATCCGCCACCTCCCGGGTGATGCGGCCGTTGGCCCGCACCTGGGCATAGTCCCGCAGCCGCTTCAGCAACCGGTTGGCGATGCGGGGGGTCCCCCGGGAACGGCGGGCGATCTCCTCCGCGCCGCCCTCATCCAGATCCACCTTCAGAATGCGGGCGGACCGGCGGAGGATCTGGACCAGCTCTTCCACCGAATAGAACTGCAGTTGCGCCACCACGCCGAACCGGTCCCGAAGGGGCGATGTGAGCGCCCCGTACCGGGTGGTGGCGCCGATCAGGGTAAACCTGGGCAGGTCCAACCGCAGGGTGCGGGCGTTGGGGCCCTTGCCCAGGATGATGTCCAGTGCAAAATCCTCCATGGCCGGGTAGAGGGTCTCCTCCACCATCCGGTTCAAGCGGTGAATCTCGTCCACGAACAGGACATCCCGCTCCGACAGTTGGGTGAGGATCGCGGCCAGATCCCCCTGATGGGTGATGGCCGGACCGGATGTCACCCGGAAATTGACCCCCAGTTCGTGGGCGATGATCTGTGCCAGGGTGGTCTTGCCCAATCCCGGCGGGCCATACAGCAGCACGTGATCCAGCGCCTCTCCCCGCTCCTTGGCTGCCTGGATGTAGATGGAAAGCTGCTCCTTGACCCGCTCCTGCCCGGGATAGTCCGCCAACCGCTTGGGCCGGAGGCTCTCGTCCCACAGCTCATCCTCGGGCTTCTGCCGGGCGGAGAGAAACCGATCCTCCTGCATCATCTGCTACCCCCGGTATAGATGCTTCAGGCTCAGCCTGAGCAGGTCCTCGGCCCGGGCCTCCGGGCCTGCCTCCGACCGCGCCCGCTCCAGGGCGCCGATGGCCTCCGAGCGGCTGAAACCAAGCTGAACCAGCGCCTCCAGGGCGTCCGCATAGGCATCCGGGGCCTGCGGCGCCGCGGGCACAGAAGCCGCCCCTGCATCGGTCCCGCCCTTGATCAGGGTGCCGACCTTGTCCTTCAGCTCCAGCACGATCCGCTGGGCCGTCTTCTTGCCGATGCCCGGCACCTGGCAGAGGGCGGTGATGTCTTCCAGGGCAATGGCCCGACGAATCTGCTCCGGAGTGGAGGCGGACAAGATGCCCAGGGCCACCTTGGGCCCGATGCCCTCCACCCGCAGCAGCAGTTCAAACAGCTCATACTCCTCGCGGGTCAGAAAGCCGTACAGCGTGAGGCTATCCTCCCGCACCTGCAGGGAGGTGTGCAGGCGTACCTCTTCCCCTACAGCCGGCAGGCGGGTCCGGGTACTGGTGGGCACCAGGCACCGGTAGCCCACCCCGGCCACGTCCACCACCACCGATTCGGAACCGGCCGCCACCAGGGTCCCGCGCAAGTGGGCGATCATCCCTGCAACCCTCCCAGTCGCTGTGCCAGGCTTGCCCCGCTGAGGGCGGTAATCGCCACGGCGAGGGCGTCCGCCACGTCATCGGGGCGAGGGATCTCCGGCAGGCGCAGCAGGGTCTTGACCATGGCCTGCACCTGTTTCTTGTCCGCCCGTCCGTAACCGGTCACGGCCATCTTCACCTGCATCGGGGTGAACTCCCGGACGGGAATGCCGTTGTCCGCGGCCGCCAGGAGCACCACCCCCCGGGCCTGTCCCACATAGAGGGCCGTGGTGACATTGCGGCCGAAGAAAAGCTCCTCCACCGCCAGGGCCTCCGGACGGAACCGGACCATCAGGTCCACCACGCCCCGGTAGAGGGCCTGCAGGCGCTTTTCCGGCTCCATGCCGGCGGGCGTCTCCAGCGCGCCATAAGCCAGGGCCGTTTCACGGCTGCCCTGGCGCTCCACAATCCCGTAACCCATCAGGGCGGTACCCGGATCGATTCCCAGCACTCGCATCTGTACAGCACCACCTGAAGGCCGCCTGGCTCGGCTTCCCTTGCCAGACGTAACCGTCACTATGTTCGGTGCGCCTCCCCCTCTCTCCTGCCCTGCCGGTCCTGTCGCCGCCGGCGATGTGAACAACACGGGACGGCTGCCGCCACCGCCCAGCCGTCCCTCAACTCGCTCCTGCCTGCATGGCCTTTCCGCTCTGCTCAGAAGCGGTACAGCTTCTCCACGCTCAGGTACCGCTCCCCCGAATCCGGCAGGATGGTCACCACCCGCTTACCGGGGCCCAGTTCCCGGGCCACCTTCAGCGCCGCCCAGACGTTGGCGCCGGCGGTAACCCCCACCAGCAGCCCTTCCCGCAAGGCCATCTCCCGGGCGGTGGCAAACGCGTCCTCGTCCCGGACCTGAATCACCCCGTCCAGGATGCTGCGGTTGAGCACTTTCGGGATGAAGTTGGCCCCCATGCCGTACAGCCGGTGCGGTCCCGGGCGCCCGCCGGAGAGCATGGGCGACGCCGCGGGCTCCACCGCGATCACCTTGCAGCCCGGCATCTTCTCCTTCAGGACCTCGCCGACGCCGGTGATGGTGCCGCCGGAGCCCACGCCGGCCACAAACGCGTCAATGGGCCCGTCCACCTGGGCCAGAATCTCCTGAGCAGTGGTGCGCCGGTGCACCTCCGGGTTTGCCTCGTTCTCGAACTGCCGAGGCATGAAGTAGCCGTGCTCCCGGACGAGCTTCTCCGCCATCCGCACGCTGCCGGCCATTCCCTCGGAGCCGGGGGTCAGCACCACCTCCGCCCCGTAGGCGGCCAGCAGGTTCCGCCGCTCCACGGTCATGGTATCGGGCATGACCAGGATCAGCCGGTAGCCCTTCACGGCGCAGACCACCGCCAGCCCGATGCCCGTGTTGCCGGAGGTCGGCTCCACAATGGTGGAGCCGGGACCGATGATGCCCCGGCTCTCGGCATCCTCCAGCATCGCCAGCGCAATGCGATCCTTCACCGATCCGCCCGGACTGAACCATTCCACCTTGGCCAGCACCTCGGCCCGGCGCCCGGCCCCGATCTTACTGAGCCGTACCATCGGTGTCCGGCCAATCAGACCCAGCGCGTCTGATGCCACCCCGGAGATCATACCATTCCCCTCCTGCGTCCACTGGTGCATGCAGCTTCACATTGCGGACCTTCCCGTCCCGGATCAGGAAAGCCCGTACTTCGGTGGGACCCAGCAGCGATACGATCACCCGGTAGGCGTCGGGATAATGCACCGCCATCCGGATATCGGTGCGGGAGGGTACCGCCGGCGAGGTCGGATGGGAATGGTAGATGGCCACCACCTCCTCGCCCTGCTCTGCCGCCCGCTGCAGGACCAGCTCCTGCTGGGCGCGGTCCACCTCGTAGTAAGCCGGACTCCGCTTGCTGTTGTCCGTCGCGTACGCGTGGAAGACCCGGCCGTTCCGGCCGGTGAGGATTCCGCAGGCCTCGATGGGGTTCTCCTCCAGGCAGTGCTCAATGATGCGTTGGAGCAGATGCCGGGGGATCACCAGGCGCGGCTCCTCCACGGCCACATCCCCACAAGCCCGGGACCGGATCCCGGCTTTGCGGCGCCCCTCAGGGAACATTCCGGTAACGCTCCTGTGCGGCCGCCCGGACGGCCTGGCGCAGGTCGTGCCATTGCCCGGAGGCCCCCGGCACCACCACCAGCGGGTGCTCAGTCACCTGGTGATCCACGATGCGCCACACCCGCACCTGCGGCTCTCGGTGGGCCAGGGAGACGATGACGTAAAAGGCTTCCGGCCAGGTGGCCTGTTGGATATCCGTCCGGGAGGGAACGGGCGCCGACCAGACGTGGGAGTGGTAGATGGCAACGATCTCCTGCTTCTCCTCCTGTGCCTTGTGCACCACATAAAACAACTGCCGGTCATCCACCCGGTACAGCACCGGGCTCCGGTGCTCGTTGTCCGTGGCGTACCCGGCTGTAACGTGGTCTCCGACACCCACAAGAAGGCCACAAGCCTCCAGGGGCCGCTCTTCCTGGCAGTGATTCAGCATGCGGCGGTAGAGGTCCTCGGGAATGTAGAGTTTGCGCCGCTGGATCACCGCCGGGCCCCATGCTTTCCGTTTCCATCCAAACCGCGCAAACACGTACGTGCCCCCCAAGAGCCAGGGACCATCGCTGCCGCCACAGCGCCCCGGCCATTCCGCCTTGAGATTCCTTATCCAGGTAATCGTAGCAAGAGTTTGCCCCGCAAGTCAACGAAACCAGGTGGCCCCCCATGGGGACCGACTGCCGCGGCCCGGATTTGGGGCAGACTGAACAGGAACCGATTCCTCCCCATGCGAGGAGGTCACCTGTCTTGGAGCGCCTACACGGACTTGCAGGCTGGTATCTGAAGGGCCGCACCCTGGTTCTGGACGCCGGCTGGGAGGGAAAGCTCTGCCTGACCCCGGCCCTGCCGGGGGTAGTGGAGGTCCGGCTCCGGCGGGGCTCCCCCTGGAGCCAGGAGCCGCCGGTCCCCTCCGTCACCGTCGATCCGGCCCGGTGGCCGGATCTGCCACCTCCCCGGGTGGAAGACCGGGGCGATCACCTGATGGTCTTCGTGGAAGGCGCCGCGGTGCGGGTGGACAAGAGCCCCCTGCGCCTTCACTTCTGGGCTCCGGGCCCCCAGGGAGGGGCTGCCGGCGAGCCGCTGCTTTCCGACGCGCCGGAAGGCGGCGTGGAGATGGACGGCTGGCAGGTGGGGGTCCGGTTCCGGCTCACCCCCGAGGATCACTTCTTCGGCCTGGGGCAGCCGGACCAGCGGCAGGGGCCGATCCCCCTGGACCACCGGGGGCGGCGCTACCCCATCTGGCACAAGCACCTGCCGGCCCCCAGCCGCATGGTGCTGCCGGTGCTGGTCAGCCTCCGGGGCTACGGCCTCTTCGTGGACAATCCCTGGCCGGCCGAATGGGACCTGGGCACCGACGGCGCCACCTTTGGCTACCGGGCCCAGGCCGGACAGCTGGTCTACTACTTCATCGCCGGCCCTGCCCTCACCACCGTTTTGGACCGCTATACCCGCCTGGTGGGGCGGCCGTCGCTGGCGCCCCGGTGGGCGTTTGGATTCCTGCAGTCCAAGTTCGGCTACCGGACCCAGGAGGAGGTGGAAGGCCTGGCGGCGGCCTTCCGGGAACGGCAGATCCCCCTTTCCGGCATCGTCCTGGACCTGTTCTGGTTCCGGCACATGGGGGACCTGGCCTTCAACCGGGCCGCGTTCCCCGACCCTGCCGGCCTGATCCGGCACCTTCGGGAGCAGGGGGTGCGAGTGATCGTCATCGAGGAGCCGTACCTCACCGTGGACAGCCGGCTGTACCCGGAGGCGGAACGGCTGGGCCTGCTGGGGATGCGGCCCGACGGCGGCCCTTACGTCTTCCCCTTCTGGGCCGGCCGGGCCGCGCTGGTGGACTTTACCCAGCCCCTGGCCTGCCAGTGGTGGGCTGACCGGCACAAACCGCTGATGGACCTGGGCATTGCCGGCTGGTGGGCCGATCTGAACGAGCCGGAGGTCCATCCGCCGGACATGGTCCACCACGGCGGTGTGGCCGCGGCCGTTCACAACCTCTACGCCCTGCTGATGATCCGATCCGTGGCCATGGCCCATGAGCAGCACCGGCCGGACATGCGCCTTTTCATCATGAGCCGGGCCGGCTGGCCCGGGACCCAGGCCCTGGGCGCCTGTCACTGGTCCGGAGACGTGGCCACCACCTGGGAGGCCCTGGCCCACCAGCCGGTGCTGGGCCTGTGCATGGGCATGTCCGGCATGCCGTACTGGAACAGCGACATCGGCGGCTTCGCGGGAGAGCCGCCCTCGCCGGAGCTGTTCGTCCGCTGGATCCAGTTCGGCACGTTCACGCCGGTGATGCGCCCCCACGGGTCGCACCAGGACCGGGAGCCCTGGGCCTTCGGCCCCGAGGCTGAGGCCATCGTCCGCCGGTACATCCGCCTCCGGTACCGGCTGCTGCCCTACACCTACACCCTGGCCTGGGAGGCGCACCGGCAGGGCCTCCCCTTCATGCGTCCCCTGGTCCTCCATTACCCCCGGGATCCCAAGTGCCTTACCATCCGGGACCAGTACCTGTGGGGCCGGGATCTCTTGGTGGCCCCGGTCACCGCGCCGGGGCAGCAAAGCCGGCCGGTCTACCTGCCTGAAGGCGACTGGTACGATTTCTGGACCGGCCGCCGGATCCGGGGCGGGCGGTGGATCCAAGCTCCGGCGCCCCTGGAGACCCTGCCCCTTTTCGTGAGGGCCGGGGCGATCCTGCCGGAGGCGCCCTGGGACCGGTCCCAGGCCCCAGGATGGGAGGAACTGACGCTGAACATCTACCCCGGACCGGAGGTCAGCGAGTTTCTTCTCTACGAGGACGACGGCGAGACCATGGCTTTCGCCCGGGGCGAGTACGCCACGATCCGCTTCACCTACCGGCCGGCGGAGGGCGGCGGGCTCCTCACCATCGACCCGCCCCAGGGGGCGTATGCCGGCATGCCACCGGTTCGGCGCTACCGGGCCGCCATTCGCCTGCCCCGGCGCCCCCGCCGGGTAACCGTGGACGGCACGCTGCTCACCCCCCGCCGGTCCCGGGAGACCCTGGAGCGGTTCCCCACCGGCTGGTGGTACGACCGGCAGCGGAAGGTGCTGTACGTACGGCTCCCGCCGGTCTCCGGCGGCCTCAGCCTGAAGGTGCAGTAAGGCGGCATGCTCGCCCCGCTACCCGGTGAGCAGCCCCCGTTTCTGCAGGACCGTCTCCAGGTCGTAGGGCTTCCGCTTGAAGGCGGTGCGCCGGTTCTGGGCGATGATCCGCCGGGCCACCTCCTCGGGCACCGGCAGGGTGGGATCGGCCAGCAGCGCCTCCACCGCCTCCTCCTTAACCGTGAGCGTTCCGTCCAGCACCGGCGTCTCCAGGTGCTTCTCCAACAGCCACAGCAGGAACCGGTCCGCGTCGTCGTAGGAGAAGCCCAGCTCCCCTTCGTCGGTCTGTCCGGGCCACAGGCCCGCGGTGGGCACCCGGTTGACCAGATCGGGCGGGAAACCGCCGCTGGCGGCCATCGCCCGGACTTCCTGCTTGGTAAGGTCCCGGATCGGCTGCCGGTCTGCCATGCCGTCGCCCCGGATGGAGAAGTAGCCGAGGAAGTACTCCACCAGGTTCCCCGTCCCCACCATGAGGCCCTGGAAGGCGTCGGCAAAGAAGCCGGCGGCCATGATCCGGAGGGTCGGCTTCATGTTGTGGATGGCCCACTGAAGCCGGCTCTCATCCAGGGGAACGCCCCGCTTCTCCGCCATCTCCCGAGCCGCCCGGGAAAACAGGTCCACCGCCTGCTGCCACAGGTCGCTGAGGTCGATCACCACCGCGGGAATGCCGAGATGATCGGCCACCCGCCGGGCGTCCTGCACATCCTTGCCCCGCTCCCCCTGCAGCTCCTCCGGGGTGCTGCAGGGCAGGATCAGGGCCATGGTCCCCTCCGGGGACGCCTCCTTGCTGATCAGGGCCGAAACGGTGGAATCAACCCCGCCAGACAGGCAGTTGATCAGGGTCTTCACACCGCTTTGTTCCATGTAGGCCCGTTCCGCGGCAGCCCGCTCCGCCACCGAGGCCACCCGATGTTGCTTCATCTGCTGCCACTCCCCTCCACTGGCCGGATCTCTCCTGTGGTACGTCCCAATCCGAAGTGCCTATCCTAATTTACGCGTTCCCCCGGCAAATACCTGCCCGCTGGCAGGGTGTGCGATGGATACTTCTGGAAAACGCATACCCGGGAAGATCGCGGATTCGTCAAATAGTTTGCGAGCAAACTTGCGGGGCTGGAGGGCCCCTCAACAAAGGAAGGGGTGTGGACCGTGTTCGATGTCGCGATCATCGGCGGCGGCACTGCCGGGGGCAGTGCAGCGGTCTTCTTTGGCAAAGCCGGTCTGAAGACCCTGGTGGTGGATAACGACAAGGGGATGGTCAAGCGGGCCTGGATCCCGAACCACTACGGCTTCCCGGACGGCGTCAGCGGCCCGGATCTGATTGCGGCAGGCCGGAAGCAGGCCATCAACGTCGGCGTTCAGTGGGAAGTGGGCCAGGTGACGAAGGTGGAGCGGAAGGACGACGGCTTCGTCATCACCACGGAGGATGGCCGCTCCTTTGAAGCCAAGCAGGTGGTGCTGGCCACCGGCGGTGCCACGTCCCTGGCGGAGTCCATGGGCCTGGAGTTCGTGGAGGGCCGGGAGCCTCGCCTTCCCAAGGTCCTGAAGGTGGATGCGGAAGGCCGGACCAGCCAGCCCGGCGTCTGGGCAGCGGGCGTGCTGGCCGGTGTCAGCCCCCATACCATCATCACCGCGGGGCACGGCGCCGCTGTGGCGGTGAACCTGATCAGCGAGCTGCAGGGCAAGCGCTACGTGCAGCACGAGGCCCTGAAAAACTAGCGATGGCACACAAGATCCCCCGGACGGCTTCCGTCCGGGGGATTTTGTGTACCCTATACATCCAGGTCGGCCCAGAGCACGGACGAGAAGTAGCGCTCCCCGGTATCCGGCAGGATGACCACCACGGTCTTGCCCTCGTTTTCAGGCCGGGCAGCCACCTGCAGGGCCGCCGTCACGGCCGCACCCGCCGAAATGCCCGTCAGGATACCCTCTTCCCGGGCCAGCCGCCGGGCCGTGGCCACGGCGTCATCGCTGGACACCTTGATGATCTCGTCGATGATCTCGGTATTGAGCACCTTCGGCACGAACCCCGCACCGATACCCTGGATCTTGTGGGGACCCGGCTGCCCGCCGGAGAGCACCGGCGACTCGGCCGGCTCCACGGCCACGATCTTCACATCGGGCTTCCGCGCCTTGAGGACCTCGCCAACACCGGTGATGGTACCGCCCGTGCCGACGCCGCCCACCACGATGTCCACGTTGCCGTCGGTGTCCCGCCAGATCTCCTCGGCCGTGGTCTTGCGGTGGATCGCCGGGTTGGCGGGGTTCTCAAACTGCTGCGGAACCCACGCGTTGGGAAGGGAGGCCGCAATCTCCTGGGCCTTGGCCACTGCTCCCTTCATCCCCTCGGCGCCGGGGGTGAGCACCAGTTCGGCGCCGTACGCCTTCAGGAGCTTGCGCCGCTCCAAGGACATGGTATCGGGCATGACCAGGATGCACCGGTACCCCTTGGCGGCTGCCACAAAGGCCAGGGCGATGCCGGTGTTGCCGCTGGTGGGCTCCACGATCACCGTGTCGGGCTTGAGGATCCCCCGCTCCTCCGCGTCTTTGATCATGGCGTAACCGATCCGGTCCTTCACGCTGCCCGCCGGGTTGAAGGACTCCACCTTGGCCAGGACCGTGGCCTTCAGCCCCTCGGTCACCCGGTTGAGACGTACCAGCGGTGTATTGCCGATGGTCTCGGCGATGTTGTTGTAGATCCGTGCCACTGTCCGACTCCTCCTCCCCCAATCCGATAATCCGTGTATTCCAATCGGATTAGGTTACTCTCTCTGCCCCGATTATACCACGTTTTGGCGCAGGGGAAAGGGGGGTCCTGAAAACTCTTTGTAAAAAGAAGGGGGCGGTCACGCCCCGCACACGGGACAGCCGCCCGAAACCGCCAGCGACTGGTCCCGGAAGGACGCAGACCACCCTTCGTAACGCAGAAGCCGTCCTGCGAGCGGAACCCCCACGCCCAGGATCAGCTTGATCACTTCCGTGGCGGCGCCCAGGCCCACCACCCCGGCCACGGGGGCCAGCGGTGGATTTTCCGGCTCCTCCGGCCACAGCCCTGCCTCCTGCAGGACCGCCGGCGGCAAGCAGGCGAGGCACGGCCCGCCTGGCTGCAGCACCGTAAAGGCCCCCTCCGCGCCGTGGACGCCGCAGGCCACCACCCGGGCGCCCTCCCGGATGGCCCGGTCGTGCAGCGGCCGCCACTCCCCGGCGCTGAGCAGCACCACCCCACCCGGCTCGATGCCGGCCCCGGCCTCCGCCTCGGAGGCCGCCACCTGTACCGTGACATCCGGGTTGATGGCCCGGAGGACCTCCGCGGCGGCCGCCGCCCGGTTCTGCCCGACCTTGTCCACCGTGTACGCCACAGCCGCAGCCAAATCCGCTTCTGTCACCGGGGCCGGATCCCACAGGGTGATCCGCCCCACCCCGGCCGCGGCCAGGTACATGGCTGCCACGGAACCTGCCGCCCCGAGGCCGCCCAGCACCACCGACGCCTCCAGGATCCGCCGCTGGCCCCGTCCGCCCACCTCCGGCAGGATGATGTGGCGGCTGTACCGGCGAATCTGCTCCTCGGTCAGCTTCACTGGCCCGCACCTCCGCAGAAGGCCTCGTAGTCGATCAGTTCCGTGATGGTGGGATGATCGCCGCAGACGGGGCATTCCGGATTGCGCCGGATCTGGACCTCGGCAAAGTCCATGGTCAGGGTACTGCAGATGAGCAGCCGCCCGCCAAGGCCCTCGCCCCGGTCCAGCAGCAGCTTCAGCACCTCCATGGCCATCAGGCTGCCCATCATGCCGGGCAGGACCCCGATGACCCCGGCCTCGGCGCAGGAGGGCACTGCGCCGGGAGGCGGCGGAGTGGGATGGAGGCACCGGTAGCACGGACCGCCGTTGCGGGGGTCAAAGACGGTCACCTGTCCGTCCCAGCGGAAGACGGCGCCGTGGACATGGGGACGGCCCGTCATCACGCAGGCGTCGTTCAACAGGTACCGGGTGGCGAAATTGTCGACGCAGCCCACTACCACGTCGTAACGGGCAATGAGGTCCAGCGCGTTTTCCGAGGTAATGGCCACCGGATGCGTCTCCACGGTAACGGTGGGATTTAAGGCCCGAAGCTTCGCCGCAGCACTTTCGACCTTCGGGCGCCCGATGTCCGGGGTAAAGTGAAGCACCTGCCGCTGCAGGTTGGAGACATCGACCCGGTCCATGTCGCTCAGGCCGATCCGGCCAACGCCGGCGGCGGCCAACTGGTAGGCCACCGGAGAGCCCAGGCCGCCAGCGCCCACCACCAGCACCGAGGCCCCGGCCAGGCGCTGCTGCTCCGCAGGGCTGAAGAGCCGTCGCATGCCGCTTCCCTTCCTTCCCGTCGGCTCGTTGGATGCGCGATCTGTCTCTCATTATACCAGCAGCCGGCCGTCCTCCAGGGACTTACCCATTCCGCTTCAGCTTTCCCGTCCGCAGCGCGTAGCGCTCCCCGATGTGGAAGATCAGCAGCCCCACCGGCAGCAGCGTCGCGCCCGCCAGCAGCAGCCGGGCCACCAGCGGCCAGACGGCGGTGAGCGACGCGCCCTCCATCCAGGCCGCCCGGACGGCATCCAGCGTGTACGTGGCGGGATTCAGCCGGGCCACGGGCTGGAGCCAGGCCGGCAACACGGTAACCGGGTAGTAGACGGAGGAGCAGAGGAGCAGAAGCCCCTGGATGATGTGCGTGGCCTGCGCCCCCCGTTCCGTGGACATGAGCGGCAGCACCGACGCCACCAGGCCCAGCCCCACGAACGAGAGGCTGGCGACGGCCAGTACAACGAAGCCGCCCACCAGGTTGGCCCGGGACATGTCCAGGTCGAACCAGAGGATTACAATCCCCAGAATGATCGCGGTTCGGATCAGCGCATAGGTGATCCCGAACAGCCCTTGCCCCGCCAGGAAGGCAATCCGGCGGACGGGGGCCATGAAGGTATACTCGATGGTGCCCTCCCAGCGTTCCCAGGCCACCGTCTCGCTCATGGTCTGAAAAAGCACCGACAGGTAGGACCAGAGCAGGGCGCCGATCAACAGGTACAGCACCCGATCCTGTCCGACGATCCCCTGACTGTCCACGCCGATCAGCCCGATGGTCAGGGTGGAAATCGTGCTGTAGACAATCCAGACCACTTCCCACCCCAGGTAGCGGCGGGTCAGGGCCCAGTTGCGTTCCACGAATCCGTACGCTGCACTCAGATGGCGTGCAACCTCTGTCATGCGCCGATATCCTCCTCGCCCGCGCGCCGGCCTGTGACGGCAAAGAAAACGTCCTCCAGGTTCCGGCATCCAAAGCGGGCTTTCAGTTCTTCAGGGGTCCCCTCCGCCACGAAGCGGCCGTCATGGATAAACGCCACCCGCCGGCAGAGGCGTTCTGCCTCCGCCATGTCGTGGCTGGTGAGGATGATCGTGGTGTGATGCCGCTGCTGAACCTCCAGGAGGTAGTCCTGCACGTCCCGCTTGGACTGGGGATCCAGCCCGGTGGTGGGCTCGTCCAGAAGCAGCAGGGCGGGATTCGTAAGCAGCGCCCGGACGATGGCCACCTTCTGCTGCTGACCGCGGGAGAGGTTCTCCAGCGGCGTGTACCACTTGTGGCTGCTGAGGCCCAGTCGCTCCAGCATCTCCCCTGCCCGGCGCCGGGCCTCGCCGATGGGCAGGCCGTACAGGCGCGCCGCATAGTCGAGGTTCTCCATGGCGGAGAGCTTCTTGAAGAAGGCCGCGTCCACCGAAACCCGGTTCATGAGGCGGCGGACGGCGATCAGATCCTGCTGCACATCCAGACCGAAGATGCGGATCCGGCCGCCGTCGAGGCTGAGCAAGGTGGCGATCAACCGGATCAGCGTGGACTTGCCCGATCCGTTCGGTCCCAAAATCCCGTACACCTCGCCGGGCTGGACCCGGAAACTGACCCGGTCCACGGCCACCACCCGGCGGCGGGATGCGGGATGCAAGAACCGCCGCCAAAATTGCTGCGGTCCCTCATCCTCATCGACAAAGGTCTTGTACGCATCAATCACTTCCAAGGCCAATACCGACTTCTGCATGGATCTCGCTCCTCGTATGGGTTCGGATCATCCCCCGGGAACTGGCAACAGAATGGGGGATCATGGGCGCACTGCTGCCCATGATCCCCCAGGGCCCCATGCCGCGCACAGGCATGGAGTGACACAAAAAGGCCACAGGCAGCAGCTTCGCCAGCCTGTAGCCGTTGCGTGGTCGTATGTGACTTGGTGTCACCCGACACGAGCCGGCACAGGCTGCGAAATGACGCGAAGGCCCCCTAGAGCTCCCACAGCGCTCATCAGGACCAGCTTCCTCATTTCGCGTACCTCCTGTGCGGGCAATTCTTCGGGTTACGTACCGAGTATAGGGAGTAGATGAAAGGGTTGTCAAGAAGGTTGTCGCGCCCTTACCGGACCGGCGGCAGGGTGACGCCGCCGACGTTGCCGCCGTAGTACCCGCTGGGCACCGGACCGACGATGACCGTCTCCGAGACCGGCACGTGGGCGGTCACCGTCACCTCCCGGGTCATCACCGGCAGGATGATGCGGACGTGGGCCGTCGCCTCCAGCCAGAGCCGGTGGCGGGTCTGGTTGATGCCGGCGCCCTGGAAGTCCTGCTGGATGTTGACGGTCACAGAGCCCACCGGGACCATCCGGACCTGAACGCGGGGCCCCAGGCCTGCCAGCAGGCTGGAGCCGGTGAGGGCGCCGATGGGAATGCGGAAGCTCTCTTCCGACAGGCGCTGCATCTCCTCCTGAACGGCAGCGGCTCCGGCAGCCGCCACCTGGCTGACCTGCCGGGTGTTGATCCGGTAGGCGGCGATGCGCCCCTCCTGATCCTTCTCGTACACCACCAGATCCTCATGCCGAATCTCCCGGCCGATCCGGTCCAGCAGCACCCGGTTGATGGCCTCGGCTCCCCGTTCCCGTGCCATTTCCTCCGCCACCGCCTCCAGAGGCGTCAGCAGCAGCAGATCCGCCAGCCGCACCAGCAGAAACGCAAGAGCCCCCAGCAGAATGGGATAGCGAAGCCAGCGGGGAACGGCAAACCGGCGCCGGCGGAACCGTCGCATCACGCCCCCTCCCCCGCGGATCGGTGTAGGAGTATACGGGGGAGAGGCGGACTAGTATGCCTGAAAGAGTTCCGGCTGCCGCCAGTACAGTACGCCCAGCCGGAGCAGGTTCCATGAAGCGTACAGGAGGACGGTCAAACCGCCTGCCAGCGCCAGACCTTCCGGCGACGCGACGCCCCAGGCGGCCGCCAGCCGGACGCCCTGGTGCCACAGCCCCAGCATCACGGTGCTGGCCACCAGCCACCAGAGCAAAAGGAATGCCGGGTGCCGCCGCCGCGCGGGCACCGTGGGTACCCGGGCCATCATGGTGATATAGGCCAGCATGATCATCCCCTGGACGACGAGCCCCACCACGGTGGTCCACAGGGAGACTCCCGCCAGGAGCCCGATCACGGCGCCGTGCAGGACCATGGCCAGCCAGTAGGCGGGGACCGTGGCTTCCAGCCATGGACGGGTGTCATAGGGCCGCAGGGTGACAGGGGCGAAGATGCCGTTCAGGAACAAGAAAGCGGGCGGAACGGCCACCAGTGCCCAGAAGGTCTCCGGGCAGATCACCCGGGGCCAGGCCCAGTCCGTCAGCAGCAGGAGCAGTTCCAGCACGATCACAAAGGGCAGTGCTCGCTTGAGCAACTCCATCCCGCTTCACCTGCCCCGCCTCGTCTTTTGTCCTATCGGGATTCTTCACCTAATGGATTATCATAACGATACCATAATGAGTGCCTTTTTGTTAACCTTTTGTGATTGTCGTCACTTACCCTGTGGACTACCCCTGTAGGCCCAACGGCCACCTGATCGTCGGCAGACCTGGTCCCTTGGTACTATCACAGGCATACAGAAAGCGGCGGCCTGCGCCGTAGCGGCACAGGCCGCCGCCTGTGGTTTGGCGTCCTAGACCAGGACCACACGCCCGTACTTCCGCTTGCCTACCTTCAGCACCTGGCCTGTCCGAACGGTAAGCTCCGCCCGGGGATCGGTAACCCGCTCGCCGTCCAGGCTGAAACCGCCCTGTTCGATGAGGCGGCGGGCCTCGCTGTTGGACGCGGCCAGGCCGGTGATCACCAGCAGGCGGGACGCCTGAATGGGCAGATGAGCGGCGGGCACCTGGACCTCCGGAATGTCCGCGGGCACCTCCCGGCGGGAGAACTGGGCCACCCAGCGCTCCTCAGCCTGCCGGGCCTCTTCCTCGCTGTAGCCGTAGGTGGTAATGATGGCCCGGCCGAGCCGCTTCTTGATCTCCATGGGGTTTTCGCCCTGCTCCATGGCGATCTGGTAGGCCCGGATCTCCTCCTCGGGCACATCGGTGAAGTACGTAAAGTACTTGATGATCAAGGTATCCGGAATCGACATGGTCCGCCCGAACATCTCGTCGGGGTCGTGATCCAGGCCGATGTAGTTGCCCAGCGACTTGGACATCTTCTCCACGCCGTCGAGCCCCTCGACGATGGGCGTCATCAGACAGACCTGCGGCTCCTGGCCGGCGTGCCGCTGCAAGTCCCGGCCGGTCAGCAGGTTGAACTTCTGGTCCGTGCCGCCCAGTTCCACGTCAGCCTGGACCGCCACCGAATCGGTCCCCTGCATCAGCGGGTAGAAAAACTCGTGAAGATAAATGGGCCGCCCTTCCTCATACCGCTTGCGGAAGTCCTCCCGCTCCAGCATGTGGGCCACGGTGGCCTTGGCGGCCAGGCGGGTCACGTCGGCAAAGGTCATGGGAGCCAGCCACTCACTGTTGTACCGGATCTCCAGCCGGCTGACGTCCAGCACCCGGGCGGCCTGCTCCAGGTAGCGGGCTGCGTTGGCCCGGGTCTGCTCGTGGGTGAGCTGGGGCCGCGCCTCGTTCCGGCCGGTGGGGTCGCCGATGGTGGCGGTGTAGTCGCCGATGATCAGCACCCCCTGGTGGCCGAGTTCCATGAACTGCTTCAGCTTGCGGAGGGGCACGGTATGCCCCAGGGTGAGATCCTTCCCTGTGGGGTCGATCCCCAGTTTCACCCGCAGAGGCCGTCCGGTGGCCGCTGAACGCTCCAGTTTATGACGCAGTTCCGCTTCACTGACGATATCGGCCACACCCCGCATCAGGATCCGCATCTGTTCCTCGACAGGTGGAAAACCCATGCAACCATCCTCCCTCATCCGGGCGGGGATCTGCACAAAAAAGCGCCCCACCCCGGGCCTTACACCGTCCGGCCCCTCGCTGCCGGTAAGCGGTAGGGCGTACTTCCCACCATCATCGCTTTTCAGGCGGATTATAGCACAGGGAAAGGCTGGCGGCAATGAAGGCAAGGACGTGAAGGAACCAGGGCGACCGGGCAGGTGTTCGCCGCTCTTCAGGCGAAGGTTTGGGACATACCTGTTTCAAAGACTTGGGCGGATCGAGGTGGTTCCATGCTGGTGCGCGACCCTGTGCAGGGGGATATTTACCTCACCCCGGAGGAGACACGGATCCTGGACACCCGGGAGATGCAGCGGCTGCGGGGCATCAAGCAGCTGGGCACCGCCCATCTGGTCTTTCCCGGGTGCGTGCACACCCGGTTCGACCACAGCCTGGGCGCCCTCGCGGCCGCCCACCGGATCCTGGAGAGCCTCCGCCTGGCGGGCCACCGCATCGATCCCCAGGACGCGGCCGTGGTCCGGGCGGCCGCGCTGGTCCACGACGTGACCCACATCCCCTACGGCCACACCTTCGAGGACGAGCGGGAAATCTTCCCCCGCCACGACGCGGGACCCCGCCTGGAGTATTTCCTGGGTCCGGACACCGAACTGGGCCGGACCCTGGCAGCCCTCGGCATCCTGGAACCGGTCAAGGGCATTCTGACCGGAAAGCCGCCGGCGCCCTGGATGGGCCAGGTGGTCTCCAGCACCATCGATGCGGACCTCCTGGATTACCTGCGCCGGGACGCCTTTTTCTCCGGCCTGCGCCTGGCCTATGACGACCGGATCTTTTCGTATTTCCTCCTGGAGAACGGCCACCTGATCATGAACATGGTGAAGCACGGCCTCGACCGGCCCGACGCCCGGACAGAGATCCTCCACCTGCTCCGGATTCGCTATACCCTGACGGAGCGGGTCTACCTGCACCACACCAAGATCGCCTCCGGCGCCATGATCGCCAAGGCGGTGGAACTGCAGGCCAAGGGCGCCCTCCGGGAGGAGGCCCTCTACGGCCTGGGGGACCAGACCTTCCTGGATCTGCTGGCCCGGCTGCCCGGCCCGGCGGTGGTAGGGCAGCTGGTGGAGGGCGTTCTGAACCGCCGCCTCTACAAGCGGGCCTACGTGCTCTCCGCCGTCTCCCTGGGGGACCGGCAGGCGGAGTTCATCCGTCGGTATTCCGGGCAGTCCGAGGCCCGGGAGGAGGTCGAAAACATCCTCGCGGCCAGGGCCAGGCTGCGCCCCGGTCAGGTGATCCTCTACTGCCCCCGGGCTTCCTTCTTTAAGGAGGTGCGGGTACCGGTGCGGGCCCGGGCCGGCACGGGGCCGCTGTGCGATCTGGACAGCAACGCCGGGGAGGTGCAGGCCCTCGCCCGGCAGTACGAGATGCTCTGGCGGCTGTACGTCTTCTGCCCCGAGGAGAAGGTAGACGCGGTGCGGCGGGCAGCCGAACGCTACTTCGGCCTGCCCAGCGAGTTTGTGCGGTAGGGGCTCACGACACCGGCACCTCAAACCAGATCGTGTTCCAGCCCCCGCCGCTTTCGGCCCCCACCCGGCCGCCGTGGGCTTCCACCAGATCCCGGACAATGGCCAGGCCGATTCCCATCCCCCTGCTCTCCCGGCGGGCCGCCGCGCCGCGGTAGAACCGGCAGAAGAGCAGGGGAAGCTCTTCTCTGGGGATCTCCGGGCCGGTGTTGAGACAAACGAAGCGGTACCGGCCCCCGACCCCGGCGGTCCGCACCCGGATGACGCCCCCGGCGTCGGTGTAGCGCAGGGCGTTCTGCAGGAGGTTCCCCATCACCTGGGCCATGGCGTCGCCGGAGGCGCGGATCGGCAGGCCGCCGGCGCCCAGTTCCGCCTCCAGCCTGACCCCCCGGCGCCGGGCGCCCGGCCGGTACAGGCGGATCAGCCGCTCGGCGATGCCGTCCAGGTCGACGGGCTCCCGCCGGAAAAGAAGGTCGGGGGTCTGCTGGGACAGGCCGTCCAGAAGCCGCTCCAGGCGAAGGATCTCCTCGTGAACCAGGGCCAGGGACGCCTCATCCGGCGGGATCACCCCGTCCTGCATCGCCTCCAGGTAACCCCGGATGTTGGTCAGCGGCGTCCGGATCTCGTGCAACAGGTCGGTCACCGGCTGTGAAGGAGGGTTCATCCCACCCACTCCTCCTGGCCGGCCTCCCGAAACTTGTACCCCACCCCGCGGATGGTCAGAATCCGCATGGGCCGGGCAGGATTCACCTCAATTTTCTGACGGAGTTTTCCGATATGTACGTCCACCGTCCGGTCCACCACGTACAGGTTCTCCCGGTCATACACCTGCGCCAGCAGTTCCTCCCGGGTAAAGACCCGCCCCGGACAGGTCATGAGGGCCACCAGCAACTTGAACTCGAACGCGGTCAGGTGCACCTCCCGGCCGTCCACCCGTACCCGGTGCCCGTCCAGGTCCACCTCCACGCCGTGAAGGCTGAGCTTCCGAGGCTGCCCCGGCAGCGCCCGGGCCCGGCGCAGGATCGCCTGGACCCGGGCGACCAATTCCCGGGGACTGAACGGCTTGGTCAGATAGTCGTCAGCACCCAGACGGAGGCCCGTCACCCGGTCCTCCACCTCGCAGCGGGCGGAAAGGATCAGGATGGGCACGTCGGAGCTTCCGCGCAGGCGCCGGCAGACCTCCAGCCCCGACAGCCCCGGCAGCATCAGATCCAGGATCACCAGGCAGGGCGCCTCCCGCTGAACCTGTTCCAAGGCCGCCTCCCCGCTTGCGGCCGCGACCGTGCGAAAACCCTCCCGCTGCAGGTACTGGGTGATCAGCGCGAGGGTTTTCGCATCGTCCTCCACCACCAGAACCGGCGCATCCGCAGGCACTGGAATAACCCCCCAGGCACCGTTCATCCTAGGGAAGTCATTCTGCGTCGAAAAGTAAAATACCTGCACGCCTACTCCGATAGTTTTGCAATTGTCACACCATCTCCGCCTTCCTCCATCATGCCGAGGCGGAAGGACGTGACGTGGGGATGGGTCCGAAGTCGTTCGGCGATGGCCCGGCGCAGCGCGCCGGTGCCCTTCCCGTGGATGATCCGGACCTGCGGGGCGCCGGCCAGCACCGCATCGTCCAGATACTTCTCCACCTTCTCCAGGGCCTCGTCCACGGTGAGCCCCCGCAGATCGATCTCCGCGGGCACCTCCCGGGCCTTGGCCAGGGCCGTCCGCCGGGCCTCCTGCCGGGCAGACGTCACGGGTTGCGCCGGCGGCGCGGGCTCCTCGGCCCGGGCCAGGTCGGTCAGGGGCACCGAGACCTTGAGGATCCCCACCTGCACCAGCACGTTGCCGGCAGTATCCGGCTCCGCCAGCACGTAGCCGGTCTGACCCAGGGAGACCAGGGTGACCGCGTCGCCGGGTTTGAGGTCCTTGGGCGGCTCACCCGTGCGCCGGACCGGGCCGCTGCCCTCCACCGCCTGCCGGGCGGCTGCCAGCCGGCGGCGGGCCGCCTGAATCGCCTCGTTCCGCTCCGCCTCACGCTGCTGCTTGACCGCCGCCTTCAGCTCGGCGATCACCGCGTCGGCCTCCCGCTTGGCCTGGGCCAGGATCTGGGCCGCCTGGGCCCTGGCCCTGGCCACCGCTTCCTCGGCCTTCTTCTGAGCATCGCCGTAGCGCCGCTGGTACTCGGCTTTCAGTTCCTCCGCCTCCCGCCGCAGCCGGGCGGCCTCCTGCCGCTCCCGCTCGATCTCCAGCCGGGCGGCGTTGATGCCGGCGATCAGGTCCTCCACCTTTTCCTGTTCCTTGGTGATGAACTGCCGGGCCCGCTCCACGATCAGCAGGGAAAGGCCCAGCCGCCGGGAGATCTCAAAGGCGTTGGAGGAGCCCGGCACGCCGATCAGCAGCCGGTAGGTGGGCTGCAGGGTCTGCACGTCAAACTCCACCGAGGCGTTCTCCACCCGGGGACGGGTGTACGCGAAGGTCTTCAGTTCGCTGTAGTGGGTGGTGGCCACCGTCTTGGCGCCCCGGGCATGGAGGTGCTCCAGGATCGACATGGCTAGGGCCGCGCCCTCGGTGGGGTCGGTGCCGGCCCCCAGTTCATCCAGCAGCACCAGCGCGTTGCCCTCGATGCTGTCCAAAATCCGCACAATGTTGGTCATGTGGCTGGAGAAGGTGGAGAGGCTCTGCTCGATGGACTGCTCGTCCCCGATGTCCACGAAAACCTGGTCGAAGATCCCCATCCGGGTACCGTGGCCCGCGGGCAGATGGAGGCCTGCCTGGGCCATCAGCACGAAAAGTCCCATGGTCTTCAAGGTCACCGTCTTGCCGCCGGTGTTGGGGCCGGTGATCACCAGGGTGTCGAAGTCGATGCCGATGTGGACATCGATGGGGACCACGGTGCCCTTGAGCAGAGGATGGCGTCCCTTGCGGATCTCCAGCATGGGTTCCCGGCACAGCTCCGGCTCCACGCCGTTCCAGTCCAGGGACAGCTTCGCCTTGGCCGCAGCAAAATCGATCTGGGCGATGGCGTCCAGGGAGCGGGCCAGGGCCGCCGCCTCCCGCCCCACCAGCGCGGAGAGGCGGGCAAGGATCCGGGCCACCTCATCCCGCTCCTTCAGGGCCAGTTCCTTCAGCTCATTGTTCATCTCCACCACGGCCATGGGCTCCACAAAGAGCGTGGAGCCGCTGGCAGACTGGTCATGGACGATGCCGGGCACCTGGTTCCGGTATTCGATCTTGACGGGAATGACATACCGGTCGTCCCGGATGGTGATGATGGGTTCCTGCAGATACCGGGCCACAGGGCCCCGAAGGAAGGAATCCATGCGCTCCCGGATCCGGTTCTGCAATGTCCGCTGGGCCCGCCGGATCTGCAGCAGCGCGGGACTGGCTTCATCCGCCACCTGACCGTCATCGGTGATGGCGTGGCGGATCTCCGCCTCCAGCCCCTGGAAGCTGCCAATCAGGTTGGCCAGGGAGGCCAGGATCGGCGCGTCCTGGTGGTGATCCAGCAGGAACTGCTTCAGCCGCCGGCCGCCGGCCACCGTATCGGCCACATCCAGCAGCTCCGCCGGTTCCAGGACGCCGCCCCGGGCGGCCCGCTTGAGCAATGCCCGCAGGTCGTGCAGACCTCCCAGGGGAATCGACCGGCCCCCCGTCAGGAGCCGGCACGCCTGGGTCGTCTCCGCCTGGCGGTGCTGCACTTCCAGAAAGTCGGTGGAAGGGGTCAAGTTCTCGCAAAGCTCCCGGCCCATCGTGGTGGCGGCACGGGCTGCGAGAAACTCCCGGATCTTGCCAAACTCGAGGGCTCGCAGTGTCCGTTCGTCCATGTGTGCTCCTTTCCGAGGTGTTGGCAGTACGGATTCCAAAGGGCTCAGCGCACCCCCAGCACTGCGGTCATGACAGGGACAAGATCGGTAAGGCTCCGGATCCGGCGGACCACCTCCGCGGCTCCGGGGCCTATGGCAATGGTGGGAACGTGGTTAAAGGTATGCGTTCGCACCGACAGATCTTCCACGTTGCCGTGGTCGCTGGTGATCAGCAGGAGCGTCTCCGGCGGCAGGGCCGAGAGCAGCCCGCCCACGAACTTGTCCAGCCGCTCCAGCGCCTGCACCGCCTCCGCCATGGACTGGCTGTGCCCCGCCTTGTCGGTCAGGAAATACTCGAAAAGTGTGAAGTCGTGCTTGGCAGCCACCCGGGCGGCCCTGCGCCCTGCCTCCACCGGATCCACCGGCGGCAGGTCGAGCCCCTGGGCCCGGAGCACCGAGTGGTCGATGTCGTAGGCCACGGCCTCACCGGCCAGCAGCTGGCCGTAGCTCCGAAAAACCCTCAGCCCCGCCGCCAGAGCCGCCACCGTGGAGGCGGAAGGACGGTAGGTTCGGTCCGGGGTGTCCGGCTGTCCCTCGACCACCCACCGGAAGAAGTCGGGATGAAAGGCGTTGAGAAACGTCGCCGTGCGGCCCGCCTCCACCACCCGGCGGAAGATGGAAAACTGGTTGAGGATCAGCTTCAGCCGGGGCGTGGGGTACCCGTTCAGATGCCGTCCGATGGCCCGGGCGGCGTTGACGCCGGTGAAAATGGTGGTCTGTCCCGTGGCGCTCTGCGGCAACCCCGGGACCTCCAGCCGGGGGTCGGTCGCCACTGCCGCCACACCGTCGCCTACGTACGGAACAGCCTCCCGGGCCAGAGGGCGACCGCCCAGGAGGGAACGGAAGGCGGGCATGTGGGCCAACACCAGCGGGTTGACCGCCGGGTTGGGATCCCCCAGGCCGAGCCCGTCGACGAAGAGCAGGAACAGCTTCACACCATCAGCCTCCGGCGTCTTGATTCGCCTTGAGGCTCCCCGCGTCCTCCCGGCGGGGACCGGACCCCGGAGGGGACTATCCCTTGGGGCGGGCCAGCCACTCCAGCAGATCCGGCAGGTCCATGGTGTTAACCACGTGCCGGGGCTCCACCCAGGCCCGCCGGGCCTGGGCAACCCCGTAGGGCAAGAGGCCCAGTCCCCGGGTGCTGTGGGCGTCGGTGTTGATCACCAGCATCACTCCGGCCTCCACCGCCCGGCGAGCCAGTTCGTCGTTCAGATCCAGCCGAGAGGGATCCGCGGAGACCTCCAGGGCCGTCCCGGTCTCCCGACAGGCCGCCAGCACCCGATCCACGTCGAAGGGATAGGGATCCCGCCGGCCCAGCACCCTGCCGGTGGGATGGCCGATGATGTCCACGTGGGGATGGTAGATGGCCTTGAGCAGCCGCTCCGTCTGGGCCTCCGCATCCAGCCCCATGTGGCTGTGGATGGAGGCCACCACCACGTCCAGCTCCGCCAGAACCTCGTCAGGGAAGTCCAGGGAGCCGTCTTTGCGGATGTCCACCTCGGTGCCGTGCAAGATGCGGAAGTCCCCCAGATCCCGGTTCAGCCGCCGAATCTCTTCTCCCTGGGCCCGCAGCCGCTCCGGGGTGAGCCCTCTGGCCACGGCCAGGGACTGGGAATGGTCGCAGACGGCCAGATACCGGTGGCCCATCTGCCGGGCCGCCTCCACCATCTCCAGGAGGGTGGCGGTGCCGTCGGAAGCCCGGGTGTGGGTATGCAGATCCCCCTTCAGGTCGGCCACCTCGAGGAGCCTGGGCAACCGACCTTCCCTGGCGGCCTCCACCTCCCCCCGGCCCTCCCGGAGTTCCGGCGGGATGAAAGGCAGCCCCAGCCGGGCGTAGATCGCCTCCTCCGTGGGGGCCGGCGGCAGCGGGCCCAGGGCCTCCAGATGGGCCGGCGACCCGGTGAGGGTCATCAGGGCCAGGGCAAAGTGCTCCGGCGGCACCAGGGCCACCGGGATGGTCAGCCCCAGGCCGGTGGTCAGCACCACCCGGTCTGTTTCCTGCTCTTTCACCGTCCCCAGGGGCAGCCGTGCCAGGGCTGCGGATACCGACGCGGGCTCGGTGGTGGCCACCACGATCGGAAGTTCCGTCACCACCTCCACCCGGCGGCGGACATCCCCCGCAGCCTCCGCGGCCACCACCTCTGGCTGCTGACGGAGCCAGGCCAGAAGTTCCGCGGCCACCGGCAGGGCTGCACCCAGGGGGATCGCCCGGCGCATCCGGCGCAGCTTCTTTAGCCCCTCCAGAATCGCCGCCTCCTTGCGGGGTCCCATGCCGGGCAGCGCCCGCAATTCACCCCGGCGGGCGGCCAGCTCCAGCCGGTCCAGGCTGTCGATCCCCAGTCGGGTGTAGAGCAGGTACGCGGTGCGGGCGCCCAGGCCCGGCACCTCGGTCAGGGCCCGCACCCCCGGCGGCACCGCCTGGCGAAGCTCCTCGAGGTAGGCGATCTGCCCGGTGGTCAGCAGTTCGGTGATCTTGGCCGCGATGGCCTTGCCGATGCCGGGTACCCGGGTGAGGGCGCCCTGCTCCGCCAGGGCCGTCACCGGCTCCGGCAGCATTTCCAGCGCAGTGGCCGCCTTCCGATAGGCCCGTACCTTGAAAGGCTCATCCCCCCGGAATTCCAGGAGGTCTGCGATCTCCCGCAGGGCCGCTGCCACATCCAGGTTATCCATCCACAGGTGCCTCCTCCGGATCCTCCGCAACAACAGGAGTTTCTCCCGCCACCGGCGAAGGGAAACCCCATGAACGAAACACGTTATGAACTTCTCCGACTGGAGCAGGCGATCGTCGCCTGCCGTCGCTGTCCGAGACTGCGCAGGTACTGTGAAGAGATCGCCCGGATCAAGGTGAGGCGCTACCGAGATCAGGAGTACTGGGGCAAACCGGTCCCCGGCTTCGGCGACCCGGAGGCCCGCCTGCTGATCGTCGGTCTCGCGCCCGGGGCCCACGGGGCCAACCGGACAGGCCGGATGTTCACCGGCGACGACTCCGGCGCCTGGCTGTACGACGCGCTCTATCGCTACGGATTCGCGAACCAGCCCACGGCGGTAAGCCGGGAGGACGGGCTGGTCCTTACCGGGGCGTACATCACCGCGGCGGGCCGCTGCGCGCCGCCGGACAACAAGCCCACCGCGGCGGAACTGCAGTGCTGTCGCCCCTTCCTGATCCGGGAACTGCAGCTCCTGACCCGAGTTCGGGTGGTCCTGGTCCTGGGACGAATTGCCTTTGACAGCTATCTCAAAGCGCTCCGGGAGATGGGCAGGGACCCCGGGCGGCCTGCCTTCGGGCACGGAGTGATCCACCGCTTCGAGGACCCGGCGCTGCCGGTGCTGCTCTGCAGTTACCACCCCAGTCGCCAGAACACCCAGACGGGGCGGCTTACCCGCGCCATGTGGCTGGAGGTCTTCGCCACCGCCCGCCGGCTGGTGGACGGCGACCTGAGCGGCGGCCATCACGAATCGGCCGCCTGCTCCCACTCCAGGTAAAGCCGTTCCAGCTCCCGCTGCAGGGCGTTGTACTCGGCCACCGTCTCCCGGCCCGCGGCGGTCCGGAACAGTTCGGGATCGCTCATGCGCTCCTCCAGTTCCGCCTTGCGGATCTCCAACTGCTGAATGGCCTCCTCCAGGCGCCGCACCCGTTCGGCCCGTTTCCGCTCTTCCCGCCGGCTGCGGGCAGCCTCCTCCCTTTCCCGCTGCTGGCGGGCTTTTTCGCTCTTCGCGGCGGTGGCGGCCCGGCCCGCGGTCCGGGATCCGGCCGCTTCCGCTTTCGCCGCCTCCAGGGCGGCCAACCGCTCCTTCTCCTCCTTGTACATGGAGTAGTTGCCTTCCCACTCCACGATCCCCTCGGGGGTGAACTCCCAGATCTTATTGGCGATCCGGTCCACGAAGAAGCGGTCATGGGAGACGAAAATCACGGTGCCGGGATAGTCGATGAGCGCCTCCTCCAGGACCTCCTTGGACTGTAGGTCCAGGTGGTTGGTGGGCTCATCCAGAAGAAGCACATTGGCTCCCGCCACCATCAGTTTGGCCAGCATCAGCCGGTTCCGCTCGCCGCCGGAACACTGGCTGATTTTCTTGTGGGCATCCTCCCCCGAAAAGAGAAAGCGGCCCAGCAGCGAGTAGGCGTCGAACTTGGTGAAGCCGGGGATCTCCATCATCTCTTCCAGGCACGTGCGGTTGTAGTCCAGCGCGTCCAGGTCCTGGCTGAAGTAGCCCCGCTCCACCCCCACGCCCCAAAAGACGGACCCGGTGTCGGGGGGCAGCAGCCCGTGGAGGATCTTCAGCAGGGTGGTCTTGCCGCAGCCGTTGGGCCCCACCAGGGCCACCTTGTCGCCCTTGTACAGGCGCAGGTTGACGCCGGTAAAAAGCGGCCGGCCTCCAAAGGACTTGGAGAGGTTCTCCACCACCAGGACGTCGTCGCCGGACTCGAAGTCGATGTCAAAGGAGAGCTTCATGGTCCGGGTGCGGACCTGGGGGCGCTCCATCAGCTTCATCTTCTCCAGCTTCCGCTTGCGGCTCATGGCCTGGCCCTTCCGGCTGGGGTTGCTGCGCCACCGCTCGTAGAAAGTGCGCAGCCGCCGCACCTCCGCCTGCTGCCGCTCGTACGCTTCCAGGGCGGCCTGCTGCCGCCGCTCCCGTTCCTCCAGGTAGTAGCTGTAGTTGCCGTGGTATATCTCGGCCCGGTGGTGATTCAGTTCCAGCGTCCGCTGCACCACCTTGTCCAGGAAGTAGCGGTCGTGGGAGACCAGGATGGCCGCGGAGCGGATGCTGCGCAGGTAGCCTTCCAGCCACTCGGTGGCCTGCAGGTCCAGGTGATTGGTGGGTTCGTCCAGGAGCATCAGGTCCGGTTCCTCCAGGAGGATCTTGGCCAGCCCGAGGCGCACCTTCTGGCCGCCGGAGAGCACCTCCACCGGCTTTTCCAGATCCTCCGGCGTAAAGCCGAGGCCGAAGAGGACCATGCGAACCCGGGCCGGCGCGTCGTATCCGCCGGCGGCTTCAAACCGCGCCGTCAGGCGCGCGTACTCCGCCATCACCTCTTCCAGTTCCTGATCGGAGGCAGCCTCGCTCATCCGCCGCTCCAGCTCCCGCAGATGCTGCTCCCACGTCTGCAGGTAGCCGAAGACCGCCTGGGCCTCCTCCAGCACCGTCCGCCCCGGGGTCAGGTCCGGATCCTGACGCAGGTAGCCCACCCGGCACCAGGGAGGCATGCTGATCGAACCCTCATCGTACTCCAGTTGCCCGGTGAGAATGCGGAGAAGGGTGGTCTTGCCGGAGCCGTTGGGCCCCACCAAGGCCATCTTCTCCCCTTCGTTGAGCAGGAACGATACATCGCGGAAAAGCAGGTCCGTGCCCCAGTACTTGCTGAGACCGGTCACCTGGAGGATTGCCATGTGCTTCACCCCAAACACGGAAAAAGGCCGGGAGTAAGCTTCTTACCCCGGCATTTTGTATTGTACCGGTGCCGCTCCGGCACTGTCAACCGGCGGGAACCGCCAACATGGGCCGGGCCCGCGACGAAGAGTATGGCGGATGGGACAACCGGCGTGTCCTGCCAAACCGATCACTGGAGGGATCCGCACATGTGGCAACGCTTCCCCCTACCGAAATCCCGGCTCCTGCGCGGCACCGCCATGGTGACGGCGGCCGCCCTGGTGGCCGGCGCCGTTGCCTGGGGCGGCATCGCCCTGGCGTCGGACACCAAGCCCCCGGCGCCGCCCACTGACCTCAAGGCCACCCCGGCGTCCACCGAAGACGGGGTGGTGGAACTCACCTGGAAAGCGCCCAGGGACAGGGACGTCAGCTACTATCAGATCTTCCGGGTGCCGGAAGGTCTCGATGCACAGGCCAACGAGATCACCTACCTCGGCCGGACCGACCGGAAAGAAACGAAGTTTGCCGACCAGATCCCCACCGAGGGTACTTTCCGCTACGCCGTCATCGCGGTGGATAAGGCCGGGAACGCCAGCCAGGCCAGCGACTGGGTGGAGGTGCAGGCTGACTTCCCGGAAAACGGCCTGGGCACCGTCACTCCGGATATGACAGCTCCCGAGAAGCCGGCAGGCCTGGAAGTGAGCGAACCTTACACCCAGGAAGAGACCATCGACCTGCTGTGGGACCCCAGTGAGGCGCCGGACCTCTGGCGGTATATCGTGTACCGGACCGACGGAACAGGCCAGCGGACGGTGCTGGGCTATGTGAGCGCAGAGGTCACCGCCCTGACCGACACCGTCCCCGGCGAGGGCACCTACACCTACACCGTGATCGCCCAGGACCGGACGGGGAACCCCAGCCCGGTTTCCGACGGCGTCACGGTGGTGGTGGACCGTACGGCTCCGGCGGTGGCGATCACCACCCCGGTGGACGGACAGACCTACGGACAGGCGGATGCCCTGACCATCCAGGCGACCATCACCGAGACCGGCGCCGGCTATGAGGCGGACGCGGTCGCGTACTACCTGGACGAGGAGGCCCTCGCCGCCCCGGTGATCGATCTGAGCAGCGTGGACGAAGGGCTCCACACCCTGAAGGTGGTGGTAACCGACCGGGCAGGCAACACCGGCACCGGCCGGGTCCGGTTCTTCGTGGACAGCGAGGTCAACCACGACCTGGCGCCCCGGAACCTGAAGGTGGCCCCGTACCACCGGGACCACAAGGTAACGCTCACCTGGGAGGAGCCCCAGGAGGGCGATGTGGACCGCTACGTGGTGCACCGCATCGGTCCTGACGGGCAGGACCAGGAGGTCGCTTCCCTGGCGCCCGCCGAGACCCGGTATACCGATACGGTCCCGGCCGATGGCGAGTACACCTACTATGTGATCGCGCGGCACACCTCCGGCGCGTACGAGGCCTCTTTCCTGGTGACCACCGTGGTGGACACCACGGCACCGGAGATCGCGATCATGGAACCGGCCGACGGTGAGCGCTATTCTCAGGATGATGTCCTGGCCATCGCCGTAATCGTTGAGGACAAGACCGCCGGCTACGATCCCGAACAGGTCGCCTACTACCTGGACGGCCAGCGGTACGGCGGAGACACCATCGACCTGGCGAATCTGTCCCTGGGCAGCCACACCTTCACCGTCAAGGTGCAGGACCGGGCCGGCAACCGCGCCTCGTGGTCGGTGACCTTCCAGGTGGTGGCCCCTTCCAATGACGGCAAAGGGGACAAGGGGCATGGCAAGTACGGCGATCTCATCAAGCTGCTGGCCCAGTACCAGGACCAGATCCATCACGGCCACTACAAGGCCCTGCTGGCCAAGCTAAAGGCCGGCAACCTCAGGGGCTTTGTGACCCACGTGGTGAAGTTCCGCGGCAAGTTCATCAGCCCCGAAGCAGCCGACGCCCTGCTGGAGGCCGTGGACTCCCTCTTCGGTGACGGCCAGTACGGTTACGGGTGGGACAAGGGGGACAAGGATGACGACGACGATGACGACCGGGGCTGCTCCTATAAGGGCAAGGATCAGGACAAGGATGACTTCCCCGGCCAGCACATGAAGCACCACAAGTCCGGCCACCACAAGAATTGGCAACATGACAAGCAGTGGAACAACGGGAAGCGGTAACAGGCAAGGCCCCGCAGCCGCAAGGCTGCGGGGCTCCCTTTTTTCAAGCCCGGGACGAACGAATTCCGGCCATCCCCACCATGGTCCAGGTCTGGCCCACCATCAGCGCCACCGGGTCCATCACCCGCACAAAGCTGCCGTACTCTTTCAGGCCGATCCCCAGGATGCCCGCCCCCAACACGAGCACCCCCGCCAAAAAATGAAGCTGTGGACGCGCCAACTGCTCGTGCACCCGCCAGATCCGCGTCAGGGCGATACCCGCCGCCACCCCCATGAGGAGAAACGAGGCCTCCCAGGGTCCCTGCACCGGCCCGTTTCCCGCCCCCGTCGGATCGATGGCCGTGAGCCACGCCAGGCTCCCGGCGATCGCACAAATGAGCGCCAGTTTGATGCCTCGCATACCCACTCCCCTTTGCCGCCGTCAGGCTCCTTCCCCCTCGCCGGCCGGTCTGCCCCCACACCGCCAGACTCCCTGCCGGCTCAGGCTCGCATGTCTCTCCCATGTTTTGTATTCGGTTTTCGACCCGATACGACCTCCCGTCTCCTCTCAAGCATTCCATAAATATACAGAGCCGGCAGGCGGTTCCCGCCGGCTCGGTCGCGGCCTAAGCAAGATGCCATCCGTTTTCGGTGATGATCTGCCACAGCTTCTGCGAATACTGCGGGTCGGTGGCGTAGCCCAGATGCTGCGGCCCCAGCATCTCCGTCCACGCTTTCAGGTCCCGACCGCAGGCCAGAGCCGCTCTGTAGCGCGGACCGGCCAGCATTCGGGCGTGCTCCAGAATCGACTCCGCCTCCGAGTGATAAGCCCGGAACTGGGCGGTGGTCTGCACCATCTGACCGTTCACGTACTCCACAGTGGCGGCGGTGACCGAACCCGCCGGTCCGGTACCCTTTACGCCGAAGAGGTTGTGGCTTTCCCGCCCGGTCACCAGATCCTTGGGGGTGTAGCGGCCCCAGCCGGTCTCCAGCGCCCACTGGGCCGCCTGGATCTGCCACGGGACACCGGTCTCCTGTTCAGCCTTCAGAAAGTACGGCTTGAGCTGCTGAAACTTTTCCATCCCCTGGGCCTTGTAGGCGGCGACCCCTGCGCTGCGGACCTCCGCCTGCCCTGCTGCGGCCACAGGGGGACTCATCTGGGCCCGAAACAGGCTGACTGCCAGCGCCCAGGCGTCGTCGGCGGTGTCCGTGACCCGCTCATCCTGCCAGTAGCGGGCCAGCTGAAGAGCCAGCAGCGCCCGGAACGCCTCCGCCGTTACCCGATCCTGCCTGCTCAGATCAGGGGACGGCAGCCGGGATGCGGCCTGCTGCTCCGGCTGGAAGTGGATCCGTGTCACCGGCCTGTTCACCTCTTGCCCTCTTGCGCAGATACAGCACCAGCAAAATCATATCAGTATTATTGTAACGGAATTTGCAAGACCTGTCATGTCCGCAGGACCGCCGGTGGAGCGCCGCGGTAGAGGACCAACGGCGCAGGGACGCGCGAAAGGGGCTGTCCCACCAGCCGATTGCGCTGATGAGACAGCCCCTTTCCTCCCGGTTTTCGCTGGTCGGGGTGACAGGATTTGAACCTGCGACCTCATGGTCCCAAACCACGCGCGCTTCCATCTGCGCCACACCCCGTTTGTTGAAATTAACGCAAACTGTATTTTACTACATACACGCAATATATTCAATACTGTAATTGCCTGTTTGCTCTGAATTACATTAACCTATCTCTCCAATGCTCTGCTGCATAGCGTTTTATGAAGACCTTTGCAACAAGCCGCGGCGACGCCGGAGCATCAGGAAAACGGCTTTTTCGGCCCGGTTATACCGGTTATATAAAACCGGTTAATAAAAGCTTATTAAAAAACCAGTGAAAATTTTAAAAAACATGTAACAAAACGGTAACTTGATACGTCTAACTATATGT
>DATCKG010000069.1:0-34856 GCA_036562385.1 Symbiobacteriaceae bacterium
CCCGGGTAAGAGCACTGACTTTCGCCCCGTACCCGCCCCATCTACTGCACCACCCTTTGGCAGCCCGGGGTTTCGCTGTGTGTTGCCAGCTCACCCAAGTGGTACAGCCTCGTATGGGGTTCGTGTTCCTCGGGTCGTGGCTTTGCCTCCGGCTTCCTTCGGATTCCGTCTCACGACGGACACCCTTGCCTTTGGCTAGCGAACTCGTGCTGCCTCGCCCGCGGCGGACTTACACCGCTAAGTCAGCGCCCATGCCGGGCGCACAACGCGAAAAGAGAGGCCACCGACCGGTGGCCTCTCTGTTCTTTCGGAAATCCTTCCCACTACTCCACCGTCACGCTCTTGGCCAGGTTCCGCGGCTTATCCACATCGCATCCCCGGGCCGTGGCCGCGTAGTAGGCCAGAAGCTGCAGCGGCACCACGCTCAGGACCGGCGTCAGGAACTTGTGGGTCCTGGGCAGGTAGAAGACCTGGTCGCAGTGCAGCCGGGTCTCGGTATCGCCCTCCAGGGCCACTCCCAGCACGAAGGCCTCCCGCGCCTTGACCTCCTGGATGTTGGAGATGGTCTTTTCCGCCAGATCCGGCTGGGTGTTGATGGCGATCACCGGCACGCCCCGGGTGATCAGCGCGAGGGTGCCATGCTTCAGCTCACCGGCCGCGTACGCCTCCGCGTGGATGTAGCTGATCTCCTTCAGCTTGAGCTGCCCTTCCATCGCCACGGCGTAGTCCAGGTTCCGCCCGATGAAGAAGACATCCTCCGTCCAGGCCAGCTTCGCCGCCGCCTCCTTCACGGCCTCTTCCTGATTCTCCAGGATCGAGGCCACCTGATCCGGCAGCGCCCGCAGCCCGGCGATGATCTCCCGGCCCACCTCGGGATCGAGCCGGCCGTTCTGCTGCCCCAGCCACAAGGCCAGCAGCGTCACCGCCACCAACTGGGTGGTGTACGCCTTGGTGGACGCCACGGCAATCTCCGGCCCCGCCCAGGTATACAGGGTCCAGTCCGCCTCCCGGGCCACCGAAGAGCCCACCACGTTGGTGATGGCCAGGATCTTCGCACCCTTCCGGCGGGCCTCCCGCAGGGCGGCCAAGGTATCCGCTGTCTCACCCGACTGGGAGATAGCCACAAAGAGCGTCTGCTCATCCACCATGGGGTCCCGGTACCGGTACTCGGACGCGATGTCCCACTCCACCGGGATCCCTGCCAGCCGCTCGATCAGGTAGCGCCCCACCAGACCGGCGTGAGCAGCGGTGCCGCACGCCACCAGGGCCACCTTGCGCAGGGCCCGGACCTCCTCCGGCGTCATCTGGATTTCCGGAAGCGTCACCGCCGAACCGTCCTCGGCAATGCGGCCGATCAGCGTGTCCCGGATCGCCTTGGGCTGCTCGTGGATCTCCTTCAGCATGAAGTGGGGGTAGCCGCCCCGTTCGGCCTGACCGGGATCCCAGGTGACCTCCATCACCTTGGGCTCCACCGGCTCGCCGTCCAGGGTCGTGATGGTAATCCCGTCCCGGGTAAGCACCGCCATCTGCCCCTCTTCCAGGGCGATGACCCGCCGGGTGTACTTGAGGAGGGCAGGAATATCCGAGGCCAGATAGTTCTCCCCCTCCCCCAGCCCGACGATCAGCGGCGATGCCTGCTTGACGGCCACGATCTTATCGGGCTCATCCTCACACATCACAGCCAGTGCGTAGGCGCCCCGCAGCATCCGAGCCACCTGCCGCACCGCATCCACAAGGTCGCCCCTGTAATGGGACTCCACCAGGTGCGGCACCACTTCGGTGTCGGTTTCGGACCGGAACACATGGCCGTGCTGCTGCAGGACCTGCTTGAGCTGCACAAAGTTCTCGATGATCCCGTTGTGGATCACCACGAACTTCCCGGTGCAGTCGGTGTGCGGATGGGAGTTCCAGTCAGAAGGCCGGCCATGGGTCGCCCAACGGGTGTGGCCGATGCCGATCTGCCCGCGGCTCAGGCTGCCGTTGACCTTGGCTTCCAGGTTGGAAAGGCGGCCCACGCACTTGGCCACCATCGCCTTGCCATCCTCCAACACGGCCACGCCTGCCGAGTCATATCCCCGATACTCCAGCTTGCTCAGTCCGTCCAGCAAAATCGGAAGCGCCGGCTTGGTGCCGATGTATCCCACAATGCCACACACTGGCTAGTTCCTCCTCTACGTAAGTGCCTGGGCCCTGGGGCTCGCAAGACGCAAAAAACCGCGCCCACCTGACCCCCTTGCGGGGCTTTCACGTGGACACGGCTACCCAGGGGCAGCCTCGGCGCTGCCCAAAAACAGTCATAGGGATGCCCGGGACAGCCTTTGCCTGTCCCTGCCTCACCTGGCCCCTTTGTCCCTGGGATCGCTCCCAGTCTTTGTAGAGCCGTTAACGGTCGTGAGCAACCGGGGGTCACCCGCCGATGATCCGAGATCCCCCACCTCGTCAACTTGCGCGGCCGCTACCGGCCTGACGCAAGCCCTGGCGCTTGTCCTCCTTCACCGTGTCCGCTATGTGGTTGTTCCTCTGCACCGGCGTCCGCCCGTCTGCGGAGCCGCATCCCCCCTTTCATCCAACGGCGCTACCCACTATAAAGACGCGGATCCCCCGCCGTCAAGTTCCGCCGGTCCGGTAGATCCCCACCGGCCGGCAGAACATCCTCCTGGCCCTACGAGAGCTCCGCCGCGATGACCGCCTTGATCTCCCGGGCCAGCGACTGGATCTGATCCAGGTCAGGTCCCTCCAGCATGATCCGGATCAGCGGCTCCGTTCCGGAGGGCCGCACCAGCACCCGCCCCTGATCGCCCAGGACGGCCTGAGCCCGCTCAATGGCGGCGACGATGGCACTGTTCTTGTCCCAGCCCTCCTTGGACCTTACCCGGACGTTCTCCAGGCATTGGGGTAGACGGGTCATCTGACCGGCGAGTTCCGACAGGGGCCGGCCGCTGCGAGCCACGATGGAGAGCAGCTGCACGGCGGTCAGGATGCCGTCGCCGGTGGTGGAGTACTCTTTAAAGATCACATGCCCTGATTGTTCGCCGCCCAGGACGTATTGTCCTCTAAGCATCTCTTCCAGGACGTAACGGTCGCCGACCTTGGTCTTGACCACCCGGATCCCGTGCTTGCGCATCAGCAGGTCCAGGCCCATGTTGGACATCACCGTGGTGACCAGGGTGTTCCCCGCCAGTTTCCCACGGCTCTGGAGATCCAGGGCGCAAATCGCCATGATCTGGTCGCCGTCCACCAGTTCGCCCCGCTCATCCACGGCAATGCACCGGTCCGCATCGCCGTCGTGGGCAATGCCGGCATGGGCTTGATGGGCCACGACTGCTTTCTGAAGCATCTCAGGGTGGGTTGATCCGCATCCCTCGTTGATGTTCAGGCCATCCGGTTCCGTGTTCAGAGCGATTACCTCGGCCCCCAGCCGTCGCAGCACCTCCGGGGAGAGGCGGTAGGCCGCGCCGTGGCCGCAGTCCACCACCACCCGCATCCCTTTCAAGGGGCTGCCAGTGCCAACTAGATACTCAATATACGCCTCCACGGCACTCCCGTCACTGCGGATGGTCCCCACACCGGCTCCGGTGGGACGGGGCATGGTGTCCGACTCGGCCTTCACCAGCGCCTCCAGGCTGTCCTCCACCTCGTCCGGAAGCTTGTACCCGTCCCGGGAGAAGAACTTAATCCCATTGTCCGGCGCCGGATTGTGGGAGGCAGACAGCATCACCCCGAAGTCGGCTTCCAGGTGCCTGGTGATAAACGCCACTGCCGGGGTGGTCACCACCCCCAGGTCCACCACGTCGCCACCCGCGGAGCAGATCCCTGCGGACAGAGCCGCCGCCAGCATCGGGCCCGACCGGCGAGTATCACGTCCCACCACCGCCACCGGACGCTTCGTCCCCTCCCGCGCCGCCATGGCCGCGGCCGCACGCCCCAGTTTGAAGGCTAACTCCGGTGAGAGCGCCTCCGTATTGGCAACGCCACGTACACCGTCTGTTCCAAACATCCTGGGCATGTCCTTGTAAGCCCCTTTCTGCTCTTGACAGTTTCTCTCCTTATGGCTCTATCGCAGCAAAGGCCCGGCCTTCTGGAAACGACCGGGCCACTTGCACCGCTACGGTTCAGATAGGGTAACCTCCACCACCGCCGGATCTACCGCGGTCTCGTTGGCCCCGGCGGGCGCCGTCACCTTCACGGGCACGGTATGGGTGCCCGGGCCCAATCCGCTGAGGTCCACTTGCGCCCGAAGCGACGCCGCGTCAAGCCCGACCACCACCGAATAGGGCCCCTTCACCCGAACGCTGACCGTTTCGGTGCTGAGGGTGACGCTCAGGTTCTCAGGCGCCCCCACCACCTGCAGCGGCACCCGGCTAAAGACACGGTCCGCGGTGGTCTCACTGATGGTCACCGTCACGGTTACCGTCTCCACTGCGGGGTTGGTCCCTTCCGGTGCCACCAGACGGACCGTGGTGGTGAAGGTGCGGGTCCGTCCCGTCAGGTCAATCGGCTCCGTCTTGATCACAGCCGGGCTGGGGAGCGTGGCGCCCAACCGCTGGGCGCGCACACTGACCGTTGCCGGATCCGCCTGGGCGCTGACGAGCCGGTACCCGGCCGGCAACTCGCCGGTGGTGACCGGCTGCACCGTAAACGGCTTGGCTGGAGGTAATTCCTCCCACGCCAGCTTCACCGTCACCTGCGGTCGCGTCAGACCCGGCACTTCGTTTCCGGCCGCATCCAGGGGAATGCCTTCCTTGGTGATCCGGTCCTTGTCCCGCGTCAGCTCCGCGCTTTCCAGCCGCACCTGCACCTGCTGGACCCTGGCGAGGTAGTCGCTGCGCCCGGAAACGCTGACCTGGTCCACCTCGGGCACCGCACTGTAGCGGTACTCCTTGTCCCCCTCCGTCACCGTTCCGGTGGCCGGTTCCACCGTCACCGGGAACATCTGTGAGCTGTGCTCCACCAGCATGACCTGAACCGTTCGGGGAAAGACCACGTAGTTCACCCGGTCAGGACCCCGGACCTGAATGGGCAACGTGGTAGGCTTGCCCGGCTCCGACACCGCGGACAGGTCCACCACCGCCATCAGGTCTTCTTTCTTCAGCCGGTTGAGGATCGATCCCTGCCCTTCGGCGCGGATCTGCACGGTGTCGGGCAAGCTCGACTGATCATACAGTTCATAGGTCGGATGGGGCAGAATGGTCAGGGGCACATCGGAAAAGGTCCTGGAGGTCTCCTGCGTGTAGTTGGGGGTCACGTACGCCCACAGCATGATCGCCAGCACTACCGACAGGACCTTCAGCCAGCCCGGGTGTTCAAACAGCTTCTCCGTCATGACGACGCCCCCCGGTTCCAGAAGCTGCGGGTCACCGCAGGACGGTTCAGCTCCCACAGCGTCATCAGCATCTCACGCAGGGTCTTGGGATCCAGGTCCCGAAGCAATTTGCCCCCCTGGGCCAGGGAGATGGCGCCTGTCTCCTCGGAGACGATGACGGTCACCGCGTCGGACTGTTCGGTAACACCCACGCCGGCCCGGTGTCGGCTCCCCAGTTCATGGGAAAGCTCCGCCGCCTCTGGCAGCGGAAGCCAGCAGGCCGCCGCCGCCACCCGGTTGCCCCGGATCACCACCGCACCGTCGTGCAGGGGCGTATTGGGGATGAAAATGTTGGTCAGCAGTTCCCAACTGACCACCGCATCGATCTTGATCCCGGTATCGATATACTCCTGGAGGCCGGTCTCCCGCTCCATGACAATCAGCGCGCCGGTCTTGTTCCGACCGAGGATCTCCGCCGCCCGCACCACCTGATCTACCAGGTAGCGGAGCTCTTCTTCCTTCAGCTCCACCTTCGGTCGCAGCAGGCGGCCCCGTCCCAGGTGCTCCAGTGCGCGGCGCAGCTCGGGCTGAAAGATGATCGGCACAGCCACCGAGGCAGCGATAAAGACGTTGTCCAAAATGAACTGAATGGTATAAAGTCCTAGCCAGCGGGCTACCATGTTGCCCGCAAACAAAATCAACAGTCCGTTGATCAGGGGAACCGCCCGGGTGCCGCGGATCAGCCACAGAAGCTTGTACAGCAGATACGCTACCAGTGAAATATCGAGTACAATGCGAATCCAGTCCCAAAGCACCCCGTACGCTCCGCTCAAGTTCACAACGCGCCATCACCCCTTGCTGCGATGCGGCGGGCCGATCCCTTCTTTCAGTATCATATCATGTCCGAGACATGAAAAGGGCGCTTCCCCCCAAGGTGGAAGCACCGTGGCCCCCTATTCGGTTTGGGCCTCTTCCTCGCTGGCCGAGGTATAGTAAGCGAGGCTCTGCAGCTCGATGGTCAGGTCGATGTTCTGCACAAAAATGCGCGGATCCAGCCGCAGCTTGGCCGGCGCAAAGTTCAGGATCGCCTCCACGCCACCTTTGGCCAACAATTCCGCAGTGGCCTGGGCCGCCGAGGCAGGCACCGTGATGATCCCGATCTTGATCCCTTGCTCCCGGACCGTCTGCTCAATCTCCGAAACAGGCTGCACCCTTACGCCCATGATGTCGGTGCCGATCTTTTCGGGGTCGTTATCAAAGATGG
The DNA here is from genome assembly GCA_036562385.1 of Symbiobacteriaceae bacterium. GTDB lineage: Bacteria > Bacillota > Sulfobacillia > Symbiobacteriales > Symbiobacteriaceae > DATCKG01. The sequence goes on from DATCKG010000069.1 coordinate 6,567, forward strand.
CGGTGATCCGGACATCCTTATGCTGCTGGATGCTGTAGCGGGCCAGGGCATACCCCAGATGGCCGGCGCCCACCAGAGCCGCCTTGACACCCTTGTGCAGCCCCAGGATCCGGGCAATACGGCGGCTCAGCAACGCGGCATCGTAGCCCACGCCCCGGGTGCCAAACGCCCCGAAGTAGGCAAGGTCCTTGCGAATCTGTTCCGGAGAGAACCCTGTCTTTTCCGCCAGCTCCGCGGAGGAGATGATCTGAATATTGGCAGCAGCCGTCTCCTCCAATACACGAAGGTACACCGGTAACCGCTTAATGGCAGCCTCAGGAATTTTCGGTTTGCGCATACATCTCCTCCTACACCCGATGGGTAAGGACTCGGCCCACCAGCCCGGGCCTGCTCAAAACTGCCGGCTCAGCACAAAGCTGGCCAGCTCCTCCAGAACCGGGCGGCTGGCCAGGTCCGGTACGCTCTTCAGTTGCTCGACGCCCCTTTTCAAGTGCATTTCGGCCTGCTGCCTGGCATAGGCAAAGGACCCTGCCTCTTCCAGAACCTGCTTGACCCACTCGACGTCTTCGTCGGTGATCCGCTGGGTCTCGATCAGGGCCTTCAGTTCCTTGGCGCGCGGCGAGCAGCGGAGGGCATGAATCACCGGCAACGTCAGGATGCCTGTCTTAAGATCGCCGCACACTGGCTTGCCCACCTTGGCCTCGCTGCCCTGGAAGTCCAGCAGGTCGTCGGCGATCTGAAAGCTGAGGCCGATGCCCATTCCATACTCATACAGCGCCTGCACCTGATCCTCGGGAGCGCCTGCCATGATCGCGCCCAACCGGCAGGATTCGGCGATCAGGTAGCCGGTCTTCTGTGCGATCCGCTGGTAGTAGTCGGCTTCCGATTGCTCCGTACAGAAATAGGAGGCCATCTGGGCCAGTTCGCCGCGGCTCATCTCGTGGACCACGTCGGCCATGAGCCGCACCACCCGGTTGTTCCCAGTTTGGGCCAGCAGGGAGAAGCCCTTGGCAAACAAATAGTCCCCCACCAGCACCGAAACCTGGTTGGACCATTTGGCATTTACCGTGGGCCGGCCGCGGCGGAGGGCGGCATGATCCACCACATCGTCGTGGACCAGGGTGGCGCTGTGGATCAATTCCACCGCCACCGCCACCGGAATCACCCGTTCCACGTCCACACCCGGAAACTTGCTGGACAATACTACCAGCGCCGGGCGAATGCGCTTGCCTCCTGCACGCAAAATGTACGTGGAAACCTCGCCCAAAAGCTGGTCCGGGGTTTCCAACGCCTCCTCAATGGCCCGTTCTACCTGCTGCAGATCGTCCGCGATCGAGGCAAAAATAGACAGGGGCTGCATATGACCGGTAAGGGGCTGTGACGTCACCTGATCACCTGCTTTACCGGGGTAACGCCCGAAGGAATTCGGGCCGGACACAATGGTACCGTACGGCAAAAGCCGTTTTGACTATGCGCATCTATTGTACCATGAAGAGGGGGGTCGGCAAAGTGGCGCCACCCCCGCGTCCGGTCAACATCCCCGCGCATCCGGACTGACAAAAAGGCCGCCCGATACGGGGCGGCTTTCTCCGCCTCCGCCGGAGCCGTTATCCATTCTCATACCGCCGGGCCAGTTCCATCAGTTTCCGCATGCGGTGGTTGACCCCGGATTTGCCCACAGGTGGCACGCACATCTCGCCCAATTCCTTGAGGCTGGCATCCGGATGGCTGAGCCGGAGCAGGGCCAGTTCCCGCAGCGGCTCGCTGAGATCCTTCAGCCCGTCTCGGGCCCGGAGCCGTTCCAACGCGGCCACCTGCCGAGCAGCGGCCTCCACCGTCTTGGTCAGGTTGGCTGTTTCGGCGTTCACCTGCCGGTTCACCTGGTTTTTCATTTCCTTGATGGCCCGGACCTCCTCAAACCGGAGCAGCGCCTGATGCGCTCCCACCAGGCCCAGGAAATGCGCGATTTGATCGGCGTCCTTCACGTACAACACCAGGGACTCCTTCCGGTAGGCCAGCCGAACCGGGATCCCGCACTGGAAGAGCAGCTGTCCCAGGGCATCGGCCGCCTCGGTGCTGGTGGTAGTCATCTCCAGGTGGTGCTGTCGCTCCGGTGAGGCGACCCACCCGGTACCCAAAAAGGTTCCCCGCAGGTAGGCACAGCGGCAGTGTTCCTGCTCCAGCTCCTCCAGGTAGCCCCATTCCTGCAGGCGTCCCTCCGCATCCAGAAACCCCAGTTCCTTCAGCATCTCCACCAGGCCGGGCTGCTGCGGAATCCGCACCACGTAGGTCAGATTCTTGCGTAGCCGCTGGCGCCGCATCACCAGCACTTCCGGCCGCAGGTGAAACTCGCTCTTGAGCATTCGGATAAAGCGCCGGGCCACCGGCGAGGAGTCGGTACCCAGGATACAGGCCAGGCGGTGATTGGCACTGATGCTGATCCGACCGCTGGCCCGCAGCAGGGCCGCCACCTCCATCCGCCGACAGCAGGACCGCTCCACAGGCAGATGCGCCAGTTCGTGCTTGACACTGGTGGAGAAGGATACCGCATCTGTCACGTTTCATTCCCCCGCTCCGGCTGTCGCCGTCCTCCCTGCCCGCGGCCCGCCCCCTTGGTACGGCTGACCGCGCCTTTCCGGGGCACGGGCCCGTTCAGGATCCCACTGATGCCCAAGGCCAGCCATTCGGCCGGGTTCCGCCGCACCAACTCGCCGCCCACGGCCACGGGAACCCCCGCCTCCCCGGCCGCCTGGATGGCCTCCTCCAGCAGCCGCCGGACGCCCGGATGATGCCCCCGGGGCCCCGGCGCCGCCTTATCCAGATCCACCGCCACACCACCGGTCTCCCGGACAAACAGGGGCACCGCCGCCAGGTCGTCCAGGCGGCTCACCAGGACCACCGGCGGCTGATCCCACTGCTTTCGGGCGCCCTGCAGGATGCCGGGGTCCCCGTTGAGCCGGCAGACCGGCCGGCCGTTGAGCCGGCTGCTCCCTTCCCACTCCCAGAGCGGAGGGCCGGATTCCGCCGGTGCCGGCTCGGGCTCCGGCTCCACCTCCTCTTCCAACGTAATGGTCAGGCCGTCGGCCTCCACCCGCCTGCCGTGCCAGTGGGGACCCAGACCCGGCACCCCCCAAAGCAGAGGGCCGCCGCCCCGCACCGGCGGTTCCGGTCCCGCGATCAGGGCCGGGTGCCGCCGGTCCAGCGTCTCCAGGGGGCTGAGCTGCTCGGCCGCCAGCACGGCATCCTCCGGCAGGTCCAGGGGCCGGAGCCGTCTGGCAATCCATCGGGCTACGGTCAGCAGGTAGCCGGCCCGCTCCCGCAGCGCCTCCCGCTGGACCATCACCGCGCTGACCTTTTCGGCCGCCGCCACCGCCGCTCCGGCCGCCGGCATTCCTTCCTGATCCACTGCCAGGCACACGCGCCGGATCCATGATTCCTCCTGCAGGGCGTCCCGGTACCCCTGCAGCAGAAGGCGGCCCTCCAGCACCGGCTGCCCTTCCGACCAGGCTTCCAGATCCGCCAACCCCCGGCTCACCTCGCGCCGGAAACGGCGCACCTCCTCAGCCCGGTCCGCCACCGGACCGGGAGCCTGCCCGGAAGGCTCCGCGCCCAGCCAGACCACCCTACCTCGGATCCGACCGGGCCAGCACCCCGCAGCCGTGACCGTTCGCATCTACCGCCCCTCCTCCCAGGTGCGCTCCTGTAAGCGCTGCCTTAGCAGGAAGAAGTCCCAGGGGGTCCGCTCCAGGTGCGTCCGCCGGTCCAGGAACAGCTTGATTATGTGCCATGCCAGTTTATCCGGGTCATGCCGGACATAGGCATGCCGGCGATCGAGCAAATCGGCCTGAACCAGATCGACCCCCAGGCGCTGGACCTCCTTGACATCGATCCGCACGGGTTCCGAGTGCTCTGCCGCGTACTTCGCGAGGATCTCCTCCGGGATGGGCTGGGTATTGGCCAGACAGGTATGGATGATCCCGTACCCCGCGTGATCGATGATCGCCTTGATGTGACGGGAAACCGTATAGCCGTCGGTCTCCCCGTGTTCCGTCATGATGTTGCACACATAAATCTTCAGGGCCTTTGAACGCCTGATGGCGTCCGCCACCCCCGGCACCAGCAGATTGGGGATGATGCTGGTGTACAGACTGCCGGGCCCCAGGACGATCAGCTCCGCCTGTTCAATGGCCTCCAGGGCCTCCGGCAGGGGGCGGATCTCGCCCGGCTTCCCGTCCTTCCCCACGGGCTCCAGGAAGACCCGGCGGATGGGCACACCGGCCTTGCCGATAATCGACTCGCCGGCCACGATGCGGCCGTCGGCCATCTCCGCCTTGAGCATCACCTGGTCCAAGGTAGAGGGCATCACCCGCCCCCGGACCGCCAGCACCTGGCTGGAGGCCCGCACGGCGTCGTAAAAGTTGCCGGTGGCCTCGGTCATGGCCAGGATGAACAAGTTCCCAAACGAGTGGCCGGCCAGCCCTTCACCCATCTCAAACCGATGCTGAAAAAGCCGCTCCATCAGCGGCTCCGTGTCAGCCAGTGCCACCAGGCAGTTCCGAATGTCACCAGGCGGCAGAATGCCGAACTCGCTCCGCAACCGGCCCGAGGAGCCGCCGTCATCGGCCACCGTAACCACAGCGGTAATGTTCGAGGTGTATTGTTTCAATCCCCGGAGCAACGCCGGGATGCCGGTGCCTCCCCCGATGGCCACCACCCGAGGCCCCCGGATCAGATAGCGACGCTGGTAGTAGGTTTCGGCCATGTCTTCCCACGGCCCCAGCAGGGTGACGAGCACCGCCCGGACCAGCCGGATCGCCCCGTACATGGCAAGGAAGATGCCCAATCCCAGGGCCGCGATCCCGGCCACCACAGGCCCCCGGCGGAACATGTCCGCGCTGTAGGAGATGTGCTCAAAGAGCCAGGCGCCCACCACCGCGTACAGGTTGATATGGACCACCAGGGAGATCCCCAGGACCACCAAGAACACGCCGCAAACCGAAAGCAGCAGCCACCGCTTCAGCCCAAGACCGGGCAGCAGCCACCGCAGGTATCGCTTCATTCCTGCCCCTCCTGACTGGACCCATCCCCGGGCGGGGCCTCCTCCGGCGCAGCCGGCACGTCCAGAGACTCGAAGTCCCCGGCCGCCGGGACGTCCTCCCCCTCAGCCGCCTCCGGAGGCGCCTCTTCCCGCCTGACGGGGACGTCCCGATGCTCCACATGACAGGAATAGCCCCGCTCCCTCAGCCACTCCCCCAGCTTGATGGCCAGGCAGACGGACCGGTGCTGGCCGCCGGTGCATCCGACGGCAATCGTCAGCTGCGTTCTGCCCTCCGCGACGTACTGGGGCAGCAGGAAGCCGATCAGGCCCGTCAGCCGCCGCCAAAACTGCTGGGTGACGCTCCACTTCATCACGTAGTCCTGGACCGCCTTGTCTTCGCCGGTCAGTGCCTTCAGGTCGTCCACGTAATGGGGATTCGGCAGGAACCGAACATCGAAAACCAGGTCGGCATCCATCACGGAGCCGTACTTGAAACCGAAGGAGACCACGCTGACATGAAGTCCCGGTTCGTTGGAATTGGCCGTGAGCAGCGCCGACAGTTCCCGGCGCAGGTCCGAAACCTTGAGGTTGCTGGTGTCAATGATCCAGGTGGCTCGGCCCCTCAGCTCCTGTAGCAGCTTCTGCTCCTTCCGAATGCCCTCCACAATCCGGCCGTGGGGCGCCAGCGGATGGCGGCGGCGGGACTCCTTGTACCGCCGGACCAGGGTCTCATCCGATGCGTCCATGAAAAGAATCTGGTAGGTGAATCCCATCTTCTCCAGCTCGTCCAGCGAATGCTGGATCCGATGAAAAAACTGGCCCCCACGGGTATCGATTCCCAGTGCCAGCCGCTGCACTTTTCCTTCTGACTGCAGGCAAAGCTCTGCCATTTTTGGCATCAGGGCAGGGGGCAGGTTGTCCACGCAGAAAAACCCGAGATCTTCCAAATACTTGATCGCCTGCGTCTTCCCCGCGCCGGACATGCCGGTCACGATCACCAGCCGGATTCCCTGATGCATCGTCATGCGCCCCCTCCCAGATGGAGAGTGAAAACAGGCCCCCCTGGGAACAACAGAGAGTTCTCCCTTGGCCCTCCGTTATCCTCCAGAAGAAGGGAGCCGCTCCCACCCCCTCCCGGCAGTAGTATCCCCGCCGGCACCGAAAAGGTGAGCGCGCCCAGCAGTCACTGGGAACGGGACTGGCCCTCTCCCCTCCGAAGCAGCCAGATCCCGGCACCCAGGGCCACAACACCTACCGTCAGGCCCCGCACCGTCTCCACCACCTCGTCGGCTCGGCCTTCCGGAAAGAGCAGCACCGCCAGGTCCAGGACCACGGCGTTGTACAGCACCAGCGCGCCGAGGCCGATCAGCAGGTACGCGGTGTACCGGGGATGCCACCGCTGCCGGAGGACCGACAGATCCACCAGCCCCTTGTCCTCCACCTCCAGTCCCTGCCGCAGCCGGAGGTGGATTTCCCGCGCCTCAAAGACGCTGTAGAAAATCATCACCGGGATGAACAGCCCGTTGAGCCACGGCATCAGCAAACCCAGTAAGACGATTCCCAGCGCCGTCGCGGCCATCAGCTGCATGCCCCGCTGAAAGAGACCCATATAGAGGTGCCCCAGACCGGGCACCACCGAAAAAAGCAACCGGAGCGTACTGTTGACGGGCCGGTTCACCGTGGCAACGCGGGCCTCCAGGCAGGCCCGGCAGTACACCTGCCCGGCCAGGCTGATGCCACATTCTTCGCAAACCTCGCTGCCACACAGGCTGCACACCTGTTTGCTTGCGCGGTCCGGGTGAAATGCGCAGCTCATGCGTGTGAATCCCCCTCAGCCAATCTGAAACAGAGCGGCCACCCAGCCGGACAGGAAGGCGTCCAGGCGGGCCTGCAGCGCCGCCCAGAACGCCAGTCCCTGGGCTGCCCAGACCGCCAGCCGTTGGGTGCACTGGCTCCAAAGGAAAAGCATGTTCCCCAGCGAAACTACTACCGTGGTCGCGCCCAGGGCATAGGCCAAGCTCACGTACTGGCCTCTGGACCACCGCTGCCGGAGCCAGGGCAGCACCAGGTGGAAACCGTTGCCGTGTTCTGCCTGCACCCGGGCCATCACCCGGTCGGAGAAGTCAGCGGGCAGCGGGGCAGGGTCCGCCAGAACTTCCGCCCACAGGAGCGGGTCTGCCAAAGCGGCGTTCAGCTCTTCCAAGGCCCTGTACTCCCGCCGGCACGCCTCACACCGGGAGAGATGATTCGCCACCGCCTTGGCCTCTGCTTCTGTCAGGGTCCGGGCCCAGTAGGCCTCCAGACGCCGGCAGACCTCGCCGCACTCCATCGCTGTCACCCCCGTCTGCTTGGAAAAAGGCTTTTCGCAGCTGCTGTTTGGCCCGGTACAGGCGGGACTCGACGGTTCGCACCGGGATATGAAGCCGCTCCGCGATCTCCCGGTAGCTCAGCTGATAGAAGTGGTACAGGAGCACCACTTCCCGGTAGTCCGGCGGCAACGCCCGGATCGCCTCCCGGAGGCGGCGCCGCCGCTCATTTCGCAAAGCGGCCTCCTCGGGATCCTCCGGGACCCCTGCAAACCCCTGTATCCGTCGCTCGCCCTCCTCCGGCAGTTCCAGCGGCACCTGAAGGGGCCGGCGGCGCCGGGCCCGCAGCCAGTCAAGGGCCACGTTCACGGTCAGCCTGTGCAGCCAGGTGGTAAACGCCGCCTCGCCGCGGTACCCGGCGAGAGACCGGTACACTTTGAGGAAAGCCTCCTGGGTCAGATCCTGTGCGTCCTGTTCGTCCCCCACCACCTGATACAGCATCCGGTAGACGCGTCCCTGATGGCGCTCCACAAGCATCGCAAAGGCCTTCATGTTCCCCTGTTGTGCCATCAGGACCAGCGCTTCGTCAGGCGGAGTCGAGGACATGCACCACAACCTCTTTGCTGCGTTCTGTCTGGTTGGACGCTCACCAGCCGCCGAACCCTTCAGGAACCCGAAATCCTTTATGCTGATCACTTTCTCCTGCCGGGAGGCCTGCCCATGCACAGTCGTCCCATCCCGCTGCCTGTCCGGGCTACTCTGTTCTACACCGTGGCCCTGCTGCTTCTGATCACCGTAGGTGGATACCTGCAGCACCGCTTTCACCTCGCCGGGATCATCCTGGTCCAGGTAGGACTGTTCCTGGGGCTTTCCGCGGTCTTCGGGCTGCTGCTGGACCAGCGCCCCGCCCGGGAGGTCTTCCGCCTCCGCCGGCTGACGGCGCAGGGTCTCCTCAAGAGTGTGCTGTTGGGGGTACTGGCCTGGGCCCTTGCCCAGGTGCTGGGCTTGCTGATGCTCGCCCTGCTGGACATGCTGGGGGGCCGCATGCCCCCGCAGTACCAGGAACTGCTGGAGGCGCCCTACCCACTGGCGCTGCTGGCCGGCGCCCTGGTTCCGGCCATCTGCGAGGAGGCGGCTTTCCGCGGGTACATCCAGACCAGCCTCCGGCCCCTGGGGCCCACGGGAGCAGTGGTGCTGACAGGCCTGCTGTTCGGCATGATGCACCTGTCGCTGATCCGCCTCCTGCCCCTCACCGTTCTGGGGTTGCTCTTTGCCGCGGCGGCCGAGCGGTCGGGCTCCCTGCTTCCCAGCATGTGCATGCATTTTGTCAACAACGGAATCGCCCTGACCCTCGCCTTCCTCTTACAGGGGCGCTCCGACAGCCTGCTGGCTGGTGAGGGAGTACGGGCCACCACATGGCCGGACCTGTTGATTCTCACCCTGGTGGCAGCCGTGCTCAGCGCCGCCGCCTGGGCCGTGGTCCGGAGCCTGGGCCCCGGGGACGTGGCCGCCGGAACGCGCCCGGCGGAACCCGAACCGTCCGCCCCTGCCCCCAGGCGGGAGCTCATCCGGGCCCGCTACCTCCTCACGCTGATGCCCCTGCTGCCGGCTTTCCTGATTTACCTCTGGGCCACCGGCAGCGAACTGGCCGCCGCCTTTACTCCGGCGCCGTGACAAAAACCCCGGCAGCCGCCGTGCTGCCGGGGTTTTTGTCACGCCAGGCACCGCAGAATCGTGTGGCCGTCGAAGGCCAGGGCATCCTCCACCTGCTGCCGGAGGCGCGCTGGCAGTTCCGCCACTGGAACCCAGCGGTACTCGCTGTGTTCGTGGGACAGTTGGATGGACCCGCCCACGATGGAGCAGCGGAAAATGGCCACGTAGGTACTGGTCTTGGTGTCATAATACATCCCCGTCAGCGCTTCCACCGCGACCGTCACGCCCAGTTCCTCCCGACACTCCCGGATCACCGCGGCATCCAGGTTCTCGCGCCGGTTCAGGCCGCCTCCCGGCAGGGACCAGCTTCCCGCGTACCGGGAACGCAGCAGGAGGACCCGGCCTTGCTCATCCTGGATAACGGCGTGTGCAGCCAGCTTGCGGGGATTCATCTTCAAAGCCAGATCATAGGCGACTTGCACCAGGGAAAACCACAGTTGCCGCAAACGCATACCTGCATCCCTTTCCGGAGGCGGGAGCCGCAGCCTCCCGCCGTGTGATGGTACCGCCTGGGAAATGCATCGCACCACTCCTGAAGTAACAACGGTCCGCCGTGCGAATTGGTTATGCTGCGAACGAGCCGCCGACACCTACGTCACACCCCACCCGCACGTACCATAGGATACCGCGGAGGTGCCGAAAAAGCATGCCTCATCAGTTTCGGCAGAAGGTTGAACCCATCGTACGCCACGGCCTCCGGGAGCTGCGGGCAGGCGCGCCGGTGGACCATGTGCTCCGGGAAGTGGCCCTCATGGCCGCCCTGGTGGGTACCGGCCTGTCGGCTTCCGAGGCGATCCGGGCCGTAGAGCGCGCGGAGCCGCAGCTGCTGGGATTGCCCCGGGGCGAGGAATGGGAAGGGTGGCACTGGAGCCCGCCCTCCCCGCTGCCCCTGAGACCGGTACCCATGCCTGGCTGGCCCTTTGGCAAAGGATCACAGGTACCTACGGGGCCATGGGGCATGGGCAAGATGGGCGGATGAAACCGGGAAGATCGGGTGCTTACCGCGCAGGGCGCTGGATGTTGCCCTGCGCCTTTTGTGCTGCAAGCAAGAACTCTGGCTGATTTCCCGGAAGCCTATTGACACCGATTTTCATCGCTGGTACGATAGTCGACAAAAATCCAGGCCGCACCTCATGCGGCCGCTACAGGCGATGAAGGGGCCAGTAGGACCCGCCTGGCGCGCCTCCAGAGAGCCGGGGGTTGGTGGAACCCGGTGCCGCAGGCGAACCCCGAACTCACCCCGGAGCTGTCCTTCTGAACCCCGTGGATGTCCACGGGCTCAGGAAGGGCCGGTGGGAGGCCGTTACCCCTCCGGCGCCCCAGCATTGGGTGCGCCCCTGAGGCCGGTGATCTCACCGGCGAAGTAGGGTGGTACCGCGGCGATTCCACCGCCCCTACCGGAGCATGGCTCCGGTAGGGGCGGTCGTTCATTTGGGTTACTTGCCAGCATCCCAGGGGAGGGAATTGGGAATGTCCAAGCGCATCGCCATTTTTGACACGACCCTGCGCGATGGCGAGCAGGCGCCGGGCTTCAGCATGACGGCAGACGAGAAGCTGCAGATCGCCCGCCAGCTGGCCCGGCTGGGCGTGGACGTGATTGAGGCCGGTTTTGCCGCCTCGTCCCCCGGTGATTTTGCCTCCGTTCAGCAGATTGCCCGGGAAGTCCGGGGCCCGGTGATCGCGAGCCTGGCCCGGGCCAACAAGAAGGACATCGAAGCCGCTGCGGAGGCCCTCAAGCATGCGGAGCGTCCCCGGATCCACACGTTCATCGCCACCTCACCCATCCACATGGAGAAGAAGCTCAAGATGACCCCGGAGCAGGTGGTGGAGCGGGTGCGCGAGATGGTCGCCTACGCCGCCTCCTTTGGCATGGAGGTGGAGTTCAGTGCCGAGGACGCCACCCGGTCGGACTGGCGGTTCCTGGCACAGGTCCTGACCGTGGCGGCCCAGGCGGGCGCCCGGGTGCTGAACGTGCCCGACACCACAGGCTACATCACCCCGAAGGAGATGTACGACCTGTTCCGGTACCTCATGGAGCATGTGGAGGCTCCCGGTGAGGTGATCTTCTCCTGCCACAACCACAACGACCTGGGGCTGGCCACCGCCAACACTCTGGCGGCTATTGAGGCGGGAGTCGGACAGGTAGAAGGCACCATCAACGGCATCGGTGAGCGGGCCGGCAACGTGGCCATCGAGGAGGTGGTCATGGCCCTGCACACCCGGCGGGATGTATACCCGTACGTGACGGGCATCAACACCCGGGAGATCTACCGCACCTCCCGCCTGCTGCAGGCCGTCACCGGCGTCGCGGTGCAGCCCAACAAGGCCATCGTCGGCGCCAACGCCTTCGCCCACGAGGCCGGCATCCACCAGGATGGCGTGCTGAAAGACCGCACCACCTACGAGATCATGCGGCCGGAGGATGTGGGGGTGCCGGAAAGCTGCCTGGTGCTGGGGAAGCACTCCGGGCGGCACGCGTTCCGGGACCGGCTGCAGCATCTCGGCTACCAGCTCTCCGAGGAGGAGCTGGACCGGGCCTTTGCCCGCTTCAAGGAGCTGGCCGACCGCAAGAAGTACGTCACCGACGAGGACCTGGAGGCCCTGGCCGTGGACGCCGGGCAGCGGGGTCCCCGGGAGCCGGTGCGGCTGGTCTCCTTCCAGGTGGTGACCGGTACCAACACCCTGCCCACCGCCACCGTGCAGGTGGAGAAGGAGGGCGAGGCCAGGCAGGAGGCCGCCTCCGGCGACGGGCCCGTGGAGGCCCTGTACCAGGCCATTGACCGGGCCATCGGCTTTGACGGGCACCTGGTCCGCTACCAGCTCAAGGGCGTCACCGGCGGCCAGGACGCCCTGGGTGAAGTGGTGGTCCGGGTGGTCTCTGGCGACCGCATCGCCACCGGCCGGGGGGCCAGCACGGACGTGCTGGAGGCGTCCGCCCGGGCATACGTGGCAGCGGTGAACAAGCTGCTCACGGGCCGGGGCACGCCGGTTCCTGCTGACATGCAGCAAGATCCGCTTTGGCTGCAGCGCGCATACGGAGACTAGGAGGGTTGAGCAGATGAAACCCAAGACAATGTTCGAGAAGATCTGGGAAAACCATGTCGTATTGCAGGAAGAGGGCAAACCCGCAATTCTTTACATCGATCTGCACCTGGTCCATGAGGTGACCTCACCGCAAGCCTTCGAGGGCCTGCGGTTGAAGGGGCGCCGGGTGCGGCGGCCGGACCGGACCGTGGCCACGGTGGACCACAACGTGCCCACCTGGAGCCGGGACCTGCCCATCACCGATGAGATCTCCAAGAAGCAGATCGATACTCTGCGCCGCAACTGCCAGGAGTTCGGTATCACCTTCTACGACCTGACGAGCCCCCATCAGGGCATCGTCCACGTCATCGGTCCGGAACTGGGCTATACCCAGCCCGGCATGACCATCGTCTGCGGCGACTCCCACACCAGCACCCACGGTGCCTTCGGCGCCCTGGCCTTCGGCATCGGCACATCCGAGGTGGAGCACGTCCTGGCCACCCAGACGCTGCTGCAGCACAAGCCCAAGACCATGGAGATCCGGGTGGAGGGCAAGCTGCCCCGGGGCGTCAGCGCCAAGGACATCATCCTGGCGGTCATCGGCCGCATCGGCACCGACGGCGCCACCGGCTACGTCATCGAGTACACCGGTGAGGCGATCCGCTCTCTCTCCATGGAAGGCCGCATGACCATCTGCAACATGTCCATCGAGGCCGGCGCCAGGGCCGGCATGGTGGCGCCGGACGACACCACCTTTGCCTACCTCGAGGGACGGCCCTTCGCTCCGAAAGGCGCCCTCTGGGAGCAGGCCCTGGACGACTGGCGCAAGCTGCCCACCGATCCCGGTGCCACCTATGACCGGGTGGAGGTGTTCGACGCTTCCACGCTGGTTCCGCACGTCACCTGGGGAACCAGCCCGGGCATGGTGGTCCCGGTCACGGGCTGTGTGCCCGATCCCGATGAGTTCGAAGATCCGGCCGACCGCAAGGCCGCGCAGCGGGCCCTGGAGTACATGGGTCTCAAGCCCGGCACCCCGATCCAGGAGATCAAGATCGACCGGGTCTTCATCGGCTCCTGCACCAACGGCCGGCTGGAGGACCTGCGGGCGGCCGCCGAGATCGTCAAGGGCAAGAAGGTGGCCGACGGCGTCTACGCCATGGTGGTCCCCGGATCCACGTGGGTGAAGGCGCAGGCCGAGAAGGAAGGGCTCGACAAGATCTTCAAGGAAGCCGGGTTTGACTGGCGGGAAGCCGGCTGCAGCATGTGCCTCGGCATGAACCCCGACATCCTCAAGCCCGGGGAGCGGTGCGCCAGCACCAGCAACCGCAACTTCGAGGGGCGTCAGGGCAAGGGCGGCCGCACCCACCTGGTCAGCCCGCAGATGGCTGCGGCGGCGGCCATTGCCGGCCATTTCGTCGATGTCCGGGAGTGGCAGTAACAGGGGAGGTCTCTGCAGATGGAACCGTTTGTGAAACATACCGGCCTGGTGGTCCCCATGGACCGGACCAACGTGGATACAGACCAGATCATGCCGAAGCAGTTCCTGAAGCGTATTGAGCGGACGGGGTTTGGCCAGTTCATCTTCTACGACTGGCGGTATCTGCCCGACGGCAGCCCCAATCCCGACTTTGAACTGAACAAGCCCCAGTACCAGGGCGCCACCATCCTGGTGGCCGGGAAGAACTTCGGGTGCGGCTCCAGCCGGGAGCACGCACCCTGGGGCCTGGCCGACTACGGCTTCCGGGTGATCATCGCCCCGTCCTTTGCCGATATTTTCTACAATAACTGCTTTAAGAACTTTATGCTGCCTGTGGTACTCCCTGAGGAGCAGGTGCGGGAACTGATGAAGCGGGCCCAGGAGATCCGCGGCTATCAGCTCACCGTGGACCTGGCCAATCAGACCGTCCAGGATGAACACGGGTTCAGCGCCACCTTTGAGATCGATCCGTTCCGCAAGTACTGCCTCATGAACGGCCTGGATGATATCGGGCTGACGCTGCAGCATCTGGATGCCATCGAGGCGTATGAAGCCCGTCAGCCCGCATACCGGCGCTAATTTCCGAAGGAGGCAGGAAACCGGATCATGTACAAGATCGCTGTCTTTCCCGGTGATGGCATCGGCCCTGAGGTGATGGCCGAGGCCGTCAAGGTGCTGAAGGCCGTGGAGGCCCGCTTCGGACTGCGGTTTGAACTACAGGAGGGACTGGTGGGCGGCACCGCGTACGATCGGGTGGGCCATCCGCTGCCGCCGGAGAGCCTGGAGCTGGCCCGCCAGTCCGATGCGATCCTCTTCGGCGCGGTGGGGGGCGACCAGTGGGATCACCTGCCCCTCCACCTCCGGCCGGAGGCCGCCATCTTGGGCCTTCGCAAGGAGCTGCAGCTCTACGCCAACCTGCGGCCCACCAAGACCTATAAAGCGCTGCTCCACCGGTCTCCTCTCCGGCCCGAGATTCTGGGCGACGGCGTGGACATCATGATCGTCCGGGAGCTGACCGGCGGGCTCTACTTCGGCCAGCCCAAGGGGCAGCAGGTCTGGGAAGGCCAGGAGCGGACCGTGGACACCATGGCGTACACCGACGCCGAAATCGAGCGGGTGGCCCGGCTGGCCTTTACCCTGGCCGGCCAGCGCCGGGGCAAGCTCTGCTCGGTGGACAAGGCCAACGTGCTGGCCACCAGCCGCCGCTGGCGGGAGGTGGTCACCCGGCTGGCCGCCGAGTATCCCAACGTCCAGCTCACCCACCTGTACGTCGACAACTGCGCCATGCAGCTGATCCGTAATCCCGGCCAGTTTGACGTCATCGTCACCGAGAACACCTTCGGCGACATCCTGACCGACGAGGCCGCGGTGATTCCGGGCTCCATCGGCATGCTGCCCAGCGCCAGCGTCGGCGCCGGCGGACTTGCCCTCTATGAGCCCATCCACGGCACCGCCCCGGACATCGCCGGGCAGGGCAAGGCCAATCCCCTGGCCACCATCCTCTGCGTGGCGATGATGCTCCGCATCAGCTTCCACCAGGAAGCGGCCGCCAAGGCCGTGGAGGATGCCGTCGAGAAGGTGTTGGAGCAGGGCTACCGGACCGCTGACCTGGCCGAGCCCGGCCTACCGGTGGTCAGCACCAGCCAGATGGGCGACCTGGTGGCCGAGGCCATCTAGCGGCATCAAGAAAGCGCACCGTTTCCCGCCACGGGAAACGGTGCGCTTTTCTGATCTCGTGCTGATTAGCCGCACAGCCCCATCCGCTTCAGGGCTTCGGCCACCCCCTCGCCGGCACCGGCAGAGGTCACATAGGTCGCCGCCCGGCGTACGGGCTCCGGCGCGTGGGCCATGGCAAAGCTGGTCCCCGCCCAGGTGAGCATGGGCAAGTCGTTCATCTCATCCCCCATGGCCAGCACCTCCTCCCGCTTCACCCCCAGGATCCGGGCCACCGCCTCCAGACCGGTGGCCTTGGAGACCCGGCTGTTGAACACCTCCAGGTAGGTGGGCCAGGACTGGGTCACCGTCACCCCCGGACCCAGCAGTTCCCGCACCTCGCCGGCGATGGCGGCGATGGTGGCCGGTTTCTCGATGATCAGGAGTTTGGTCAGCGGCTGCTGCATCCACAGAAAAAGCGATCCCACCGGGTGGGCTTCCACCCTGCAGGCGCTCACGTATTCCTGCGTCTGCGGCACAATTTCGGGGACATACAGTTCGTCGTCCACGTAAGCCTGCAGGTACAGCCCGCGTGCCTCACAGTAGGCTGCCAGCGCCTTCCCGGTCTCCAGTGGGACCGGCTCGTGGTAAATGACGCGCCCGGAGGGGTACTCCCGCACCATGGCGCCGTTGTACGTCACCAGGAGAACCTGGTCCAGGCCCAGCTCCCGGGCCAGGTACACGGTCGATTGATACATCCGGCCCGTCACCAGGGTAAACTGCACCCCGCGGGCCTTGGCCTCGGCGATGGCCTCCCTGGTGACCGCCGGGATCTCCAGATTGTAATCCAACAGGGTACCATCTACATCCAGCGCTACCAGCTTGATCACATCAATCTTCCTTTTTATTAAACAGAGTGTTTAACAACCCGCTCACCACTGCGTAGAGCAGCGAAACCACCACGGCGTTGCCAAAGCTGCCGACGTGAAAACCGGTGACCAGCGCAGACGTCAGCAGCATCATCAAGGCGTTGATCACCAACGTGAAGAGGCCAAATGTCAGGCAAGTGACCGGCAGCGTCAGCCACATCAGCAACGGGCGGACCGTCATGTTGAGCAGGGTGAGAATCAGCACCGCCACGATGGCGGCCTCGAAGCTCTCCACCCGGAATCCGGGAAGGATCCCCAACTGGGGAGCGATGTAGGCGATGGCCAGCAGGCTCAGGGCATTGAGCAGCCAGCGCACCAACCATCTCACGGCCTCTCCCTCCCGTCTGCCCTGCCTGACCTGTGGGCGCTCCTGCCCCTCAGCCGGGTCCCCATCATTTCGTCCCATCACCTCTCTGCCAGTCCCCTGCCTGCCCCTTTTCCGTACTACCGGGCGCCTCCCCAAAAGTCAAGAGGCTTTCCCCCGATCAGGGCAGCACAACGAACTCATACCCCTCCGCCTGCATGCGCTGGATGATCGTCGGCAAGGCCTCGGCGGTATGGAGAAGGGTATCGTGGAAGAGGTAGACCGCCCCCGGGTAAAGCTGGCTCATCACATCGGCCACCACCACGGCAGGATCCTTGTAGCCGGACGCATCGGTGCCCTCCCAGTCCAGCGACCCGCTGGTCCAGGTCACCACTTCCAGCCCCAGTTCCGCCGCCACCGCCAGCACTTGATCGTTGTAAGCCCCGAAGGGCGGCCGCAGGTACCGGGGCCGCTGGCCCGTCACAGTCTCGATCGTCTCCATCAGGGGCACCAGTTCCGCCCGGATCTCCTCCGGCGTCAGCGTGGTCAGATCGGAATGGGTCACGGTGTGCAGCCCGATCACGTGCCCCTCCTCCGCGATGCGGCGGAGCATATCGGTGTGCTTGGCCCCGTATCCCGTCACAAAGAAGACCGCCCGGACGCCTTCCGCTTTGAGCACATCCAGGATCCGCGCCGTCGAGTCCGTCTGCGAAGGGCCGTCGTCGAAGGTGAGCATGACCACCTTATCGTCCTGATGGGCCGGGTCGTCGGTGGCCAGCGGCATACCGATGCCGCGGGGATACCACCGCACGGGCTCCTCCCCGGTGCCGGTCTGCCCCCGGTCCGTATCCGGCGTGTCCTCGCCCGGCTCCTCCCCCGGTCCCGGGGTTTCGGAGGCGGGCTCCTCCGTCTGCTTGGTTTCGTCTCCGGGTACCACCCCATCGGGTCCCCGGTGGGCCGTACAGGCCGTCAGCATCAGCAGCAGACTCAGCAGCACGGGAAGCAGCTTCCCGGTCATATCGGTCTCCCCTTCCAAGAGCGCTTTCGCGACGGGCCCTTTTGTCCTTACAAGCTCCCCAGATGCTCCAGCAGTCGTTCTGCCACCGCGCGGTTCATGCCCGGAACCGCTGCCAGCTCTTCCACCGTGGCCTCCCGGATGCGCCGGAGCGAACCGAAGGCGGCCAGCAGCGCTTTTTTCCGTTTCGGCCCGATACCGGGCACCTCATCCAGCCGGGAGCGGGTAGCCGCCTTCCGATGCAGCTTCCGGTGGTAGGTGATGGCGAACCGGTGGGCCTCATCCCGCACTCGCTGCAGGAGGAACAGCCCCTGGGATCCCCGGGGCAAGCGGATCCACTCGTCCCGGCCTTCCTCGCAGAGCAGTTCCTCTTCCTTGGCCAGGCCGAAGGTGGGGATATCGTCCACCCCCAGGGCCCGCATCGCCTCCCGGGCGTAGGAAAGCTGCCCCTTGCCGCCATCGATGATAAGCAGATCCGGAAAGACGGCGAATTTCCCCCCTGCTTCGGGCCGGTACGGCCGGACGGCCTCCGCCGCCTGTCCTTCCACGGCCTCCGGCGACTGCGCCTGGCGCTGCATCGCCTCCCGCTCCGCCAGGCCCCGCCGAAACCGCCGGGTGATCGCCTCCGCCATGTTGGCAAAGTCGTTGTTCTGATCGACGCGGATCTTGAACCGGCGGTAGTCCTCCTTCTTTGGCCGCCCCCCCTCGAAGACCACCATGGAGGCCACCACCTCGGAGCCCTGGATGTGGGAGACGTCGAAGCACTCAATCCGGTACGGCAGCCGCGGCAGGTTCAGCGCCTTCTGCAGTTCCTCCAGCGCCCCTTGCGTGGAGGCCAGTTCGTGCTCCCGCTCCTTCTCCCGCTCCACCATGCCTTCCGCGGCGTTCTTCGCCACCATCTCCACCAGCGCCCGCTTCTCGCCCCGCTGCGGGCGCCGGAGGGTCACCTTGCCCTCCCGCTTACGGGAGAGCCACTCCTCCAGCACTTCCCGGTTCTCCGGTTCGTCGCTGACCAGGATCTCCCGGGGGATAAAGCTGGTCTGGCTGTAGTGCTGCTGGATGAAGGCGGCCAGGATCTCGCCGCCGGACATCTCGTCCGCGCCGGTCATGATGAACTGATCCCGGCCCACCAGCTTACCCTGGCGAACGAAGAAGACCTGCACGCAGGCCTCATCGTGGCTGCGGGCGTAGGCGATCGCGTCCAGGTCGGCCATATCGTGGGAGATGATCTTCTGCTTCTCCGTCACCTTCTGGATCGCCGCGATCTGGTCCCGCAGCTCTGCCGCCCGCTCAAACTCCAGCCGCTCCGCCGCCTCTTCCATCCGGGCCTTAAGCCGGCTGATCACCTCATCGGTCCGGCCCTCCAAGAAAGCGGCCAAATCTTTGACGGCCTGTTCGTACTCCTGGTGCCGATCAAAATCCGGCAGGCACGGGCCCAGGCAGCGGCCGATGTGGTACTGCAGACAGGCCCGCGGGTGACGGGAGGGGTCGTTGCAGGTCCGCAGGGGAAAGAGCCGCCGGGCCAGTTTCATGGTCTCCCACATCGGCTGCGCGCTGGTAAAGGGGCCGAAGTAGCGCGAGCCATCCTTCCGCATGGTGCGGGATACCACCAGCCGCGGCCACTTTTCCCCCAGGGTGAGGCGGAGGTAC
This sequence comes from Symbiobacteriaceae bacterium, assembly GCA_036562385.1. GTDB lineage: Bacteria > Bacillota > Sulfobacillia > Symbiobacteriales > Symbiobacteriaceae > DATCKG01. Next base: position 25,676 of record DATCKG010000069.1, read on the forward strand.
GGGTACTGTTTGTCGTCCCGCAGCCGAATGTTGTATTTGGGCTTGTGTTTCTTGATCAGGTTCGATTCCAGAATCAGCGCCTCCACTTCGGTGTCGGTAACGATATGCTCGATGGAGGCGATCTGATTCACCATGGCCAGCACCTTGGCCGTCAGATTGCGGGATGACTGGAAGTACTGCCGAACCCGATTTTTCAGGTTGCGCGCTTTTCCTACATAAATAATCCGGCCGTTGGCGTCCTTGAAGACGTAACAGCCGGGCCGGTCAGGCAGCAGCTTCACCTGTTCCTCCAGATCCATCGGCCTCACCTCGCTTTCCCGCCCGGTTCGTCACGGCGCAACCCGGGCAGAAGGGGATCCCCGCCCCTCTTGCTTCTGGGCCGGCCGCTGCCAGCCCGCCACCGCGACAAAATAACCCGCCCGCAGATTATCTTTGGGCGGACGCAGGAAAGCCACATCCCTCCCCCCGCTTGCCGGTGGCACGTACCAGGTGGTATCGGCCGACCATGACCAGAGCACCGCCCCGAGAACGCCCCCCACCAGCGTCAGCGCCAGCAGCGGTCGCAGCGCACGCAGCCGCTGCAGGATCCGGCGGCGCCGCTGCTGCCGCCGCAGGTCCTGCTCCAGTTCGGCGCTGATCCGCTGCCACATGTCCTCCGGGATCGGCACCCGTTCCGCTTCCCGGCGCAGTTCCTCCCGAATCATCCGAATGCCCGGACGCACTCGGCTCACTCCTCCAAATGATTCACACCGGATGGTGAGACAATTGCATGTATGACAAAGCCACCAGATCGGGCCGCCCCATCTCCCGGGCCATGACGTGACGCAGCAGCAGGCGCGCCCGGTGGAGCCGAGACTTCACCGTCCCCGGCGGACACCCGACGATGGCGGCAATCTCCGCATCGGAAAACTCGTGGAAATACTTGAGCACCACCACGGTTCGGTGGACCGGATCCAGTTGCCCGATGGCCCAGTACAGCAGCGACCGCTCCTCGCTCTCCAGCACCGCCTCTTCCGGCTGCCAGTCCCGGCGCGCCGCCGGGGCCTGCACCTTCGCCCTGCCGTCGCCGTCCAGGTCCTCCCGAATCTTCCGCCGCCTCAGCAGGCTGATCGCCTCGTTGACGACTACCCGGTACAGCCAGGACTTCAGGCTGGAGCGGTACTGAAACCGGTCGATGGTGCGGAAGACCTTCAGGAACGTCTCCTGGACCACATCCTGAGCCAGACTGGCATCCCGCACCACCAGGTAGGCAAACCGGAAGACGTCCGCATGGTAAAGCTGAAACAGCGCTTCAAAGGCCTGCCGATCGCCGGCCTGGCAGCGCTCCACCAAGTCGTATTCCTGCTGGGGCGATAGGACGGGCTCAAGCTCGGCCATCAGGCTCACCCCCTATCCCACCCGCAGTCACGAACAGCCGCGGCCGCGGTCTTCTTGGGTTAAGGATATCATTTCGAACCGCTAAAGATAAGTGGCAAATCCGACCGGCGGCCAGTCCCCTTACCAGAGTCGGAAGCCCCTACTGAAGGCGCTCCCGCAGCACCGGCGTCCCCTGCTGCCACTCGTACATGTAGACCCACGCGGTCTCGTTTTCGCCGGTGTCGCTGTCAAAGGATATCCACGCGGTCCGGCCAGAATAGCCGGTGGTCTCCCGTACCAGCTTCATCAGTTCGCTCCGAACCGGCACCTGGGCCGGATGCTCCTCTCCGTAGCGGACTAGCGCCGCCAGCAGCACGCTGGCCGCGTCGTATCCATAGGCCGCGTAACCCCGGGTGGGTTTTCCCAGCACGCTCTCGAAATGGCGCCGGAAGGGATCGCTGGGTTCCGCCGTCAGACGGGGGAAGAAAATCTCCCGGTACTCCGACCCGGTGAGGTACTGGAAGGCCGGGACGTACAGGCCCGCTCCCCCCAGGATCGGTCCGGCGAACCCATGGCTGCGGAGCCGCTGCACCGCGGCGGGAGCGATGCTGCCCCGGGCGGCCAGATAAATCCCGTCCGCGCCGGACTGCCGGATGGCATCCACCATCTGCCCGTCGGGCTGACCGGCGGTCAGAACCGTCTCCCCCACCACCGGCAGGTCCAGCACCTGGGCCGCCCACCGAAACAGCGCCACGTTCTGCTGCTCCTCGGGCGTGCCGTCCCAGAGGATGTAGATGTTCTTCAGCTTCAGGCTCTGCTTCGCATACCGGGCCGCGGCCTCAGGCAGCCGCCGGGCGCTGGCCACGATACGGTTCACGTGGGGCCATCCCTGGGCCGTCAGTTCCTCGGCACCGGCAGTGGGTACCACCAGGGGCAGGCCGGACAAACGGAGGCTTTCCGCCACCGCATAGGTCACCTGGCTGTCCAGGCTTCCCACCACTCCGATCACCCGGGGGTTGGCGGCGGCCTGCAGAGCCATCTCCCGCCCCACCTCAGGCAGGCTCCGGTCGTCGTAGGGCTGAACCAGCACCTCATACCCCGCGGCCCGCAGGTTCTCCTCCATATCCCGGACCGCAAGGATCACCCCGTCCACCAGATCGGCCCCGTCGATGCTGTCCGCCCCGGAAAGGGGAGCGATGGCCGCAAGCAGCACGGTGGTGGTGTGCGCGGCCGGCACCGGCTCGCACAGGGCCGCCGGGGTGCGGTTCGCCCACTGGGCCAGGTGACCGATCAGTTCCTCCGAGGGGATGGCATAGGCCAAATCGCCCTCGGTGCCGGCGGCCACCATCCCCACCACCTGCCCCGTTCCCCGGTGGATCAACGGACCGCCGCTGGTGCCCTCAAGCACCCGGGCGCCGGTGATCTGAATCAGGTTGCCGAAATACCGGCCGTCGATCATGCGCTGGTCATGCAGCCGGCTCACCTGGGCCGGCAGGGCCACGCTGTTGCCCACGCCCCGGGGGAAGCCCAGGACATAGACATCCTCATACAGCCGGAGCGTTCCGGAGTCGCCGAAGGCAAGCGGAGCCGGCCATCCCTTCAGGCCGGGGACCGCCACCAGGGCCAAATCCTGATCCGCCCAAACAGCGACCACCGTTCCCGGGTGCAGCCGGCCGTTGCTGTCCATCACCGTGACACAGCGGGCCCCCTCCACCACATGGGCCGCGGTGACCACCCGGCCCTCCTCATCCACGATAAAGCCGGAGCCGGCCCGGTTTCCGGCGGCGCCCTGCGCGGTAACAGCCACCACCGACCGCAGGTACTCCGCAACGGCGGTATTGGGCTCGGTTTCCGTCACCGGCGCCACCGAACCCTCTTGCGGCGGCTTTGCCAGGACGGACAGCGAAGCGGGCAGGGGCCAGTGCCCCGCCTTGTAGCGGTAGCCGCCCACCGTCCCGACGCCGAACAGGGCCACCAGGATCACCACGGCCAGCCAGGCCGCCACCCGCGCGGGGAAGCGCCGTCGCGGCGAAGGGGACGGGGCAGGGTCCCGGGTCAGCGGCACACCGCATTGTCCACAATAGCGGGCCCCGACCGGGACCGGGGCGCCGCAGTATGGGCAGTGGGATGGGCTCGACACAGCGCTCGCTCCTTATCACAGGGTCCGCAGCCAACCAGGGGATACGTTTCCGGTCGAAACCGCTTCTATCTACTTAAACGAAGCAGTGGGTCAATCCAGGTCATGTTCAGTATAACCCACAAGAGCGATGCCGGTCTCCCTGTTGGAGCGTGGCTGGGTCTTCAGTCGCCGGCGCTCACCCGGAGTCCGGCCCGCTGCCGCTCCATGTGCCGCTTCAGGAACTGGCCCGTGTAGCTGTACGGAACCTCGCAGATCATCTCCGGGGGTCCCTCGGCGATGATCTGCCCGCCCCGGTCGCCTCCCTCCGGCCCCAGGTCAATGATCCAGTCCGCCTGCTTGATCACGTCCATGTTGTGCTCGATCACCAGGACGGTGTCGCCGTTGTCCACCAGCCGCTGCAGGACATCCAGCAGCTTGTGGACATCCGCGGTGTGCAGCCCCGTGGTGGGCTCGTCCAGAATATAGATCGTCTTGCCCTGCGACCGCCGGGACAGCTCAGTGGCCAGCTTCACCCGCTGCGCCTCGCCGCCCGAAAGCGTGGTGGCGGGTTGACCCAGTTTCATGTAGCCCAGCCCCACATCCTGCATGGTCCGGATCTTCCGGTAGATGCGGGGCAGGGGCCGGAAGAACTCCGCCGCCTCGTCCACCGTCATGTCCAGGATGTCGGCGATGTTCTTCCCCTTGTAGCGGACCTCCAGCGTCTCCCGGTTGTACCGGGCACCCTTGCAGACCTCGCAGGGCACGTAAACGTCCGGCAGGAAGTGCATCTCGATCTTGATGATGCCGTCGCCCTTGCAAGCCTCGCACCGGCCGCCCCGGACGTTGAAGGAAAACCGCCCGGGCTTGTAGCCCCGCATCCGGGCTTCCGGCGTCTGCGCCATCAGCTCCCGGATCAGGTCAAAGACGCCGGTGTAGGTGGCCGGGTTCGACCGCGGCGTCCGGCCGATGGGGGACTGGTCGATGTTGATCACCTTCTCCAGGTACTCCAGTCCCTCGATGCTGTCGTGCGCGCCGGGCCGCACCCGGGCGCCGTTCAGCTCCATGGCCAGCCGCTTGTACAGCACCTCGTTCACCAGGGTCGACTTGCCCGAACCCGACACCCCGGTGACGCAGACGAAGGTGCCCAGTGGAATCCGCAAGGTCACGTTCTTCAGATTGTGCTCCCGGGCGCCCTTGAGCACCAGCCACTTGCCGTTGGGCTTGCGGCGCTGAGTCGGGATGGGGATCTCCTTGCGCCCCGAGAGATAGGCCCCTGTCACCGAGTTCGGGTTCTTCAGCACCTCGCTGAGGGGGCCGCTGACCACCACATGTCCGCCCTGGGCACCGGCACCGGGACCGATGTCCACGATCCAGTCCGCGTTCAGGATCATGTCCTCATCGTGCTCCACCACGATCACAGTGTTGCCCAGGTCCCGAAGCTGCTTCAGCGTGTTGATCAGCCGTTCGTTGTCCCGCTGGTGCAGGCCGATGGACGGCTCGTCCAGGATGTACAGCACCCCCACCAGCTGGGAGCCGATCTGGGTGGCCAGCCGGATCCGCTGCGCCTCGCCGCCGGAAAGGGTCCCCGCGGCCCGGTTCAGGGTCAGGTAGTCCAGCCCCACATTGATGAGGAAGTCCAGCCGGTTGTTGACTTCCTTGAGAATCTGCTGGCCGATGGCCCGCTCCCGGGGCGTAAGGTCCAGGTTCTGCAGGAACTCCTTGACGTGCAGCACATCCATCCGGGTCAGTTCCGCGATGGAAAGGCCTCCTACCTTCACCGCCAGGGCCTCCGGCTTCAGCCGGTCGCCATGGCAGGCCGGGCACGGGCTGGCCGTCATGAACTGCTCCAGCCACTCCCGCTGGCTGTCGCTGGTGGTCTCCCGGTAGTACCGCTCCAGGATCGGCACGGCCCCTTCATAATAGGCGGTGCGGACTTTCTCGCCGCCGAAGGGGCTGTGGTACCGGAACGTCACTTTCTGATCCGGATAGCCCCACAGCAGGATCTCGGAAAACCGCGGGTCCTGCTGATCCAGCGGGATATCCTTCCGGATCCCCACCGCCTCGCAGACCGCGTCCACCATGCTGCTGAAATACTGGCCGTTGGAGTTGGCCCAGGGCACCAGCGCCCCGTCATTGAGGGACCGGCGCCGGTCCAGCACCAGGTCCGGATCGATCCGGTAGTTTTCGCCCAGACCGGTACAGACCGGGCAGGCGCCGAAGGGGCTGTTGAAGGAGAACATCCGGGGCTGCGGCTCGTCGATGGAGACACCGCAGTCCGGGCAGGCATAATTCTGGCTGAAGAGCAGTTCCTCCCGCCCCACCACGTCCACCGTCACGATGCCGCCCGTCAGTTTCGTGGCGGTCTCCAGCGAGTCCGCCAGCCGGCTGGCGATGGACGGCTTGACCACCAGGCGGTCCACCACCACCTCGATGGTATGCTTCTTGTTCTTCTCCAGGGCCGGCGGCTGGGAGGTGATGTCCATCACCTCGCCGTCCACCCGCATCCGAACAAAACCGCCCCGCCGGATCTCCTCGAAAACCTTCACATGCTCGCCCTTGCGGCCCCGCACCAGGGGCGCGAGGACCTGGATCCGCGTGCCCTCTCCCAGGCCCAGGATGGTATCCACCATCTGCTGAATCGTCTGCTGGGAGATGGGCCGGCCGCACTTGGGGCAGTGGGGACGGCCGATCCGGGCATACAGGAGCCGCAGGTAGTCGTAGATCTCCGTCACCGTGCCCACCGTGGAACGCGGGTTGCGGGAGGTCGTCTTCTGGTCAATGGAGATGGCCGGGGAGAGCCCTTCGATGGAGTCCACGTCCGGCTTGTCCATCTGGCCCAGGAACTGGCGGGCATAAGCGCTCAGCGATTCGACGTAGCGCCGCTGCCCCTCTGCGTAGATCGTTTCGAAGGCCAGGGACGACTTGCCAGAGCCTGACACACCGGTAAAGACGATCAGCCTGTCCCGGGGCAGTTCGAGATTGATGTTTTTGAGATTGTGCTGACGTGCACCTTTGATGATCAGCTTATCGTGAGCCATGACAGCGCCTCCGTCTTACCGGGTCTGCAGCGTTCGCCGCTGCTGCCGTACTTATCGCTCATGTTCACACACCGCTGGTGCCGGCACCGCACTTGCCTGCCTTACGCCTTCTTCCTTATGATACACTAGTGCTTAGTAAGCTTTTTCAGGGCAGTATGCGGCACCGCGCGTAAACCCCATTTTGGACGGTTCAACACACCCAAACGATATGGTGAAGTCATAGGAGCCGTTGCAGTGTCATACCTTGCTTCTTATTACCAGGACTGGCGTCGATTCCCTCGCTCGGTTCAGCTGTTTTACGTCAGCGACATCTTCTTCGGCGTTTCCTCCGGCATCCTCACCACACTATTTAACCTCCACCTGCTGGCCATCGGGTACACGCCGGATCACGTGGGCGTGCTCCAGTCCGTAGCCGCGCTGGTGACGGCCATCTCCGCCATCCCCGCCGGCGTCCTGGGCGACCGCTGGAGCCGGAAGTACCTGTACGTGGCCGGTTCCCTTCTTTTCGCCCTTCCCTACCTGATGGTCCCGGGGCTGGGCAGCTATCCGCTGCTGGTCGCCATCTACGCCCTGGGGATGGTCGGTCACACCTTGATGATGGTCAACGAAAGCCCCATCCTGGCCGGTGAGGTGGGGCCGGAATTGAGGGCCTCGGTGTTCAGTTTCATGATGGTCAATTACTTCATCTGGCAAACCGCGGGCATCCAGCTGGCCGGCTGGCTGACTACGGCGCTGCCGGCCGGCGCCCGGAGCCAGTACGAATGGCCGCTGGTGCTGGCCGGTCTCTCCGGGCTCCTCTCAGGTGTGATTCGGGGGCTGATCCCGTTTCGGCCCCAGACCCGGTCAGCCCGGACCTACCCCATCCGCCCCGGCCGGATCGCCTTCCTGCTGGCTGCCATCAACCTGCTGGCCGGTTCCTTTACGGTCCTGACGCAAAACTTCAGCAACGTCATCCTCGCGGGCCGCTTCGCCTTTGACACGGAGCAGATTGCCGACATCCTCACCGTCGCCAGCATCCTGGGCTGGATCGGTTCCCTCCTGGTGCCCTGGACAAGCCGGCGGATCGGAAACATCCGGGGCTACGTGCTGGTGGTCGCCCTTCAGGGCATCGCCCTGGTCTTCATGGGCTTTGCCGGCGCTCCCGCCGCGTTCCTGGCTGCCTTCGGATTGCGGGCCATCCTGAACACCATGCAGTCCGTCTTCTTCTGGGCCTTCGCCATGGACGTCACCCCTGAGTCCATGCGGGCGACCGCCAACAGCATCGCCATGGTCGGCTCCAACCTGGGCGCCTCCGTAGCCGCCAAGGGATACGGTTTGGCCCTGAGCGCCCACAACTACCTTCTGCCCTTCCTCCTGGCAGGGATCCTGGCCTTCAGCACTGCTTTGCTGACCGCCCTGGCCTTTTGCGATCAACTTCGCGTGGGTCCCAGGGGAGTTGTGAAACCAGGATAGCGCTGGCCTGCGTCCGTGATTGTGCAAGGCATCGCGGCCCAAGAGGGCCGGCCAATTTCAGGGCAAGCCCACGGATCCCCTTGATCGCTACAGCATCATCACCTGTGCGTTGCACCACGGAACCGGAGGTCCTTCGCAGCACGAGAACCGGAAGTCCCCCTGGGTCCTGGTAAGCGGTATGATTCGTCAGGCTGCCGAGTAAGCTCCCCGATCCCCGGCGCTTCCGGCAGCAGCCGGCCCGGCTGGTTAGGCGCGCTCATAGCCGGTGCTCTGTATAACGGGAAGTTTCACGTTGATATAGCTGGGAAGGGTGACGCTCTGTGGCTTCTTCTGATGATTCTCATCGGCGCATTTGTTTTTGTTTTGGCCTCGTTCAGTGGATTGGCCGGTATCCATCGTGGCGAGGATTGGGCTTGCGCCGGAGTCATTGCCGCCATAGCGTTTGCAGTCATGGTTACTACTTGGGTGCTGTTCTTGGCGTCAGCTTAAGGCGTAAGTTTCCCTCCTGACTTGGAAGGAAAGGAACTCCTACTCCGGAGTACTGGCGTGCGACGATGACCCTTGTGGAAAACTCAACACGGGAGGTAATATCCGGCCGCTGTCACGGCGCATAGCCCGTGTGCATAGTAAGCAAAACATAAGTGGAGAGACTCCCACCTGCTCCGGGCCCGCTAGAACGAGCCCCGCAGGTGGCTTTTTTGCCTTCGCCTGGTCAAAGGAGGGCCCGACCATGCCAGTATACCGTTCCGAGATGCTGAACCAGTTGCGTGCCCGGCACTTCGATGTGCTGGTGATCGGCGGGGGGATCACCGGAGCCGGCATCGCCCAGGATGCAGCCCACCGGGGACTCAAGGTCGCCCTGGTGGAAAAGAGCGATTTTGCCTTCGGCACGTCCCACGCCTCCACCAAGCTCCTCCACGGCGGCATCCGCTACCTGGAGCAGGGGGAGATCCGGCTCATGTACGAGGCGCTCCACGAGCGAAACCGCCTGACGATCCTGGCGCCCAGCCTCGCGGAATGGTTGCCGTTCCTGATCCCCATCTACAGCAGCGGCTGGAAAGCCCGACGCATCGGCATCGGCCTTTCCATCTACGACCTGCTGGCCGGCTTTCCCAGGGGAAGGCTGCACCGGTGGGTTCCCCGGGACGAGGCATTGGCGCTGGCTCCGTACCTCAAGCGTGAGGGGCTGCGCGGCGCTTACCTGTACTACGATGCC
>DATCKG010000070.1:0-3183 GCA_036562385.1 Symbiobacteriaceae bacterium
GTCTTACCGGGTCTGCAGCGTTCGCCGCTGCTGCCGTACTCGTCGCTCATGTTCAGACACCGCTGCTCACGGCGCCGCATCCGCCTGTCTTCCGCCTTCGCCCTTATGATACACTAGGGCTTAGTAAGCTTCTTCAGGGCGGTATGCGGCACCCGCGTAAACCCCCTTTTTGACGGTCCAACACACCCAAACGATATGGCAAAAGCCATAGGAGCCACTGCAGTGTCATACCTCGCTTCTTATTACCAGGATTGGCGCCAATTTCCTCGCTCGATTCAGCTCTTTTACGTCAGCGACATCTTCTTCGGCATTTCCTCCGGCATTTTCACAACCCTATTTAACCTCCACCTGCTGGCCATCGGGTACACTCCGGACCACGTAGGCATGCTCCAGTCCGTGTCCGCGCTGGTGACGGCCATCTGCGCCATCCCCGCCGGCCTCCTGGGCGACCGCTGGAGCCGGAAGTACCTGTACGTGGCCGGTTCCCTTCTTTTCGGCCTCCCCTACCTGATGGTCCCGTGGCTCAGCAGCTATCCGCTCCTGACCGCCGCCTGCACCATGGGAATGGTCGGCCACACCTTGATGATGGTCAACGAGAGTCCCATCCTGGCCGGCGAGGTGGGGCCGGAACTGCGGGCCTCGGTATTCAGTTTCATGATGGTCAATTACTTCATCTGGCAAACCGCAGGCATCCAGCTGGCCGGATGGCTGACCACGGCGCTGCCGGCCGGCGCACTGAGCCAGTATGAATGGCCGCTGGTGCTGGCCGGTCTGTCCGGGATCCTCTCAGGCGTGATCCGGGCGCTGATCCCGTTTCGGCCCCAGACCCGATCAGCCCGGACCTCCCCCATGCGCCCCGGCCGGATTGCCTTCCTGCTGGCTGTCATCAACCTGCTGGCCGGTTCTTTTACGATTCTGACGCAAAACTTCAGCAACGTGATCCTCGCGAACCGCTTCGCCTTTGGCACCGAGCAGATCGCCGACGTCCTCACCGTCGCCGGCATCCTGGGTTGGCTCGGTTCCCTCCTGGTGCCCTGGATAAGCCGGCAGATCGGAAACATCCAGGGCTACGTGCTGGTGGTCGCCCTTCAGGGTATCGCCCTGGTCTTCATGGGCTTTGCCGGCGCTCCCGCTGCGTTCCTGGCTGCCTTCGGATTGCGGGCCATCCTGAACACCATGCAGTCCGTCTTTTTCTGGGCCTTCGCCATGGACGTCACCCCCGAGTCCATGCGGGCCACCGCCAACAGCATCGCCATGGTCGGCTCTAACCTGGGCGCCTCCGTGGCCGCCAAGGGATATGGCGTCGCCCTCAGCGCCCACAACTACCTCCTGCCCTTCCACCTGGCAGGGATCCTGGCTTTCAGCACCGCCTTGCTGACCGTCCTGGCCTTTCGCGGTCAATTTTGCAGTGGCCCCAGGGGAGCCGTGAAACCAGGATAGCGCTGGCCTGCGTCCATGATTGTGCAAGGCATCGCGGCCTGAGATGGCCGGCCAATTTCAGGGCAAGCCCACGGATTCCCTTGATCGATGCAGAATGGTCACCTGTGAAATGCATCACGGAACCGGAGATCCTCCGCGGCATGGCCCGGGCTTTCCCTTCCCAGGAGGTATTCGCATCATGCATCTCACGAAGGGCACGGCTGCGGCGCTCATTGGTGTGATCGTCATCGCCGGCGGAGCCTTCGCAATCGGGAAGGATGGTCGTGTGACCGCTCTGCCGTCCCCGGCGGAAGTGACTGCGGCAGAGGATTCCCGTTTCAGCGTAGAGTGCGTAACGGTGAGGCACGTCCACCCTGACGGCACCGTCGACCTGTTGCTCATCGACGTACCTGTTTACAAGAGCATCGAACACCTCACGAAGGATGCGTCAGCCGTTGTGGTCGGACAGGTGGTCGACCAGGGCGGTACACGCAACCTGGCCCGCAATCCCAAGGATCCTACTCAGGAAGCTGAAGACCACCAAGTCATGTCCCAGGAGTATATTTTCGAAGTAGAGAACTACCTAAAAGGAAGCGGCGAGGCACAGATCGACGTCGTCTACCCTGCGTCCATCATCCGAAACAATGGCGTCGAGATAGAGGAACCGGAAGTCCCCCTCGAGCCTGGTAAGCGGTATGTTTTGTTCCTGCAGGAGGGTTCGGATGGCTACCGCGGCGTCGGTACGCCTTGGCAGTTCCAGCTTATTGATGGACGAGCTGAAGCCAGGGCCTACGAGGCCAGACATGCGGCGCCCTTCCAGGGACTTACCGAAGCGGACCTGATTCGACAGATTCTTCATGCCGCCGAGTAAGCCCCCCATCCCCGTCGCATCCGGCAGCAGCCGGCCCGGCTGGTCCCCGCGCTAAACCAGGGATCATCCCGGCCTGTCCCCGGAGCAGATCGCTCCACCGGGACGGTGCGCTCACAGCCGGTGCTCTGTATAACGGGAAGTTTCACGTTGATATAGCTGGGAAGGGTGACGCTCTGTGTGGCTTCTTCTGACGATTATCATCGGCGCATTTGTTTTTGTTTTGGCCTCGTTCGGTGGATTGGCCCGTATCCATCGTGGCGAGGATTGGGCTGGCGCCGGAATCACCGCGCATAGCCCGTGTGCATAGTAAGCAAAACATAAGTGGAGACTCCCACCTGCTCCGGGCCCGCAAGAACGAGCCCCGCAGGTGGCTTTTTTGCCTTCGCCTGGTCAAAGGAGGGCCGACAATGCCAGTCTACCGTTCCGAAATGCTGAACCAGTTGCGTGCCCGGCACTTCGACGTGCTGGTGATCGGCGGGGGCATCACCGGCGCCGGCGTCGCCCAGGATGCGGCCCACCGGGGCCTCAAGGTTGCCCTGGTGGAAAAGAGCGATTTTGCCTCCGGCACGTCCCACGCCTCCACCAAGCTTCTTCACGGCGGCATCCGCTACCTGGAGCAGGGCGAGATCCGGCTCATGTACGAAGCGCTCCACGAGCGGAACCGCCTGACGACCCTGGCGCCCAGCCTCGCGGAATGGCTGCCGTTTCTGATCCCCATCTACAGCAGCGGCTGGAAAGCCCGACGCATCGGTATCGGCCTTTCCATCTACGACCTGCTGGCCGGCTTTCCCAGGGGAAGGCTGCACCGGTGGGTTCCCCGGGACGAGGCATTGGCGCTGGCTCCGTACCTCAAGCGTGAGGGGCTGCGCGGCGCTTACCTGTACTACGATGCC
>DATCKG010000002.1:0-3474 GCA_036562385.1 Symbiobacteriaceae bacterium
GTTCAGGAAAAGTCCTTTCGGTGCAAGACCACGGTACCGAGCACCGCCCCTGCCAGGAAGATGCCAAGGAGCACCAGCATCCCCGGCACGAAGGGGTCCCCTGCCGCCGTCCGGTCCAGGGCGGCGTAATATTGCAGGCTGAAATAGCGAAAGAAACGGACCCGGTCCGACAACTGGCTCAAAGCATGAAGCACAAAGGAGCCCAGGCCAATACCCACCCCGACCGACGTAGCCGTTTGCATTCGCTGGAAGAAAGGAGCAACGGCAAAGGCCACACCGCCCGCAGCCAGGGTGGCCAGCAGCCCCGCAAGGTGGGTCATCGCCTGCACGGCAAGGTCGTATTCATCTTCGGCAACGGCGAGACCGACCACCGTACTGGCGGCAAAGACGAGGACCCACAGGGTGGCGACCAGCAGGACAAAGGCTCCGATTTTCGCGACCATGATCTCCTTGCGGCTCACCGGGCGCGTGTACAGGAACTCGACCGCTCCCAGGTCCGGTTCTCGGGACACGCTCCCACCCGCTTGCATCAGCCCGTAGATGGTGGCCAGCAGGACCACGTAGCCCATGACGTAGGTGCCGTGGTAAGTATTCACGTCAGCGATGGCGGTGGGGGAAAAACTCAAGGCCTCCAAAAGTGCTTCTGGAAAGGCCTTGAGGACTTCCACCATGACGGGATCCTGAAGGTACGGGAACAACCCCAGGTAGACCCCGACCACGATGACCAGCACAGCCGTCCAGATGAGCAGGCTGCGGCGACCCAGGCGCAGTTCCATGCGGAAGACGTGCAGGCTCCTCCTCATGAAGCCCCGCCCCTTTCGCTCGAGCGGTACATGGCCAGGAAGAGATCTTCGATGCTGGGATCGGTAATGCTCAGATCCTCCAGGTTCAGCTGTGCCAGGGACCTGGTGAGCTCGTTGACAGGCGCCCGGACCACCATCCGGTACGTGCCCGGCTTCCCCTGGACTTCCTCGAGTTCGGGGTAGCCCCACCGGGCCAGCACGTCATCCGGAGGAGGTGCGCCGCCTGCCAGGCGCAACGTTACCACGCGCATGTTCCGGCCCGGCAGGTCCTCGATGGGGGACACGTGGATAAGGCGGCCATCGCGGATCATGGCCACCCGGTGGCACAGGCGCTCCACTTCCTCCAGGACGTGGGTCGAGAAAAAGATGGTCGTGCCCTCCTGGTTCAGTTCCTGCAGCAAGGCGAACAATTCCGCGCGGATGAGGGGATCGAGCCCGCTGCTCGGTTCATCCAGGATCACCAGGCGGGGCCGGTGGAGGAGGGCCTGGATGATGCCCAGCTTCTTGCGGTTGCCGAGGGAGTAGGTGCGGATGCGGCGGGATGGATCGAATTGGAGCCTCTCTACCAGTTGCTGAATCCATCGCTTGTCCACGTGTGGGTGAAAGCCTGCCGCGTAATCCAGCAGTTCCTGTCCCGTCATGTCGGGGTAGTAGGCCACCTCGCTGGGCAGGTAACCCACTTCGCCTAAGAGCCTCCCACCACCCGGTGGAACAGGGCGACCGAAGATGAACACCTGGCCTGAGGTGGGGCGAATGAGGCAGAGGAGTGTTCGGATGGTCGTCGTCTTGCCCGCTCCGTTGGGGCCGATGAACCCGAAGATCTCACCCGCTTCGACCCGCAAGTTGAGGTCTTCAACGCCGCGCACCTTTCCGTAGTACTTGGTCAGTGCGCGTATTTCGATAGCGGGTTGCATGACAGGGACCCTCCAGCCCGTAAGAAGGGCTTGACCGATCGGTCAGTGCGGTGCCGAAGTCAAGGTATCACGGGACTGACCGATCGGTCAATAAGCCTACGGCCCAAGATCAATGAGCATAATGAGCACAATCAGCGCGCAGTTTGGCGCTGGATGGGGACGCAGAACCGGTGCGTCGGGTCAGTGCGGGTCTCCGTGCCGGCGAAACGGTGCAAGGCAACGTCTGCTGGGCCGGTCCGAATGATGTGATCGATCAAGGGTGCCGCCATCTACGCGGAGGACACTGTTGCGATGGCATTCTCGGGTCCGTGCGAGCGTACTCTGCGGGGTGCCACGATAGGGGAGGGTACGTACACGTAGCACGCGGGGGTCGGTCACTAGCGTGACCGACCCCCGTGGCATCCGAGCCCGTTGAAGGGATCCGCCGGACCTTAAGGTATACACCCAGGGTATTACCGGCAGATTCGGGGGCCAGCCATGGAGTGGCCGGCCCCTGAGCAAGAGTACGATAGGAGGCTGAGCTGTCCGTTAGGTTCGTGCGAGCGCAACCACCTTATCGACATAATGCCATTGCTCTGAGCGCCGGAGATATCCCGGGTGGTAGATGCGGAAAGACTTGTCAGGTAGCCGAGGGTGTACTACTTGAGCCAGATGGTGAATTGGAATGTCTTGACAAACGCTGCGAAACTCCACACCCGGGAACAGAAGTTGGAGATCCGCATCATAGTAAGGACCCGTAAGGAAAACCACTACGTCGGGCTTCAGAATTTCAATTTCTTCCGGTAATAAGCCAAACGTGTTCAGGCATGCTTCGACGACTGGGGGAATCGGCCGTTGTCCATCCTGGTCAATCTTGATCACATTGGTCCATACAAAACCGCCTGCGGGACCGTCCGGATTGACTCTTGCATAGATTTCATGCGCCGCCTGCCAGAAAGGCGAGGGTACACTTTTCCCCAATTCGAATGTTTCGTATACCTTCATAAGATTGTCGACAAGTTGGGGCGTGGGCTGACCGTTGAAGTAGCCTCCCCATTCCCGTGCTTGCTGGCCGACAATCAGCAACTTCACCTGAGACTTTTCATAAGCCGGTGGAACCTTGATCAAGTGAGGATTGGACAAGTTGTTGAGACCGTACTGGTTGACGAGTTTGTTCAGGGCGGCGAAGAGATCCCCAATCCTCGACTGGTATAAGTCACGCAGCGCATTATTCATGCGGATTCCCCCCAGACAAATTTTGCTCGGTATTATTCGTCAAAAATTTCCTTCACTCCTCTAGAAGGTTAGCCGCACGGTACCTGGGAGTAATCGTGCTTGCGCATGGAGCCAAAGACGCCCGGCAGGGGATTCCGCACGCCGAAGATGTTCAGTTGCTTGAGGAACCGTTCCAGGGTCGGAGGGGTCACGACGGCGGCGGTGATGGCCCGGAACTATTCCAGCACTTCCTCCGTGGGGACGGCGATCACGTGCTCGGTCCTCCCGCGCCTGCGGACCAGGACGTTTTTCGTAGTTGCCTCTTGGAGTCGAAGGCACCCCGGTGATACCGAACGGCTGCGTTGCGCTCGGCGGCCGCGGCCAGCAGGCGCGCAAAGCTCCTGCCGGGCGGAGGTCCCAGCAAATTAGGACCTCCGGCCCCTATCTTTCCGCGCGGGGTACCGAAATTGTTCTGATTAGGAAGCCTTGTCCAACCCGTCTTCCCTGGAGGTGATAGGAGTGCGTCGCAATCGCCTGCTGGCGATCGTCCTGCTCGTGGCCGT
>DATCKG010000008.1:0-9182 GCA_036562385.1 Symbiobacteriaceae bacterium
AAGGGCTTCCGGCGCATCAAGGGCTACCGCCAGCTCCCCATGATGTCGGAAGCCCTAAGCAGACACGTCGTTCCAGAAACATCCAGCACCGTGAAAACGGCCTAAAAACGAAGAAAAAGGCCGCCACGAAATTCCACGGCAGCTGGGACGTCGCCCGTTCTATAAGCAGCTCAAGTATAATCGTTACCAGGCGTCGGTTGTCCGCTTCTATTACACGTGGCAGGGGCATCTCGCCGATATACAAGGTGGAACCTTTATAGTGGATGTTCCTTACATGGCAATCTGGTCTCGCGACCATTATTGACGAGGAGATGTAGATGGACCGCGCGGCCATCAGAAATGCAGCGGTAATCATTCGAAATGTAGCGCTGGCGATATTCCTGGCACTTCTGTTGGCGTTGTTATCTAGTGCGATTCGCGGCAGTGCCCCGCTATTCAATGGCTCTTACCTGGAAGGTCAGTCTGAAATCTCTGCGGTCGTTCTGAATTTCAAGTACATTTCCGATAAGTATATCATGACAGGTTTTGTCATGGGCATGATAGCGGCTCAAGTGGAACTGTACTTTCGCCGGACAAACTAGCGCTGAAGCGGTAACAACCCTACCTGCCGCAGCTACGGACGAAAAAGACGCCCTGTGCTTTCGGGCACAGGGCGTTTGCTTGTCTTGATGCTACGGGCGAGATGTGCAGGCATCCGGATTCAGCCAGGTGGAATCTGGCTTGGCGATCAGCCGCGCATTCTGGTAGGCCATGTCCAGGGTCAGAATGGTGTTGCCTCGGTAGCAGTTGCCGATCTTCTCCAGGGCCAGGGCGAAATCCGGCGTGCCGGAAAACTCGCCCGAGAGGTAGATGGGCATCAGAAACTGGATGCGCCCGTTAAAGTACTGGGGAACCACCAATTTGTAATTCCGCCGGGCCATGATGCGGGCAAACTCAATGGCTGCCTTGAAGAGGGCGAAGATCTGGCTCTTCCGCAACTGCCGGTACTCCGCCGGAATCCGGTCGAAGTTGTCTTCGATGATGTGGGAGTCATCGGTGTTAATTTCCAGATCCGGGTCAAAGACCACGTCGGTGATGTTGGAGAAGAAGGTGGCCATGGGGGGCTTGGCGTTTCCGAAGGTCTCCAGCACCACGCGGTCGTTTTCCAAAACCGGCTGGGCATTTATCAAACGGTTGGGATTTTCAGGGTCGATTTCGCATATCACGTAAATTTCCTTGAACCACTGGTTGATCAGGCCGGTGTTGAACAGGACGCGGTTGTCCGCACGCACCAGCCGGTCCTGTTCCTTGAGCCGCTCCAGCGTCTGACGCATTTCCCGAAAATCTCTTCCCCCGTGGGGGTGGTCAATTCGGTACGGAAGAGTACCGCATTGGCTTCTTCCTCCGGCGCCGGCTGTTCACCGTTAACATAGATCATTTGATTTTCGTTGTAGCACTGGGTAAAGTTGGCTTCGACACGGGCAAGGAGTGCGGCTGGATCTGCGGTGGGATCGCCGATGAGATGAGCGAGATACCGGGCCGTCTTTTCCCGGGCCTCAGGCGGAATGTAGGTGAAGTCATCCAGGCGCATGCGGTACTCATCCTCTCTCAGGTTGCCGATACAGTTCCACACGGGGATATTAACTTCCTTTATTCGTACTATTTACTCCCAACATACCCCGGTAGGAACTGATATCCACCGCGGCGAACCTCCTGGGAAGGATGCTGACCACCTGGAGGGAAGAGTTTGGTTACAGGTATTCTGCGGGACCTGATCCCGACTGTAAGGGAAGACACGGTTCAATACAGCCTGCAGGTGGGCGAGGAACGGATTCCCCTCAATCCCCTTATCGGCGTGACGGTCCGTCTCACCTTTCAGGGGGAGAAGCGGTGCATCTACTGCGATCGCAAGTCCACCAAGCTTTTCAATAACGGGTACTGCTGGCCCTGTTTTCAGCGACTGGCCCGGAACGACATCTGTCAGGTTCGACCGGCTCTGTGCCACTACGAGACGTGCCGAGAGCCGACCTGGGGTGACGAGCACTGCATGATTCCCACGTACGTGTACCTGGCCAAGTCCAGCGCCATCAAGGTGGGCATCAGCCGGAGCCTGCCTGGCCGCTGGCTGGATCAGGGCGCCGTGGAGGCGGTGCCCATCGCCCTGGCGCCCACCCGCAAGGTGGCAGGGGAACTGGAGCTTCTCCTGTCGCAGCATCTGCCGGATAAGACCAACTGGCGGCGGATGCTGAAGGGCGAGGTGAGCGCGGAATCGCTCCTGGCGGTCCGATCCCGCGTGATGGAACTGATCCCCGCGGAGTACCGGCCCTATGTGCTGGCGAATGAGCCCGTACGGCAGTTCCGGTACCCGGTGGCGGAGGTGCCGGAGAAGATCACCGTCTGCGACATTGAAAAGGCTCCGGCGGAGGGGCGACTGCTGGGGATCAAGGGGAGTTATCTCATCCTGAGCTGCGGTGTGGTCAACGTCCCCAAGTTCCTCGGGTACGTGGTCTCCTTCGAAAGTCGGGAAGAGCCCCTGCCAAAGTAGTCAACAATCTGTGGCTGGATTGTTACCTGAGTGTCACCGAGTTGTAACAGAAGTAGGTTATTCTCTAAGTGTGTTGACCCCCTCTGTGTGATATATCCCCTTTGGCGACCGAGTTTCTCGGTCGTCCTTTTTTTCTGTCCACGGAACCGACACGCCGGTGCTATGCGGACAGGGATTGTGGTGCTGGTGAGTCGCCCCATATACTTACATTTATGGGAGGGTATGAGCGGAGAAGGGGTGAGGGGCATGTCGGAAACCAAGTACACCACCCTCATGTGCCTGGCGGTGCGGGGCGAAACGCAGGAGGAGGCGGGCAAGGCCGCAGCCAGGGTCTACCAGGATTTTGTGGGCAGGCTGCACCGGATGGCGCCGTCGGTTCGGGACCTGCGCCTGGAGGTGGACGAGCCCGCTCCCCGGTCGGATCTGCCGGGACTGTATGAGTGCTGGTCCCGCCTGCAGGCCGTGGTTCCCCACGACTTCCGGGCGGTGGGGGAGGAGGACCACCGTAACGCCTGGCGGGCGGTGGTGCGCCGTGCCTTCCTCCGCAACCTTCGTGACTACCACCGCCTGGTGGATTGTGCCCCCAGCCGGGTGGAACTGACCCGGGAACTGCTCCCCTGGGAGGAGGCCCAGCCTGAGGTCCCGCCGGCGGAGGAGAAGCCCAGGGAGATGATTCCGGTCCGGGTGCTGCTGGGTGGCACCGAGTACCGGGTGGAGATCCCCAAGGGAGAGAACCTGCTGGACGGCGTCAATGACAAGGGCGTCGCTGTGAAATGGGACTGTAAAAACGGCGTCTGCGACACCTGCAAGGTCAGGGTGCTGAAGGGGATGGAGAACCTCACGCCGCCCACGGAGGCGGAGGAAAACATGCTGGGGGACCTGCTGGCCCAGGGGTACCGGCTCTGCTGCCAGGTGACGGCCAACGGTCCCTGTGAGATTGAGCAGTAGGCAGCGTGCCAACGGGCCGGCCACTTGGGCCGGCCCGTTTTCGCGTACGTATTGTCACGGCACCCGTCCAATCGTATAATTGAGCGCAACCAAATTGCCATGAGGTGGTCGCTGTGTTCGAATTGGACCGAACCAGCCCGACGCCGCTGTATCAGCAGCTACGGGATCAGATCCGGAGCCGCATCCTGTCCGGCAGTATTCCCCCGGGCAGCAAGCTTCCCCCGGAACGGACGCTGGCCAATATGCTGGGGGTCAACCGGACCACGGTGGTCAACGCGTACCGGGAGCTGGCAGCCGAGGGACTGGTGGAGGGCCGGGTAGGCCACGGTACGGTGGTGCTGGAGCCGCCGGCGCCGCCTGCCCAGGGGCCGGTACGGCCCATGCAGTGGGCGACGCTCAACGAAGGCGAGGACCCGGTGGTCGCGGACATCAACGCGATCGTCCGCCGGCCGGGTTCCATCTCCTTTGCCCACGGGGAGATGTCGCCGGAGCTATATCCCCGGGAAGTGCTGGCCGACCTGTTCAGCCGGGCGCTGTCCGAGGTCCGGGCGCCCCTGGGGTACGGGCCGGTGGCGGGCTACCTGCCCCTGCGGGAGGCCCTGGCTGCCCGCATGGGCGTCAGCACCGGCGAGATCCTGGTGGTCAGCGGCTCACAACTGGCCCTGTACCTCATCAGTCAGGTGCTGCTGCAGCCAGGCGACACCGTGGTGGTGGAGGTGCCCTCCTATGTGAACACCCTGGGGCTGTTCAAGGCTTCCGGCGTCCGCGTGGTCCCCGCCCCGGTGGACAAGGACGGCCTGCAGGTGGAGGGCCTGGCGGAGGTCTTCCTGCGGTATCGCCCCAAGCTCCTCTTTACCTTGCCCAATTTCCAGAACCCCCTGGGGGTGACCCTCAGCCTGGAGCGGCGGCGCCGGCTCCTGGAACTGGCCGCCCGGTACCAGGTGGGCATCGTGGAGGACGATCCCTACGGCGATCTGCGGTTTGCCGGCCAGCCGATCCCTTCTCTGAAGGCCATGGACCCTGGCGGGTACGTCATCCATATCAGCAGCTTCAGTAAGTCAGTAAGTCCCGCCCTGCGGCTGGCATGGGTGGCGGCTCCGCCCGTGGTGGTGGAGCGGATCGCCGCGGCCCGGGGCATGCTGGACTTCCGGGCGGCCCTGCTGAACCAGTGGGTGATGAACGCCTTCTTACGGGAGGGGATGCTGGAGCGGCACCTGGCGCAGCTGTTGCCGGTGCTCCGGCAGCGCCGGGACCGGCTCGTCCAGGCGCTTCGGCAGTACATGCCGGCCGGGGTTACCTGGCACGTTCCCGAGGGAGGGTATCACCTGTGGTGCACCCTGCCGCGACCGCTGCGGGCCCGGCGGCTTCTAGCCGAGGCGGCCCGGGAAGGGGTGGCCTTCATCCCCGGCGACTACTACGGGCCCGGTGATGAGGCCCGGAGGGGGCTGCGGCTCAACTTCACCTATCCCCGGGAGACGGAGATCACCGAAGGGGTCAAGCGGCTGGCTGCAGCGGTCCGGCGCCTGCGGAAGGAGGAGCCGGCGCCGGAGGAGGAACGTCCGGAACTGAGCGGGCCGGTGGTGTAGCCTGGCCGCATACGGGGACGAGCCGGTGCATTCATTCATTGTGTCTGGGGAGCCTAAGGACCGGGTGGTAGTATGTGGGCGACCCGACGAATCTGGGCAGCGGCTTTCCTCGTGATGGTAGTGCTGGCAGGAGGATGTGCCCGGCCCTATCCCTCCAAAGGCGCCCCTGTGCGGCCCGGGGGGCCTGCGGAAGGAGGGACGCTGCACCTGAGCCTGCCGGCCACGCCCCGGGGGCTTTTCAACCCTGTCCTATACGAGGATGCGTACGACGGGGCGATCCTGGACCTGGTCTTCGACGGCCTGCTGACCGTAAACGAGCGGCTGGAGTATGTCTGCAACCTGTGCCGGAGCATGGAGATCTCCCCGGATCACCGGACGCTGACCTTCCGGCTGAAGCCGGGCGTGCGCTGGCACGACGGCGCACCCTTTACCGCCGAGGACGTGGCCTTTACAGTCCGGACGATCCTGCACCCGGATTACACGGGGGTGCGGACCAGGGACTTCGCGGCCCTGCTGGGTGTGGAAAAGATGCTGAAGGAGCGGGCCCGTCTGGCGGAGCAGGTGCGGTCCGGGCAGATCTCCTCGGAGGAGGCGGGCCGGCTCCGGCGGGCGAGGTGGGAGGCGTGGCTCCGGGGGGACGGCGCCCGGGCGATCCAGGTGGTGGATCCCCTCACCATCGTTTTCACCATGGAGCAGCCCTACGCGCCGATCCTGCAAAGCCTGGCCATCAAGGTGATGCCCAAGCACATCTTCGAAACCGTGCCGGTGGGGGAACTGGCCCGCCATCCGGCTACGCGGAAGCCGGTGGGAACCGGGCCGTATCGGTTTGTGGAGTACCGGCCGGACCAGTACGTCAAGCTGGAGCGGTTTGACCGGTACCACCGGGGCACGCCCCGGATCCCCAGGGTTATCTACCGGATCGTCAATCAGGATGTAGCGGTGGCGCAGCTTTTGGCCGGGGAGATCGACGCGGCCCGGGTCCGGCCGGAGGACCTGGATCTTCTCCGGAAGGATCCCGCCGTTCGGATTCACGTGCCGGCGGTGAGCGGCTACCAGTACATGGGGCTGAACCACGACCATCCGATCCTGCGGGAAAAGACCGTGCGGCAGGCGCTGGCCTACGGCATCGACCGCCAAGGGATTGTGGACCGGCTGCTGCGGGGCCACGGCGAGGTGGTAAGCACCCACCTGTCTCCGGCCACCTGGGCCTATGACCTGTCGGTGCTGAATCCCTATCCCTATGACCCGGACAAGGCCCGGAGACTGCTGGCCCAGGCCGGATGGCGGGAGCGGAACCAGGAGGGCATCCTGGTTCGGGACGGCCAGCCGTTTCGGTTTACCCTCAAGTATCCATCGGGAAACGCGGTGCGGGAGGCAGCCGCCCAGCTGATCCAGGCCAACCTCCGGGAACTGGGGATTCAGGTGGACCTGCAGATGATGGAGTTCGGCACCCTGATCCGGGAGGTCTTTGACCGGCGGAACATGGATGCCTGGCTCATGGGCTGGGTGGTGGGGATCGACCCGGACCCCGGGGCGATCTTCCTGCCGGATAGCAAGTGGGGACGGGTAACCGGGTGGCGGAACGCCCGGAGCGAGGCGCTGATCCGGCAGGGGGTGCGGACGCTCCTGCCTGCCCAGCGCCGGCTCATCTACACCGAGTGGGCCCGGCTGATCAACGAGGAACTTCCGTTCATCTTCCTGTACAGCGAACACGAACTGGAGGCGGTCCGCACCGATCGGATCCGGGGCCTGCGCCCGGACGCCCGGGGTACCCTGTGGAACATCTGGGAGCTGTGGATTCCGCCGGAGAAGCAGTGAACCCGCCTGAGGCGAGGTGATGCTGTGGGTGCCTACGTCATCCGGCGGCTGTTGCAGATGGTCCCCATGCTCCTGGGGGCCAGTCTCCTGATTTTCGTGGTGATCCGCACCGCGCCGGGGGATCCGCTGGCGGCCATGGTGGATCCGCAGATGGACCCCCAGAAGGTGGAGGAGATGAGGGCCCGCCTTTGCCTGGACTGCCCGCTGCTGGTGCAGTACGGGCACTGGCTCGGGGAGGTGCTCCGGGGCAACCTGGGAACCTCCATTCGCTTTCAGATGCCCGTGGCCCGCCTGATCGGCGAGCGGCTCGGTCCCACCATCCTGCTGGGGATCGCCTCCTGTGCGGTGACCTATCTCATCGGGATTCCCCTGGGGGTCGTGACGGCGGTGCGGCGGAACACCTGGGTGGACTGGACGGTCAGCACCCTGGCGTTTGCGCTGCTGTCGGTGCCGGCCTTTTTCCTGGGGCTGCTCCTGCTGAAGCTCTTCGCGCTGGGGAGGCTGCGGCTCTTTCCCAGCAGCGGCATGATGACGCCGGGGGCGGACTACCAGGGCATGGCGGCGGCGCTGGACGTGGCCTCGCACCTGGTGCTGCCGGCCCTGGCCCTGGGACTCAGCGGCGTGGCAGGGCTGGTCCGGTACGTGCGGTCCTCCATGCTGGAGGTGTTGCGGCAGGACTACGTGCGCACCGCCCGGGGCAAGGGGCTTTCGGAGAAGCGGGTGATCTACCAGCACGCGCTGCGCAACGGGCTGATCCCGGTGGTGACCCTGGTGGGTCTTACCCTGCCGGAGATCGTGGGCGGAGCGATCCTGACCGAATCGATCTTCCTCTGGCCGGGGGTGGGGCGGCTTACCTACACCGCTCTGCTGGAGCGGGACTACCCGGTGCTGATGGCCCTGAATCTCCTCTTTGCGGCCATGGTCATGCTGGGCAGCCTGCTGGCGGATGTGGGGTATGCTCTGGTGGACCCACGGGTTCGGTATGACTGAGGGGGAGGGAAGGGAATGCCTCTGGCGCCGCGGCGCTCTGCCTCGGTGGAGGAACGGTGGCGAAGGCTCTCCCGGGGTTCCCGCCGGACCGGGACCGGGCGGGAGGTCTGGGAGCGGTTCTCCCGGAACCCGAAGGCGATGCTGGGGCTGTGGCTGCTGGGGATGGTGGCCCTCCTGGCGGTGCTGGCGCCGGTTCTGTCCCAGCATGCTCCCGATGCGGTGAACCTGGCGGCGGCGGAGCAGCCGCCCGGGCCGGAGCACTGGCTGGGCACCGATGAACTGGGGCGCGATGTGTGGGCCCGGCTGCTGTACGGCGGGCGGGTTTCGCTGGCGGTGGGGCTGTGCGCCATGGTCATCTGCGTGGCGGTGGGGGTGGTGCTGGGCGCCCTGGCCGGCTACTATGGGGGATGGGTGGACAGCCTGATCATGCGCCTCACCGATATCGTCATGATCATCCCGTTCTTCCCTTTGGCCCTGACCATGGCGGCGGTGCTGGGGCCGGGGCTGTACACCACCATGCTGGTGCTGGGGCTCTTGGGCTGGACCGGTGTCTGCCGGCTGGTGCGGGGGGAGTTTCTCACGCTTCGCCGGCGGGAGTTCGTGGAGGCCGCTCGGGCGGAAGGCGCCAGCGATCTGTGGATCATCTGCCGCCACATGCTGCCCAACGCCATGGGGCCGGTAGCCGTGGCTGCGACGCTGGGCATGGCCTCAGCCATCATGTCAGAGGCAGGACTGAGCTTTTTGGGCTTCGGCGTGCAGCCCCCCACGCCGTCGTGGGGCAACATGCTGGCAGCCGCCCTGTCTCTGAGGGCCCTGCTCCTGCAGCCCTGGCTGTGGGTGCCGCCGGGGGTGATGATCGGCCTGGTGGTGCTCGCGGTGAACCTGGTGGGGGACGGCCTACGGGAGGCGCTGGATCCCCGGCTGCGGGAGTGAGCCGCTGTGGGATGGGCTGCGTCCGGGGGTTGACGAAACCTTTCTGGCATGGTAAGGTATCAAACCGCCGGCGCCTGACGGCAGCGCCGATCAGCCGGTGTTGCCGGCGGGGCCTGTGCAAAAGCGCTCGGCCACGCCCATCCAGGATGTGGACGGTGTCAAGCGCCAGTGATTTTGTCACCTGAAACTCGTCAGTGATCCTGTCACCCCGGATGTGGTAGAATGGGCCTGGCGTGGGATCACTGCTGGTTTTCGCCAGGGGTGATCTTTGGCGGGCCTACTTGACGAAGTAGCGCCCGCATTTTTCTTTTCCTTGGCAGCATGCGGGTTGCTGGTGTTCGTGGAACGGAAAGCGGCGGGTTCCGGTGCCGGCTTGAGGGCGT
>DATCKG010000028.1:0-2040 GCA_036562385.1 Symbiobacteriaceae bacterium
GGCCTAAGTAGGGTGGTACCGCGGGAAGAATCCCCCCGTCCCTAACCGGACGGGGGGTGTTTGTTATGCAGGGGAATTTGACGTGGAAGGGGACAAGCCGATGAGCATTCGTGTACGGATCGCGCCGAGTCCCACGGGACCGATCCACGTGGGCAACGTCCACACCGCCCTGTTCAACTGGCTGTGGGCCCGGAAGGAGGGCGGTAAGTTCATCCTGCGCTTTGAGGACACCGACCAGGCCCGCTCCAAGCCGGAGTGGGAGCAGGTGATCTACGAGGATCTGAAGTGGCTGGGGATCACCTGGGATGAGGGGCCGGACATCGGCGGGCCCTACGGCCCCTACCGGCAGATGGCCCGGCTGGATCTGTACCGCAAGTACGCCGAGCAGCTGCTCCGGGACGGCTACGTCTACAAGTGCTACTGCACCAAGGAAGAGCTGGACCGGGAGCGGGAGGAGGCCCAGCGGAAAAAGGAGCTGTACAAGTACAGCGGCCGCTGCCGGAACCTGACGCCGGAGCAGCAGGCCGCCCTGGAGGCGGAGGGCCGGTCCTACTCGCTGCGCTTCAAGGTGCCGGAGCATGAGGTGATCGCCTGGGATGACCTGATCCGCGGCCGGATCGAGGTATCCACCGATTCCATCGGCGATTTCATCATCATGCGGCCCAACGGGATTCCGGTCTACAACTTCGCGGTGGTGGTGGATGACGCCACCATGCACATCACCCACATCCTGCGGGGCGAGGGGCACATCTCCAACACCCCGGTGCAGATTCTGCTGTACCGGGCCCTGGGCTTCCCGGTGCCGGCCATCGGACACGTGGGCCACATGACCAACCCGGAGCACGGCAAGCTCTCCAAGCGGAAGGGCGAGGGCTCCATCCGGGAGTTCCGGGAGCAGGGGTACCTCCCCGAGGCGATGATCAACTTCATGGCCCTGCTGGGCTGGACGCCTCCCGGCGCCGAGGAGGGCCAGGAGATCCTCTCGGTGGAGGAGCTGATCGAGAAATTCGACATCAAACAGCTGACCAAGGCGCCGTCGGTCTTTGACCTGAACAAGCTCAACTGGATGAACGGCGTCTACATCCGGAAAAAGAGCGTGGAGGAGTTCGCCAACCTCGCGCTGCCCTTCGTGACGAAGGCGGGACTGTGCACCGAGGAGGAGGCCCGGGCCCGCTGGGATTGGTTCCGGGAGCTGATGGCCCAGGTGCAGCCCAGGGTCACCACGCTGGCGGAGGTGCCGGACCATGTGGTCTACTTCTTCCGGGACGAGGTGGAGATGGACCCCAAGGCGGAGGCCAAGTTCCTGACCGACGAGGTGAAGCCCTTCTTCCGGGCGGTGCGGGACGACCTGCAGACGGTCTCCTGGACCGTGGAGGCCATCGAGACCATGATCCGGGGCCACATGGAGGCCATGGGCCTGAAGCCCAAGCAGAGCCTGCAGCCCCTCCGGGTGGCGGTCACCGGGCGTACGGCCAGCCCCGGCCTCTTTGAGACCATCTACCTCATCGGCCGGGAGCGGTCCGTGGCGCGGATCTCCCGGTACTGCTGAGTGCATCTCTCCGACAGGCCGGCCCCTGTCCCTGCTGCGCGCAGGGACAGGGGCTGCTGGTGCGTGTCCGGAAACCGGCCTGGGAAGCCGTTTTTGGGGCCGCAGCGCACCGGGAAACGGTATTGCGATAGGATTACGGTTCATGGTAAAATAGCCGGTGCCAAGGAACGGTGTGGCCTTGGATACAGATCCGGAAAGTCCCATTGGCTTAGCACTTGAGTTGCATCACGTTCTGTGTTAAGCTACTGCTTGCCGCCACGGCGCCGGGCAGGATCTGGCGCTGTGGGAAAGATTTAGAGTGTTGACTGGCGGCAAGGGATCTGTTAGAATCAACGCTTGCGAGCCGCCTGACGGCGGCAGGCCTGGAACCTTGAAAACTGGATCGTGGAAGCGCTTGCGGAAGCGAGCCGTACTGGATGGAAAAGAGCCGTATCAAACTTTTTCACGGAGAGTTTGATCCTGGCTCAGGACGAACGCTGGCGGCGCGCCTA
>DATCKG010000043.1:0-6270 GCA_036562385.1 Symbiobacteriaceae bacterium
ACGCCCTCAAGCCGGCACCGGAACCCGCCGCTTTCCGTTCCACGAACACCAGCAACCCGCATGCTGCCAAGGAAAAGAAAAATGCGGGCGCTACTTCGTCAAGTAGGCCCGCCAAAGATCACCCCTGGCGAAAACCAGCAGGGATCCCACGCCAGGCCCATTCTACCACATCCGGGGTGACAGGATCACTGACGAGTTTCAGGTGACAAAATCACTGGCGCTTGACAGTACCCCGCAGAACAAGGTCTCAGGGCTCGAAGGTATCGGGAATGCGGGCCGGGTCGTTCTTGGGCAGTTCCACGCCGAAATAGGCTGCGTAAATGCTCCGGGCTACCGGTGACACCGAGCCGCCGTGGCCTGCCTGCTCAATCACCACGGCCACCGCGATCTCGGGATCATCGGCCGGGGCAAAGCCCACGTACAGACCGAAGTCGTCATAAGGCGGGTTCTCGGCGGTACCCGTCTTCCCTGCGGTCTTGATTCCCGGCAAGGGCCACGTGGCAAAGTCCGAGGTTCCGCTGGGACCGTCCACCATCTTCATGCCTTCGATGACCACGCGGCGCACCTCCTCCGAGATGGGCAGGGTTCCCGTCACCTGAGGCTGGGCGGTGTACAGCACGGTGCCGTCCAGATCCTCAATGGACTGCACCAGATAGGGCCGCATCAGCTTGCCGCCGTTGGCAAAGGCAGCCACATAGCGAACCAGCTGCACCGGCGTGACGGCGAAGATCTGGCCGATGGCCGCCGAGGTGGTATTGCCCAGATACCACCCGTTGGCTTTCCGGTATTCTTCATCCGGCAGGATGCCAGGTGCCTCGCCGCCCAGGTCGATGCCGGTGGGGCTGCCGAAACCGAAGGCCTTGGCGTACTCCACGAGCTTTTCGATGCCCAGACGCCGCCCCATCTCGTAGAAGTAGATGTTGCTGGAAAGGCGGAGCGCGTTCCGTACATCCACCCAACCGTGGCCGTAGGGCACCCAGTCACGCTGACCGGTGGGTTCATACTGACGCCCGCTGAAGACCTTTTCATACGGGGTGGTAACCCCCTCCTGCAGGGCGGCGGCCGCGGTCAGCAGCTTCCACGTCGAACCGGGATGGTAGGCAGTCTGAATGGCCCGGTTAATGAGGGGCAGGTTCGGATCGGAATTCAGCGCGTTCCAGTCCTCTTCGGAAATGCCGCCCACAAACAGGTTGAGGTCGAAGGCAGGCCGGCTGGCGATGGCCAGGATGGCGCCGGTCTTGACGTCCATCACCACCACGGCGCCCGCCCGGGCATTGGTATACGCACGGCCGTCGCCCACGTTCGGGATGGTCTGCAGCCGGTACATCTGCCAGTCTAAGGCCCGCTCCGCCACTTTCTGGAGCTTGGCGTCCAGCGTGAGGATCAGGTTCTTGCCCGGCACGGGCTCCTGGTACTGGGCGGGACCGATGGGCCGGGAGTTGGTGTCCACCGGCACCTGATAGTCCCCCGGGGTCCCCCGCAGGTAGCTCTCGTAATACGCCTCCAGGCCGGTTTGGCCTACCAGTTCTCCGGGGCGGTACCCCTTGCTCCGGTACAGTTCCAGCTCGGTGTCACTGATCTCGCCCACGTAGCCGATGGTCTGTGCGGCCAGGTCTCCGTGGGGATAATACCGTACCTGTTCGGTTCGAACCTCCACTCCTGGCAGTTCCGGGTGCCGTTCCAGAATGATGGTATACTGTTCCGTGGTCAGGTTTTCCATCACCCGGACCGGTTCGTAAGGGGCGCCCTTCCCCTTCTCCACCCGCTTCTGGATGGTCTCCAAGGGAACGTTCAGAATCTCAGCCAGCCGGCTCAGCACCTCCGGCTGATTGTAATAAGGGTAATGCACTAATAGCACATAGGAAGGCCGATTGGTAGCCAGTTCCTCCCGATTGCGGTCGTAAATGATCCCCCGGGGCGCAAAGACCGGAATCGTCCGGGTCTGTTGGGCGGTGGCCTGTGCCAGATAGGACGCCTGTCCCCATAGGGTCAAATTGCCCAACTGAGCCAGCAGCGCCACGAGGGCCAAGGTGATGAGGCCGCTCATTCTTCTGGCTCGGATCTGCTTTGGATCCTGCTCTCTTTCCACAAGGATCCCCTCTCACCGTCACCGATGGACCTTATTAATCACAACCTGTACTTTCAACGGTACCATAGGTTCCAGACAGGGACAACGGCAAAAAGGCTGTCAGCTTTTCCAAGCGCGAAAGGCCGGGGCCGTTTGGCCCCGGCCGGGTCTATATCCAGGATCAGAAAGCAGGAATGACGGCGCCCTGGTAATTGGACTCGATGAACTGCCGCACTTCCTCCGACTGAAGCAATTCCATCAGCTTCTTGATCTCGGGACGGTTCTCATCGCCCTTGCGGACGGCCACGATATTGGCATACGGGTTATTCTCCGCAGACTCCCGGGCGAGGACGTTGGCGTTGAGGCCCAGGTTCTTCTGCGCCTCCAGGTAGTAATTGGTGTTGATCACCGCGGCGTCCGCATCCTCCAGGGTCCTGGGCAGCTGTTCGGCATCCAGCTGCTTGATGTTCAGGTTCTTGGGATTCTCGACAATATCGTGGACGGTTGCCTCGATCCCCACGCCTTCCCTCAGCTTGATCAGGCCGTTCTGGGCCAGGAGATACAGTGCCCGCCCGCCGTTGGAGGGATCGGAGGGAATGGTGATCACCGCACCGTCACGGAGTTGGCTGATGTCAGAGACCTTGACGGAGTACATGCCCAAGGGCTCCAGGTGCACCGGACCGACGCTGACCAGATCGACTTTCCGCTCCTGCACAAAGGTGTTCAGATACGGCTCGTGCTGGAAGTAGTTTGCATCCAATTGCCCGTCGGCCAGCGCCATGTTGGGCTGCACGAAGTCCGTAAACTCAACCACCTGCAGGTCAATTCCCTGCTCCTTGGCCTTGGGCTGGATAAAGCGCAGAATCTCCGCGTGCGGCACCGGTGTGGCCCCGACCTTCAGAACCGTCAGCCCGGACGACTCTTGACCGCCGCCGCAGCCGGCGAGAAGCCCCACCGAGAGCAGCGCCGCTGCCAGGAAGGCACCAAACCGCTTCATCCTCAGTCCACTCCCTCCTATTTGTTGTGCGTAAAGGTGGCTGCCAGCTTGTCGCCGGCCCACTGAATCAACTGAACCAGTACCAGCAGAATCACCAGGCTCCCGAGCATCACATCGGTCCGATACCGGTAATAGCCGTACTTGACGGCCAGGTCGCCCAGTCCGCCGCCGCCGATGGCGCCCGCCATGGCGCTCAGGCCCAGCAGGTTAATCATCATGAGGGCCGTTCCGCGGATCAGCGACGGAAGCGCCTCGGGGATCAGCACCTTGCTGATGATCTGCCAGTTGGACGAGCCCATGGAGATGGCGGCCTCCACCAGGCCCGGATCCACCTCCCGGAGGCTCTGCTCCACCACCCGGCCCATGAAGGGAACCGCTGCCACCACCAGCGGAACGATGGCTGCGGTGGTGCCGATGGTGGTGCCCACGATCAGGCGGGTCAGCGGAACAATGGCCACCATCAGGATGATGAAGGGGATGGACCGGAGTACATTGACCACGGAACCGAGCAGCTGATTCAGCAGTGGCTTTTCCCAGATGCCGCCCCGGTCGGTAACCACCAGGAGGATTCCAAGGGGCAGACCTCCCAGCAGCACAAAGAGGCTGGAGACGACAGTCATGTACAGCGTCTCCTGCGTGGCAATCCACAGGGCCTTCGCTACGTCAGTCACGGTGCAGCACCTCCGGTGTCAGCCCCTGCTCCCGCAGGTAGTTCATCGCGCTTTCAACGGCCTGGGACGGACCGGAGAGCTCCAGCATCAGGCGGCCCACTCGGGTGGATCCGACCCGCTCCACCGCTCCTTCGATCACATTGGCGTTGATGTCAAACCGCCGGGCCATGGACGTGATGATCGGCTTGCCGGCCGCCTCGCCCACAAAGGAGACCGCGATCAGCGTGGCGCCGGGAGTGGGTGTCCAGGCCGTGGCCTGGAACGGCTCGTAGAACAGTTCGTGGAGCCGGGAGCCAGGCCGGGCGATCAGGTCCACCACCTTTCCCTTTTCCACCACGCGTCCCTCTTCCAGAATGGCGACCGAATCACAGATCGCCTTCACCACTTCCATCTGGTGGGTGATCAGCAGAATCGTCAAATTGAACTGCCGGTTGATCTCCTTCAGCAGATCCAGCACTGAGCGGGTGGTGTCCGGATCCAGGGCCGAGGTGGCCTCATCGGACAGGAGGATCTTGGGCCCCGGGGCCAGCGCCCGGGCGATGCCCACACGCTGCTTCTGTCCCCCGGAAAGCTGGGCGGGGTACGCACTGGCCTTGTCGCTCAGGCCCACCAGGTCCAGCAGCTCCGCCACCCGTGCCTTGATCTTGTGAGACGGCCAACCGGCCACTTCGAGAGGGTAGGCGATGTTTCCGGCCACCGTGCGGGACTGAAACAGGTTGAAATGCTGAAAGATCATGCCCATCTTCTGCCGCTCCCGCCGCAGGGCCGCGGGGGACAGGGACAGCAGGTCCTGGCCATCGACCAGCACACGGCCGCTGTCCGGGCGCTCCAGTAGGTTGACACAGCGGATCAAGGTGGACTTGCCGGCACCGCTCTGGCCCAGCACACCGAAGATCTCGCCGGGCGCCACCTGCAGGCTGACATCCCGCAAAGCCTCCACGATGCGCCCTTCCTGCCGATAGGTCTTGTAGATATGCTGCAGTTCGATCACGGTCCGGAACACCCCCTCCCTCCTGTTTCTGGGATATGAAAAGCGCCTCCAGAGGAGGCGCACAGAAACAGCATCACTGGTCTGGTCGCCTCTCATCTCCGGAAAGCCGAAGCTTTCCTCAGGAATTGGCACCGCTGCACGCCCAACAGCGTGCCGGTTGCCGTGGCTTCATCGGGCCCGTCCCTCCGCCGCCTCTTGATAAGAGACTGATCCCTATGCAATTGGTTAACGGCATGATCATACCAACGGCCGGTGCAAAAGTCAACGGCCAGACATTCTCGATCTCAATTTAACCATGACGTTGCACCCAGTCCGCCACCAGGGCAAACACCTCTTCCCGGCCCTGCTCCAGGGGGATCATGTGGCCGCGCCCTGGAAGAATGCGCCGCTCCCGCTCGAGGCTGCTGACGTGGGTCAAGATGTATGCGGCGCTTTCAGGAGCGATGATCCGGTCGCGGTCACCCTGGATGGCCAAAATTGGTGCGGTCACCCGGGGCAGGTCCTGCCGGACCTGGCGGATCAACTGCAACAGGCTGTGCACCGCACTCATAGGAAGGCGGTCGTAGCTTTCAGCCTCTGCCGCCACCTCCGGCCGGCTGATGCGGGTCGGGTAGTACCTCACAAAAAAGCGGGCCAAGGGAATCAGAAGCTGTCGCCGGTCGGTCAGAGCCGAGGGAGTGGCCAAGGTCACCAGGGAGGAGACCGGATGACGGCTGCTCAGGTACAGGGCCAGTAAGCCGCCCATGGAGAACCCCACCACGTGGACCCGGCTGTACCGCTCCTGCAGGGCCGCCA
Organism: Symbiobacteriaceae bacterium; assembly: GCA_036562385.1. Taxonomy (GTDB): domain Bacteria; phylum Bacillota; class Sulfobacillia; order Symbiobacteriales; family Symbiobacteriaceae; genus DATCKG01. Next base: position 5,523 of record DATCKG010000043.1, read on the forward strand.
GCTCCGCCTCCGCCGCCCGGGCCCAGTCCGGCCACCGAGTGCGGGCCAGGTCTTCCGGGCCCGTCCCGTGTCCGGGCAGCAGGGGCGCCCGCACCGTGATGCCCCGTTCGGCCAGGTAAGTCCCCAGGGGGCGCAGTTCCGCAGGCGAGCCCCCAAAACCGTGAAGCAGCAGGCAGGCCTCAGGCCCCCGCTCCCACAGAAAGGGCTCCGTCCGGCGGCGCTGAAGAATCCTCACCCTGCGGCACCCCCCGTCATACGCCATAAGCCGGGCACACAGCCCGGCTCAAGCATGCTACGGGACTTACATCCGGGTCTCCAGGAAGACAGCAACCAGAGCGGTCAGCACGAACAGAATGGCCAGGATGGTGCTGACGCGCTGCAGGATTTCATCCATGCCCTTCTTCTTGCCAAAAATCTGCTCGCCGGCGCCGGCGATGGAACCGGAAAGGCCAGCGCTTTTGCCGGACTGCATCACAATGGTAGCGATGAGGCCGATGGCGAACAGGACGTGCATTACCAGGAGAAACGTCATCATGTCGTTGACCCTCCGCTTCGGCGCCCCGTAGATCGATCTTGGTTAGTTTAGCATACCAGACGGCGTCACACAACCACCCATCCCCCCGCACGGGGAGGATGGGTGGTCAGACGCTCAGGACGCCGGATTACTTCCTGCGGAGTACCTCGGTGCCCCGGAAGATCGCGGCGACGCCCAGCTCCTCCTCGATCCGAAGCAGCTGGTTGTACTTGG
>DATCKG010000051.1:0-19314 GCA_036562385.1 Symbiobacteriaceae bacterium
CCCCTTGCCGTTGAGCACCCGTGATACCGAGGCAATAGACACCCCGGCCCGCTCCGCCACCGCCTGGATGGTAGGGAGCTTCTGGTCTCCTGACAGTCTTCTGCCCACTGCCCCACCTCCACCTTGTAAACGTTTACCGGAATACACTATTCGGCGGCCGCGGGCAGACTCCTTCTTCGGGAGGAAAAATTTTTAGGTCCCGAGAAGGGGCCCTTCTCCACACCGGCGGGCTGGCTTGTCCCCCGTCTGACCCCCCACGTAAAATAGAAAGGACGAGAGGGGGTGGCCGGATGACAGCGGAGGCATCGTCCTACCGGATCATGCTGGTGGAAGACGACGAGAAGATTGCAGGGATCCTGGCGGCGGAACTGCAGCGGTACGGATATGAGGTGGTAACCGCCCCGGACTTCAGCCGGGTCAGGGAGGCGTTCCTGGCCGCCCGACCCCACCTGGTGCTGCTGGATATCAATCTGCCCCGCTTCGACGGGTACTACTGGTGCCGGCAGATCCGTGCCGTGTCCAAGGTCCCCATCCTCTTCCTCTCGGCCAGAAGCGGCGATCTGGACCAGGTGCGGGCCCTGGAAAACGGCGGCGATGACTACATCACCAAGCCCTTCAACCTGGAGCTGGCCCTGGCCAAGGTGCGCAGCGCCCTGCGGCGGGCTTACGGCGAATATGCCATGGGCGGGGAACACACCCTCCTGCAGGTGGGGGATTTGCTTTTGAACAAGAGCACCAACCGGGTCTCCCGGGGCGGGTCCGAGGTCGAGCTGACCCCGAAGGAGTTCCAGCTCCTCTGGACCCTGGCCGAACGGGCCGGGGAGATTGTGGGGCGGGAGGAACTGCTGGAGGCGCTCTGGGATGACATCGATTTCGTGGATGACAACACGCTGACCGTCAACGTGGCCCGGCTCCGCCGGCGCCTGGCGGAACTGGGCCTGCCGGACGCCATCGAGACCAAGCGGGGCCAGGGCTACCGTCTGGCGCTGGAAAAGGGGCAGTGAGAACCATGCACGTTTTGGGATACCTGCGGGACCGGCTGGGATACATCGCGACCTTTGTGGGCGCCGGCCTCCTGGCTGCGGCAGTGATCCGGCTGGACCTTCACCTCTCCGGCGCCGTCCTCCGGTCCGGAGGCCTCGCTTATAGCTGGCTCCTGGGCCTCCTCTGCCTGGCGCTCTGGCTCGCCTGCGACTACCGACGGGAGGTGCGATTTCTCCGGCACCTGGCCGCCATCGACCAGAACAAATCAGTAGATGAGCTCGGTGTGCTTCCGGAGGCCGGCACCCTGCAGCAGCGCCTGTTTGCCCGGGCGTGGGCTCATCTGTACGGACGCCTGCGGGGCGAACTGAGCGCGGAGCAGGCCCGGGGCAGGCAGCAGATCGAGCTGATCAGCCAGTGGGCCCATCATATGAAGACGCCGGTGGCGGTAATCGACCTGGAACTGCAGAAGGCCAGGCACCGGGAGTGGCCCGAAGAGGTCCGTGCGGTGCTTGCCAGCATCCAGGAAGAGACGGAACGGCTACGCCACTCGCTGCAGATGCTGCTTAACATGGTCCGCCTGGAGGAGTTCGCGGCCGATTTCCGGGTGGAACCTGTCGACCTGGTGGCCCTGGTCCGGCAAGTGGTCAACGAGCATAAGCGCACCTTCATCACCCACCGGGTCTATCCCAGGATCGAACTGCCCGATCCGGAAGCCCTGCCGCCGGAGCTGCTGGTGGTCGAAAGCGACGCCAAGTGGCTCCGGTTTGTGCTGGAGCAGCTGGTCAGCAACGCGGTCAAATACGCCGCCGAGACGGACCGGGAGGGGCGGGTCTGCTTCCGCTTTCACCGGATGGAAGCCGAAACCATCCTGGAGGTGGCAGACAATGGCATCGGCATTCCCCCGGAGGATCTCGGCCGGGTTTTTGACCCCTTCTTTACCGGCATCAACGGCCGGGCCCATCCGCAGGCCACCGGCATGGGGCTGTACCTGGCCCGCCAGACATGTCAGCGCCTGGGCCACCGGCTGCAGATTGAATCCGTCCGGGGAGAGGGTACCCGGGCCTCTATCATCTTCCCGGACAGCCGCACCCTCTTTACCGGCCTTCACCCTTCCCTGACAAAACGGTGACACGAATGTAAGGTTAGCGGCCGGCGCCGCAAGGAAAATCGATGGCTGCAGAAGCCGCCTTGCGGTAGACTCGCCGTGTACCAAGCACCGCAGGGAGGTGGCATGATGATCGTGCTGCAGGCCAGGGGACTCACCAAGGTGTACGGCAGCCGGGGACGGGTGGCCACCCGAGCGCTGGACAATTTCTCCCTGGAAGTGGCCAAGGGCGAGTTTGTGGGCATTATGGGACCTTCGGGGAGTGGTAAGACCACCCTGCTGAACCTGCTGGCCACCATTGACCGGCCCACTGCAGGGACAGTCTGCGTGGAGGGCGTGGCGACCGCTGAGCTGAAGGGCGAGCAGCTGGCCCTCTTCCGCCGCCGGCGGCTGGGATTCATCTTCCAGGACTTCAACCTGCTGGACAGCCTGACTGTGGGGGAGAACATCGTTCTGCCTCTGGTGCTGGACCGGGTGCCGCTGCGGACCATCAAGGAGCGGCTGCACACCGTCGCCCGGCAGCTGGGCATCGACGACATCCTGGACAAGTATCCGTATGAGATCTCCGGCGGACAGCAGCAGCGGGCGGCCGCGGCCCGGGCTATCATCCACGAACCGGCCATCGTCCTGGCCGATGAGCCCACCGGCAACCTGGACTCCCGGTCGGCCCGGGACTTGATGGAGACCCTGACGCTGCTGAACCAGCTGGCGGGCGTCACCATCACCATGGTGACCCACGACCCCTTCGCGGCCAGCTACTGCCAGCGGATCCTCTTTATCCGGGACGGGCGGCTGTACAACGAGATCCGGCGGGGCGAAAGCCGGCAGGTCTTCTTCCAGCAGATCCTCGACGTGCTGGCGCTGATCGGAGGTGGGGCGGATGAGCCTCGGGCAGATCGTCGCTAGAAGCGTCTGGCAGAACCGGGGGCGCTACCTCTCCTACTTCGGCAGCGCCGCCTTCGCGGTCACCATCTACTTCCTCTACACCGCCCTGGTGCTTCACCCGGACCTGCAGAGCACCTATACCGGAACCCCCGCGGTCGTGCTGGCGCAGGGGATGAAGGCTGCAACGGTGGTGCTGGCCATCTTCACCTTCCTCTTTCTGCTCTACGCCAACGCTGCCTTCGTCCGGTCCCGGGTGAAGGAGTTCGGTCTGCTCAGCCTGATGGGCATGACGAAGAAGCAGCTGGTGGGCTTGGTCCTGTGCGAGGGGCTGGTGGTGGGCGCAGGGGCCCTGGCTGCGGGGCTGGGGATGGGCGTGATTTTCCTGAAGCTGTTCTTCATGGCGGTCAGCGCCCTGCTGCACCTGCCCGAGCAGATTCCGGTCTACGCCGGATTGCCGGTCTGGCTTCGGACGGCGGGGGTCTTCGGCTCCTTCTTTGTGCTGGTCTCGCTCCTATCCCTGCACGGCATCCTGCGGCGCAGCGTCATCGAGCTGATCCGGGCGGCACGGCAGCCCAAGGAGGCGCCTGTCTTCTCCCGGGGGAAGGCAGCGCTCGGCCTCATCCTGGTGGCAGGGGGATACGTCTGGGCTTGTTTGCCCAGTCAGGTCATGATCATCCTTGGCATCATCCCCGTCACCACGATGGTTTCGGTGGGTACCTATTTCCTCATGCGGGAAGGCAGCATCGCTGTCCTGCAATGGCTGCACTGCCGGGAGCGCTATTTCCACCGGCCCGGGCCGTTCCTGAACATCACCCAGCTTATCTTCAAGATGCAGGACAACTACCGGGTCCTCTCGGATGTGGCTATCCTGGTGGCGGTGATCCTGACCGCCATCGGGACCGTGGTCTCTGGCTTCCTTGTCTTGACCAACTCGGAAGTGGCGGACAACCCGATGGCCATCCAGTTGGTCCAGAAAGGCAGGGCTGACCTGACCGCTCACGTGGCCCAGGTGGAATCGATCCTGGCGAGCACCGGCGTGGAGGGGCTGACCTCCTTCCTGTTGGAAACCCGCAGCGTTCAGTTCGAGGAAATGCGGGGGTCGGCAACGCTGGTCCCCTACTCTGTCTACCGTGCGCTGAGGCCGCCAGGGGAGAACAGACCGGTCATCACGGAGCCGGGAGAGGCCATCCTGGTCTACCCAAGCACGGCGAAAGGGGCCACTCCATTCCGCGACCGGGTGATCGTCAACACAGAAAGTGTGGAGCTGCACCTGCTCCCGGATGCGTCGGGAAGGTTCTTCAACGACAACGTCAACGCACTCTACGCTCTGGTCGTGCCCGATGACATCTTTGCTGACTGGATGAGTGGAGCCCCGGAGGAGGACAGGTTAACCTTCGCCTTTTGGACCGGTCCAAACTGGAAGAGCAGCCAGATGGCCAACGCGGTGGCAGCGCTCCGCGCACTCTATCCGGAGACCCATCCCGATCCCGAGCAGCCGGGTCCCTTCCTCTCCACCACCCGGGAGACGTATGATGCAGCGATCACCTGGATGGGCATCGCCCTTTTCATCGGCATCTTCGTGTCGCTCGTCTTCTTCGCCGCCTGCTGCAGCCTGATCTTCTTCCGGCTTTTTACAGAGATCGAGGATGATCGGAAATACTACCACCGCCTCCAGCAGGTGGGGGCCAGCGAGCGGGAACTGAAGCGGCTGGCCTGGCAGCAGTCGATGGTAATTTTCTTCGTTCCCTTCCTCGCCGGCCTGATCCATTCCACCTTTGCGATGAAGGCCCTGGGCACGCTGCTGCAGCAGACGGTGCTGCAATACGGGTGGGCCGTAGCCGTGGCTTACCTGCTTCTGTATCTCCTCTACTTCGCTGCTTCCGGCAGCGCGTACTGGCGGTCCATCCAGGCCGGTCTGAACCGCCCGGCCTGGGAGGGGATCTGACCCTTTGTCCTTGTCGAGAATCGACATATGTGTTATGATTTTTGCACAACCAGCGAGCCTTCAGGGACGGGTGAGGTGCCTCGCACCAATTCCCTACCGGCGGTGATGGCTCCTCTGAGAGCACGAGCGCCGCGAGCCCTGAGGGGGAGACTCCTCAGGGCAGACACCGGTGAGAATCCGGGGCCGACGGTATAGTCCGGATGGGAGAAGGCAGCGGGAGCGCGCCGCAGTGTGCCCGTGGGGCAGTCGCGGCGTTGCCTGGGCTTGTCTTTTTCCATCACCCCTGAGGCGCTCGCCTCGGGGGTGTTTTGCATTGGCTTTTTCGCAGCAGGACGAGACCTACATGCTCGAGGCCCTTCGGCTCGCGGCGCGGGCGCGCTGCCGCACCCACCCCAACCCGATGGTGGGATGCATCATCGTCCGGGACGGTCAGGTGGTGGGCACCGGGTACCATCACAGGGCCGGCGAACCCCATGCCGAGGTGCTGGCCCTGCGAGAGGCCGGCAACGCGGCCCGGGGCGCCACCGTTTACGTGACGCTGGAGCCCTGCGCCCACTACGGCCGCACTCCACCCTGTGCGGACGCGCTGATCCGGGCCGGCGTCGCACGGGTGGTGGCCGCCATGGCGGATCCTGACCCCAGAGTCGCGGGCCGGGGTCTGCAGCGGCTCAAGGATGCGGGGATCCGCACCGAATGCGGGCTCCTGGAGGAGGAAGCCCGAACCCTCAATCGGGCGTACCTGAAGCTGAAGGCCACCGGCCGCCCTTTAGTGATCCTCAAGTGGGCCATGACTCTGGACGGCAAGATCGCCTGCACCTCCGGGGACAGCCGGTGGGTGACCGGCGAAGTGGCCCGGAGCCACGTCCACCAGATCCGTGACCAGGTCGACGCCATCCTGGTGGGAGTCGGGACTGCCCTTCGGGATGATCCCGAACTCACCGCGCGGCCGTCACGTCCCGGCCCCTTGCCCGGCTGGGCGGGAGGCCTCGACCCGGGTCCTGATCCGGACTGGCGCCCGCGGGATCCCCTTCGAATCGTGCTGGACTCGGCGGCCCGCCTCCCCCTGGAGGCCAGGCTGCTCTCGCCGGCCCTGCAGGACCGCCCTTCCCCCAACCGGACGCTGGTGGCCGTCACCCACCGGGCGAAGCCGGAAAAGCGCAGGGCGCTGGAGGAAAAAGGCGCGGAGGTCCTGGTGCTGCCGGAGCAGAAGGAAGGCGTGGCTTTGGAACCCCTGCTGGAAGAACTGGGCCGCCGGGGCATCGGCACGCTGCTGGTGGAAGGAGGCAGTCAGGTGCACGGGTCCTTCCTGGCCCGGGGACTGGCGGATTATGTGATGGTCTACGTCGCGCCCAAGCTGGTGGGTGGTGCCGGCGCCCCGGGGCCGGTAGGGGGGATCGGGCTGCAGCGGATGGCCGACGCCTGGCGGATCGGGGATGTCAAGGTCACACAACTTGGCGCCGACTGGCTCCTGGAAGGCGCCCTTCTGCCGAGGTGAGGGAGATGTTTACCGGGTTGGTGGAAGAGACCGGCCAGGTACGGTCTGTACAGCGAGCAGGAAGAAGCCTCCATTTGACGGTGGCGGCGAAGCGGGTGCTGGAAGGGCTGCAGCCAGGGGACTCGGTGGCCGTCAACGGGGTCTGCCTGACGGTGGTGCGCTGCGTCGGTGACACCTTCACCGCCGACGTGATGCCGGAAACGTATCAGCGCACAAACCTTCGGTTTCTGACACCGGGTGCGCTGGTCAATCTGGAACGAGCCCTGGCCCTGGGAAATCGCCTGGGCGGGCACATCGTACAGGGCCATGTGGACGGCACCGGCACCATCGAAGCGATGGTACCCGACGAGATCGCCATCCGGATGACCGTGAAGGCCCCGCCTGAAGTGCTGCGGTATCTGGTCCCCAAGGGCTCGGTGGCCGTCGATGGCATCTCCCTTACGGTGGTCGACGTGGGGGCCGACCGGTTCCAGGTTTCCCTGATCCCCCACACCGTGGCCGTGACGAATCTCAGCCGGCGCCGGCCGGGGGATGTGGTCAACCTGGAGGCGGACATCCTGGCCAAGTATGTAGAGCGGCTGCTCACGGCCCATCTGCCCGAAGGGCGCCCCGCCGGCGGAGGCGGGCAGGGTGGCCTTACCGAGGCCTTCCTGCGGGAACATGGCTTCTAGAAAGAGGGGGAGGTTCGGTGGAGGAACTGAACACCGTAGAAGAGGCAATCGAGGAAATCCGGGCGGGCCGCATGGTCATCGTGGTGGACGACGAGGACCGGGAAAATGAGGGCGACCTCGTAATGGCCGCCGAAAAGGTGACGCCGGAGGCCATCAACTTCATGATCCGGTACGGTCGGGGGCTGGTCTGCCTGCCGATCATCGGTGAGCGGCTGGACGAACTGAAGATCCCCAATATGGTGGAGCGCGGCGCCGATCACATGGGGACCGCTTTCACCGTCTCCATCGATGCGCGGCATAACGTGACCACCGGCATCTCCGCCCACGAGCGGGCCCACACCATCCGAACGGTGCTGGATCCGAAGACCCGGCCCGAGGACCTGGTGCGGCCGGGCCACATCTTCCCGCTCCGGTACAAGCCCGGCGGCGTCCTGCGCCGGCCAGGCCACACGGAGGCAGCGGTGGATCTGGCCCGCCTCGCCGGTCTGTACCCGGCGGGCGTGATCTGCGAGATCATCAACGATGACGGGACCATGGCCCGCCTGCCGCAGCTAATCGAGTTTGCCCGCCGGCACGGGCTGAAAATCATCCGCATCGCGGACCTGATCCGGTACCGGATGAAAACCGAGTCCCTGGTCGATCCCCTCCCCCCTGTCCGGATGCCCACCAAGTTTGGACTCTTTACCGCCTATCCCTTTGAGGACAAGCTGACCGGCCAGTGCCACGTGGCGCTGGTCATGGGCAAGGTGGACGACGGCAGGCCGGTGCTCTGCCGGGTCCACTCGGAGTGCCTGACAGGGGACGTTTTCCACTCCCTCCGCTGCGATTGCGGCGAACAACTGGAAGCCGCCCTCAGCCAGATCGCCCGGGAAGGGCGTGGGGTGCTCCTCTACATGCGGCAGGAGGGCCGGGGAATCGGGCTGGCCAACAAACTTCGGGCCTATGCCCTGCAGGACCAGGGAATGGATACCGTGGAGGCCAACCTGGCGCTGGGCTTTGCCCCCGACGCCCGGGACTACGGCACCGGTGCGCAGATTCTCAGAGCCCTGGGGATCACCGAGCTCCGGCTTCTGACCAACAATCCCCGCAAGCAGTACAGCCTGCAGGGATACGGGCTCCGGATCGTGGAGCGGGTTCCCATCGAGATGGAGCCCAACGCGGAGAACCTGCGCTACCTCCGGACCAAACGGGAGAAACTGGGCCACCTGATCGGCCACTGTTAAAGGAGGTCCGTCTGATGACGAAGGTTTTGGAAGGCCACCTCAGCGCCGCGGGGCTGCGACTTGGCATCGTGGTCTCCCGGTTCAACGAGTTCATTACCAGCAGGCTGCTGGCCGGAGCCGAGGATGCCATCCGGCGGCACGGCGGCGATCTGGAGCAGGTCCAGGTGGCATGGGTGCCGGGGGCCTTTGAGATTCCCCTGGTGGCCCAGAAGATGGCCTCGAGCGGCAAGGTGGATGCAGTGATCTGCCTGGGCGCCGTGATCCGGGGCGCCACCCCCCACTTTGACTACGTGGCCGGAGAAGCAGCCAAAGGGGTGGCCCACGCCATGCTGCAGACCGGAATTCCCATCAGTTTCGGGATTCTTACCACCGATACCATCGAGCAGGCGGTGGAGCGGGCCGGTACGAAAGCGGGAAACAAGGGATACGAGGCAGCAGTAACGGCGATTGAGATGGCCAATTTAATGAAAGAACTCGGCTAGCACGTAGCGGACGTGAGCCCCCGGGAGCGGTGACCCGAACCTGCCAGAGGGCTGCCGGCAGGAACCGGCAGCCCTCTGGCTTTAATCTGCCCAACATGGGTGTTCCCTACGGTGCTCCGGCCCCCACGTCACCGTATTGGTTGACTCTGCAGTTCCATCACACCCTGAGCGAGCCGCGGAAGCCCCTGGCGGCGTAGTACGACTCCGCACCGTTGTGATACGTCCAGACCGTGTTGTAGCGGCGGTCGCAGAACATCGCACCCCCGAGCTTCCGGATCTCCGGGGGCGTCTTCACCCAACTCGACGTCTTCGTGTCGAAGGCGCCCAGTTTCTGCAGCTCCCGGTACTCCTGCTCGGTGAGCAGTTCAATGCCCATCGCTTCCGCCATGCCGACCGCGCTGCCCGCGGGCTTGTGCTCCTTCCGCGACGCCAGGGCCTCAGGGTCGTAGCAGAGGCTCCTGCGGCCCTTGGGGCTCTCCGGCGCGCAGTCGTAGAAGATGTACTCGCCGGTCTGGCTGTCGAATCCCACCACGTCCGGTTCCCCGCCCGTCCGCTCCATCTCGTGGAGCGACCACAGCTTGTCCGGGCGGGCCTCCAGCCGAGCCTGCACCTCGGCCCAGTCCAGGCCCGGATGGCGGTGCATGTTCTGCTCAAAGCGGGCCTTCAGGATGCGGAGCAGTTCCGTGCGCTGCTCGGGCGTGATCGCGCGGACCGGCTTGTCCATGACGTTCACACCACCTTATCGTGAGCCTGACGCTGCGTGGATCCGAGGGTAGGGTAACCTCCAGCCGCCACGCTGATCCCCTTCCGGTGGAACGACGCCACGCTGGGCTGCCGCTGACAAGATGGCGACCGCCCCGGCCCGGTGGCCGGGGCGGTGGCACCGCGTGTGATGTGAACCGCAACCTAAACAAACCGCACCGTAAGCGGAGGGCATCCGGCAATTTCCAAGGTGAACAGGTCCCCCTGTGCTGCTGCCAAAGACCGGCCCAGGGCGCCGGAGAGCACCACGTCCCCCGGCTCCAGGGCTTCCCCGAACTCGGCCAGCTTATTGGCCAGCCAGGCCACAGCCAGGGCGGGGTGACCCAGAGCCGCGGCGCCGATGCCCTCGACGATGGGAGACCCGTTTTGGTGAAGGAGCATCCCCACCAGCCTCAGGTCCTGCTCCCGCATGGCCCGGCTCCACGGTCCCAGCACAAAGCCGCCGTAGGAGGCGTTGTCCGCCACGGTGTCCGGCAGCCGGATCCGCCAGTTCTCGATCCGGCTGTCCACGATCTCCAGGGCCGGCGCCACGGCATCGGTGGCCGCCAGCACATCCTGCAGGGTGACGCCCGGCCCCTGGAGCCGGCGCCCCATCAGGAAGGCCAGTTCCCCCTCCATACGCGGCTGCAAAAACAGCTTCGCTGGCACATCGGCATGGCCAGCGCTGCTGGGAAAATAGCGGGAACTCCAGAGCGCGCCGTAGTCCGGTTCATCCACGCCCATTTGCTGCTGCATCGCCTTGCTGGTCAGGCCGATCTTCCGCCCCAGAATCCGCTCTCCCCGCGCCAGGCGCAGCCGGGTCCAGGCCGTCTGCACGGCATACGCGTCGGCGGCGGAGGTCACCTCGCCGGTCTCCGTGAGAGGTACAATGGGGCGCCGCTCCTCCCAGGCCTGATCCAGGCGCCGGGCCAGCGCCTCCGCCTGCTCATGCGAAAGGACACTTACCGGTTGCTCAGGCATACCGTCTTCGCCTCGGTATAGAAGTCCAGGCTGTACAGGGCGCCCTCCCGGCCGATACCGCTCTGCTTCATGCCGCCGAAGGGAGCCCGCAGATCCCGCACAAACCAGTCGTTGACCCAAACGGTGCCGGCCTCCAGAGCCTCGGCCACCCGGACCGCCCGGCCCACATCCCGGGTCTGGACCACCGCGGAAAGCCCGTAGGAGACGCCGTTGGCGATCTCCACCGCCTCCTCCTCGGTGTCGAAAGGCTGCACCGTGACCACCGGGCCGAAGATCTCCTCCTGGCAGACCCGGTCCTGAGGCTTGGCCCCCACGATGACGGTGCCATTCAGGAAGTTGCCGTTGCTGAAGGGAGCCGGCAGGTCAGGCCGGTCGCCGCCCACCAGGATGGTGGCTCCGGACTCCTTCGCGCTGGTGATGTAGCCCATCACCCGCTGCAGGTGCTCCTCGGAAATCAACGCGCCCAACGTGGTCTTCTCATCCAGCGGGTCGCCGGGCCGCAGCGCACGGACCGCCGCCACCAGCTTCTCCAGGAACGCTTCGTACACCGGCCGCTGCACCAACAGGCGGGAGCCGGCCACGCAGACTTCGCCCTGGTTATAGAACGCCCCCTGCATCGTCACCTTGACGGCCCGGTCCAGGTCCGCGTCCGCAAAGATGATGTTGGCGCCCTTGCCTCCGAGCTCAAAGGACACCCGCTTGAGGGTCTGGGCCGCTGCCGCCATGATGGCCTTGCCCGTTGTGGTCTCGCCGGTGAAGGCGATGGCATTCACATCGGGGTGCTGGGTGAGGTACGCCCCAGCAGAATCCGGGCCGAAGCCGTGCACGATGTTGAAGACCCCCGGAGGCAGCCCTGCTTCGTGGGCCAGTTGGGCCAGGCGCCAGGCGCCCAGGGGTGTCAGTTCCGCGGGCTTCAGCACCACCGTGTTGCCGAATGCCAGGGCCGGTGCAATCTTCCAGGTTTCCAGCATCATCGGCACGTTCCACGGCGTGATGATGCCGGCCACCCCGATGGGGCTGCGCAGGACATAGTTGATGTAGCCGTTGGGCATATGGTAGGCCTCAGACCAGTGCAAGGTGGCAAATTCCGCGAAAAACTCGATATTGTCAGCTACCCGCTTGAGATAGCCCGGTCGGTTCTCCCGGATAGGCCGTCCCACATCCAGCGTCTCCAGCTCAGCCAGTTCGTCCTGATGCTCCCGGATGGCGCGGGCGAAGGCCATCAGCACCTTCTTCCGGTCTGCCGGCCGGGCCTTGCTCCACTGGGGGAAGGCCGCCCGGGCTGCCCGCACGGCGGCATCCACTTCATCCCATTTCCCCTCCGGGGCGGTACCGATCACCTCATTGGTGGCCGGGTAGCGAATCTCGAAACGCTCCCCGCTGTGGACAAACTCGCCGTTGATGTAATGGCTCACTTCAAACATCGGACGGTGCATCGCCATCGCCTCCCCATCCCTTCATGGTTTCAGGTCGAAACCCATCACAGGCTGAGCCGAGCAATCAGGGTACCCCCCTGATCCCACACCGCCTCCAGCACCCCCGGCTCCGCCGGAAGGGCCGGTGCAGGGGAACCCAGGAACACCACCTGACCGGCCTGCAGGCCTCCCACCTGGGCGGCCAGCCAGGCCAGTCTGTCTCCGGGGTCACCCAACGCTTCCACAGGTCCCTCGGACCTCAACTCTCCGTTCAGGAAAAGCCGCAGGGTCCCGGTCGGATACCCCTCCCTCATCTGCGGCCCCAGCAGGAATGCACCACCTGAGCTGTTGTCGGCCACCACCTCCTCCACGGTAAAGCGGTAACCTGACCACACGCTGTCCAGAATGTCCACCGCCACCAGCATCCCGGCGATAGCCTTCCAGGCTGCTGCAGGCGTGGCATCCGGAGGCACCGGATCCCGAAGGATCACGGCCAGTTCCGGCTCCACCCGCGGCTGGACGAAACGGGCGAGATCCACTTCATTCTCCAGCAGCATGTCCGCGTAGGCCCGTCCGAAAATCGGTGTGGAAATGCCCATCTGCGCCTGTTTGGCGGGGCTGAGCAAGCCCAGTTTGTACCCCTTCAGGATGCGGCCTGTGCCTGAGGCCGCCTGAACCCGGTACGCGCCGGGCAGGTCGACTTCCCACCCCCGCCCCCGGCTCGCGATGGGGCTACGGGCTGCCCGCGCCCCTTCAATCGCCCTCAGCAGCGCTGCCTCATGCTCCTGCAGGTGCACGGTTTTCCCTCCTGCCTGCATCCGGGATCAGGGGCTTTCCCCCAACCCCCCAGTGCCCCACCGACACCTCATGAATCACCAGCCGTACCTCTTCCAGGGGTGCACCGAGGTGTCGGGCCGCGGCCTCCGAGAGCCTTGCCATCAGCGCTTCCTTTTGCTCGGTAGTGCGGCCCTCCAACATCGTGACACGAAGTACCAGCATGAACCTACCCTTCCCTGACACAGCAGACTTGTAGCCAGCGCCGCCCTACAAGAGGGCTTTCCGGACCTTCCGTAAGGTCCCCAGCATACCGGGTTCCTCCGATCCCGCATCACCTGGTTCAGCCATCCGGAACACGACCCTTGTACAGCGCCCGATGCTGCGGGAAAGTGATGGGGATATCACGTGGAGGTGATCGGAATGCCGATGTTGGAAGTGATCCGATCTGGCCCGGAAGCGCTCACCCTGAAACAGAAGCAAGCTTTTGTCCGGGAGGCGGAGCAAATCTTCCGGGAAGTACTGGGGACCCCACCGGGCAGGCTCCGGCTCCTGTTTCAGGAGATCGCTCCCACAGACACCCTTGAAGGACTGAAGGAAGCACAAGACTGAATTGGTTGGGCAACCAAGCCCGGGAGGCGGGTAGCCTCCCGGGCAACGCTTTTGACCTAATCGGCTGCCTCCTCCACCGGGGAAGGAGTGCCGTAGAGAAAGTACTCGGCGGGAAGCGGAGAGCCGTACCAGATAACGGCCGGATCCAGTTCCTTCTCGGTCCAGACGATGGGTTTCCAGTCGGGGTCAAAGATCAGGTAGCCGGTATCGCCGAAGAGCTCCACCCGGTTGCCGCCCGGCTCGTAGACGTACATGAAGTAGGCCTGGCTGACGCCGTGCTTGCCGGGTCCCGCCTCGATCTTGATCCCGTTTTCGACCAGCAGGTCCGCGATGTCGGACAGGTGCTGCGGGACGCCGTACCAGTAGGCAATATGGTGCAGCCTGCCGCCCACGCCCCGTCCATCCCGCATCACGGCGATCTCGTGGACCAGGGGGCTGACGCTGAGCCACGCGCCCACTTCCTGACCGTTGTTCAGGATAATCTGCTCCCGGAGGCGGAAGCCCAATTTGTCCATCAAGAACTCCCGGTTGGGAGTGGGGTTCTTGCAGAGCAGGTTGACGTGGTCAAGGCGGCGGACCGGGACACCCCGCAGGGGTTTTTTCTGCGGGCGGCTCTTGAGGGCCGACCGTTTCTCAGACGGGGCCTCGTAGTACTCGACCTCCCACAGAATCTCCATGTTGTGGCCCTCAGGGGTGGTGAACTGGTAGGCCGGGCCATGACCCAGGTCCCCTTCGATCCAGCCCTTGCCCAGTCCGGCGGCTTCGATGGCTGCAACCCGGCGCTCCAGCGCCTGGGGAGAGGACGCACGCCACGCGACATGGCCCAACCCCGGCTGATTCCGCTCCGTGATCTTGAGAGTGTGGTGGTAGAAGTCCTCGTAAGCCCGCAGATAGACCGACTGGCCCTCCCGCTTGGTCTCTTCAAGGCCCAACAGTTCCTTGAAGAACCAAAGGGTCTCGTCTGGCTTGGGAGTGTAGATCTCCACATGAGCCAACTGGGCCACGTCAAAAATGGGCTCCTTCACCATCACCAACTCCTCCCTTCCCAACGTGCGGAACTAATCACCTGCCTGCCGCAGCGCGCTTTCCCGCCCGCGGCCCAGGTGAATGTTGATGTCCTCCGGGTTGATCAGATCGGGCGCCTTCCAGCCATCCAGGTCGTACTCCGCCATGCACTGCTCGGCAAACCCGATGTAGCGCGCGGCCGCGCCGTTCGCGATGGCGTCCTGGAGCACCTCCAACCGGATGTTCTCGTGGTTTCCGGCGTAATTCCGCTCGTACAGCTCATGGCGGCCGCCGAACTCCGAGCCCACGGCGTCCCACAGCAGCTTCATGAGCTTGACCCGCTCCACGGCATCGTACCCGTTGGAGCCTCGCACGTACTTGTCCAGATACGGGCGGATCTCCGGCGTCTTGAAATCCACCGCGTGGGAGTTCAGGTACACCAGGGCGCTGCCCAGGGTCTGCTGGATGATTTCCTTCACGCGCGGGTAGGCAACCGTGGCAAAGACCCGGTAGGCATGGCAGTACTCCATGTTGGGAAGAACCGCTCCGCCAACCCAGGGCATCGGGTTCCGGGCCATGGCTTCGGACAGGCCCCAGATCAGGTTCCGCCACGCGAGCACTTCACCCACCTGGACCTGCACGCCCCGGAAGTCCTTGACGCCGGTGGCCTCCACCCCCTTGAGCAGCAGTCCCGCCAGGAAGTCCAGCTTAACAGCCAGGCGGGTGCAGCCATGGAAGGTAAACCGGGGCACAAACCCGGACTTAAACAGGAACTCGTTGGCCTTTTCCACATCGCCGTAGAGGAACACATTCTCCCACGGCACCAGCACCTTGTCGAAAATCAGAATCGCGTCATTCTCGTCCAGCCGGCTGGAGAGCGGGTAGTCGAAGGGGCTTCCCATGGCTTCTGCCGCCATCTGGTACGAAGCCCGGGAGATCAGCTTCACGCCCTGCGCGTTCATGGGGACGATGAAGATCAGTGCAAACTCCTTTTTCCGGATCGGCAGCGGGCCGTAGTGGGCGATGAAATTGTAGTGGCTCAGGACTGAACCGGTGGCCACCACCTTGGCACCGCTGACAATCAGTCCGGCGTCGGTCTCCTTCTCCACATGCACAAAGACGTCGGCCACCTCGTCGGGCGCCTTGTTGCGGTCCACCGGCGGGTTGACGATGGCGTGGTTGAGGAAGAGGACCTTCTCCTGCGTCTCCTTGTACCACCGGCGGGCGTTGTCCTGATAAGGCGCATAGAACTCCGCGTTGGCGCCCAGGGTGCCCAGGAACGAAGCCTTGTAGTCCGGGCTCCGGCCCATCCAGCCGTAGGAGATCCGCGCCCAGGCTGCAATGGCGTCGCGGGCCGCCACGAGCTCCTCAGCGCTCCTGGGTACCCGGAAGAACCGGTGCGTGTACCCCCCGGAACCGGTGTCGGTTTCCACGGTGAGGACGTCCCGGGTTTTGGGGTCGTGCAGGCTGTCGTACATGCGGGCAATCATCCTGGCCGCATTCCGAAAAGCAGGATGAGCGGTGACATCCTTGACCCGCTCCCCGTAGATCCAGACCTCACGGCCGTCCCGAATGGACTCCAGATACTCCGCGCCGTTAAGGGGTCTGGTGACGCCTGCGCGCTCGCTCACCTCTCCGCCCTCCCATCACCGTCTTTTATGGAAGCGGTGCCGGAGCCGGAAAACGTGGTCAGCCCCGGTCAGACCCGGAAGACTGCCGTGCCAGATCCAACGCCACGTCCAGGATCCAGTCCTCCTGGCCCGCCACCGCTTGCCTCCTTCCCAGTTCCACGAGAATCTCCCGCGGATCGACTCCATACCGTTCCCCCGCCCGCTTGGCGTGCAGGAGGAACGTGGAGTAGACGCCGGCATACCCGATGGTCAGGGAATCCCTGTCCGGTAGCGGCTGGTACGGCATCAAGGGGGCCACAACGAACTCGGCCGCGTCCATGAGGCCGAACACGTCCAGCCCCGGGTTCAGGCCCATCTTGTCCAGCACCGCGGCCAGCACTTCCGTCGGGGCGTTGCCGGCGCCCGCCCCCAGCCCCCGGAGGCAGCCGTCCACCTGGTCCGCCCCGGCCTCCAGCGCGGCCAGCGTGTTGCCAATGGCCAGCCCCAGGTTGTTGTGGGCATGGAATCCCACCTGTATCTGCAGCGCTTCCTTGAGCGCTTTTACCCGTTCATAGGCATCCCTGGGGAGCATGGCTCCTGCCGAATCGACCACATAGACACAGTCCGCGCCGTAACTCTGCATCAGCAGCGCCTGCTCCACCAGGACCTCAGGGGATCGCATGTGCGCCATCATCAGGAAACCGACGGCCTCCAGCCCCATCTCCTTGGCCATGGCGAAGTGCTGCTGGGAGACGTCGGCTTCCGTACACTGGGTGGCAATCCGCACCACCTGAAGCCCGCGTGCTACGGCTTCCTTCAGTTCCTTCCGGGTCCCCACCCCCGGCAGGAGCAGGGCCGCAATCCGGGCCCTCTGGGCGGTTTCGGCGGCCTCGGCGATCAGATCCAGTTCGTCCGTGCGGGAGAATCCGTACTGGATGGAGGATCCGCCCAGTCCATCCCCGTGGGTGACCTCGATCACGGGAACGCCCGCCCGATCCAGCGCCTGCACCACGGCCCGGACCTGTTCCCGGGTGAACTGGTGCCGGAGGGCATGGGAGCCGTCCCGCAGGGTTGTGTCGGTAATGCGCGGCGGCCTCACGCAACCACCCCCTGAATGCCGAGCAGATGCTGAGCAAACAGCTCCCCGACCCGCCGGGCCGAAGCCGTCATGATGTCCAGATTCCCGGAGTAAGGAGGCAGGAAGTCACCGGCACCCTCCACCTCCAGGAGCATGGTGATCACGGTCTTCGCTCCCCACGGGGTATCCCGCCGATCGAACACCACGGGTTTGAGCCGGTACCCCGGCACGTAGCGCTGCACATCGGCCACCATGCGTTCCACTGAGTCCCGGATCGCGCCTTCATCGACCTCATCGGCCTCGGGAACCACATAAATGGTGTTGCGCATCAGGATCGGCGGGTCGGCCGGATTCAGGATGATAATGGCCTTTCCTTTTCGGGCCCCGCCGATGGCCTCCAGGCCGTGGGCCGTGGTAAAGGTAAACTCATCGATGTTTTGCCGCGTGCCGGGACCAGCCGACACGCTGGCGACGGTGGAGACAGTTTCCGCATACAGCACCGGCGTCACACGGCTTACCGCGTAGACCAAGGGGATCGTGGCCTGACCGCCGCAGGTGATCAGGTTCACGTTCGACTCGTCCAAATGACGGCCCAGATTGACAGGCGGAACCACGTAGGGCCCCTGGGCAGCAGGGGTCAGGTCCACGGCAATCTTCCCCGCTTCCCGGAGCAGCCTGGCATGCCGCACGTGGGCCTTGGCACTGGTGGCATCAAACACGATCCGGATGTCCGGGTCCTCCAGAATGGCCTCGATACCGGCGGTACTGGTGGGGATGCCCAGGGATTTTGCACGGGCGAGGCCCTCGGACGCAGGATCGATTCCGGCTACCATGGCCAGTTCCATGTGTCCAGGCTCCCGGAGGAGCTTGTACATCAGGTCGGTGCCGATGTTACCGGAGCCGAGAATGGCCACCTTCACCCTTGCAGGGCCGGCACCGTTCTGGTTCATGCAGACGCCCCCTTATGCTTCCGGTTCTTCCCCTGGAAAACGGTTGGCGGTTGCTTGGACCCACGATGTCGACTCGTGATTCCGGCAAGTATGTTCGTTCTGAATCATACGCCAACCGCCAGCCTGAAAAAAGCTTCCAGTTCGGGTATGCTGAACGGCCGTGCGCTTCTGCACCGACAAGAAGGCTCCATCCCGAAGTCTGGTCGGGATGGAGCCGTACTGTGTTTGCGCGTGCTTGGGTCTGCAGTCAGGGGGAACCGTCGTATCCGATGCTTTCCGAGACCTCTAGGGCAGCCCTCAGAATCTCCCTTTGGAATTGATCCCGGCCCTGGTGAAACCGGCAACCGGGCACGGACAGGCTGATGGCTGCTACCGTCTGACCTGCGCCCTCCACCACCGGGGCTGCAACAGACCAGTACTCCGGTGCGGATGCTTCCTGTTCCCAAGCGAAGCCACTTTCCCGGATCTGCTCCAGTTCCGCCTTCAGTCGCTCCCGGTCGACCATGACCCAATCCGGCAGCCCGTGGGGACCAGGTTGCGTGAGGAGATGCTCCACCTCCTCCCATGGCCGGCCGGCCAGCAGCACCTTTCGGGCGGCGCTCAAGTGGGCCGGCGCCCGGGCGCCGGCGGACCACGGCGCCCTTCGTGCCCCTCGGCTTCCTTCTATCTTCTCGATGCAGATCACCTGCAGCCCGTCCAGCACCGCCAGCAGGACCGTCTCCCCGTAGCGATCCGCCAGCCGCTGCATCACCGGAACGGCTTCCCGGCGAAACTCCGTGGTCTCCACGAGGAGGAAACCCAGGTCCAGGAGGCGCCATCCCAGCCGATACCGGTTCCCGGAGGTCCGCCGGAGCAGCCCGATCTGGACGAGGCTGTTCATCAGGGCATGGGCCGTAGACTTGGGAATCCCCAGGGCGCCGGCCACCTCCGTCACCCCCAGTTCCGGTTGGTCCCGGGTGAAGAGCCCGATTACATCACCCGCCTTCTTCACCGTCCCCAGCATACGGATTCCTCCATTTCCGAGGCCCCGCGAGCTTGTCCCGGTGGGATCGGCGGCGTGAGGAACCTCCGCCCCCTCTTTTTGCTGCCATCCAATAGGGTCTACATCCCCTATTTGGAATCATCTACCTCTTAATTGGATGAAAGGTCGCTGTTTTCCTCCCTTGCAGACGTAAAGAAATAAAATGATGTCATCTGGCCCCCGCAGTATCGTCTGGCAGTACAGACAAAACCGTAGAAGGAAATATGCTTGTATCGTCGAATTTCTCTGTTAAAGTGCATACCAACAGGCGCTAGGGGTGCCCACACCGCCGTGGTCGTGGGCTGAGAACCGGCAAGTGGCCGGTACCCTCATCACC
>DATCKG010000093.1:0-11272 GCA_036562385.1 Symbiobacteriaceae bacterium
GGTTCCGGCACCCCGGACCACATGATCCGGGACGCCATCGCCGCAGGCGTCAGCAAGATCAACATCGGCACGGAGCTGAAGCTGGCCTTTGTGGAAGGGGTCAGGGAGACCCTGGCCCGGAATCCCGGTGTGGATGATCCCCGCCATCTGATCGGTCCCGCCCGCGAAGCGGTCAAGGCGGTTACGAAGGCAAAGATGCGGCTGTTTGGTTCCAGCGGACGTGCGTAGGTCAGCAGCGGCAGCAGGGGGCGGTGCGGGGGAACTGCTCCTCTGCAAATGCAAATGTTGCGGCAAGAGAGGTTAGGGTGTGCAACCGAGGAGAGTTGGGATGGCGGAGACGGAGACCAAGAAGACATTTCGGGACCTGGGCATTTCCGAGAAGGTGCTGAAGGCACTGGACGACATGGGCTTTGAGGAGCCTTCACCGATTCAGGAGCAGGCGATCCCGCTTCTTTTGAGCGGGAAGGATGTGATCGGTCAGGCTCAGACCGGTACCGGCAAGACGGCCGCCTTCGGTGTGCCCATTGTGGAGCGGTGGGATCCCAAGCTGAAAGCGGTGCAGGCGCTGGTGCTGACGCCCACCCGGGAATTGGCCATTCAGGTGGCGGAAGAGATTACCAAGATCGCCAAGTACGTGCGACTCAAGACCATCGCCATTTACGGCGGGCAGTCCATTGAGCGGCAGATTCGGTCCCTGCGCTTCGGTGTGGACGTGGTGATCGGCACCCCCGGCCGCATCATGGACCATATCCGGCGCGGTACCCTGGATCTGTCCCATGTGCGCATCGTGGTCCTGGATGAGGCCGACGAGATGCTGGATATGGGGTTCATCGACGATATCGAGTTCATCCTCCGGGAGACCCCTACGGACCGGCAGACGCTGCTCTTCTCGGCCACGATGCCCGACGAGATCAAGCGGCTGGCTGTCCGCTACATGCGCGACCCGCAGCACATCGCGGTGTCGCCCCAGCAGCTGACAGTGCCGCAGATCGAGCAGATCTTTTATGAGACCCGCCCGGCCTTCAAGACCGACGCCCTTTGCCGGGTGCTGGACATGGAGGACGTGGAACGGGGCATCATCTTCTGCCGGACCAAGAAGGGAGTCGATGAACTGGTGGAGACCCTGCAGGCCCGGGGCTACCTGGCCGAGGGGATCCACGGGGATATGAACCAGGCCCAGCGGAATCGGGTGATGGCCAAGTTCAAGGAAGGCCATGTGGATCTGCTGGTGGCCACCGATGTGGCGGCCCGGGGCCTGGACATCCCGGATGTCACCCATGTGTTCAACTACGACATTCCGCAGGACCCCGAAAGCTACGTCCATCGGATCGGCCGTACCGGCCGCGCCGGCAAGTCCGGCACTGCCATCACCTTCATTTCGCCCCGGGAGTTCCCCCAGCTCCGGCTGATTGAGCGGGTGGCCAAGACCCGGATTCAGCGGCGCCCGCTGCCGTCTCTGATGGACGTGGCGGAGAAGCAGCGGGAGCAGCTCCGGGAGCGGCTGCTGCGGGTGATGGACGAGGGGCAACTGGCCTTTTATAAGGAGTTGGCTGAGGAACTGCTCAACGAGTACGATCCCGAGGTGCTGCTGGCGGCGGCCCTGAAGATGGCCGCCGGTGACGACCGGGCGCCGGCCAACGGGGCGCTGGACGAGTTCGGCGACACCGGTGCGGAGCCGGGCATGGTGCGGCTCTTCCTCAACGTGGGCCGGCAGCAGATGATCCAGCCGGCCGACGTGGTGCGCTCCATCGCCAGCCAGGCCGGGATTCCGGGCAGCAGCATCGGGGTGATCAACATCTACGACCGCTTCACCTTCGTGGAGGTCCCCAAGGAGGTGGCGGGCCAGGTGGTCCGGGCCATGCAGGGGGCCACCATCAGGGGGTATACGGTCAACGTCGAACCGGCCAAGCCGCGGTAAGCGGCGCCATCGCAAGGGCCCTGGCAAAAGGGTCTGTTGGGGACTGGCGGCTGTTCTCCAACAGGCCCGAACGCCAGGGCCCTTCTTGTGGCTTTGCAGCCCAACCGGAGAGCCGGTATCGCTTCACTGCCCCGGGAATGAACCGCCCGGTTCCTGGGGCCGTGCCGGGCGATGGGAGGGAAACGGGGCCCGTCATCCGCCGTGCTGTCGATGCAGCCGGTCAGCCGATTGGGGCTTGCGTGAGAAATCGGATTGCCTCGGGCCGCCATAAATGTTAACCTAAATGTCGCTATATAGTTGACAAGATAGGCTATATACATGCGAGGTGGCTTCCTACGTGCAGGGCATGGCAGAGGCACTCTCAACCCTGGCGGCCAAGGGGCTGTTCCGGAACCTGCGCACCCTTTCCAGCGGCCCCGATCCGTGGGTCGAATACGAAGGCCGCCGCCTGCTGCATCTGGTCTCCAACAACTACCTGGGGCTGGCGACGGAGTCCCGGGTGGTGGAGGCGGCGGCGGAGGCGGCCCGCCGGTACGGCGCCGGTGCCGGGGCTTCACGGCTGATGACAGGCCACACCGACCTGCATGCCGCTCTGGAGGCAGATCTGGCGGCCTGGAAGGGTACGGAAGCGGCGCTGGTTTTTCCCACCGGCTTTGCCGCCAACCTGGGCGTTCTGACGGCGCTGGCCGGCCCCAGGGACGCCATTTTCGCGGACGCCCTCAACCATGCCAGCCTGATTGACGGGGCACGGCTGTGCCGGGCGACCGTGCGGTATTACCGGCACGGGGATCTGGATCACCTGGAGCACCTGATCCGGAAGACCCGCTGTCGGGGCCGTCGGCTGATTGTCACCGACGGGGTCTTCAGCATGGACGGGGACCTGGCGCCGCTGCCCGGGCTGGTGGAGATTGCCGAACGACACGAGGCGCTGCTGGTGGTCGATGACGCCCACGGCACCGGCGTACTGGGACCGGACGGCGCTGGCACCGCGGCCCATTTCGGCCTTTCCGGGCGCATACCGGTGCAGATCGGCACCCTCAGCAAGGCCCTGGGGGCCCAAGGCGGCTTTGTCGCAGGCAGCCGGGAGTTGATTGACTACCTGATCAACCGGGCGCGGCCCTTCATCTACTCAACGGGCATTGCCCCGCCGGTGGCGGCCGCGGCCCGGACGGCTCTCGCCCTGGTCCGACAGGAACCGGAGCGGCGAGCCCGCCTCCGGGAAAATGCCCGGTGGCTCCGGCAGCGGCTGCAGGCGATGGGCCTGCGGCTCGTACCGGCGGCGGATACGCCGATTCTGGCGGTGCTGATCGGGGAGGCGGAGGCGGCCCTGGCCTTTTCTCAGCGGCTTCTGGAGGCAGGGGTGCTGGTGCCGGCCGTCCGGCCACCGGCGGTGCCGCCGGGAACCAGCCGGCTGCGGGTATCCGTCATGGCCACCCATACGGCCGAGGACCTGGCCATGGCGGCCGAGGCTCTTGCCCGGGCGGCCGCGACCCTGGCTCGGGTGACCACCACCCCCGTCCGAGCGGGAACGGACCTCGGGGGAGGCGCCCCACCGGTCCGGATTCCGACCCCGGAGGTGGATGCCTGATGCGGGCACGGATCGTGGGCACCGGGCTAGCGGCACCCAAGGAGGTGCGCACAAGTTGTGAGGTGGCTGCCCGGCTGGGGGTGGATGAGGACTGGATCCTGGAACGCACGGGGATCCGGGAGCGGCGGCTCGCCGGGGAGGACGAGGCCACCTCGGATCTGGCCGTGGCCGCCGGGGCCGGCGCCCTGGCTGCGGCCGGACTGGGACCGGACCGGATTGACCTGCTGATTCTTGCCACCAGCACTCCGGACCATCTTCTGCCGCCCACGGCGCCGATGGTAGCTCACCGCCTAGGCCTGAGAGTGCCTGCCTTTGACCTGGCTGCAGCCTGCAGCGGGTTTTTGTACGGCCTTGCCCTGGCTGACCGCTGGCTCCGGGCCGGTGGGCAGGGGGTATTGCTGATCGGGGCCAACGTGCTGAGCCGGCGGGTGAACTGGGAAGACCGCAATACGGCAATCCTCTTTGGCGACGGTGCCGGCGCCGTGGCGCTGGTGGCTGACCAGGGGCCGGCCGGTGTTCTGGCGACGCACCTGGACGCCAACGGCGCCCTCTGGGACAAGATCCTGGTGCCGGCCGGGGGCTCCCGGCAGCCCATTACGCCGGAGTGTCTGGCGGCCCGGCAGCATCTGATGCAGATGCCCCGGGGAAAAGATCTCTTCCGCCATGCCGTGACCCATATGGCAGCGGCGGCCCGAACAGCCCTGGCCGCTGCGGACCTTAGCCCGGCAGAGGTGGACTGGTTCATCCCCCACCAGGCAGGCATCCGGCTGATGGGTCAGGTGGGGCGTGAACTGGGTATTCCCCCGGAGCGGACCGTTGTGAACGTGGACCGGTACGGCAATACCTCGGCGGCCTCGATTCCCATGGCCCTCCACGAGGCGGTGGCTGACGGCCGGATCCAGCGCGGCCACCGTCTCCTGCTGGCGGCGGTGGGCGGGGGGCTCACCGCCGGTGCCGCCGTGATTCAGTGGTGAGTGCGCAGCAATCCTGATGAGGTGATTTGAAGAGATGGCAGCAAGGACGCAGTATGACCCGGCCACTCTGGTGGCCCTGGACAAGGCCCATGTGTGGCATCCCTTTACATACATGAAGGATTACGTGGAGTCCGATCCGGTGATCATCGCCCGGGGGGAGGGAGTGCGGCTTCAGGACATCCACGGGCGCTGGTATTACGACGGTGTCTCCTCCATCTGGCTGAATGTCCACGGCCACCGGGTGCCCGCCATCGATCGGGCGATTATCGCCCAGCTCGGGGAGATCGCCCATTCCACCTTGCTGGGCCAGGCGAACGTTCCCTCCATTTTGCTGGCGGACCGTCTCGTGCGGATCGCCCCGCCGGGGCTGACCCGGGTCTTCTACTCCGACAGCGGCGCGACCGCGGTGGAGATTGCCCTCAAGATGGCCATTCAGTACTGGGCCAACCTCGGGGAGCCACGGCGGCGCCGTATCCTGGGCTTCAGCCACAACTACCACGGCGACACCCTGGGGGCCATGGCTGTGGCGCCGGATGAGATCTTTCACTGGCCCTTCCTGGGGCTTTTGCCCGAGCATCCCCGGGCGCCGTACCCGTACTGCTACCGCTGCCCGCTGGAAAAAGCCCATCCCGGGTGCCAGATGGCCTGTCTGGCGGTCGTTGAGGAGACCGTGGCCCGGCACCGGGACGAACTGGCGGCGGTGATCATCGAGCCGGTGGAGGGCGCGGGCGGCATCATCCCGGCACCGCCGGGGTACCTCCGGGCGATCCGGGAGCTGTGTGACCGGTATAACCTCCTGCTGATCGTCGATGAGGTGGCGACGGGGTTTGGGCGCACCGGCACCCTTTTTGCCTGCGAGCAGGAGGGGATCACGCCCGACATCCTCACCCTGGGCAAGGGACTGACGGGCGGATATCTGCCCGTGGCCGCCACGCTGACCACCGAGCGCATCTATACGGCTTTCCTGGGCGAGCGTCGCCACGCCCTCTACCACGGCCATTCCTACACCGGCAACCAGCTTGGTTGTGCCGCCGCCTTGGCCAACCTGGACCTTATCGAAGAGACCGGCCTGATCGCCTCCCTGCCGCCGAAGATCGAGCAGGTGGCGGCGGCGCTGGCGCCCCTCCGGGACCACCCCTATGTGGGCGATGTGCGGCAGAAGGGGCTCATGGTGGGCATCGAGCTCGTGGCGGATCGGAAAACCCGCCGGCCCTTCCCGTGGGAGGCCCAGGCCGGGTACCGGGTGGCCTGGAAAGTACGGGAACGGGGGATGTTGATCCGCCCCATCGGAAGCGTGGTAATCTTCATGCCGCCTCTTGCCAGCACCCGGGAAGAGCTGGGGGAGATGCTGCAGATTCTTTTGGCCGGGTTTGACGCCGCCACAGAGGAACTGGCAAAACTGGCCGGAGGGGAGGGGTAATCGATGGCAGGGATTTTTGTGACCGGTACGGACACCGGCGTGGGGAAAACCGTGGTGACCGCCGGATTGGCAGCAACCTTTCGCCGCCACGGGGTGGACGTGGGGGTCATGAAACCGGTGGAAACCGGCTGGGATGGGGAGGCCCGGCCGGAGGACTGGCCGCCAGACGCTGCCTTCCTGGCTGCGGCAGCCGGGTGCGATGACCCCCGGGAACTCGTGGTGCCGGCGTTTTACCCGGAGCCTCTGGCTCCGGCGGTGGCGGCCCGCCGGGCAGGCCGGCCGGTCCCGTGGGAAGCGCTGGTGTCCGCTTACCGTCGCCTGGCCGAACGGCACCGCCTGGTGCTGGTGGAGGGTGCCGGGGGAATCGCAGTGCCGATCAACGAGGAAAAGACCATGGCCGATCTGGCTGCGGCCCTGGGGCTCCCGGTGCTGGTGGTGGCCCGGCCGAATCTCGGCACCATCAATCACACGGTCCTGACCGTGGCTTACGCCCGGCAGCAGGGGCTGCGAGTGCTGGGTGTGGTGATCAACGGCTGGGATCCCGACAGTGCCGGAGTGGCGGAGGAGACCAGCCCGGCCGAGATCGAGCGGATGACCGGCGTGCCGGTACTGGGCAGGGTTCCCCGGCTGCCGGCGGTGAACGACCCGGCCCAGGCGGAGGCCGCCGTCGCCGCCGGCGTTCGGTGGCAGGAGATCCTGAATCGATTGGAAGTACCCGTCTCCTGACCCCACGGGGGCAGATGCCTGATGGAAAAGGGGCTGTCCCAAAAGCCACTTGAGATGGCCTGGGGGCAGCCCCCTTTGGTCCGAACATCATGCCTCCGAGGTGATGGACGTGCGAAAATGTTTTCGGTATAGCTCGGACAGATACACGGAGTATTTCGAGTTCGTGGGTGAACTTCTGAAAAGGCACATCGTCATAGAGTCCGGCCACGTACTCCTCTTGGAAGGGGCGGAAGTGGGAGAACTGGACCTTGCCACTGCCGGCAAAAAGTGTCGAGAAATCAGTCCACCTGTCTTTGACGAGTTATGGTTTTGCCTGAGTAGGTTGCCGCACGGCACTCGAACGACGGATGGGCCCAGTTTCAAGAGACTCTTGCGGGAATTACGTGCTGCGGGAGTCCTCGACCCCCAAGATTCATCGGACTCGTAGGAAGCAACCATGCGTACAGCCCTGGCCGCTCTGGCGGGAGACCTGATGTCGAGGGGCAAGCCCTTTCGACCGTGAGTGGGGCGCGAGTCACACTGGCTGAAGGAAGCCCGTTTCGTGGGAACACATTTGGTACGCATGGGCTTGCATTTCTCGTCGGGTTGGCGAAAGGTGAAACAGAGCCAAACCGAAGAAAGAAACGGGGCTGTTCCCAGCAGCAGAGCAATCTGCTGGTGGGAACAGCCCCTTGTTGCTAATGCAGCCCGCGTGCCCTCGGGGCGGCCTCGTACCTACCCGGCGATGGATTCGGGCAGTCGATAACCCTCATGGCCGGCGAGGGCCGAGCAGGCGGACATATCCTCGATGATGGAGACAAAGTCGGGCTTGGGCCGGAACCGGACCCGCTGGCCTTCGGTCACGTCCTCGTGGGGATGGGAGGGGTGGGCGTGGATCATGAGAGGTACCCCCGCCGCGGGCTCCTGGCACTCCACCAGGACCTCCATGATATTGCCGCTGTAGACCACCCGCCTGACCACCCCGGCTATAGGGCCCCGGGGGTCGATGTCAAAGCTGTCCGGCCGGACGGAGACCACACAGACACTCCCGGGGGTACAGCCACGGGTTTCCCGGCAGGGGATGGGACCCAGCGGGGTCTCGACCAGCGGCTGCCCGGTCCGGCTCAGCACGCCGGAGAGGAGGTTGGTCTTCCCCACAAACCGGGCGACAAAGGCCGTGCGGGGGGCGGTGTAGATCTCCCGGGGGGTACCGCTCCACCTGCCCGCCGTTCATCACGGCAATGCGGTCGGAGATCGCCAGGGCATCTGTCTGGTCGTGGGTGACGAGGATCCCGGCGCTGCCGTGCTCCTTGAGGATGCGCCGCACCTCTTCCCGCATCTGCACCCGGAGGGCGGCATCCAGGTTGGAAAAGGGCTCATCCATCAGCACCAGATGCGGCCGGGGCGCCAGGGCCCGGGCCAGGGCCACCCGCTGCTGCTGTCCACCGGACAGATGGTGGGGCATCCGGTTCTCCAGGCCGGCCAGCCCCACCAGCCTCAGCACCTCCTGGACCCGTTGCTTCCGCTCGGCCCGGCTGAGCCGGTGCAGGCCAAAGGCCACGTTCTCGGCCACGGAAAGGTGGGGGAAGAGGGCGTGCTCCTGAAAGACCATGCCAAGACCCCGGCGCTCGGCCGGGACCCGGACTCCGGGGCCGTAAACGGTTCGGCCAAAGATCCGGATCTCCCCCTGGTCGGGCTCTTCCAGTCCGGCGATCAGGCGCAGGGTGGTGGTCTTGCCGCAGCCGCTGGGGCCCAGCAGCGTGAGGATTTCCCCGGGCTGCACTTCGAGATCGATCGCCTGAACCGCCGGCCGGGAAGCCCCAGGATAGGTCTTTGTGAGTCCCCGGATCACCAGCGGGTAACGGTCCGCAGGGATCGGCCCGGCATTCGGCTGGCTCACGCGGCATCCTCCTTTCTGCGTTCCCGGAGCATGCGGCCGACGAGGATCATCACCGGCGGTACGGCCAGCAGGATCAGGAAGAGGGCCGGCGGCCCGCTTCGGGTGTAAAAGCCGTCGGAGGCCGGAATCCAGACCCGCACCGCCAAAGTGTCGTGGCCCACCGGCCGGAGCAGCAGGGTGGCCGGCAGTTCCTTGAGGGCGTTGAGGAAGACCATGGACCAGCCGGCCACCAGCCCCGGCACGGCCAGGGGGAGGGTGACCCTCCGGATAGTTGCCATGAAGGAATGGCCCAGCAACCGGGAGGCATCCTCCACGGAAGGGGCGATCTGGACCAGGGCCGACTGCTCAGACCCAATGGCCTCGGGCATGAACCGGACCACGTAGGCCGCTACCATTACCCACAGGGTACCGTAGAGCCCGGGCAGCCAGCGGAGGAAGACAAAGGTCATGGCCAGCGCCACCACCACGCCGGGCAGGGCGTAGCCGGAGTAGGCCAGGAGATGGAGGAAGCGGCTGCCGGGGCCGGCGTTGCGTGCCGCCAGGTAGGCAATGGGAAAGGCCAGAGCCGTTGCAAGGGTGGCTGCGAGAGCGGCACTGCTGACGGAGTTCCAGATGTACTCAAGCAGGCGCAGGTCCAGGCCCTGCTGCAGCGCCTGGGCCGTCCAGTAGAGGATCATCCCGGTAGGAAGCCCCAGGCTCAGGAGAAGCACAAGACCCACAAAGATCAGGGCGGGCCAGCGCCATGGACCCAGCCGCACCGGCGGTGCCGGTCGCCAGGTGCCCACGGTCTGGTAGTACCGGGCCCGCCGGGCAAACTGCTGCTCTCCCACGAGGATCAGGCAGGTGAGGGCCACGAGGATGGTGCTGAGGGCGGCGGCCCGGCCGGGGTCAAAACGCCCCAGGAGTTGGAGGAAGATGGCACTGGTGAAGGTGTCGTAGCGCATCAGCGCAACGGTGCCAAACTCCGCCAGGGCGTGAAACGCCACCATCAGTGCCCCGGCACTGACGGCGGGGCGGATGAGAGGCAGGGTGACGCGGCGAAAGATCGCCATGCCCCTTAGTCCTGCGGTGCGGGCCGCCTCTTCCAGGGTGTAATTCAGGTTGCCCAGGGCAGCCGCGGTGAGGAGATACAGGTAGGGATAGGTAAAGAGGGCGATCACCAGGGCGCTTCCGGGGAGGCCGTAGATGCTGGGAAGACGGACGGGCTCGCCCACGATCCGCTGGAGTCCCTGCTCCAGGAGCCCCCTGGGCCCAAAGATGTCGATGTAGACCACCGATCCGACGAAGGCGGGGTAGACCAGGGGCAGGGCGCCCAGCCAGCGTACAACCCTGCGGCCCGGTAGGTCCGTGCGCATCACCAGCCAGGCCAGGGGCAGCCCCATACAGGCGGCCAGTGCCGTAGTTGCCAGGGCCAGTTTCAGGGTGTTGCCCAGGAGGCCCGGCAGCCGGGCGTACCAGAGGTCAGCCCACACTTTATGGCCCGCGCCGAGGGCACGGACGATCAGGTAAAGGAGGGGCACCGCCATGAGCAGGGCGGTGCCGCCGGCCACGACGAGGAGGCTCGGGTAGGGCGCCCGGCCCCCCCAGAGACGTATCCAGATATTCCGGGTGAGGACCCGGGCGACGCGGCCGTGGGGCCGGGCCGCGCCCGCGCCGGACGCTGTGGGGTCTCCGGACCCAAACCCGATGGGGCGCTGCACTGCGGCACCCACGACTTGCCACTTCCTTCCTTCGTGATGGAGATCAGGGAGAGTTTCGTAAGGATTCGGCAACCCCTTCGGTCAGGGCAGGCCGATCCGCTCGATCAGGTCGACAGTCCGGCTCCATTCCTCACCGTATACCTTCAGGTCCACCTGGGTCCGCTTGATCTGGTCCAGGGTGGGAACGCCTTCGGCGGGCTTGACGCCTGCGAGGGTGGGAATCTCGTAGTTACGCTGGGCCAGGAGTTCCTGGATATCAGGCCGGAGCATGAACTCGATGAAGCGCTTGCCATTTTCCGGGTTGGGTCCTCCCTTGATCAGCGCCACGCCGGTGGTATTGACGGCGGCGCCGATGCCGCCCTCCTCCTGATCAGGCCAGATGATTCCGACCGGCGACCCTTCTGCCTTCTCCAGGAAGTAGTAGTAGTGGTTGACCCAGCCGAGGGCAAACTCGCCCTTGCCGACAGACTGCCGGATCTGGGTGTCACTGCCGAGGGCGACGGGCTCATTCTTCAGAAGGTCTCGCAGGAACTGTTCCGTCCGCTCCTCCCCGGCGGCGAGGCGGAGGGCGGTGATGTTACCCACCATGTACTCGTGGTGGGCCCGGTTCATGGCGATCTGGCCCTTCCACTTCGGATCGGCCAGGTCAAAGATGGACCGGGGCAGTTCCTCCGGGTTGGGCAGGAGTTCGGTGTTGTACATGATCACTCGGAGACGGACCGTGACGCCCACCCAGGAGCCGTCTTCAGCCCGCAGGTCCGGCGGTACCTGCTCTAGCCCCGGAAAGTCGTGGGGAGCCAGGAGCCCGTCCCTGCGCAGCAGTTCCATGGCCCCAGCGTCGTTGCCGATGTAGATGTCAGCCTGAGGGTTAGCCCGTTCCTCCCTCACGAGGTTGGCCAGTTCGGGGCTTGAGCCGTAGCGGACCTCGACCTTGATGCCCGTCTCCTGGGTAAACTGATCGAAGATGGGCTGGACGAGGTGTTCGCTGCGGCCGGAGTAGACCACTACGGTTCCGGAAGCAGAGGTGCCGGTCTGGTCCTTCGGGTCCGGCTTACCTGCGCTGGAAG
>DATCKG010000098.1:0-20400 GCA_036562385.1 Symbiobacteriaceae bacterium
TCCTCGGCCTGCGCTCGCTGTACTTCCTGCTCGCGGGCGCGGTGGACAAGTTCCACTTCCTCAAGTTCGGCTTGGCCGTCGTGCTGGCCTTCGTGGGCCTCAAGATGACGGTGCTGGGCTGGCTCTTCGGCGGCCACTTTCCCATCGCCTGGTCGCTCGGGATCATCGCGGGCACCATCGGCGCGTCCATCGTGCTGTCGCTCGTCTTCCCCAGGAAGGAGGCGCCCCACATCGCCATCGAGGGCGACGCGTACGACGACGAGGGGCACCACGGGGAAGGGAAGACGCACATTCCGTAAGGGGGCTTCTTCGGGGACGAAGAACCGATGGTGAAGTAATATCGCGACGAAGCTTCGCCGAAGGCAGACGGTGGACGGTGGGTGTAGGGAGGACGAAGCTTCGTCCCCGAAGCCGCGTTCCTAGAGGACGTCGAGCTTCGCGAACTTCAGCATGAGCGTGCGCGGAACGCGGTCGGAGAAGACGACCACCGCGCTCGCGGAGTCGCCGTAGCCCGAGACCTGCAGCACCTTGCCCTCGCCGAACTTGGCGTGGCGCACGCGGCTGCCCTCGCGGAAGGGCGGCTCCTCCTGGCTCATGTCCTCGTAACGGGGCATGGGATCGTACGAGCTTCCGCCGAGGGCGCGGCCCACGGCCATCCCCATGCGGAAGGCCGTGCGCGGCGGCGCGACGGGCTTGGGAACCTCGAGGTACTGCGGGTCGATCTCGCGCAAAAAGCGCGAGGGCATGGCGTCCTGGTAGCCGCCGTAGCGGCGGCGGCGGCGCGCGTAGGTGAGCGTGAGCTCGCGGCGCGCGCGGGTGGCGGCCACGTAGAACAGGCGGCGCTCCTCCTCGGCGTCGAGGTCGTCCTCGCGCATGAGCGGGAACAGGCCCTCCTCGAGGCCGGTGACGAAGACGCGCGGGAACTCGAGGCCCTTGGCGCTGTGCACGGTCATCAGCGTCACCGCCTCCTGCCCGGCCTTGAGCGCGTCGGAGTCGGAGACGAGCGAGATCTCCTGCAGGAACAGCTCGAGCGGCGTGCCGGCGGGGGCTTCTCCGCCGTCCGCGGCGCTTTCGGCCGAGGCGTCTTCGCCGGACGCCTCGGCGGGGCTTCCGGACAGGTCGCCCGCGATCTCCTCGGCCAAGGTGGTCTCGCCCGCCTCCAGGCGGTCGACGAAGTCCTGCGCCGCGGCCACGAGCTCCTCGAGGTTGGCGAGGCGGTCCTCGGCCTCGCCGGTGTCCTCCTTCTCGAGCATGGCCTTGTAGCCCGACTCCTCCAGCACCTTCTTGACGAGCTCGGGGAGGGGGAGATGCTCCGCGAGCGCGCGCAGGCGCTCGACGAGGTCGTGGAACAGGCGCATCTGCTTGAGCGCGGGGCCGTCCACGCCCGCGTTCTCGGCGAACTGCAGCGCGGCGAAGAGCGGCAGCCCCGCCTCGCGCGCGTACCGCTCGAGGTGGGTCACCGAGGTTTCGCCGATCTTGCGGCGCGGCACGTTGATCACGCGCAGGAACGAGACGTCGTCGCGCGGGTTGGCGATGAGGCGCAGGTAGGCGAGCAGGTCCTTGACCTCCTTGCGCTCGTAGAAGCGCGTGCCGCCCACGATGAGGTAGGGCACCTGCCGCCGGCGCAGCTCGTCCTCGATAACGCGCGACTGCGAGTTGGTGCGGTAGAGGATGGCGGTGTCGCCCGGGCCGTATTCCTCGTCCGACTGGATGCGGCGCGCCACCCACGCAGCCTCGGCCGCGTCGTCGTCGAGCTCCATCAGCACCACCGGGGAGCCGGGCTCGTTCTCGGTCCACAGCTTCTTGTCGGTGCGGCCGTGGTTGTTCCTGATCACGCAGCCGGCCACGGCGATGATGTTGCCGGTGGAGCGGTAGTTCTGCTCCAGCTTGATCACCCGGGTGTCCGGGTACTGCCGTTCAAACTCCAGGATGTTGCGGATGTCCGCTCCCCGCCAGGAGTAGATGCCCTGGTCGTCGTCGCCCACCACGCACAGGTTCCGCCAGCGACCCGCCAGCAGGAAGATCCACCGGTTCTGCAGATGGTTGGTGTCCTGATACTCGTCCACCAGGATGTGCTGGAAGCGTTCCTGGTAGTAGGAAAGCACATCCGGGAACTCCTCCAGCAGGCGCACGCACAGCAGCAGCAGATCATCGAAATCCACGGCGTTGTTGGCCTTTAGCTGCTGCTGATAAAGCCGGTAGACCTGGGCCACCTGCTGCTGGTAGTAGTCCCCCGCGGCATCGGCATAGGCCCGGGGATCCTGCATCTGGTTCTTGGCCGCTGAAATCGCGGCCAGCACCGCCCCTGGCTGAAACTGCTTCTCCGACAGATTCAGCTGCTTGAGGCACTCCTTGACCACCAGCTGCTGGTCGGAGGTGTCCAGAATGACGAAGTTTTTCGCGTAGCCCAGGCGTTCGATGTCCCGCCGCAGCATGCGCACGCAGGCGGAGTGGAAGGTGCTGACCCAGATGTCCCGGGCCGCCGGTCCCACCAGCCGCTCCACCCGCTCCTTCATCTCCGCCGCGGCCTTATTGGTAAACGTAATGGCGAGGATGCGCCAGGGGCTGACGCCCTGCTGGATGAGGTACGCGATCCGGTGCGTCAGCACCCGGGTCTTGCCGGATCCGGCCCCGGCCAGGACCAGCAGCGGCCCCTCGCCATGGGTCACAGCCTCGTATTGCTGGGGATTGAGCCCCTCCAGGTCCAGTTCCATCATATCCTCCCTGCCGCTTTCGAAAACTGAAGCCTCAAGACCCGCATCTATAACACCTTCGCCGGTAGGCCGCCGAATCCTACCGGAGGCCCGGACGCGTCCGGAAGCAGCGTCGCTTCCTTCTTTTACCTTGACAACGGTCGGCAGCCGTTGGTAGAGTGTTACGTGTTGCTCCTTCTGGTGATATTATTGTGATTTATCCTAATGTTCACCTAAATTAGGAAGAGAGGAGCGTTTTATGCGAAGCTGTTTCCGACTGCACCGACGCTGGTGGGCGGCGGTGGCCGCGGGAGCGGTGGCCGCTCCGGCTCTGCTGGGTGGAGTGGCCGCGGCTCCCTCGGACGTCGGGCAGGATCTGCTGCCCCCTCCAGATGTGAACCCGCTGGAGGTGCTGCCTCCTGACCCGGCGGAGATCAAGGCCCGCCTGCTCTGCTGGGGCATCGACCGGATCGCGGACATCGTGCCGGCCGAGTACCAGCAGATGGTGTTAGACACGGCAGCCAGACACCGAATCGATCCGCGGCTGCTTGCAGCCGTGGTCACGGTGGAGACCAAGTGGAACCCCACCATCGTCGGCAGGGCCGGTGAAAAGGGCCTCATGCAGATCCTTCCCGCCACCGGGACCTGGCTGGCCAGGAAGGCCGGTCTGGAGGAATACGACCTGGCTGACCCGGCCACCAATCTGCATCTGGGCGCCTTTTACCTGGCCATGTTGCTGGAGCAGCACGGCACCGTCGAAAAAGCGCTGGCCGCTTACAACGGAGGCCCCAGGGCGGTCAAATCCTGGCAGAGCAACCTGTACGTTCGGAAGGTCCTGAACGTGTACCGCCAGGCCGCACCGTACGGCGCCATCCGTCCAGTCGCGGCAGCCTCCTGAGGCGGAAGCCGCCGGGGAGTACCCCCGGCGGCTTCCCATTTTGTGGCCGGTTGGGCGGGCATCAGCCCCGGGGGCCGCCGGCCACATAGATAATCTCCCCCGACACGTAGCTTGCCTCGTCGCTGCAGAGGAAGGCGATGACGTTGGCCACGTCCTGGGGCTGCCCCACCCGGCGCAGCGGAATCGTCTCCGCCGCCTGGGCCTTCAGGGTTTCGTAGTCCACACCGGTCCGCTCCGCCACGGCTCGGGTCATGCGGGTCTCGATGAAGCCGGGAGCCACGGCGTTGACGTTGATGTTGAAGGGCCCCAGTTCGATGGCCAGCGTCCGGGTCAGCCCCTGCAGGCCCGCCTTGGCCGCCGAATAGTTGGCCTGTCCCCGATTGCCCAGGGCAGAGACGGACGAGGTCAGCACGATCTTGCCGTACCGCTGCGGCACCATCTGCCGCTGGGCCGCCTGCACCGCCAGGAAGGCGCCCCGTAGGTGGGTGCTCATCACCGCGTCCCAGTCCTCATCGGTCATCTTGTGGATCAGGTTGTCCCGGATGATGCCGGCGCAGGCCACCAGGATGTCCAGCCGTCCGAAGGACTCCACCGTCTGCTGCACCGCGGCCTCGACCTGATCCCGCCGGGTCACATCGCAGGCGATCGCCAACGCGCGGCCCCCTGCGGCCCGGATGGCCGCCGCCGTCTCCTCGGCAGGTTCCCGGTCCAGATCGGTCACCGCCACCGCTGCCCCCTGTGCGGCCAGCGTCCTGGCCGCGGCGGCTCCGATGCCCCGGCCTCCTCCCGTCACCAGCGCGACCCGATTGGCAAACCGCATTGGCTCCTCCCCCTTGCCGCTTCAGAAGTCAAACCGGATCAGGCCGGCACGTAGACCTCGGCCTCCCCGGTGGTCACCTTCTCCCCCCGCTGGTTCTCCGCCCAGACCTCCAGCACCGCCACCTGCCGGCCTCCGTCCGCGGGACGGATCGCCCGAACCACCCCCTTGCAGGTGAGCACATCCTGCAGGCGCACCATGGCGCGGAACCGGACCTTCAGCCGCCGGACCGCCTCTGGCCCCGCCAGCGCGGTCAGGTACTGTCCCAGAAACCCCATGCTCAGCATGCCGTGGGCGATGACGTCCCCCAGGCCCACGGCCCGGGCCGTCTCCACGTCGGTGTGGATCAGGTTGTAATCCCCCGACGCGCCGGCGTACTGCAAGAGCTGCACCTTGCTGATGGGCTCCTTGACCAGCGGCGGCAGCGCTTCGCCGATCTGCCAGCTCACACCCATTCCGTTACCCTCCCTCCCGCACGATGACGGTGGAGCGCCCCTTGTAGACCAGGTTCCCCTCCTCATCCGTGCCCGCGGACTCCAGGACGAGGAAGGTCATCCGGCCCAGGCTCCCTTCCCGCTGGAATACGTCCGTGACCCGCTGGACCACAGTGATCCGGTCCCCTGCCCGGATAGGCCGCACGTACTCATACTCCTCCTCGCCGTGCAGGGCCCGGCTCAGGTCCAGGCTGAGTCCCGGGACCTCCACCCGGAAGGTGGTAGGAAAGGTGGGCGGTGCGATCTCGCCCCGCTGGTAGGCCGGATGGGGGTCGCCGATGGCCTCCGCAAACTTGCGAATGGCGCCCCGCTCCACCTCAAACACCTGGGGGTTTGATGCCGCGCCGATCAGCGACCGGTCCACAGCCATGCCCATTCCTCCCCGGCTGATATGTCTCTCAATGCATTCGAGAGAGAATCTTCAGACCCTTCTTCCGGCAGCATCCGATTGGGCTGATCCGGCAGTCCAAAAGCCGCCCCGTCATGTCCCCTTCCTGACCACCTGGAACAGGGGATCACGGCCGGCCACCACGGTCCCTCCGGCCACCACCTGAACCTGCAGATCAGGTCCCGGATTCATGATCAGGACCGGGCTGAGGGCCGAGCGGGCCTTTTCGCGCAGCACCGCCGGGTCCAGACGGACCAGCGGCTGCCCCGGCTGCACCTGCTGCCCTGCGGCGACCAGAGGGCAGAAGGCACCGGCGGAAACGCTGTCGATGCCCGCGTGAATCAGGATTTCCTGGCCCTGGTAAGTCCGCAGGACCAGCGCATGACCGGTGGGAAACAGCACCGCCACTTCCCCCGCCACCGGTGCCACCACCAGATCGCCGGTAGGATCGATGGCCGCCCCGTCCCCCAGAAGCCGGCCAGAGAAGACCGGATCCGGGACCTCGTCCAGGGGAACCACACGGCCGGTAAGGGGGGCCAGCAGGGTAAGCGCCACACTCTCCTTGCCGCCCAGGGCCCCCGGAATGGCCTCTGCTTTCGCCCGCTCGTCCACGCCGATCACTCCTCAACGGTCATGATAGGAATCCGAACCGACCCGGGAAGGACGATACTCCCTGCACTAGTTGGACGGAGCGCTCTCCGCCACCTCTCGATGGGAATCAACATGCAGGCGGTATCCGCCGCCAGGCCGCCCAGAGCTTCGGCAGCTACGATCCAGTTGCCCGGGAGGCTGATGCCGTGCTGGGGGCCGCTTTCGCGGTGATGATGAATCCGAGGAAGCCCAGATGATCGGGCAATTTGGTATCTTATTAGAGCGGACGAACATGATGCCGGCGATCGTGCCCGCCAGCACGCCCATGTTGCTCTCCGCGCTGAAGGGCACGCAAGGGCTCCTCGTTGGTGGGTATGACACCTGCCTTCGGGGGAATCTCCCAAGCGGCGGCAGGATTCACCCCCACTTAAGCAGAACAGTTTTCTTTTGATCCCTTCTGTCCCACTGATCGTCTGACACCGATCCGATTTCCGGAGGGAAACCTGGGTGACATACCGGCCGGAAAACCCGCTGACCGTGCAGAGCGATCGGACGGTCCTCCTCGAGGTGATGAACCCCCTCTTCGAAGAGGCTCGGGACCTGCTTTCCCGCTTTGCCGATTTGGTCAAGAGTCCGGAACATGTTCATACGTATCGCATCACGCCGCTCTCCCTGTGGAACGCCGCCGCCAGCGGCATGGACGCCGAAACCATCCTGAAGGGTTTGGAGCGGCTCAGCAAATACCCCCTTCCGGAGAACCTCAAGCAGGACATCCGGGACTATGTGGCACGCTATGGGCGGCTGCAACTGCGGCGGGGAGAAGACGGCGTCCTGCTGCTGCAGTCCGACGATCCGCTGCTGCTGACGGAAATCTGGCACAGCCGGCTGGTCCGACCGTTTCTGCTGGAGCAGCGGCCGGACGGCCTGGCCGTGGACCCCGCCCGCCGGGGACATGTGAAACAGGCTCTGATCAAGGCCGGATTTCCGGTGGAGGACCTGGCCGGATACACCCCCGGCGCTCCCCTGCCCATGACGCTGCGCTCGGTCACCGCCTCCGGACGTCCCTTTTCCCTGCGGCCGTATCAGCAGCAGGCGGTCAACGCCTTCCACAAGGGCGGCTCCATTTTCGGCGGCTCAGGCGTGATCGTCCTGCCCTGCGGTGCCGGCAAGACGGTGGTGGGCATAGGGGTCATGGCGGCCCTGCAGCAGCAAACGCTGATCCTCACCACCGGCGTGACGGCAGTCCGGCAGTGGATCGCGGAACTGCTGGACAAGACCTCCCTGACCCGGGACGACATCGGCGAATACAGCGGCGAGGTCAAGGAGATCCGCCCTGTAACCATCTCCACTTACCAGATGCTCACCTACCGGGAACCCGGGGAGTCGGGGAATTTCCCCCACTTCAGGTTGTTTAACGCCCGCCCTTGGGGGCTGGTGATCTACGATGAGGTTCACC
This sequence comes from Symbiobacteriaceae bacterium, assembly GCA_036562385.1. GTDB lineage: Bacteria > Bacillota > Sulfobacillia > Symbiobacteriales > Symbiobacteriaceae > DATCKG01. The sequence continues at coordinate 7,338 of DATCKG010000098.1, forward strand.
TCCTCCCGGCGCCGGTCTTTCGAATCACCGCGGAGATCCAGGCCATGCGCCGTCTGGGGCTCACTGCCACGCTGGTGCGGGAGGATGGCCGGGAGGAAGATGTCTTCTCCCTGATCGGTCCCAAGCGGTTCGATATGCCCTGGAAGCTGCTGGAGCGACAGGGCTTCATCGCGGAGGCCGTCTGCCACGAGATCCGGATCGGCCTGCACCCGGATCTCCGCCTGCCCTACGCCATGGCGCCGGACCGGGCCAAATTCCGGATCGCGTCCGAAAATCCGGCCAAACTGCCGCTGGTCCGGAAGCTGGTGGCCCGCCACCGGGACGATATGGTGCTGATCATCGGCCAATACCTCGACCAGCTTCAACAAATCGCCAAGGAGCTGAACGCTCCCCTGATCACCGGCCGGGTGCCCAACCGGGAACGGGAGGACCTGTACACCCGGTTCCGCCGGGGGGAGATCAAACTCCTGGTGGTCTCCAAGGTAGCCAACTTCGCCGTGGACCTGCCGGATGCCAACGTCGCCATTCAGGTCAGCGGTACCTTCGGCTCCCGCCAGGAAGAGGCCCAGCGCCTGGGCCGGATCCTGCGGCCCAAGGCAGACGGCGGCACCGCTTATTTCTACTCGCTGGTCACCCGGGAGACGAAGGAACAGGAATTTGCGGCCAAGCGTCAGTTGTTCCTGACGGAACACGGATACCGGTATCAGATTTCTCACGCGGAAGAATTTCTGGCTCAGTAGCAGCCGGTCTGTCTGACTCTCCGGAGGTGATATTCCCCGTGCAACTGCTGGAGTCCCTCGCCCGCGTCCCCCCCGACCAGTTGGAACGCGTCGCCCGGGCCTGCGGGGAGTGGACCGGAACCTTCAGCGCTGATCTGCAGGAACGAGTGGCCGCCTGTCTGACCGATAAGACCCGGCTCAAACGGATCCTGGACGAGCTGTCCGACGAAGAATGGGCAGCCCTGAAGGTCGTCTATTTCAACGGCGGGGACCACGGGATCACCGTGGAGCTTTGCCACCAGATTGTAAGCCTCCTTTCCGGCCGGCGCAGAGGCTCCTCCGCCGCCCTCGCCGGCCTTCAGGACCGCGGACTGATCTTCGTCCGCAGCCAGAATTACCGGCAGGTCTTCTTCATCCCCGATGACCTCATGGCCGTTCTGGGGGAGATTCTCAACCAGGACCTGATTCGCCGGGTCTGCCTGACGGAGGAGGAGCCCCTCCGCCCCTCCCCCACCGAAATTGACCTGGTGGAAGAGGTACACCGCTTCCTTGCCTATATCCATAAGCATGAGGTAACGCTCACCCAGCAAGGGCAGATCTTCAAGCGGCATCTCCGGGCCCTCCTGGCCCAGTTGGGCCGGGACGACACCGAGGAGACCCTGGTAGGACGGTACCCCGAACCCCTGGGCTTCCTGGTGGGGTACTGCATGGACCGGCACCTGATTCAGCGGACGGACGGCAGGCTGGTCACCACCGAGGATCTGGACGGGTGGCTCCACCAGACCAGAGAAGTGAAGCAGGCCGATCTCTTTGCCTATTGGCAGGACCGGTATTACTACCATGATCTGCAGAGCTTCCTTTCCGTCATGCGGGACATGGACGGGCGGTGGGTCTCCCTGCCCCGCCTGGCAGGCGAACTGGAGCAGCTACTGAACCCCAGCCAGCGCAACTCCTTCCAGCGGCGGCTGAACCACCATCTGTCCACGTTCCTGGCGCCCCTGGGTGTGGTGGAACTGGCCTTCACAGGCAGCCCGGAAAACCCGGAGCTGGCCTGCCGGCTGTTGCCGGACGGCAAGGTCCTCCTTAGCGGAGAGGTTCCCAAGGGGCCGGCTGAGCAGCCGCAGCGTCCCCTGGTCCTGCAGTCCACCTTTGAGGTCATCCTGCCCCGGCCGGCGCCCGACCTCATTCTGTGGAAGCTGGAACTGATGGCCGACCTGGTCCAGCGCACCGACCGGACCCTGACCTACCGGCTCACCCGGCAGAGCATCTACCGGGCCCTGAAGGCGGGCATTCGGGGTGAGGAGATCCTGAGCTTCCTGCAGGCCGAGTCCGCCACCGGTGTGCCCCAGAACGTGGCCTTCGACCTGAAGACCTGGTGTGACGCCTACGGCCAGGTCTACCTGGAAGAGGTCACCCTGCTGCGGTGCGCCACCCCCATGCTGGCCGAGCAGATCAAATCCTCCCGCCGGACCCGCCGGTACGTGCTGGGGGAACTGACCCCCAAGGACCTGATTGTCGATGCGAGCCATACGCGGGAACTGACGGCGGCTTTGGAGGCCGAGGGGTTCATGCCGGGTCCCTTCGTCCGGCGCAGCTAAGCCATCGCGGAATGAAAAAAAGGGCTGGGTCCCCTCTTCGGAGTCCCGGCCCTGCTGTTTTTTTAGCCGCCCTGGCCGCCGCCTCCGTCGCCGCCGCCATCACCGCCGCCGCCACCCTCACCGCCGCCGCTGCCACCACCGTTACCGCCACCTTGACCGCCGGCGCCCTGGCTGCCGCCCGTGCCTTTCGCCAGCAGTTCCGTCAGGGTCTGCCGCACCGCCTCCTGGATCTGGGTCTTGACGGTGGGGTCCTTCAGCATCTGGGCAATCTGGTTGGCCATCACCGCCTGACCGGTGGCGGAGCTGAGGGCCTGCTTGACCGCCTCCTGGATCGCCTTCTGCCCCTCCTGGGTATCCAGGGCCAGCTCCAGCATCTCCTTGCCGGCCTGCGCGCGGACGGCGGACCGCAGGAAGTCCTTCATATCCTCCCCGGCCAGCGCTTCCTTGACCGCCTTTTTCACCTGCTCACTGCTGGGTTCGGGCTGGGCTTGCCCCTGCTGCTGGCCGCCGGCCATACAGCCGGCCATCAGGATGGCCGTCAGCAGGATTGCTGCCAACCGCTTCCACACCTGAACCGCCCCCCTGCTCACAGGAACCTGATCCGTTTCTGTCCATACTCTCTCCAGCCAGCGTCCGGTACATGCCGGGAAGATCATGTCAGGGGACAGCCGAAGGCTCCGGCATCCAAACAAAAACAACGAGAGACGGGAGGCTGGATCTCAGCCTCCCGTCTCTCGTTGTTTTGGTGGACCGCGTAGGACTCGAACCTACAACCGTCCGATTAAGAGTCGGATGCTCTACCAATTGAGCTAGCGGTCCGTTGGCGGAGAGAGAGGGATTTGAACCCTCGCGGGGCATACGCCCCCTACAGCTTTAGCAAAGCCGCCCCTTCAGCCACTTGGGTATCTCTCCGCTCATGGTGGCCCAGGCCGGAATCGAACCGGCGACACGCGGATTTTCAGTCCGCTGCTCTACCAACTGAGCTACCGGGCCGTTTGCTTGGTCGACGCCGCCAGGAGCAGCGCAGCACATACTATACCATGGAACCGGCCCAATTTGCAACCGGGGCTCTCCTTTTCGCGCAATTCTCTCCGTACGCGTCGACCTTGGCCTATATGAATTGGACGGCGTCAAAAGAAAGGGACTGTGATAGCATAATCGACAGATTCAGTCGGGAGGGTGCCCCGACGTAGGAGGAAGGAACATGAGCGATTCCAAGCTTCAGGTAGCCATCGTCGGATACGGCAATGTGGGCCGGTACGCCCTGGACGCAGTGAGGACCGCCCCGGACATGGAGCTGACCGGCGTGGTGCGCCGCAACGCCGGCGGCCCTCAGCCCCCGGAACTGGCTGACTGCAAGGTGGTCAGCGACATCCGGGAGCTGCCCGGCACGCAGGTGGCCCTCCTCTGTGTCCCTACCCGTTCCGTCCCTGAGTACGCCGCCAAGATTCTCGACATGGGGATCCACACCGTGGACAGCTACGACATCCATGGCGAACTGGCCCGGCTGCGGGAGACCCTCACCCCCATCGCCCGAAAGGCCGGCGCCGTGGCCGTGATCTCCGCCGGCTGGGACCCCGGCACCGACTCCATCCTGCGGGCCATGCTGGAGTTCATGGCGCCCCGGGGCATTACCTACACCAATTTCGGGCCCGGCATGTCCATGGGCCATACCGTGGCCGTCAAGGCGATCCCCGGTGTGAAGAAGGCCCTCTCCGTCACCATCCCCGCCGGCATGGGCATTCACAAGCGGGCCGTCTACGTGGAGATCGAGGAGGGGGCTGACTTCGCCACCGTCGAGCAGGCCATCAAGAACGATCCCTATTTCGTCCACGACGAGACCCGGGTGATCCAGGTGGAGGACGTGGACCGGCTGGTGGACATGGGCCACGGCGTCCTCCTGGAGCGGAAGGGCGCCTCGGGCCGCACCGACAACCAGCTGTTCCGCTTCGACATGCGCATCAACAACCCGGCCCTCACGGGGCAGGTAATGGTGGCCGCCGCCCGGGCCGCCGCCCGGCAGCAGCCCGGCTGCTATACGATGATCGAGATCCCCGTGGTGGACTTCCTCCCGGGCGACCGGGAGCAGTGGATCCGCCGGCTGGTCTAGAGTCATCGGCAGGATTCCCAGCCCACGCGCAAAGCCCGCCTTTCCCCCGCAGGGAAGGCGGGCTTTTCCCATCCCGTCAGGGCCGTGCCTGCGCCTTCATCACCCGCTCCAGCGCCTCGGCAAAGGCCTTATTCTGCTCGGGCGTACCGATGGTCACCCGGATCGCGTTGGGCAGCCCGAAGGAGCCGCAGGGGCGGACCAGGACCCCCTGCCGCAGCAGGGCGTCGAAGACCTCCGCCGCCGGGCGCCCGGTCTCGATCAGGACGAAGTTGGCCTCCGTGGGCACATACCGCAGGCCCAGGCGGTCCAGCACCCCGTAAAGGTACTGCTTCCCCTGCCGGTTATTGGCCCGGCTCCGCTCCAGGTGCTCCTGGTCCTCCAGGGCGCCCAGGCCCGCGGCCGCCGCCAGCAGGTTGACGCTGAAAGGATCCCGCACCGCAAACAGCGGCGCCGCCACCTCCGGCCGCATCACCCCGTAGCCCAGCCGCAGCCCGGCCAGCCCGTAGATCTTGCTGAAGGTCCGGGTCACCACCAGGTTGGGGTGCTTCTCCAGAAAGCGCCGGCTGTCAAAGGGCGTCCCGTCGTACTCCCGGTAGGCCTCGTCCAGCACCACCAGGGTGTCCGGACTCACCGCGGCCATAAAGGCCTCCATCGCCGCCTCGGAAAAGACGGCCCCGGTGGGGTTGTTGGGCCGGCACAGAAAGATCATCCGGGCCCCCTTCTCCCGGGCGGTCCGGGCCATGGCCTCCAGGTCCATGGTGTGGTCCTTCAGCGGCACCGCCACCGGCTCGGCCCCCATCAGTTCCGCCGCAAAGGCGTACATCGAAAAGGACGGGGTCGGCACCACCACCCGGTCCCCCGGGGAGAGATAGGTCTCCGCCAGCAGGCGGAAGATCTCATCGGACCCGTTGCCCACCACAAACCAGTCCGCCGGCAGCCCCCACAGCGCCGCCAGCCGCTCCCTGAGCACCCGGGCGGTTCCCTCGGGATAGGTGTGCACCTCCGCCAGAGCCCTCCGCACCGCCTCCACGGCCCGGGGCGACGGCCCCAGCGGGTTCTCGTTCTGGTTCAGCTTCACCAGCCGGCTCAGCCCCAGTTCGCGCTGGACCTCCTCCACCGGCTTGCCGGGAACGTAGGGCTTCAGGTTCCGCACCGCGGACCGTACTGACAGCATGCTTCACCTACTCCTTCTTGGCATCGGGAGGACGCCGCTTCCCCCGGCGGCTGGCCAACTGATCCGCCACGTCCTGAGGTGTCAGCCCCGCATCCACCAGGGCTACCAGGGTGTGGAACCACAGGTCGGCCACCTCAAAGGCCAGGTTCTCCCGGTCCCGGTTCTTGACCGCCAGGACCACCTCCGTGGCCTCCTCGCCGATCTTCTTGCAGTAGCTGTCCGGCCCCTTGGCAAACAGCCGGCAGGTATACGACTCCGGATCCGGATTTTCCCGCCGGTCGGCCACCACCGCGGTGACCTCCCGCAGGATTGAACCGATGTCATAAGGCGGCTGGGTCCCGGGCTGCAGCGGCCAGAAGGCCGTGTCGATCAGGGCCTTGGGGGAGCCGTCCACCCGGCGGGTAAAGCAGGTGTAGGTTCCCTCGTGGCAGGCCACTCCCACCTGCTCCACCAGCAGCAGCAGCGAGTCCCCGTCGCAGTCGGTGCGGATCTCCAGCACCCGCTGCACGTGGCCGGAGGTCTCCCCCTTGTTCCAGAGGCGCCGGCGGCTCCGGGACCAGTACCAGGCGGTGCCGGTCTCCAGCGTCCGCTGCAGCGCCTCGGGGTTCATCCAGGCCTGCATCAGCACCTGCCCGGTGCGATAATCCTGGACGATGGCAGGAATCAGTCCGTCAGGTCCCCACTTGAGCTCCAGGGTTTCCATCACTGCCGTACCGGCACCCCCCTTTCCGCAAGGTACGCCTTGACGTCGGCCACGCTGTACTGCCCGCTGTGGAAGATGGAGGCGGCCAGCGCCGCATCGGCCCGCCCCTCGGTCAGCACCGCCGCGATGTGTTCGAGGCTCCCGGCCCCGCCGGAGGCGATCACCGGAATCCCCACCACGTCCGCCAGGGCCCGGTGCAGTTCCAGATCATACCCTTCCCGGGTGCCGTCAGCATCCATGGAGGTGACCAATAGCTCCCCCGCCCCCCGGCGGGCCGCCTCCTCGGCCCACTTGATGGCGTCGATGCCGGTGGGGGTCCGGCCGCCGTGCAGGTAGACCTCCCACCAGCCCTCCGGGCGCCGCTTGCAGTCGATGGCCACCACAATGGTGGAGGAGCCGAACAGGTCGGCACTTTCGTTGATCAGATCCGGATTCTGCACCGCTCCCGTGTTGATGGAGACCTTGTCCGCGCCGGCCCTGAGGTAGGCCCGGACGTGGTCGGTGGTGGTGATGCCGCCGCCGATGGTGATGGGAATGAAGACCTGCTCCGCCGCCCGGGCCAGCAGGTCCAGCGTGGCGGCCCGCCCCTCCCACGAGGCGGTGATGTCCAGGAAGACGATCTCGTCCGCCCCCTGCTTGTCGTACCGGGCGGCCAGTTCCACCGGGTCGCCGGCGTCCCAGGTGTTTTCATGGAACCGGACGTTTTTCACCACCCGGCCGTCCTTGATGTCCAGGCAGGGAATGATGCGCTTCACAAGCGGCATAGCGTCAGCGCCTCCTTCAGATCCACGGCGCCCGTATACAGCGCCTTGCCCAGCACGGCCCCCGTCACCCCGGGGATGGTCATCAGCCGCCGGATATCCGCCAGGGAGGAGATCCCGCCGCTGGCGATCACCTCCAGCCCCGTGGCGGCCATGGCCTCCATCTCGCCGAAGTTGGGACCGGTCAGCGTTCCGTCCCGGCGGATATCGGTGTAAATCACGGTTTTCACCCCGGCCTCCCGCATCCGGCGGGCCAGGTCCGTGGCCTTCACCGCCGAGACATCCGCCCAGCCCCGGACGGCCACCATGCCGTCCCGGGCGTCGATGCCGACCACGATCCGCTCCGGGCCAAAGGAGGCCACCAGGTGGGCCACCCAGTCCCCCTCCAGGGCCCGGGTGCCGATGATCACCCGGCGGATCCCCAGGTCCAGGGCCCGGGCCACCGTCTCCTCATCCCGGATGCCGCCGCCTAGCTGCACCGAGACGCCGGCCCCGGCGGCCACCGCCAGGATGGCCCGGACCGCCTCCCAGTTGCGCGGCGCCCCGGCAAAGGCCCCGTCCAGGTCCACCACGTGCAGGAAGCGGGCCCCTGCCTCCACCCACCGTCGGGCCGCCTCCGCCGGGTCCCGGTGGTAGACGGTGGCCTGCTCCATCCGGCCCTGATACAGCCGCACCGCCTGGCCTTCCTTCAGATCGATTGCGGGATAGAGCTCAAACGACATACGATCCTCCCAAAGTTCTGCAGCATCTTCAGTCCCACCCGGGCGGACTTTTCCGGATGGAACTGGATGCCGATGATGTTCCCCCGGGCCACCACGCTGGGATAGACCCGGCCGTACTCCGTGGTGGCCACCACATCGGCAGGGTCTTCCTGCGCCACCGCATAGGCGTGATCGAAATAGGCATAAAAGGGCTGGCTGAGCCCCTCCAGAATTGGATGCTCCCGCCGCACCGGCTCCACCAGGTTCCAGCCAATCTGCGGCAGCTTGAGCCCCTCGGGCAGGCGCGTGACCCGCCCTTTCAGGAGCCCCAGCCCCGGGCCGGCGCCGGCCTCCTCCCCGTATTCGAAGAGGAGCTGCATCCCCAGGCAGATGCCCAGGATCGGCCGTCCTGCGGCCGCCACCGCCAGCACCGGCTCCACCAGGCCCCGGGCCCGGAGCTTGGCCATGCCGCTGCCAAAGGCGCCCACCCCCGGCAGCACCAGGGCTTCCGCCGCCTGCACCACGGCGGGGTCGGAACTGATCACCGCCTCCTGACCCACCGTCTTCAGGGCATTGCGGACGCTGGCCAGGTTGCCTGTGTCGTAGTCGACGATCACGATCCTGCTCATACGAGCTTCCCCTTGGTGCTGGGAACCCCGCTGACCCGGGGATCCCGCTGGGTGGCCTCGTCCAAGGCCCGGGCGAAGGCCTTGAACAGCGCCTCGATCATGTGATGGGTGTTCTGTCCGTAATGGACCTTCAGGTGCAGGGTGATGCCGGCGTTCATCGCCAGCGCCCGGAAGAACTCCGGCACCAGTTCCGTGTCAAAGTTCCCCACCCTGGGGCTGGGGAAGGATGCGTCGAAAACCAGAAACGGCCGGCCGCTGATGTCAATGGCGGCAAAGGCCAGCGTCTCGTCAAAGGGCACAAACGCGCTGCCGTAGCGGCGGATGCCCCTGGCATCCCCCAGGGCCTGGCGCAGGGCCTGTCCCAGGACGATGCCGGTATCCTCCACCGTGTGGTGGGCGTCGATCTCCAGGTCGCCCACCGTCTTGACCTCCAGGTCAGTGAGGCCATGGCGGGCGATCTGGTCCAGCATGTGGTCGAAAAAGGGCACCCCCGTATCGATGGAGGCCTGGCCGGAACCGTCCAGGTTCCAGGTTACGTGAACCTCGGTCTCCCGGGTCTTGCGGGAAACACTGCCGACGCGGGCCATGCTACCGCTCCTCCTTCAGCCGGATCTGCAGGGACCCGGCGTGGGCCTGAAGCTGCTCCGTCAGCGCCAGCTTGATCGCCTTGGGCGCCTGCTCCCGGAAGGCCGCCTCGCTGTAGCAGACGATGGCCGAGCGCTTCACGAAGGTTTCCACGCTGACGGGATAGGCGTAGCGGGCCGTCCCCTCGGTGGGGATGACGTTGGAAGGACCCGCGATGTAGTCGCCGATGGGCTCCGGCGTCCAGTGGCCCAGGAAGATGGAGCCCGCGTGCCGGATGAGGGGCAGCAGCCCCCAGGGATCAGCCACCGCCAGTTCCAGGTGCTCCGGGGCGATGGCGTTGACCAGGTCTGCCGCCTCGGCAAGGCTCGCCACCGGCAGCGCCGCCCCCAGTTCCGCCACGCTCCGGCGGATGGTCTCACTGCGGGGCAGCGGCGCCACCTGCCGCTCCATCTCCGCCCCGATCTGCCGGGCCCGCTCCGGCCCGCCCGTGGTGACCAGAATCACCATCCCGTTGGGGTGCTCCGCCTGCGAAAGCAGGTCCGCCGCCAGCCAGGAGGCATCGGCGCTGCCGTCGTCCACCGCCAGCACCTCTGTGGGCCCCGCCAGCATGTCGACGCCCACCGGCCCGAAGACCAGCTTCTTGGCCAGGGTGACGTAATAATTGCCCGGGCCGGCAATCTTGTCCACCCGGGGGATCGTCTCCGTCCCGTAGGCCATGGCGCCGATGGCCTGGGCGCCGCCCACCTTGAAGACCCGCTGCACGCCGCAGGCCCTGGCGGCCACCAGCATGTGCAGGTCGATCTTCCCCTGCGCATCCGGCGGCGTGCAGAGGATCACTTCCCGGACCCCCGCCACCTTCGCCGGGATCACCACCATCAGCAGGCAGGAAAACAGCGGTGCCGATCCGCCGGGCACGTAGACTCCCACCCGGTCCACCGGCGTCACCTGCTGGCCCAGCACCGACCCGTCGGGGCGGGTCTGGAACCAGGAGCGGGGCACCTGGGGCTCATGAAACGCAGTGATGTTGTCGATGGCAAGCTGCAGGGCCTCCCGAAATTCCTGGTCCACCGCAGCCTCTGCCGCGGCAAACTCCTCCTCGCTCACCTCCAGTCCCGTGGGCCGGAGATCCACCCGATCAAACTTGGCCGTCAGTTCGTAAAGGGCCTCATCGCCGCGAGTCCGCACCTGCTCCAGGATCCCGCGCACCTGCGCCTCGATCTCCGGGTAAAAGGTGCTGCGCCGCTCCTGCAAGAAGGCCAGAAACTCGGAAGGCTGCCAGATCTTCAGCACGGTGATTCCCTCCTGGGGGTCCACTCTCATAAGCTAACGGAGAAAACCAACGGCGTTCGCCACACCTGCCGGTGCCGGTCGACTCCCGCCGGGCACCGACAGAAAGGAGGTCCGGAGATGGCCCAAGGCAACCTCACCGCCCCACCGGGACGGTTGGACGGACAGCCCCCGGTCCAGTTCGCGGCCGCACCTCAGCCCTACGCGGCCGTAGGCACCCCGCCTGCTTTGCAGGTCAGGCGGGTCGCCCTGCCTCCCATGCCTGTGCGGGGACTGCGGGCCGTGCCGCCGGTGCGCGGGGTGGCCCCGGTGGCCTACCCGCCCCTGCCCCTGGGCGCCCGGGAGCGGCGCTACTGGTTTCGCTGATCCGCCCCGGCGCAGGCGGGCTGGGTCGCGGCCTCGCCCTGCCCCCCGGAAGCCGTCAGTTCCCTGAGCCGCCGGACCAGCGGCTGAATGCGGTCCGCCTTGAGCCGGTACGAAGCCCGGTTGGCGATCAGCCGCATGCTGGAGGTCCACAGCCGCTCGATCACCACCAGGTTGTTCTCCCGGAGGGTGCGGCCGGTCTCCGTGATATCGACGATCATATCAGCCAGACCCACCTTGGGGGCCACCTCAATGGAGCCGTGCAGGTAGATGATCTCCACCTGCACGCCCCGGCTGCGGAAGTAGGCCTCCGTCATCCGCGGATATTTGGTGGCCACCCGGCGGGCGGCCGAGCCGTCCAAGAGCCGGGCCGGATCCGACCCGGCCGGTGCCGCCAGGACAAACTGACAGGTGCTGTAGCCCAAATCCAGCAGTTCGTAGACCTTGGGCTCCCCTTCCATCAGCACGTTCTTCCCCACGATCCCCAGGTCCGCGGCACCGTACTCCACATAGGTGGGTACATCCGAATCCCTTGCGATCAGGAAGCGGATCCGCTGCTCAGGACAGTCGATCAGCAGGCTGCGGGACTCGGTCTCCAGTTCCGGCCCCGCCGCCCCCGCCCGCCGGAGCAGCTGTACCGTATCGTGATAGGGCCTCCCCTTGGGGATGGCAAACGTCAGCCAGTCTGTCATCGCGTCAGCCCCTGTCCCCTGCGTGCTAATGAATGGAGGTCACGGCCCCCTCCGGAGGCCGGCGTACGGTATCCCGGAATCCTTCCGCCGGGTCTGCCATGGGGGGATCCGGCAGGGCCTGCTCCGTCCCGTCGGGGAAGAAGATCCACCGGGCTCCCCGGGCACGGGCATAGGCCTCCAGTTCCGCCCCGGTCCGGCCCAGCAGGTCCACCGCCACCGAGAGGCCCCGGCTGCGTGCCTCCCGGGCCACCGCCATGGCCTGCGCCTCCTGTCCCGGCGGACAGGCCACGATCACATCCTCCCGGTCCAGGTTCGTGGTCAGCCGGCCCTGCCGCTCCAGGGCCGCCAGCAGCCGGTCCATCTCCAGGGCGAAACCTACCGCCGGCAGATCGCCGCCGAAATCGGCCAGCAGCCCGTCGTACCGGCCGCCGCCCAGCACCGGCGCCCCCACTCCGGGGGCGTAGCCCTCGAAAACCACGCCGGTGTAGTACTCCAGGGAGCGGGCCAGCCCCAGATCCAGAGAGACCTGATCGGCCACGCCGAACTCCTTCAGCAGGGCCAGCATGGTGCCTAGCTGCTGCAGGGCCCGCTGCACCCGGGGATTCTGTACCTGCCCAAACTCCTCCAGCGCCGCCTGATAGTCCCCCTGGAAGGTGGCCATGGCCACCAGCAGGTCCGCCTGCTCCGGGGAGGGCGCCGCCTCCCGGGCGCCCCTTTCGAAGGCCACCAGGTCCCGGGTCACCAGCGAAGCCTTCAGTGCGGCCTCCTGCTCCCCACCGACCCCGGCGGCCTCAAAGATGCCCTCCACGAAGTCCACGTGGCCAAGGCCCACCTTAAAGCCCTGCAGCCCCGTGGCAGACAGGGCCGCGCAGGCCAGGGCCACCGCCTCGGCATCGGCAGAAACCCCTGCCGCGCCGATCAGTTCCACACCCGCCTGCCAGATCTCGCTGGCAATTCCTGCCTTCTCGTCCCGCCGGCGAAAGACCGGCCCGTGGTAGGAAAGCCGCAAGGGCAGCGGCTCTCCGGCCAGCCGGGTGGCCGCAATCCGGGCAATGGGCGTGGTCATGTCCGCCCGCAAGGCCAGGGTCCGGCCCTTCCGGTCGAAGAACTGGTACAGGTCCTCCGGCCGGCCCAGTTGTCCGGCGCCGGCGGTCACCGTCTCCAGGTATTCAAACCCCGGCGTGATCACTTCCCGGTAGCCCCAGGAACGGAACAGGTCCGCCAGCCGTCCGGAGATGTACCGCATCCGCGCCGCCTCCCGGGGCAGCAGGTCCCGAACTCCCTCAGGAAGCTGGCCGCGGGTGCCGGATAGATTCATCTCCTATCCCCCGCCCTTCGCTTTAGTACGGTAAAGCGATAAATAACTAAACGGAGTGTACCACAGGCCGGGAAAGCCGGTCAAGACTTTCTGTACAATGTGAATAGGCGCCCTCCCGCTGGAGGGCGCCGGACGCGTCGGGCGGCACCCCGCCCATCGGGGTGCCGCCTGCCACATCGGTGCCAAGCCACTGCAGGGATGCCGCTACCGGCCCTGGCCGCCCGGCCGGGTGAGCGCCTCGTTGACGGTGAGCGGGCGCCCGCCGTACTCGAAGTTGTTCAACTCGGCGATGGCCCGCTCCGCCGACTCCTCATCGGCCATGTCCACAAAGCCGAAGCCCCGGGAACGGCCGGTCTCCCGGTCCGTCACAATACGGGCATTCTCCACCGGCCCGTACTGCTCGAACAGGGCGCGAAGGTCCTC
>DATCKG010000106.1:0-32631 GCA_036562385.1 Symbiobacteriaceae bacterium
GAAATACCCGGACGGCCGCCTCTTTGTGGCCTGGAAAGGCTACGTGTACGCCCTCAAGCCGGCACCGGAACCCGCCGCCTTCCGTTCCACGAACACCAGCAACCCGCATGCTGCCAAGGAAAAGAAAAATGCGGGCGCTACGTCGTCACGTAGGCCCACCAAAGATCACCCCTGGCGAAAACCAGCAGTGATCCCACGCCAGGCCCATTCTACCACATCCGGGGTGACAGGATCACTGACGAGTTTCAGGTGACAAAATCACTGGCGCTTGACACACAGCTTGTGCGTTTTTCGCAAGCACGTCCCGCCTCCGCTGCCAACCCCTACAGCGGTGGAAAGAGAAACTCGCTCCGGGGATCATGCCGGCGGTACCGAAACCGGGCCAGGGCCACATTCTGCACCGCGTAGCAGTACACACAGCCGTGGGGGCAAGTGTCGTACTGTCCGATGTCCCGGGACTCGTGGCAGCCGCAGTCCGGCCGGTTCCCCTGTGTCCGGGCGGTCACGGGACGCCCGGCCACATCGCTGAGCCGCCGGGCGTCCACGCAGCGGGCCGGCTCGGCGCCGGGCACCAGATAAACGTTTTGGGAGCACACGCTCAGGGCCATGCCCGCGGCCCGGGCCATCTCCGCCAGATCCCGGGCCAGTTCTCGCTTTTCCTCATCCGGGGGATCTTCCCACGCAACCCCCAGCTGCCGGGCCACCCGATCCAGGTTGCGGCGGGTCTTCCGGTAGATCTGGGCAAAGGAGATCACCACCTCGTCCACCGCCCCCTCCAGGGCCCGGGAAAGCCGTTCGAAATTCCGGCGGTGAAAGTCCGGGGGCGTAAGAGAGGTGACCAGCACCGGATCATACCGCCAGACCACCGTGCGGGGCCCGAAGGTCTCCGCCACCCGACGAATGTGCTGGACAGCCCGCCCGGCGTCCACCACGGAGGGCTCCAGTGCATGGGGATACCCGGTGACGGTGTAGTGCACCACAAAGGGGTACCCTTGCTCCCGGATCGTCCTGAGATGGGGCAGAAACGGGCCGAGGTTCTTGGTCCAGAAGACAAACCCGTCCACATCCCCGGGCAGCAGGGAGATGCGGTGTATCTGTCCTCCGTAAGGATTGATCACCTTGCAGTATCCCGCCCGGAGTCGGTTCATGAACCATTCCCCGTAAAAGGCCGGTATGTCCGTGCGATAGCTGGCCGAGATGATCATGCCGTCGCCTCCCAGAGGGGAGTCTTGTCGAAGGCTCGGGAATAATTGGCGGATTTTGGCAGGTATTTGATACCCAAAAGAAGGAATTCTCCCCATGAACAGGGGGGACTGCTGATGCAGGAGAAACGCACGTCACTGGTCATTGCCGACGATAATCCGTCTCATCGACGGGCCCTGGCCGGCCACTTTCACAGCCGGACGGAATTTACGCTTCTCGGGGAAGCAAAAGACGGCACCGAGGCGGTGGAAATGGCCGAGTCCCTTCAGCCGGACGTGCTGATCCTGGACGATGTGATGCCCAACCTGGACGGACTGGGCGTACTGACCCGCCTGAAATCCAAGGAACGCCCGGCAGTACTGGTGCTGATGTCCTGCGCATCCGACCAGCTGGTGCAGCTTTACTACCAGCACGGAGCATCCTACTGCCTGCTCCGCCCGACGAGCCCGGAACTGGTGGCCGAGCGGGCCCTCATGGTGGCGGGGCGGCAGACCCCTGCCCCGAAAGCGGAGTCATCCGGTGAATCCAGCCCCAGCCGGTCAGTGGCCGAGCTGCTCAGGCGGACCGGCGTGCCGGCGCACCTGCAGGGCTACCGCTACCTGAAGGATGCGGTGCAGTACGTACTCGATAACGGCGGCGATCTGTGCGGCATGACGAAGGAGCTTTACCCCGCTATCGCCCGAAAGCACAGCACCGTGCCGGCCCGGGTGGAGCGCTCCATCCGGCACGCCATCGAGGTGGCGTGGAACCGGGCGGACCTGAACGAACTGCAGCGGCTCTTCGGTTCCACCATCAACGTCAGCCGCGGCAAGCCCACCAATTCGGAGTTTGTGGCCATGCTGGCCGATCACCTGCGAGGAACAGCCAGCTAAAACCCTGGACTTGCCACTGCCTGATTGCTCCATTATACTGTACCTGTACTAAGCCCGGCCATGCTTACGGCCGGGCAACACTACGTGCCGGGCCGGCTGTGCCCGCCATCTCCGGGAGGGAGCACTTGATGAGCACGGAATCCAGGCTGTGGCCATATCAGGAAGCCAAGCGCATCGTGGAACGGTGGCCGCAGAAATCGAAATATATCCTGGAGACGGGTTTTGGCGCCTCGGGGCACCCCCACATGGGGACCATCGGGGAAGTGGTCCGCACGTATTACGTGGCGATGGCCCTGCAGGATCTTGGGAAAGAAGCGGAGATCATCGTCTTCTCCGATGACATGGATGGCCTCCGCAAGATCCCCAAGAACATCGACGCACCGTGGCTGGAGGAGCATTTGGGCAAGCCGGTGACCCGCATTCCGGATCCGTACGGCACAGCCCCTTCCTTCGGCCACCACATGAACGCCGAACTCCTCGAAATGATGAAGAAGACCGGCATCCCTGCCCAGTTCAAGTCCGCCACCGACTGCTACAGCGACGGGACCTTTGACGAAGGCATTCGCGTTATGTTCCGGCACCTGGACAAGATCATCGACCTGGTCCTGCCCACCATGCGGGAGGAGAACCGGGCGGGCTGGTTCCCGTGGCTGCCCATCTGCGAAAACTGCGGCAAGATCTACACCACCCGGGTGGAAAGCTACGACCCTGAGAAGGTCACCGTCACCTACTCCTGCACCGGCCAGTTCCGGGATGTGAAGGGCTGCGGGTACCGGGGCACCCAGAGCGCCCTGGGCGGCCGGGGCAAGTTCTTCTGGAAGGCGGACTGGGCGCTCCGGTGGTACGTCTTCGGCGTCAACTTCGAAATGCACGGCAAGGACCTGATCGACTCCGCCAAGCTGTCCAGCCAGATTGTGCGGCTGCTGGGCGGCGAGCCTCCGGTCACCATGTTCTATGAGCTTTTCCTGACGGAGGAGGGCCACAAGATCAGCAAATCCACCGGTGCCGGCATCAGCATGGAAAACTGGGGCCGCTGGGGCACCCAGGATTCCCTCAACCTGCTGATGTTCAAGAATCCCAGGCAGCAGAAGCGGCTGGGCACGGACGCCATCATTCGATATACGGACGAAACCCTGACGATGCCCAAGGACGATCCCCAGTACCGGTTCATCTACTACCACGGCGACCGTCCGGATCTGGGCGGTCTTCGGTACTCCGACATCATCAGCCTGGTCAACGCCATCGGCGTAACGGACCAGGACCAGCTTCTGGAGTACCTGGGCCGCAGTTTCGGACACGAGCGGATTCGTCAGAACGAGGCGTTCGTGCGGGAACTGCTCACCAAAGCCATTAACTTTTACGAAGACTTTGTCCTGCCCACCCGGAAGACGCCGGAACTCAGCCCGGAGGACTGGAAGCTGGTGGATGCTTTCGACCGGCTCATTGACACCACCGACGATCCTGATGCGATCCAGTCGGGTATCTACGATATCGCCAGGGCGAACGGCCGTGAACCCCGGGACTTTTTCCGGATTATCTACGGCGTTCTGCTGGGTTCGGACAGCGGCCCCCGGGTCGGCGGGTTCGTGAAGCTGGTGGGCAAGGACCGCATCCACGAACTGATCCGCAAGGCCCGGGAGGAGGCAGGCATCTCCGACACCGCATCCGCGTAAACCAAAGGCCCCCGGCGGAAGGTTCCGCCAGGGGGCTTTGCTGCTGATGCGTCATCCTTCGGAGCTCCCGATGAGAATCAGCAGTTCAGCGGGGATATTGGGCTCGAACTGCTTGTCCCCGTCCTTGCTCTTCTTGGTGAGGATGTACCGGGATTTCTGGGGGCTGATCCGCTTCAGGTACTCCCGGGTGTGTTCCAGCGAGCAGAATTTCAACGTAAACATGTCCATCGACTCGGGAGGGGATGTGCGCAAGCGGTACTCCGGCAGTAAGGTGTAGGCCAGGTGGTCATCCTCATATTGCTGTAGGCATTGCTTGCACATAAACATGGCAAAAAGCCTCCTCAGCATCATGCCCGGACCCAACAGGGCAGCGTCCCGGTGGGCGTCCGGCGCCATCATCAGGAAAACTCCTATAATGTTAGTATATCAAATTGTGGGCCGATCGGGGTTCCTGCACCCTTCCCCGCTTCCGGCAGGAAAACCGTGGCCCTCTGCGAAAACTACCTCTGTGCGGCCCGGCTGCCGGCCGCGAGCGAGCCGTCGCATCCCTTCCACGATTTGACTCCGTGACAGCATCCAACGGATCTCCCTCTGCAACATGAAACGGAGCGTGATCAGCCATGACCCTCGCGGGAAAGCGCATCGCGTGCCTGATCGGCGATGACTACGAGGATCTGGAAGTATGGTATCCGGTTCTGCGGCTCCAGGAAGAAGGGGCGGAAGTGGATCTCATCGGTCTGGAAGCCCGGGCCCCCTACCGGGGCAAGCACGGATACCCGGGCGAGTCCCACAAGGGGATTCACGAGGTCAAGGCTGATGACTACGACGCCCTGATCGTCCCCGGTGGCTGGATGCCGGATAAGCTGCGCCGGGTCCCGGCGGTGCTGGAGTTCTGCCGGGAGTTTGACCGGCAAGGCAAGATCATTGCCAGCATCTGCCATGGCCCATGGATCCTGATCTCGGCCAAGCTGGTGCGGGGCAAGACCATGACCTCCACACCGGGCATCAAGGACGACCTGGAGAACGCGGGGGCCATCTGGGTCGACCAGCCGGCGGTCCGGGACGGCAACTACATCACCGCCCGCCGTCCACCCGACCTGCCCGCCTGGTGCAAGCTCATCATCGCTGCTCTGCAGGAAAGGTGACGGAAGGGGCCGGACAGACCGGCCCCACTTTCCCTCTTGCGCGGCAGACGCCAAGTCGCTAAAATGAGAGGTGCTTCGGGGCTATAGCTCAGTTGGGAGAGCGCGTGGATCGCACCCACGAGGTCAGGGGTTCGAATCCCCTTAGCTCCACCAGTGTGGCGGGAACGCAAGTTCCCGCTTTTTTTCGTCCCCCTGGCGGGGGCCGCGCACCGGTGGTACAATTTACCTGATGAGCTTATTTGTCCTCCCCTCCGTCCTCTGGTACAATAGGTGGCGTCAGGCTGACATGGCTCCCACACCCCCCATGGGAGTGCAGCGAAGACCAGCCGGCTCGCCTGTTCTCAACCAGCCAACGGTTAGGAGAGGGAACTGAGGGGTGAGAAGGTACATGAAGGACTTGCTGTGCGACCACTTTCAGCAAACGGTAGGGGAGTATCTGATCCGGCACCGGAGCATTCTGGACGTCATGGCCAAGCTGCAGGAGGCCAACGCCCGGATTAATCGGGCCGTAACCAAGGCTGTCACCAGCTGTGGCTGCATCAAGATCACAGCGGAAAAGCAGCAGGTTCCGGCCGATTGCCCGCTGGATCAGATCAAGAACTACATGCGGGACCATGTCAGCGGAGAGCTTTGTGAGCACTGCCGTGAGGTGCTGGAGGCAGAAATCGGCAACACCCTGTTCTACCTGGCGGCTCTCGCCAATACCTTTGACCTGAACCTTTACGACATGATGCTCAAGGAGCACAAGAAACTGACTGCCCTTGGCGTCTTCAATTTTGCAGACTGAACAGAAAGGCCCGAGCCGATCTGCCGCTCGGGCTTTGGCGCGTTTTGGGGCCCCGAGCGGGGCCCCTTGTTACAGCTGTCGATCCAACAGAATCTGCTCCCGCAACCGCCTCAGCCCCTCCTGAATCGCCCGGGCCCTCACCTCGCCGATCCCATCCACCTCGTCCAATTCCTCCAGGGAGGCTTTCATAATGCGCGGCAGGCTGCCGAAATGGGCGACCAGGTTTTCGATCACCTGCATGGGGAGCCGCGGGATCTTACGCAGCAGGCGGTAACCCCGGGGGCTGACCGGGGAGTCCAAGACGCTGGGAGCAGATCCCATCCCCAGGATGCGGGCGATGGTGACAAGATCCAGCAAGTCCTCACTGGGGCAACCGGCCAACTGTTCCCGGATCTGGCCCACGGTCTTGTTCCCTTCCCCGCTCATGTAATCTCGCAGGACCAGGTTGCCTTCCTCGGCCACGTTGGCCACCAGTTCCTCCAGTTGCATGCTGACCAGCCGGCCCTCGGTGCCCAGTTCGTAGATGTAGCGTTCGATCTCGCAGACGATCCGGCGCACCATTTCCGTCCGCTGCACGACCCGGACCACATCGGCCACGGTGGCCAGGTCCTCCAGTTCCAGGGCAGACAGGTTGGTCAGGGCCTGGGAAAGCACGCTCTTGTACTTCTCCAGGGTCTGCAGCGCCTGGTTCGCCTTGGTGAGGATCACGGAGATATCCCGCAGGACGTACCGCATGTTCCCCTTGTACAGGGAGATAATATTGCGCCGTTGGGAGATGGCAATCACCAGGGCGCCCGTCTGCCGGGCAAACCGCTCCGCGGTGCGGTGGCGGATGCCGGTCTCCACCGTGGGGATGGAAGGGTCCGGCATCAGCATCGCGTTGGCCCTCAGGATGCGGCGGCAGTCCGGCGTCAGTACCACCGCACCGTCCATCTTGGCCAGTTCATACAGACTGGCCGGCTGGAACTCGGAGTCCAGCCGGAACCCCCCGTCCACCAGCGTCATGACTTCCGGGCTGTCCCCTACCACGATCAGTGCACCGGTGCGCGCCCGCAGGATCGATTCCAGCCCTTCCCGCAGGGGCGTGCCTGGGGCCACAATTCGCAGTGCCTTCCAGAAGTCATCACGCTCGTTGGCCATCCCGTGTCCTCCTGATGGTGGACCTGCGCCAGTTTCGTGTCAGACAACTTCTACAGATAAAACCAAAATCCTGCACATGCGCTTCTTGCGCGATCCTTCCCCACTTTACTGCCAGAGGGCTGCCTCCAGCCCTTCCATCACGGTCTCCACGCCCACCAGTTCCACCGCGGTGCGGATGCCCAGGTTCTTCAGGTTGGCCCGGGGCAGAATCACCCGGGTAAAGCCCATCTTTTCCGCCTCCCGGATCCGCTGGTCGGCCCGGGAAACGGCCCGCACCTCGCCGGCCAGGCCGACCTCCCCGAAGATCACCGCCCGGGCGTCGGCGGGCTGATCCCGGAAGCTGGAGGCCAGAGCCACCGCCAGTCCCAGATCCACCGCCGGCTCCGTCACCCGAACGCCGCCGGCTACCTTCACATAAGCGTCGTGATTGCCCAGCAGCAGCCCCACCCGCTTCTCCAGCACCGCAATCAGGAGCTGTAGCCGGTTGAGGTCGATCCCCTCGGCAGTCCGCCTGGGCGAGACGAAGGTGGAGGCACTGACCAGAGCCTGAACCTCCACCAGCAGCGGCCGGGTTCCCTCCAGCGACGGAACCACCACGCTGCCGGCCACGTCCCGGGGACGCTGGGACAGAAAGAGTTCCGACGGGTTTGGCACCTCCACCAGCCCCACGTCCCGCATCTCAAAGAGGCCCACTTCATTGGTGCTGCCGAAGCGGTTTTTCACGGCCCGCAGAACCCGGAAACTGGCATGCCGCTCCCCTTCAAAGTAGAGCACCGTATCGACGATGTGCTCCAGCACCCGGGGACCGGCGAGAGAGCCCTCCTTGGTAACATGCCCCACAATGAAAACGGCAATCCCCGTGCTCTTGGCCAGGCGCAGCAGAAGGGCGGCGCACTCTCGGACCTGGGTGACGCTCCCCGGTGCGCTGGGTAGATCCGGATTGTAAACCGTCTGGATGGAATCGACAATCAAGAGCCTGGGCGAAAGGCTCAGGGCCTGCCGTTCGATGCTGAGAATGTTGGTCTCCCCGAGCACCAGCAGCCGGTCGCTGAGGGTTCCCAGCCGGTCGGCCCGCAGCCGGACCTGACGGGCGCTCTCCTCGCCGCTTACGTACAGCACCGTGCCGTAGTTCCTGGCCACTGCAGCCGCCAGCTGCAGCAGCAGGGTGCTCTTGCCGATGCCGGGGTCACCGCCCACCAGCACCAGCGAGCCGGTCACAATCCCGCCTCCCAGCACGCGGTCCAGTTCGCCGATCCCGCTGGAGCAGCGGGAGGTGTCTTGCACCGGAACAGCCGAGATGGCCACGGGTTTCTCCCCGGCCGCGGTCCCCGGCGAGATGCCCCCGCGCCCGACCTGCGAAGGTGGCGTGACCACCTCCTCCACCATGCTGTTCCAGGTACCGCAGGCGGGACACCGGCCCAGCCAGCGGGGCGCCTCGTGGCCGCATTCCTGGCAAATGAAAACAGTCCTTGCCCTGGCCAATTTCACCCACACCTCCGGCAATGTCTTCCCTGCAATTCGTGCCGTGGCCGGGCATCTCCTGCGCGCCAGGGCCGCACCCCCGCCCGGGGGTGCGGCCCCTTCTTGCGCGCTCGGATTACTTGCTCGGCTCCGCCGAAGCCGCAGCGGGCCGCTCTTGACGCCGGAAGACCAGGGTGTCGTTCTCGCCCAGGTCGGCGACGATCTCCTCGCCAGGCTGGAAGGGCCGGCGGAGCGCCTCCTCGGAGAGCGGGTCCTCCAGGAAGCGCTGGATGGCACGCCGCAGCGGACGGGCGCCGTAGTTGGGATCGTACCCTTCTTTCAGCAGCTTCTCCATGGCCGCGTCGGTGACGGTCAGGGTCACACCCTGCTCCTCCAGCCGCTTGGCCACGTTCTTGACTTCCAGGGCCACGATCTTCTTGAGATCGTCCCGAGAGAGGCTGTGGAAGATGATGATGTCATCCAGCCGGTTGATGAACTCGGGCCGGAAGAGCTTCTTCACCTCGTCCATGACCCGGCTCTTCATCTTGTTGTAGGCCTCTTCCTCGGTCTCGTTGACGGTGAAGCCCACCTGCTTGTCGCCCCGGATCACGTGGGCGCCGGCGTTGGAGGTCATGATGATCACCGTGTTGCGGAAGTCCACGGTGCGGCCCTTGGAGTCGGTCAGGCGGCCGTCCTCCAGCACCTGCAGCAGGATGTTGAAGACCTCGGGATGGGCCTTCTCGATCTCGTCCAGCAGGACCACCGAGTACGGATGACGCCGGACCGCTTCGGTGAGCTGACCGCCCTCCTCATAGCCCACATACCCGGGCGGAGCACCCACCAGACGGCTGGTGGTATGCCGCTCCATGTACTCGGACATGTCGATGCGGATGATGGCATCCTCATCGCCGAAGAGCGCCTCGGCCAGGGCCCGCGCCAGGTGCGTCTTACCGGTACCGGTGGGACCCAGGAAGATGAAGGAGCCGATGGGCCGCTTGGGATCCTTCAGGCCGGCCCGGGCACGCCGGATGGCACGGGCGACGGCGGAGACGGCCTCGTCCTGGCCAATCACCCGCTCGTGGAGCACCTTCTCCAGGTTGAGCAGGCGCTCCGACTCGCTCTGAGTCAGCTTGGAGGCCGGAATGCCCGTCCAGGAGGAGACGATCTGGGCGATGTCCTCCGCGGTGACAACGCACTTGGCGGTCACCTTCTTCTGCTGCCACTCGGTCTTGAGGCGCTCCAGCTCCTCCTTCAGCTTGGTCTCCCGGTCCCGCAGGCGAGCGGCCTTCTCAAATTCCTGCCCCTGAACCGCGGCCTCCTTCTCCTTGCGGACCTCCTCCAGCTTCCGCTCCAGTTCCTTCAGATCAGGCGGCGCCACGAAGGTGGACAGCCGGACCCGGGAAGCCGCTTCGTCCATCAGGTCCACCGCCTTGTCCGGCAGGTACCGGTCGGAGACGTACCGGTCGGACAGGCGAACCGCCGCTTCGATGGCCTCGTCGGTGATCTCCACCCGATGGTGGGCCTCATAGCGGTCCCGCAGCCCCTTCAGGATGGCGATGGCGTCCTCGACGCTGGGTTCCTCCACCATGACCGGCTGGAACCGGCGCTCCAGGGCTGCGTCTTTCTCCACGTGCTTGCGATACTCGTCGATGGTGGTGGCACCGATGGCCTGGAGTTCACCCCGGGCCAGGGCCGGCTTGAGGATGTTGGACGCATCGATGGCGCCCTCGGCTGCACCGGCGCCGATGATGGTGTGCAGTTCATCGATGAAGAGGATGATGTTGCCGGCCTGCCGGATCTCTTCCATCACCTTCTTGAGGCGCTCCTCGAACTCGCCCCGGTACTTGGAACCCGCCACCAGGGAGGCAAGGTCGAGAGCCACCACCCGCTTGTCCTTGAGAATCTCCGGCACCCGCCCGTCGGCGATCCGCTGGGCCAAACCTTCGACGATGGCGGTCTTGCCTACGCCGGGCTCACCGATCAGCACCGGGTTGTTCTTGGTCCGACGAGAGAGGATCTGGATCACCCGCTCAATCTCCTTCTCGCGGCCGATGACCGGATCCAGCTTGCCCTCCCGGGCAGCCTGCGTCAGATCCCGCCCGAACTGATCCAGGGTGGACGTGCTGACCTTGTGGCCCTTGACCCCCTTGGCGGTGCCGCTCATGCCGCCGCCCTGCTGGCTGGGCACACCACCCAGGAGATGGATCACCTGGTTGCGGACCTTATCCAGGTCAGCGCCCAGCACCTGCAGCACCTGAGCGGCGACGCCCTCGCCTTCCCGGATCAGCCCCAGCAGGATGTGCTCGGTGCCCACGTAGTTGTGGCCCAGCAACCGGGCCTCCTCGATGGCCAGTTCCACCATGACCTTCTTGGCCCGAGGCGTAAAGCCGATTTCCCCGCGGGTTGTGGCCGTCCCCTTGCCGATCAGCTTTTCGACCTCAGCCCGCACCTGCTCAAGCTGAATGCCGAGGGTCTGGAGGGCCTTGGCGGCGATGCCCTCGCCTTCCCGGATCAGCCCCAGCAGCAGGTGCTCGGTCCCCACGTAGTCGTACCCGAGGCGCCGGGCCTCGTCCTGCGCCAGGACGATGACCCGCTGTGCTCTCTCCGTGTAGCGGCTAAACATCTCCTCAACCCCCTTGACCGTCGGAATTCCGAATGACCTCCATGAGACGATCCAACGTGATTCCATGCGATCGCAGAACGTCTGCCACCACGCCGTGTTGCTCCAGCAGAAATCCCATCAGGATGTGCAGCGTGCTGACCGCCGAGTGATTCAGCAAGGCCGCCGCCGTCTGGGCCCGCTGCCGGAAGACCTGCTCCGCAGTGGGCAGCAGTGTGATGGCGATGCCGTGATCAGTCCCCATGGCCGGAGGCAGGCGGCTCTCAACAGCCTCCCGGATACTTTTTGCGTCCGTTCCCAGGGCTTCCAGGATACGGTCCACATCCGGATCCGCCAGAAGACCCAGGAAGAGCTGTTCCCGCTGAATGAAGGGGTACCCGAGCCGCTTGGCCTCTGCACGCGCCCGGTCCAACACGGCCAGGGCAGCAGGTGTGTAGCCGGGCATCCCGGTTCACTCCCATCAGGCTGCCAACCGGCTGCGTATCAACGCGGCACGCCGAATGTCCCGTTCCATGGGACTCAGTTCCCTGCCGGCCATCCGCTGTAGGAAAGCCGGCTGCATGGCAACCATGAGCTCGTTGACGGTGCGCAGGCTCAGCTTGGGGAAGAGTCCCAGATCGATGCCCAGGCGCACGTCCGAGAGCAGCTTCATGGCCTCCTCAGAGGACATGACCCGGGCCGAGGAGAGCAGGCCGTAGGAGCGGCCGATGCGGTCCTCGATCTGGATCCGGTTCTCCCGGAACAGGTGCTGGCGGGCCTGCTTCTCCGCATCAATCACCCGCTGCACCACGCCCCTGAGGTGGTTGATGATTTCCTCCTCCGTCTTGCCCAGTGCCGTCTGGTTGGAGATCTGGAAGATATGGCCGGTGGCGTCCGTCCCCTCTCCGTACAGCCCCCGGACCACCAGCCCGAGCTGGGACAGGCTGTGGAAGAGCTGTCCGGCCTGCTGCGTCATCACCAGCCCCGGCAGGTGCATCATCACCGAGGCCCGCAGTCCAGTGCCCACGTTGGTGGGACAGGACGTCAGATAGCCCAGCTTGGGATCGAAAGCATAGTCCAGACGCTGCTCCAGGGCATCATCCACCCGGGATGCAATGCGCCAGGCCTCCTCAAGCTGCAAGCCGGGAAGGAGGGTCTGAATCCGCAGGTGGTCCTCCTCGTTGACCATGACGGAGACCGACTCATCCTCGGAAACCGCCACGGCCCGCCCGTAGGCCTGCGTCGCCTGCTGCGGGCTGATCAAGTGCTTATCCACCAGCACCTGCCGGTCCAGGGCCGGGACATCAGCCAGGGAAAAGAGCTCCACCTTGCTGGAGAGACCCATCAGGTTAATCTCCCGGACCCCTTGCTCCACCCGCCGGATCAGCTCCGCCGCCTGCGCTTCGCTCATGCGGTGCGGAAAGGGCATCTTGTCCAGGTTCCGGGCCAGGCGGATGCGGGATGAAAGCGCCACCTCCGCGTGGGGTCCGTCGGCCTGGGTCCACCGGCTGGCAGGATCGGAGACAAGCTTAGTCCACGGCACCGGCCTTCCCTCCTCGCTGCTTGCCGCCTTCCAGGGCCCTGATTGCGTCCCGGAGACGGGCTGCTTCCTCGTATCGTTCTTGTTTCACAGCTTCCTCAAGCTGCCGCTTCAGGGACTCCAGATCCCGCTGCTTCCGGAGCGTTCCGCCGGTGCGGGCGGGAACCTTGCCGGTGTGCATGGTGGTCCCGTGGAACCGCCGGATCAGGGGAATCAGGTACGGCTGCAGGTCCTGGTAGCAGTGGGGGCACCCCAACAGGCCCGATCCTGAGAACTGGCTGTAAGTGGTACCGCACTGCGAACACCGGGGCTCCTCCGTGGAACGGGTCAGCAGCGGGCCCGTCGACGGCTCCTGACCCAGGAAGCTGGATAGGAGCTGCTGTATGGACAGGTTGGGAAAGGTGAAGTGGGAGGGCATGGCGGAAGCGAAGACGCCCAGTTCCCGAGCGCAGTCCTCACACAGGTGGCTTTCCTGCTTGTTCCCGTTGATGATGATGGCCTGGTGGACCGTAGCCGGCCGCTGCCTGCAACGTTCACACTGCATCCTTCACACCCCCACGTCAAAACCGTGCAATGGCCAGGAGCATCGCCTTGAAGAGATTGGCCCGGACCAGATCCCGCGCCGGCAGGTCCAGCCCAAGGACCTCCCGATCCGTCACCGCTTCCATCAGGGCGGCTTCCCGCTCCGTGATGAAATTCTGCTCCTTGAGGAACTGAATGTAGTTCAGCGCCTCATTCTGGCTGAGGGAGGAGCCGATGCGGTGAATCAGTTCCTGGAGACCCGATCCGGCCGGCAGGTCGAGGCGGGTGATCCGGATGTAGCCTCCGCCTCCCCGACGACTCTCTACGATGTAGCCGCGCTCCGGCGGAAACCGCGTCGCCAGGACGTAGTTGATCTGGGAAGGCGCGCAGCCGAAGTGGGCAGCCAGCGTAGCCCGTTGAATCTCTACGGTCCGCCTGTCCTCGATCAGCCGCTTCAGGAACTGTTCGATGTCGTCCGCGAGGTTCGCCACTCCTCATCACCCCCCGTCCTGATCTTTTTTGACCTTTCTGCCCCCAATATATACCGTTGACCGGTGGCCCGCAAACGCCAATGAAGCCGGTTATACGCCAATATTTCCGGCGAACGGCAAAATGCACGGCGTTGGATGATTTCCTGACGTTTTTTGACCTTTATCAGGACGGCGGTCCTGTTCGGACGCCGTCACAGCACCTGGTAGATGTGGCACTTGAGATAATGGCTCTCGTCGTACCCCACCAGGATGGGGTGGTCCACAGCCTGGGCCCGCTCCTCCACCAGCCGCAGCCGCCGGCGGGCATCCCTGGCCGCATCGGCCACCACCGCTTTGAACAGGTCGGGCTTCATGTGGTAGGAGCAGGAACAGGTGATCAGGAATCCCCCTTCCACGATCATGCGGAGGGCCCTCAGATTAATTTCCTTGTAGCCCCTCACGGCACCTTCCAGACTATTTTTATTCTTGGCAAAAGCAGGCGGATCCAAGACGATGACGTCAAACTTTTCGCCCGCCGCATCCAACTGCCGCAGGATGTCGAAGGCGTTGCCTTCCCGCAACTGAATCCGATCCGCCAGTCCGTTGAGGGCCGCGTTCTCCCGGACTGCGGCCAGGGCTTCTGCCGAAATGTCCACGGCCAGGACCTCCCGGGCGCCGGCCGCCGCGGCGTTCAGGGCGAACCCCCCGGCGTTGCAGAAGCAGTCCAGCACTCTGGCGCCCTGAGCGTACCGGCGCACCGCCAGGCGGTTCTCCCGCTGGTCCAGGAAGTAGCCGGTCTTCTGGCCCTCGGCCACGTCCACCACGATCTTCAGCCCGTTTTCCTCCAGCACGAGCCGGGGATCGAACTCGCCCCGCAAAAACCCCTTCCGCTGCGGCAGGCCCTCCAGGTCCCGCACCGGCACATCGTTGCGCTCGTAAATGCCCCTGGGGTGGAAGATCTCCTCCAGCAGGTCCGCGAACTCCCCCAGCCGCCGGTCGGCGCCCAGCGAGAGGGTCTGGACCACCAGCACATCGCCGAACTTGTCCACGATCAGCCCGGGCAGAAAATCGGCCTCCGCGAAGACCACCCGGCAGGCCGTGGTATCCGGCAGCACCCGCGTCCGATAGGCCCAGGCCTGCTGCAGCCGCCGCCGGAAAAAGTCCCGATCCACCGCCTCATCCCGGTGGGTCAGAATGCGGACCAGGATCTGGGAATGGGGGTTGATGTACCCTTTCCCCACAAATGAGCCCCGGTGGTCCACCACCGCCACGATGTCCCCGGGCTGATACTCGCCGGTGATGCGCTCCACCTCACCCTGAAAGACCCAGGGGTGCCCCTGGCGCAGCCGCTCATGGCGGCCCCGGGTCAGTCGAACCACTGCTGTACGAGCCATGGCAACCTGTCCTCCTCTGGAGAGATTCCGTGGTCATATGATACCCCAGGGGCCTGTTGGAAGGACCTCCGCGGACCTGCGCCGGGCTAATGTTTCGGGATGCTAACTAGAAGGACGGGGGCCGGAACGCCCCCGTCCGCAGCATCTCTATTCACTCTCTCCCTGGCGCCGGGCAGCGGCGGCCTCGATGATGGGTTTGGCCACGGCTGCAGGCACCTCTTCATAATGGTCCATCTCGTAGCTGAACTCGCCGCGCCCCTGGGTCATGGACCGCAGGTCGATGGCGAAGCGGTGCATCTCCGCCAGAGGCACCAGGGCGTTGATCTGCTGGCGGCCATCCTCGGTGGGCTCCATGCCCAGGATCCGGCCGCGCTTCTTGTTCAGATCGCCCATGATGTCGCCCATGTAGGATTCGGGCACGATGACCCGCACCCGCATGATGGGCTCCAGCAGGATCGGCTTGGCGTTGTTGAACGCCTGCTTGAAGGCGTTGCGGGCGGCGATCTTAAAGGCCATTTCGGAGGAGTCCACCTCATGGTAGGACCCGTCCAGCAGGGTGCAGCGAATGCCCGTCACCGGATACCCGGCCAGGACGCCCTCCGCCATGGTCTCCTGCACGCCCTTGTCCACCGCCGGCCGGAAGTTGATGGGAATGGCACCGGCGAAGATCTTGTCCACAAACTCGTAGTGGCCCTCGGGCAGCGGCTCGATCTCGATCTTGCAGTGGCCGTACTGGCCACGACCACCGGTCTGCTTCTTGTGCTTGTACTCGCCGATGGCCTTGCCGCGAATCGTCTCCTTGTAGGCCACCTTCGGCTCCTTGACGACGGCCTCCACGCCGA
The DNA here is from genome assembly GCA_036562385.1 of Symbiobacteriaceae bacterium. Taxonomy (GTDB): domain Bacteria; phylum Bacillota; class Sulfobacillia; order Symbiobacteriales; family Symbiobacteriaceae; genus DATCKG01. The sequence goes on from DATCKG010000106.1 coordinate 15,649, forward strand.
ACTTGCGCTTCAGCCGCTCCACCATCACCTCCACGTGGGTCTCGCCCAGGCCGGAGATGATGGTCTCGGAGGTGACGGTGTCGCGATGGACGGTAAAGGTCAAGTCCTCCTCGGCCAGCCGGGCCAGGCCGCTGCTGATCTTCTCCTCATCGCCCTTGGCCTTGGGGTAGACAGCAACGGAGTAGACCGGCTTTGGGAAGTCCACCGGCTCGAGGAAGATCGGATTGGCTGCGTCACACAGGACATCGTTGGTCTGGGTGACCGAAAGCTTGGCCACCGCCACGATGTCGCCGGGGCCCGCCTCGGTAACGGGCTCCTGGCCCTTACCCCGGGGGATGAACATGTGGGCCAGCTTCTCGGGCTTGCCCTTGGTCACGTTCTGGACCGTGTCATCATTGCGGACCAGGCCCGAGAAGACCCGCATGATGGTCATCCGGCCCACGAAGGGGTCCGCGGTCGTCTTGAACACCAGCGCGCTGAAGGGCTCCGCCTCGTCAGGCCGCCGGGAAATGGGGTTGCCGTTGCGGTCGGTTCCCAGCACCTCTCCCTTGTCCAGCGGGGACGGCGCAAAGCGAACGATGTTGTCCATCAGCAGGGAGGTACCCAGGTTCTTCAGCGAGGAACCCACGAAGACGGGAACCACGTTCCCGGCTGCGATCCCTTTCCGCAGCCCCATCACCAGTTCCTCGTCGGAGAGAGTACCTTCCTCGAGGAACTTCATGGTCAGTTCGTCGTCGGACTCCGCCGCCAACTCGGTCAGCTGCTCACGGATCTCCTCCGCCTGGGCCTGCAGGGAGGCGGGAATCTCGGCCTCCTTGAGCTGCTTGCCGTCGAACAGATAGGCCTTCTGGTCCACCACGTCCACAATGCCCTTGAAATCGGCCTGTGCGCCAATGGGGAGCTGGAACGGGATCACGGTGCGGCCAAAGGTCTCCTGCAGGGAGGCAAGCGCCTTGGCGAAATTGGCGTTTTCCCGGTCCATCTTGTTGACCATGAACATGCGGGCGACCTTGGCCGCTACGGCATGTTTGTAGGTCAACTCCGTGCCGACCTCGACCCCGGCAACGGCATCCACCACCACCAGAGCCGTCTCCACCACCCGCAGCGCCGCCTTGACCTCTCCCACAAAATCAAAATAACCCGGGGTGTCCAGCAGCGTGAACTTATGGCCTTTCCATTCCAACGGCGCGATACCCGTGGAAATGGAGACCTTCCGCCGGATTTCCTCGGGATCGTAGTCCATGACGGTATTCCCTTCATCCACCCGGCCGAGCCGGTCCGTGGCACCCGCGGTGAAGAGCATTGCCTCAGCCAGGGAGGTCTTCCCCGCGCCGCCATGGGCAATGAGGGCCAGATTACGCACCTTCTCCACAGCAAATCTTCTCAACGTCCATCTCCTCCTTGGCGGTTGATGGAACTGCAGGCCGGAAGCCCCGCAGGGACCGGGCCGATTTGCTTGATCCGAAGGGGCTCTGCGCGCACTGACCGCTCAGTACGCTCCGGCCGGGGCCGCCTTGCGGCGGCCGCAGAAGGACCCAAACGGCTGGACTCTTCCTGGAAACCCGGGTGATATGGCGGAGCCGCTACGGGGATGATTCTGGCGCGCATTGTTCGCTTCGCAGAAAAGCAACTCCTCCCCTTGCTGCTAGGTTGGTCCGAAAGCACTACGGCCATCCTCAGCCCGTCGCATTTTGCCGTACGAAAAGGGGGCCGGCGGTAGCCCGGCCCCATAGACTCAGCCGGCACGCCCTTCCTCCGCTGCCATTGGGTGCGGTTCCCCTGGCAGGAGAACCAGAATCGCCCCCTTGGCGCAGACCTCCTCGCACTCCTGACAGCCGACGCACGCGTTGGGCCGGACCAGCACCGCCGTTCCAAAGAAGGGACCATCCCCTGCCAGCGTCAGGCAGTCGAAGGGGCAGATGTCCACACAGAACTCGCACCCGGTGCAGGCCACCGGATCGATGACCGGCTTGGGCCAGTCCGCCCGCTTCGGGATGCGGGGCTTGTACTGACCGAACTGGTCTGCGATGGCCAGCACCGGACAGACGCGGACGCAGGCGTCGCAGTCGATGCACAGTTGGGGATCGATCCAGTGGATCTGCTTCCGCTGGCCGCTGATGGCTGACGTGGGACAGACACCCACGCAGGCCGTACAGCCGATGCAGCGCTCGTTGATGGTGTGGGCCAAGGCGCTCCCTCCCTCCTGTGTGCGCGCCGGGACCAAGAGCGGTCAGCCGGCGCGCAGCAGCCGGGTCAGGCGAACCTGCATGCTCCGGTCCAGCCGCTCGGGGTAGGGGACGGAGTGAATATATGCGGCCAGATCCTCGGGGTTGAGCACCGCCACATCAGGATCCGCCTCCGCCCCCTCCGCCCGACGGCGGGTCAGTACCACCACAGCGTCCACCGGCACAGAAGCGCCTTCCGCTTCTGCAGCCGCCAGCCGTTCCCGTAGTCGCCGGGCGGCCTGCCGGGCCCGCTCCCGGCTGCGGGCGAGGGCCACGCCCGCACGCCGGGCCCGGACGAACTGAGCCGTTTCGTCCAGACAGATGACGATCAGCCCCCTGGGGCCCACCACGAGATAGTCAGGCCAGTCCTTGCCCCGATCTCCCCAGTCGGTGATCAGATACTCCGGCGCCAGGGAGAGCAGGGCGGCCTCCACCTCCCGGCGGCCGGCATCCATCTGCCAGCGGGTGACCGCCATGGTGGCCACCACTCCCAGGAGGCCGGTCCCCAGGGTCCCGAACATGGTCAGGATCCCCATGCCTGTCTGCTGTGCGCCGCGCCAGGTGGCGCCCGTCAGCAGCGCCAGGGCGGCCAGGATGATCAGGTACCGGTACACGGAGGATCCCCCTCCAGGCTTTCACTTCAGCCCCATCAGGTAGCGGGCCAGGATGGAGATCTCCTCGTCGGTGAGCTTGCCGTAAAAACGGGTCATGTAGTACGGCCCCTCGGAAACCACCGGGTTTTCCAGATTCAGCTCCGGCCCGCTCACCGCCCGGTGCGCGCTCCAGTAGACCGGCATCCGGCGGTCGTGGGGCATGGCCTCGGGATGTTCCTCGCCCGGCTGACCCACGTTGGCGAACTTGATCCACTCTTCCAGGAAGGCCTGGTCCACGCCCCAGCTGCCCACCCGGGTGAGGTCCGGGCCGATCTTTCCCCCCACGGTGCCGATGGTGTGGCAGGTCAGGCACTGGCTCCGGGCCACATCCCGCAGCAGGGCCTTGGCGGCGTCATTCACCTCGGTGTCCTCTGAGTCGGGCAGCGGAATCTGATCGTACCGGCCTGTGTACTCTTCAAGCCCCGTGGCCGGGAAGGGAGCGATCTCCGAGTTGCCCACCAGCGACCACTGGGTGCCGTCGGGCTTCATGATGAACAGCGCCAGGGCATGGATGTAGTCCTCATCCAGCGGGCCACCGTAATCTTTGCCCCAGGCCGGCATGGCGGTGTAGGAGATCCACTTGTCCCCCACCTTGACCCATTGGTAGTGATCGGCGTTGCCCGCGCGGCCCTGGCGGATGGCCTCCGTCAGCTTGCGGTAGATCTCCTTGCCGGCAGGGGTGGTCCAATCCACCTGGTATTCCTTGCGGTTCAGGGGCATGCCGATGACGCCCTCTCCCCGGGGGCCGTGGCACGTCGCGCAGTTCTCGGCGTAGGTCCGGGCGCCCTTGAGCACGTACTCCTCGTGCTGCCGGTATTCCGCTGCTGCCATGCGCGGGCTCTCCCGGACGGCATTGGCCAGCAACAAGAGCACCAGCAGCCCCGTGAGCAGCGTGATCACCTTGTACTTCCTCTCGTTTCGCACGGGCCCTGTACTCCTTTCCCGTCACGGAATCCAGGCGCTGTCCGCCTAGTAGTCCCCGATCCAGCGCTGAATGAAATAGACCGTTATCAGCGTGCCGATGAAGAGGACGAAGACCAGCAGCAGTTCCATCGCCTCGGAGACCCGCACGCCGTAATACCAGGGCGTCTCCACCGGAGAGGCATAGGCCAGAACCAGATCCACGGTCGACATGCTTCCACGCTCCCCTTCCTACACCGGTGTGGCATGTTCCGGCTCATGCTTGGCCCGCTGGTGGATCTTCCCTGTGTGGACGATGATGGTGCCGTCGGGCTCGATCTCGATCTCCATGTAGTCCAGCGGCCGGGGAGCAGGGCCGGCGATGTTCTGGCCGGTGATCTCGTAGATGGAGCCGTGGCAGGGACAGGCGAACTTCCCCATGCTGGCGTTCCAGGGGACGGTGCAGCCCAGATGGACGCAGCGCCAGTAGAGGGCCATCAGCCCGTCCTTGGTACGGGTCAGGTAGTACTTGCCCTCCCGGACGGTGATCACCTCGCCCTCCGCGATCTCGTGGACCTTCTTGGGGGCCGGCACCGGCGCCCCGAACCCGGTGATCTTGATCGGCCAGACCATGGCCCCTCCGGTTCCGGCCATGGTGCCGAACAGGGCGCCGATGGTGGCAAACATGCCCGCCCGCAGCACCTGGCGCCGGGTCATGCCTTCCTGCTGTGCCTCCTGGGCCGCGGGCGGTACAGCGGCAGCGGCCGACCGATGGTTCCGGGTTTCAGGCATCGCACTTCCCCCTCTCCGTCGTGGTCAGAAGGGACATCAGTGAGGCGGCGTCAGTTCCCAGGGCCAGACCAGGCGCATGGACTCGCCGCGGAAAGCCGTCCCGATGATGGTCAGGACCAAAAACGACGTCAGGAAGAAGGTATACAGTGCGATCATGATCTCCCGGGTGTTGGCCTGGTACCGCCGGCGGACGATGCTGACCAGCACCCACGGAATGGCGATCATCAGCACGATGGGAACCAGGATCTCCCCAAACCAGGCCATCTCGGACCCGGTGGCGTTCTGCAGCACCCACTTGAGGAACGGAGCCAGACCGTGGGATCCCTCCGGCATGCCCTCCACGTAGAAGAACTCATCGAACAGCACCAGGGCGACCTCGATGACGGCGGTGTAGATAGCCGAGAAGATGGTGATGGAAACGCCCTTCTTGGTGCTGAACCAGATGCCGGTCCCCCGGCGGTCCCGGTCGATGTAGGGAATCATCGCCAGCAGGATCAGCGCCGCGGTGGGGACGATGACACCGGCCAGGGCCGGATGCATGTGCAGCAGCAGTTCCTGCAGCCCCAGGAAATACCACGGCGCCTTGGCCGGGTTGATGGTGTGGTCCGGATTGGCCAGATCCAGCAGGGGCGCGTCGACGAAGGTCGCCATGAAGCTGAGGGCCAGGATCATGGTGACGGCCATGATCGCCTCGATGGAGACGAGATATGGCCAGGTGTACACCAGTTCTTCCTTCCGACCGGGTATCACCTTGGGCCCGGTCTGCTGATATTTCTCACGGGCCTCCTCCATGGAAATCCCCTCCCCCTTGCAGCCTGGCAGGCGTCCGGACTACGCCTCCTCCTCGTAGGGGATCGGCGTGGAGATGCCGCCGTCTTTACGAATTCGCCAGAAGTGCACGGCCATCAGGGCGATGCAGAGCAACGGCAGGAAGATCACGTGGAGGGTGTACCACCGGATCAGCGTGGCCGGTCCGATGTCGTAGGCGCCCTGCAGCACGGTCTGCACGTAGGTACCCACCACCGGCGACACCTTCGCCATGTTGGCGCCCACCGTGATGGCCCAGTAGGCGAGGGCGTCCCACGGCAACAGGTAGCCCGTGAACGAAAGCAGCACCGTGACCAGGAAGAGCAGGACTCCGATCACCCAGTTGAACTCCCGGGGAGGCTTGTACGAACCGGTGTAAAACACCCGGGTCATGTGCAGCCAGACGGCGATCACCATGCCGTGGGCGGCCCAGCGATGCATGTTCCGGGCAAAAGCGCCGAAGATGACGTCCGTCTCCAGCGCCTTCATGGACTGGTACGCGTCGGGCACACCCGGCACGTAGTAAAACATCAGCCAGACGCCGGTCACGGTGAGGATCAGAAACATCAGCAGGCTGAGGCCGCCCAGTCCCCAGGTATACGTCAGCCGGATCGCCCGGCGGGGCACCCTGACCGGGTGCAGGTGAAGGACCACGCTGTTGAGGATGGTGAGTACCTGGTTGCGCGGCGTGTCCGGATAGTCGTTCCGATAGATGGACTGATATAGCCGGGTTTTCTTGAACCTGGCCCAAAGGCCCACCGCTTCAGCACCTCCGTGTCACAGGGGACCCGTTCCCCTTTTATCGCCCGATCACGTGAACAGACCGAAACCGCCCTTCCGCACCGGTCACACTGCCGACCACCACCACCTCAAAGGGGAAGGAGCCCTCCTCCGGTGATCGGGGAATCACCCGGAGAATGACGTCCGCCCTTTCCCCGGGCTGAAGGGTCAGCTCCTCCTGCTCAAAGACCGCCCAGCCCGGAGGCAGCCCCTCGGCGCGGAGCCGGTAGGTCTCGGTGACGCCGGACAGATTGACCACCGAGACCCGCATGACCGAGCCTCCGCTCACGACTCCCCCTGACGTCATCACGGTCCGATGGTCCTTGGCCACCACCACTTCCACCAGGGGCCGGGTGGCCAAGGCATAGGCCGTGACGCTCGTGAGCACCACCGCCAGCAGCCCGGGCAGTACCGTCCGGGGCAGCACCGGCCTCAGGTTCCGCAAAAGCTGTCCCCGGAATCCCACCGGCACCGCCTGCCCTGCCTCGCCCACCACGAAATTGAGCACCCTGGGCACTTTTCGGGCGTCGGAAACCAGTTGGCAGGCGTCCAGGCAGTCGCCGCAGGTAACGCAGTCTCTCTGGTTCGGCGTCCGGGGATCGACGCCCATGTGGCAGATCTCCGCGCACAGGCCGCAGGTGGCGCAAATGTCCCGGTTCCCAGGCAGGTTCAGCACCTGCAGCCGCATGGTGGCCGGGCCGGACAGCACGCTCTGCAGATGGCCGTAAGGACAGGCCACCCGACAGATGCCGGTCCGCCACCAGGCCATGGCCGCGGTGAAGAATGCACCCATGCCGAGGATCGTCAGGGTCGGCCCCGGGGGCACCTGGCCGGCGGCGTACTGGCGGAGCAAAAGCAGTCCGTCGGTGCCGTAGCTCCAGACCACGAAGCCGCCGAAAAGGCCGATCAGGGCAGAGAGCAGCAGCGTGACGGTACGGCCGAACCGCGCCTCCCAGCTACGGACCAATTCGTTGAACAGGTTCTGCGGGCAGACCCAACCGCAGAAAACCCGTCCGAAGAGGTAGCTGAGAACGACAATCACGTAGATCACCACGGTGAGGAGCAGCGCGAACACGAAGACGTGCCGGATCCACAGCCGCATGCCGAACAGATACAGTGAGGTCGTAGGGATATCGAACCGAAAGATGCGGAGATACGGGGAGAGGATCAGCAGCGCGAGGACGCTGAGCTGACTGATCCGGCGGTACCGGCGGAGGACATACCGAACCTTTCGGAGCCGATTTTTCACAGGCTCCACCTCCTGTGCCGGCCAAGACTGCCCCCTCGCCCTGATGCGCCGCTTTCAGAGCGAGGGGGCTTCCCCCATCTTCAGAAACCGGTGGGACTCTGGGAACCGAACCGGAGGCCGGTGGCCAGGTAGTAGACGAAGATGCCCCCGATCACCAGGTAAGTCAGCAGCAGAAATTTCGGGACAGGCCCGCCCTGGTCATGAACCGGTTCGGGGCTGTCAGGTCGGATGTCCGCCACACTCCCCACCCCCCTGGGAAACAGGCTTGTCATCCTCTACGACCCGGAATTTCACCCTTTCATCCAAGGAAGCGGTCCCTCGGGAAACGGCCCAGTAGACAGCCAGCGCCATCAGGGCCCAGAGCGCCAGGATGGCCAGCAGGATGAACCCGGTGGACTGGGCCAGATCGGCAAAGCGCGTCCAGTGCAGCACCATCCGGCACCTCCCTTTCGCGGGGCGCTACTGGCCCTGGCTGAGTCCCTTGATGTAAGTGGCCAGGGCCCAGCGTTCCTCGTCGGTCAGACCCAGGGTCCGCCAGGCCGGCATGCCGCTGGGGGTACCGTCTTCCTTCAGGGTTCCTTCCGAAATGATCCAGTAGATGAACTGCACCGAATGCCGTTCGGCCGCTGCGTACCAGTCGGTGGGATAGGGCTTCATGGCCCAGCCCTTGCTGGCGTCCATACCGCGCATGTCCTGCCCATGGCAGGTGAGACACTGCTTCTCGTTGATCACCTTTTCTGCGATGGCAATGGCCTGCGGGTCACCGATCTCAAACGGATTGGTCAGGTTCCGGTACTCCTCAGGGATAATCTCGTCCGTTGCGTCCAGGATGTTGGGGCCGGGATACACGGCCAGAGTCTTGACGGGAATCGACCAGTCGCGAAGGGTAAGCAGGTACTCCGCCAGAGCGTCCAATTCACTGGCAGGCAGGTGTGCATAGGAGGGCATCACCGAGCCGGGGGTGGTGGAGCGGGGATCCTTCAGGTGTGCGATGTGCCACTCCTTGGAAGGCAACCGGTGGGCCACGTACTTCAGGTCAGGCCCGGTCCGCTCTGACCCCAGCAGGGCCGGGTTGTCGTTGGCGTAGTCACCGGGTTCAGTGGGACGGTCGCCTGCCGGCTTGCCGTCCTCCGTCTGACCGGCCGGGGCGCGGAAGGCCGCGTCATGCGCCACCGTGCGGACCTGCTGGGTATGGCAGTAGAAACAGCCTTCCCGGATGTAGATCCGCCGGCCCTCCGCCACCTTGGGATCGTCATACCGGGGTGCTGCCGCCGATGCGACGTACAGGTCCTCCTGAAGCAGGGGTACGGCGACGGTAATGGCCACGGCAAACAGCAGGAGCAGCAGGGCGCTGATGCCCAAGAGGGCCGCGTTTCGCTCCAGTTTGTTTCCCATCTGCGCCACCCCCGATCAGGCATGAACGGCCACGGTCGTACCGGTCCCTACGTTGAATTCCTTGCCTGCGGTCACGGACTTGAAGATGTTGTAAATGAAGAGCACCTGCCCGGAGAGGATCATCGCACCGCCGAGGGTCCGGACGATGTGATACGGAAACTGCCCGGTCACCGAGCCGATGAACTGGTTCGACTGGTTGGCCATCCAGTGGGCCCCCTGAACCAGACCGCCCACCGTCAGGGCGACGAAGAACATGGTGAAGCCGACAAGTGTGAGCCAGAAGTGCCACTCCTGGAGCTTGACCGACCAGATCTCGCGGCCGGTGAGGCGGGGCAGGGCGTAGTAGATCGAGGCGAACATGATGAAGGAGAAGGTGCCCAGGAGGGCGATGTGGGCGTGCCCTACCACCCAGGTTGTGAAGTGAACCAGCGCGCTGACAGACCGCAGCGCCTGCATGGGCCCCTGGAAGCAGGTAATGAAGTAGAAAACCATGGCGGAGACGAGGAACTTCAGAGGAACGCTCTCCCGGACCGCTCCCCAGCGGCCGTTCAGCGTGCCGTAGAAGTTGGTGAGCACCGTCCAAACCGGAATGATCAGGGTGACGGAGAAGGCGATCGCCACGGTCTGCAGCCAGTAGGGCACAGGGCCGTTGACGAGGTGGTGCGCGCCGGTGGGGCCGTAGACGAAAAAGATCACCCAGAACCCGATCATGGAAAGCCGATGGCTCCAAATCGGGGCCCCCACCATCTTGGGCAGCAGGTAGTAGATGGCGCCGACTCCTACGGGCGTGAACCAGTAGCCAAGGATGTTGTGCCCGTAGAACCAGTTGACCACCGCATCGTTGACACCGCTGATGGGATTGGTGGGCAGAAGAAACTGGTTGCCCACGGCGTAGACGACCGGGGTGGTGAGCAGGGCGCCGATAAAGTACCAGGCGGTGACGTAAAGCTCTTTTTCGGTGCGGCGGGCCAGCGTCATGAACACGTTGTAGGCCACCAGGAGAAACAGGAGAGCGGTAAGGATCTTGTTGATCCACGGCTGCTCCGCGTACTCGCGGCCGGTGTTGTAGCCCATGAGCAGCGACACGGCGAAGCTGACCATCATGAGGTTGTGCAGCACCACCGTGAAGTTGCCGAGGCGCTCGCTGTACAGCCTGGTGCCGGCCAGCCGGGGGATCATGTAGTACAGGGTTCCGAAGTACGCCCCTGTGAGCCAGCCAAAAAGAACCAGGTTGGTGTGGACCGGCCGGACGCGGCCGAAGGTAAAGTACTCCAACACCGGGATCTCCTTCACCAGGTCGGGGAAGATCAGCAGGATCGATGCGAAAAGACCAAAGCTCATGCCGATGGCCATCCACAGCACCGCAGTCAGAAAGAAATTGCGGCTGGCTGAGCCCTCTGCAGCGCTGAACACCATTTCCTCGCCTCCCAGCGCGGGGATCGGTTGAACTCAGGGACGGGACACAGCCGGCTGCAGCAAGACAATCAGGACCCCTGCGGTGACGAAGACGGCCAGCAGCCCCATGGCCACCACAGGGATCAGCATCAGCCGCTGCTCTCCTGGAAGGGCAGTCCTCCAGGCGGTGGCATCGACCGGATCTCCGTTGTGCAGGATGCGGTACTTGACCCGCTCGCCCATGTCCAGCACACCCGAGCGCTTCCCCAGCACGTAGGCCGCACCCGCAAAGAATCCAAAGACGACCATGGTGCCCAGGAACTGCCAGGTGGCCACCTGCCCCCACGGCGCTCCTCCCACCGCCTCCTCCGCCGCACCCAGGGAGGAGACATGGAAGCCACCGCCTATCAACAGAGCCGCCCCTATGACCAGCAACCGCTTGCCCCAGCGCACACCCCCTTTCCTCCAGCGAGGCGGCAGCAGGCCGAGCATTCCCAGCAGCCCCACAAATCCGGTGACCAGCGCTGCTCCCCCGTAAACGGCCATCAGGTCGTTTTCGCCACCGCTCAGGTGGCTGGCCAGGGCCGTCCGGGGCATCAGCAGCAGGAGGGGCACCGCCAGCGACACCGGACGAAGCCACACGGCGGTTCCTCGCATATGACACCACCCTCGCACCGTCAACCTTGGGCACCTGCCGGTGCAGGCCCGTCTGCAACCCCCGTCTCCCTCCGGCGGTGCTTTGACCGCCGGAAAGGACGTTCTGGCATCCTTTCTAATCCCTAAACAAATGGTCAAGTTACACGATTCATCGTATAACTAGATAGGGTTCAATTAGGACGATAGTGTCAGTGAGTTAAGTCTATTCTAACAAGAAGACCTCCCCACTGCATGGGGAGGAATCCTTAGGGCAGCAACCCTAACATCCGGTAGGAAATCCTTACAGTGGAAATCCGATTGTGGACGGGGGGGCGGTATGGCAAGATGGCGCCAGAAAGGTAGGGGTGGGCATGAAGAGGAAAATGATGTTGGCCCTGGGTGCGGTACTCACCCTGGGGGTTCTCACTGGCTGCGGCGGCAGCAGCGGCGAAACCAAACAGATGACCATCGTCATGGGCGAGGGCGGCGTTTGGACGTTCAATCCCGACCACATCACCGCCAACAAGGGCGACAAGATCGAACTGACCCTCATCAACAAGGATGCCGCTCAGCCCCACAGCCTCCTGATCCCCGACCTGAACTTCAACTCCGGCGAAATCGCCCCCAATTCGGAAGGAACCTTTACCATTACCGCGAGCAAAAAGGGGGAGTTCCAGTTCTACTGCGACATCCCCGGCCATAAAGAAGTGGGCATGGTGGGAAAGATCACTGTCCAGTGAAGGAAAGACCAAGCCATTCCACAAAGAGCACAGAGAAGGGCTGCGTGTGACCGAGGCCAAAGTCCTCGGATGCTGATCACACGCAGCCCTTCCCGCGCGTTTCCGTTCCAGTCCCCCACACTCCGGGACCATCCCAGGGCAAACGAATGCGGCAGCGCCCTTCAATGGGGCCCGGGCCCCGGCAAGCGACGTTGCAGGGACTCAGCCGAAAGGACTATCGCGCGCTCCTCCTCGAGAAGGATGAGGTCTTGCCCGCGAATGATCCGATTTTCCAGCAGGAAGCGGGGCAGGTTTGTGGTATTTCCTATATCGGTTGAAACGATTTGACAACCCCATACCTCGATCCAGTGTGGCTCTCCGTATTCCTGGAGGGCTTTCTCACTGGCATATGTTGAATCGATTCGACAGAAAGGGGGACCCCGACCGCTGTCAGAGGCACCCGCATGCCCACGGACCCCGGACCCATCAGGAAGTCTTGTCAAGTGGAGGTAGAGCAGATGCGCAGTTTCTTCCGTCCCATGGCCGCGCTCCTGATGTTGACCATGCTCATCCTCGTAGGCTGCGGATCCAAGGCAACGCCGAACCCTCAGAACCAGAACCAGTCGGGTGCCTCTGAACTGAAAGGCGAAATTGAGGTCACGGTCCCGGCAGGCGATTACCTCACCTTTATCTAAGGAAGAGATCGTCCCCGCCTTCCAGTCGAAGCATCCCGGCGTGACCGTCAATGTCACCCAGCTGCCCGACGATAACGCCCAGTTCACCGCCCGCGTCGCGGCCAACAACCCGCCGGATGTCCTGATCGGTGTCTGGGGCTATGAACCGGCCAAGTACGCCAAGGCCGGCAAGCTGGTCAACCTCGATACCATGCCCGGCGCCAAGGAACTGGTCGACCGCATCGCACCGGAGTACATCCACCGGGACTTTGGCGGCCTCTACTATATCCCCTGGAACGCCACCACCCAAATGCTGATCTACAACAAGCAGCTTTTCGAGGAGGCCGGGATCAAGGAGCCGCCCAAGACCTGGGATGAATACCTGGAGGTGGCCCGGAAGATTTCCGAGCTGCCGCCGCGTCCGGACGGGACCAAGGTCTACGGCAATGTCTTCTGGAACGAGGCCCTGGCCTGGGGCGGCTGGTACTGGACGATGCTGGCCCAGATCTACTACAACGGCAACGACGGCCAGTATCAGCTCTTCAACAAGCTTGGCTCCGACATCGTCTTTGACAAGCCCGAAGCCCACATGGCTGACTTTCTCGCCTTCTGCAAGGAAGCCCAGAAGTACGCCCCGCCCACGATGCAAGAGTCCTTCTTCAACCGGAACATCGGCATGTGGATCCAGTTCGGGTACGGCTGGAAGGCCAACCTGAAGACCGCCAAGGACACTCCCATGGAGATCGGCAAGGATGTGGCCGTCGCTCCGATTCCCACCCGGGAGCCCGGGAAGACCCACTGGTCCACCCTCGATGGCCGCTCTTTGATGCTCTTCAAGACCACCCCGGAGCGGGAGGCGATCGGCTGGGCCTTCATCCAGGAACTGATGGAGAAAGAGAACAACCTGAAGGCCCTGAAGGCGCTGGGCCAGCTTCCGACTCTGAAGGAACTGATGGATGATCCCTGGTTCCAGACCCCCGGCAACCAGGAGTTCGTGGAGCAGGCCAAGCACGCTCTGATGAACGAGCCCTTCGCCGCCCTGGATGAGGTCAGCAACGAACTGCTCCGGGTCTACGGCGAAGTGGTGATCAAGGGCACCATGACCCCGGAGCAGGGCGTGGCCGAAGCGGCCAAGAAGGCCCGCGAGATTCTCGCCAAGCAGTCCCAGTAACCGAATGTGTCGGCGGCCCCCGGCCAGTGCGCTGACCGGGGGCCTGCTCAAGTGAGGTGCTCATCATGGGCCGCAGCCTCCGCCTGAACCAGGAGGCCCGATGGGGCTTGATCTTCGCCCTGCCCTGGATCGTTGCCTTTCTCGTCTTCACTGCCTACCCGATCCTGCTGGCGGTGAAGATGAGCTACCTGGATATCAACCTCCTCCAGGTCGAAAAAGCGCGCTTCGTGGGGTTCGACAACTGGGTCCGGGCTGTCCAGGACCCGGTATTCTGGAAGGCGCTCTTTAACGTCGTCTACAACCAGGCGATCTTTATCTCCCTGAGCTTTGTGGTCGCCATGGTCTTCGCCGCCCTGTTGAAGGAAATCCGATACGGCGGCACTTTCTTTCGTACCATGTACTTTTTGCCCGTGGTCACATCCGTTACGGTTGCCATGCTGATCTTCAAGTTCATCGCCGATCCCCAGGGCCCGATCCAGCAGAGTCTGATCGAGATGGGGCTCCTGGAGAAGCCGGTGTTCTGGACCTTCAGCAAGTGGCTGCCCATGCCCATCCTGGCCATCTTCAACACCTGGAAGTGGTTCGGGGTACAGCTGCTGATCTTCCTGGGCGGGATGCTGTCCATCAACCCGGAGATCCTGGAGGCGGCTGCGGTGGACGGTGCCGGCGCCTGGACCCGGTTCCGCCGCATCACCCTTCCGCTGCTCCGGCCGCAGATCATCTTCGTGCTGACCATGAACCTGATCAACGGGCTCCAGATGTTCACCGAGGTCTTTCTCACCTTCGACCTGTACGGAGGTCCGTACGGCTCTGGCCTCACCCCGGTGCTTTACATCTACACCAAGGGCTTCACCGAGATGGAAATGGGCTATGCGGCCACCCTCGGCTTGTTCCTCGCCGCCATCATCTTTGTGGCCCAGCAGCTCCAGAGCCGGATCCTGACCCGGCAGACCGCCGGTGAGTAGAGGGGGAATCGCCGCATGAAGACCCGCAGATTCCTGGCACAGGCCCCCATCTACCTGTTCCTGATCCTCGGGCTGGTGGTGGTAGCCTACCCCTTCTTCTTCATGCTCATGAACTCCGTGAAGCCCGGCATGGAGATCCTCCACTACCCGAACCACCTGCCCACCCGGATTTCGTGGCTGGGGTACATCCGGGTTTTCCGGGAGCTGAACCTCCTGCGGCTGTTTGCCAACACCTTGTTCGTCAGCGGCACGGTGACCATCCTCAGCGTGCTGTGTAACGCCATGGTCGGCTATGCCCTCGCCAAGCTCCGGTTTCCCGGACGGAACGCCCTCTTTACGCTCATGCTGGCCACCATGATGATCCCGAGCGTGCTGCTCCTGGTTCCGTCCTACATGATGATGTACCGCTGGGGCTGGGTGGACACCTACCTGCCCCTGATCCTCCCGGCGGCCGTCAGCGCTTTCAACATCTTCCTGATCCGCCAGTTCGTCGGGGAGATCCCCGATGCGTATCTGGAAGCGGCGCGGCTGGACGGTGCCACGGAGTGGCAGCTCTTCTGGCGGATTATCCTGCCCATGTCCGGACCGGTCCTTTCCACCGTGGCGATCCTGACCTTCATGGCCGCCTGGAACGACCTGTTCGGCCCGCTGCTCTGGCTCCGGGACGAGAAGCTTTTCACCCTGCAGCTCGCCCTGCAGCGGTTCGAGGGCACCATCCCGGGACAGTTCGCGGAGGAGCGGTGGGCCGCCACCACCCTGGTGACGCTGCCCGTGGTCTTCGTCTATCTGCTGCTCCAACGTTCCTTTATTAAGGCCTTCACCAACGTGGGCCTCAAGTAGGGAGGCGACGTCGTGAAACGATGGATCATCGCCATCTGCGCCGTTGCCGCCCTGACCTTCGGCTCCTACGGCTGGGCGTGGCTTGAGTCGTACCAGCTGACCCGGCAGTACCTGGCAGAGGCTGAGGCCTCCCTCGCCGGAGGCGATCTGGCCGGCGCCCTCAAGGGAAAGGAGCGGCGGGATCCCCAGAGCGGGGCCGTGGTCTTCGCCGGCGGCTACCAGCAGGTGCTCGACCTCTGGTCCTCTCCCGGCGCCTGGCCGAAGCACGCCGAGTACTACGCGGCCCGTGAGGCCATCGCGGAGATCTTGCAGTACCGGCTGACGGTACAGGATGGAATCACGATGTTCCAGAATTTCTACGGGCGAGACAACGGCCTTCTGCCGGACATTCTGCTGCGGGTAGGCGCCCTGCTGGAGGAGCAGGGTGACACCGACGGGGCGGAGGAGATCTACCAGACGGTGATTGACGCCTTCCCCGTCAGGCCCGAAATTGTTGAGCAGGCACAGCGCCGGCTGGAGGCGCTGAAAGCTCATCGCTGAAGGACAGGGACCTGTATGACGACCATCAGGGATGTGGCCCGGCTGGCCGGCGTAGCTCCATCCACCGCCTCGATGGCCCTGAACGATCACCCTCGCATCTCCACGGAAACCAAGATGAAGGTGCTCGCCGCCGCCCGGGAACTGAACTACCAGCCCAACGCCATGGCCCGGGGACTGAAGAGCCGGCGGACCGAATCGGTCGGGCTGATCCTGACCGACATCGCCGGCCCATTTTACAGCGAGTTGATCAAGGGCGTGGAGGACGTGGCCATCGAGCGGGGGTACCAGCTGGTGATCAGCAGCGCCCATTCCGGGCGGGAGGAGAGCGCCCGCCGGCTTCTGGCCGAGCGCCGGACGGACGGGCTCATCGTGCTGGCACCGAACCTGAAAGATGCCGACCTGGCTGCCGTCGCCTCGCCGGAATTTCCGCTCGTGCTCCTGGACCGGCACCTCTGCGCGCCGGGGATCAGCTGTATCCGGGTCGACAATGTGGCCGCGGCCAGCGAAGCGGTCTCCCATCTGATCAACCTGGGATACCGCTCCATCCTCTACGTCTCCGGCCCACAGCTCTCCACCGACAACCAGGAGCGGCTGCTCGGCTTCCGGCAGGCACTGGAGCGCGCGGGCCTCCCCTTCTCCCCCGACTTGGTGGTCCCCGGCGACTTCACGGAAGAGGGAGGACGGCGGGCGGCGCGCTGGATCCTGGACAGGCCCACCCTGCCGGATGCCGTCTTCGCCGCGAATGACGAGATGGCGATCGGCGTGATGGAGGTCTTCCTGGACCGGGGGATTCGCATCCCCGAGGACGTGGCCCTGGTCGGCTTTGACGACATCCGCCTTGCCGCCTACGTACGGCCCGCTCTGACCACGGTCCGCCAGTTCAAGTACGAGCTTGGCCAGCGGGCTGCCACGTTGCTTTTCGCCATGCTGGACGGCACCAGCGAGGCCCGAGCCGAACGGATTTCCACGGAACTTGTCATCCGCGAATCCTGCGGCTACCGGCTCCGACACAAGACAGCCCCGATCTAACCTTTGCCGATCGACCTATGTGGCCAGCCCGTGATATTGTCACCCTGAAATCGGTCTGTGAAAATGTCACCCATGAACAAGGTGATGGTGACATTGTCTCAGGCTGAATGGAATCGTGCCATGGTCCTGCAGCGGGTCGTGGAAGGTCAGCTCCTCATCCGCGAGGCAGCTCAGGTTCTGGGGCTCAGCGAACGCCACGTCAAGCGACTGAAG
>DATCKG010000009.1:0-43593 GCA_036562385.1 Symbiobacteriaceae bacterium
CGGTCCGGAGACCATGGCGTTTCAGTACACCTACACCGTTCCGAAGCTGCCTCCCGGGGTGCATCGGGTGACGGTGGACCTCAGCGATCACCGGCATGTGAATCTGGGACTGAAGAAGACCAAGGAGATCGAGGTCAGGGCTGAGCCCTAGAAGGACCGCTGCCTCTTCGTATGCAGTTCCGCCTGCTGCCCTGACAGGACACTTCCCACCACTATCGAACTACAACATGTTTCAACGTAGGAACGGAGGCCGCACCGTGGCCGATGATCTGCCGCGGACGGCCCTTGTCGCGGAATGGTGAGGTGTCCTTCGGATGGCAGACCTGCGCATGGAGCGGGTGCTCTGGCGTCACGGCTGGTCGGTGGTGGGCGTGGATGAGGCGGGGCGGGGGCCCCTGGCGGGACCGGTGGTGGCCGCGGCCTGCATCCTGCCGCCGGATGTGGAACTGCCCGGAGTAAACGACTCCAAGAAGATGACGGAGCACCAGCGGGAGATGGCCTATGAAGTGATTCTGCGGACGGCGGTGGGGTGGGGCATCGGCGTCGTGGACAATCGCCGGATTGATGAGATCAATATCCGCAACGCCACCTTTGAGGCCATGGCCAGGGCGGTGAAAGCCGCCCTGCAGCGGGCCGGCGACCGGGTTTCGCGGCCGTGGGTGCTGGTGGACGGCAACGCCCTGATCCCCTTCTGGGAGGGGGCCCAGCGCTGCGTGGTGGGCGGGGACCGGAAAGCGCTCTCCATCGCGGCGGCATCGATCCTGGCCAAGGTGACCCGGGACCGGATCATGGTGGCCTACGACAAGTGCTATCCCCAGTACGGCTTTGCCCGCCACAAGGGATACGGGTGCCGGGAGCACCTGGCGGCGCTGGATACCTACGGCCCCTGCCCGATTCACCGGATGACGTTTATCAACCATCGCCAGCTGCGGTTCTTTTGACGGAGGGGCGGCGGATGTTCCTGAACACCAACCGCTGGAACCGGATGCGGTATACCCTCTGGGCGCCCTTGTACGACCGCCTGGCAGGCGTCCTGCAGTCCCGGCGGCGCCGCTCGGTCCAGCTTCTGCATCTTCAGCCCGGCGAATCGGTGCTGATCGTCGGGGCCGGTACGGGGCTGGATCTGCCCCTGCTGCCCCGGGGCGTCTCCGTGACGGCGGTGGACATCACCCCGGCGATGGTGAAGCGGCTCCGCCGCCGGGCCGGCGCCCTGGGGATCCCGGTGGACGCCCGGGTGATGGACGGACAGTCCCTGGCCTTTCCGGACGGCGCCTTTGACGCGGTGATTCTCCACCTGATCCTGGCGGTGATTCCTGATCCCTACGCCTGCATCCGCGAGGCGGAGCGGGTGCTGCGCCCCGGCGGGCGGTTGGTGATCCTGGACAAGTTCCTGCCGGATGACCGGTCTCCGTCTTTGGCCCGGCGGGTTCTCAACGGGATCACCCGCATCCTGGCCACCGACATCAACCGGCAGGTGGGCCCGATCCTGGCTGCCACCCGACTGCGCGTGGAACACCAGGAGCCCGCCGGATTCGGCGGGCTCTTTCAGCTCCTCCTGTGCCGGAAGGCGGTGCCGGACGAGCCGGGGGACGGCGCTACTGCCCGGTGGTAAGGAACCGCTTCCGTTCCTCCCGGATCTGCTGCAGGGCGGATTCGGCCTGGGCCAGCCGCTGCTTCAGGGCAGACATCACCGACGCCACCTGGTGCCGGGCTTGGCGGGCGCTGTCCATGGAATGGTTGATCCGGCGCTGCACCATCCAGTCCGTGATCAGACCGTCGAAGAAGTAGTCGGCAAAGCGGAGGAACCCGTCAACCGATACGTTCCCCACCGCCGGGGTCATTCCGGCCACATCCTGCAGTTCCCGGCTTAGCCGGTTGAGTGCGTGTTGCGCATCGGCGGCCGCCCGCTCCGCGTCATCCATCTCGGAGTGCTTCATGGCGGTGGCGATCAGGCCGCCACCCAGCAGGTCCCAGGTGCCCAAGGCCCGGGCCGAATCCAGGCAGCCCTCTACCTTGGCCAGCGCGGCATCGGCATGCATGGCGGCCTGCAGGGCCTCCCGAATCTGCTGGATCTGCCACTGAATCTGGCGTTCCTGTTCGTCCAACTGAAAAAGCCGTTCGGCGGCGGCTCCGCCGGCCGCGGTGATGGCGGCCTCTTTCTCCGCCAGCAGGCGCTGGTACTCCTCCCGGGCGCCCCGCAGGGCGTTGGCTTCCTGCCGGAGAGGCGCCAGGTCCGCGGTCACATCCTTTAGCCGCTGCTCCGCTTCCCTCAGCCGCAGGGCGGCAGAGAGGAGCTCCTGCTGTTCCGCCTGCACGCGGCTTTCCTTCTTGCCCGTGAGGGTAAAAAACAGGTTAGTGAGGCTCAGCCTCTCCAGCCTGGCCACGTCCTGCTGCTTCCGGGCCAGCCGGGCCTGCAGGTTTTTCACCTGCCGCTCCAGTTCCGCCTGCTCGGACTCCAGGCTCTGGATCCGCTGCTCCAGCCTGGTCAGCCGGTCGACGCGATTTTTGGCTTCCATCAGGCGCTGGTTCAGGTGGCTCATCACGGCAACCGCCTCCCTTTGCTTCTTAGATGCTGCACAGCGGCCGGTTGGTTTGGTGTTCGGGGCGGTTCCGCTCTTGCCCTGCCGGCATCGCGGCACAAAGCCCCCGGTACCCACAACAGGGTATACCGGGGGCTTTGTGTGTGGCCGTGTACCCACTATCTGTACAGCGGGATCGGGATGGTTATTCAACAGGCGCCGTTTCCCGGAACGTGAGGCCGGAAAACTCGCCGGCCCGCTCGGACGTGTAGTACCGGAGCGTCCATTCGTTCCGGAACAGGACCACCGGCCGCCCGTGCCGGTCGGTGACCGGAAGGGTGTCTGACCCCTGGAAGCGGCGGGGGTCGTATCCGTCGCCCTCGACCCACCGGGCCAGCTCGTAAGGCAGGCGGGTCAGTTCCACGTCGACGCCGTACTCGTGCTTCATCCGGAACTTGAACACGTCAAACTGCAGCTCGCCCACGGCGCCCAGGATCGGATCCGGACTGCCGTAGACCGGCGTGAAGACCTGGATGGCGCCCTCCTCCGTCAGTTCCTTGAGCCCCTTCTGGAAGTGCTTGGACTTGAGGGCATCCCGGAAAGTGACCCGGGCAAAGTGCTCCGGCGAGAAGCTGGGAATGCCTTCGAAGCGGACGGGTTCTCCCTGGCAGATGGTGTCGCCGATCCGGAAGATACCGGGATCGAAAACGCCGATGATGTCGCCAGCGTAGGCTTCCTCAACGATGGCCCGGTCCTGGGCCATGAACTGCTGGGGCTGGGAGAGGCGGATCTCCTTGCCCAGGCGCACGTGCCTGACCGACATGCCCCGCTGAAAGCGGCCGGAGCAGATGCGGATGAACGCGACCCGGTCCCGGTGAGCGGGGTTCATGTTGGCCTGGATCTTGAATACGAAGCCGGTAAAGCGATTGGAGGTGGGTTCCACCGGCCCCCGGTCCGTCATCCGGGGCGCCGGCTCGGGCGCCAGGCGCAGGAAGTACTCCAGGAAGGGCTGGACGCCGAAGTTGGTGAGGGCGCTGCCCCAGAAGACAGGGCTCAGTTCGCCCCGGCGGAAGCGCTCGTAATCCCACGGATCGCCTGCCCCATCCAGCAGCTCAATCTCCTCCATGAGCTGCTGGTGCAGGTCCGGACCGATCACCTCGGCCAGGCGGGGATCGTCGGTACCGGTCACCTGCATGGCCGCCCGCCGCTGGCCGTGCTCGCTGCCTTCGAAGAGCAACACCTGCCCCTGCTGCCGGTCGTAGACCCCCTTGAACGTGGAGCCCATGCCGATGGGCCAGTTGATGGGGCAGGTCCGGATGCCCAGCACTTCCTCGATCTCTTCCAGCAGGGCGAAGGGATCCTTTCCCTGGCGGTCCAGCTTGTTGATGAAGGTGAAGATGGGAATGCCCCGCATCCGGCAGACGTGAAACAGCTTGATGGTCTGGGCCTCCACGCCCTTGGCCACGTCGATCAGCATGACCGCTGCGTCTGCCGCGGTCAGGGTCCGGTAGGTGTCCTCACTGAAATCCTGGTGACCCGGCGTGTCCAGGATGTTGATGGCGTAGCCGTTGTACTGAAACTGCAGCACGCTGGAGGTGACGGAGATACCCCGCTGCTTCTCGATCTCCATCCAGTCGCTGGTGGCGTACCGGGCCGCCCGCCGGGCCTTGACCGAGCCGGCCAGGTGGATGGCGCCGCCATAAAGCAGGAGTTTTTCGGTCAGCGTGGTCTTCCCCGCGTCGGGGTGGGATATAATGGCAAAGGTCCGCCGCCGGCGGACTTCCTGGGCCAGATCCAAGGTGGCAGCCTCGCTCATGCTAGGTGGTTCCGCCCTTTCCACAAGGAAATGCCGTGCGCACCCGGTGCCGCACGGCGGTGGGACTCAATGCAACTCGTATATTGTACGGTCACGCCTAAGGAGCGTCAAGGTTCGCAGCCCCCTACGAACGCTCCGGTCGCAGCTCACCGTTGTGGAGAAACCGCCGTGCGGCCAGTTTTCGCCTGACCGACTTGGCGTATGAGGTGATCTGATGTGGGCTTTTCCTCCCAAGGGTCCGGCCTGCACATCGTCATCGGGACCGGTCCCGCCGGATGCGCCACCGCCCGGGCGCTGGTAGCTCAGGGCCTTTCCGTTCGTATGGTGAGCCGCAGCGGAAAGCGCCATGCTCTGGTCCCTGCCTCCGTGCCGGTGGTGGCAGCGGACGCGGCGGATCCCGCTTCGCTGCGGCAGGCGGCCCAAGGGGCGTCGGTTCTGTATCAGTGCGTCAACGTACCCTACCAGCACTGGGCGGCATGCCTGCCGTCCATTCAGCGCGGCATAATCCGGGCGGCCCAGGACCTGTTGCGAGCGCTGCTGGCCGATATGGTGATGGAGGCTCACGGCAGCGGTCGGATCCAGGCGCCATCGGCCGGGCCTCTGACTTCTACGGTCCCGGTGTCACCGATGCGGCCTTAGGCCCCATGGTGTGGGATACGCTGCTCACCGGCAGGCCCGCTGTGGTGCTGGGCAACCCGGACCTACCGCCAACTGCTGGAGTTGGCCTGCCGGCAGGAAGGGCTGACGCTCCGGCTTCGACCCGTGGGTCGGTGGCTGTTGCGGCTCGGTAGCCTCTTCATGCCGGTGGCCCGGGAGACCCTGGAACTGATGTACCAGTGGGAGCCCTACTTGTGCAGTAGGTCCGCTGAAAATCTTGACAGGTCAGCGGTGGCATGAGTCACCCCTTATCCAGGTGGACCGCAGGTACCTTGCCAGGGCTGCAGCCATGGGCACGAAGACCACACACCACAGGAGCATGGCCAGCCGTCCGAAGAACTCGCCGGAACCGCCCGGTGAGATGTCTCCTCCAATGCCGAAGGCGGGCACCACGACGGTGGGGATGGCCAGCACGCCGTGTAGGGTCAGCAGTCGCCTTACCGTGAGGGTTTCCGGTCCCTTTCCCAATGTTGGAACCAGCGCCCAGGTGGCCAGCGACAAGAAGGTGTAACCGAGCAGGTCCAGTGCGAAGGTGGGGGAACCTGAAGTGAGGCGGATCAGCCGCAGGGCATCCGCTGTGAAGGGCGGGGTGTTCAGCCGCACGACGGTAAGCTGCAGGTAGTGGACCGGCGCGACCAAGGTGGCGTAGATGATGGCGAAGCTAAGCGATATCTGGCTCCACACCTGCCGTTCAGGCGGCGTCAAGTGGTGAAGGGCGCTCATCAGCACCACTACGGTAGGGCCCAATAGGAAAATGGGAACCAGAGAGGGCATCTCGACCGGTCTCCAGATGCCCACGACGAGAAACACCCCGTAAAGGAAAACAAGAATCGCAGCGCCGGCTGCTGCCCAGTACGCCACCCGTGCGGCCTGCCGCATAACCACGGCTGAACCCCCTTCGAAATCGGTGGGAATTAAGGTGATCCTACAACATGATGAAGCGCGGCTTCAAGGAACAATAAGGCGCATACCGTGGGCCATCCAAAAGAAAGTGGAACGCCGTGCGCGGTCACCCGCAGCACGGCGTTCCTTGTCACGACTCCTTCAGCGATTGCAGGGCGTTCAGCGCCCGGGCGCGGCCCCAGTTCCAGGAGCGCCAGTCCTTCCGCTGCAGTCGCTCCGACCAGAATTGAAGTTCCGCAGCCACGACCTCCTGCTCCGCCGGCGGTAGAGCAGGGAGGGCCTCCACCAGGGCGGGGATCGCATCAGGACCCAGGGAGGCGGCGTAGGCACCGTCGAAGCGGCCGGTAGTCTGCAGGAGGGCCACATTCTTCCGGACGATCAGGTCGCTGGGGTTCAGCCCATGGAGCGCGGCCAGGACGAACAGTCCGCTGGCCAGCGCCCCTACGGCAAACCGCTCATGCCGGCCCCGCAGGACGGTGAACAGGAACCAGGCAAAGACGAACGCCAGCCAGGCCATAAAAGCGGTGGTGAACAGGCGCAGTTCGGTCAGCCCGTACTCCTGCTGGTACAGGAGCATGCGCTGCACCGCCGAGGCCATGATCACGTAGAGCAGGGCGATCAGGGAACCGCCGAGCCACCGGAAAAGCCGCTGTACCTCCTTCCGATCGGGAGGGATCAGCCAGTGAAGCACCAGGAGGACTGGCAGCACGAGAGCGGCCACTGAAACCAGTTCAAAGAAGCCCCGCCGCGCGTACTCGGCATAGGTAAGATGGACGGTCTGCTGGACCAGGGCGGCGCCGCCGAACAGATAGCGGATCTGGACCAGCACGAAGGAGAGGAAGAGGAGGTTGAGCAGGCCCAGAACCAAGCCTGTCTCGATGGCGCCCAGAGCAAATGTAGGCGGCCGGTCGACCTGAGGAAGTTCCCCGGGCTTCTGCAGCAGGGCGGTGCGGAGAAATCCGGCCGCCAGGAACCCGAAGAAACCCAGCCCGAAGACGTGGTCGGCCAGACGGGGTAGGTTCAGGGTGAAGAGATTCTGAATCATCCGCTCGAAGACGGCGTCGGCCGCCACAAAAAGCGAGCCGAAGAGAAACAGCAGAGGCAGGGCGATGATCAGGCCCCGAAGGATGGCGGCCATCCGCTCAGACCAGCGGCTCCGGGGAAGCTCCTGCCAGCGGATGTCGTGAAACAGCAGGGCGAAGGGGCCGATGAGATGGTTCACGCTGGAGAGCAGCAGCCCGGCCAGGTAGCTGATGACACCGGAACGGCTGAGGGAGCCGCCCCGCGCGGTCACGGCGGCAAGTCCCAGGCAGAATGCGATGGCCAGGAGGTCCAGGCCCTGCAGCAAGGAGGAACTGCGCCACATGAGACCGCCGGCGAAGAAGACCGCGGCAGCCATCAGCCAGCGGCCCTCACCGGTAAGGGGCAGACCGCCCCAGCGCCCCAGGGCGAAAGCCGTGGTCACCAGGGTCAGCACCCAGAGGAAGCCGTTCAGACCAAACCCGCCGCTCCAGAAGATCAGTTGGTCGCCGAGCCAGCCGATCCCCAGGGAAGCCGCAGCCGCCACCAGGGCCACCCGGGCAGTGGAGCCCGAAGGGCTGGTGGGATCGGAAGGCTCCCTTCCCGTCGTGTCCGGCAACTCCTCTGCGGGCCTTACCGGTTCCGGTGTGGCGGGGACGGAGTCCATGGTCATCCGGATCGCCTCCTTATCTGATGGTCACTCCCGTCCCAGGTAGCGCTTCACCTGGGCCGCCAGTTGGTCGATGCGGTCAGGCGCCAGCTCGTAGAAGATGTACTTTCCCTCCTGCTTGGCCCGACCCACCAGACCCGCCTCTACCAGTAGCCGCAGGTGGCGGGAGACGGTCGACTCGCTCACGCCCAGCCGCCGTGCCATCTCCTGGGCCGGCAGCTCTTCCCGGGCAATCAGCCGGAGGATTTTGAAGCGGGTGGGGTCAGCCAGGGCCGAGAAGGCAAGCAGCAAACTTTCAGGTGCCTCCAGCATCTCGGTTTCGGTCGCGTTGAGCGGATCGTAGAAGAAGATCTGCGTTCGGTTCAGGCGGTAGAACATCAGCCGCCGCGGAATGAAGGCCGACGGGACGAACAGAATCCGGTTGAGGTCGTTCAGCGGCACCCGCATGCCCTTGCCCCAGTGCAGGATCAGGGCATCGCCGTCCCCGGCCACGCTGACCCGGTCGGAAAAACGGGTGATGAACGCCACCGGATCCATCTGCTGGAGCCGGTTCAGTTCCGTCTGGATCGACTGAGTCAGCAGTCCCGCCTTGGCGCCGATCTCCGGGGAGATGGCGTCCCAATATGCCAGCAGGGCCGAACCCAGCTCAGGGTCCTGCTCCTGCAGCACCCGCAGGGCTTCGAAGGTTGGCAGCGTGGTGGACTCTTCCAGATCCATCGCCACGGCGAACAGGTCGGTACTCTCCGCCAGGGTGAGGAGCCGGTCCAGAAGCCCATCCGGGAGCCGTTCCAGAACCCGCTGCTGCCACGGTGCCTGAGTGCCGAACCGCTCCGGATTTTCGAGGACCAGGAGGGAAAGTGCCATGTCCAGGAGCGGAGAATAACGAAAGGAGATCATCTGCCGCAGTCGGGCATGGTCGATCATGGCCGGATCCGCCCTTTCACTTGCACGTTCATGCAACTCAATGCTAGCATCGCTTCGAATATCTGTCAAGAAAGGAAACGCGCAAGAGCGGTCCCGCAGCCCGGACACAGGGCAGATGGTCAGGCAGGCGGGAGCAAAGACACGAGGGTCGGTTGCCTTTCGTTTCAAGGGTTGATATTCTGTACACAATTAGTTCTTTCCGCAGCACAGGACCGCAACGTGGAGGCGCAAGTATGATCGGTCTCGGAACGCTTGCCAATGTCAGTACAGTGGTGCTGGGCGGTACCCTTGGCAGCTTTGTCCTGCCCCGCATTCCAGAACGGGTCAGCCAGACCACCATTCAGGCCCTGGGTCTCGGCGTGGTGCTGATGGGTTTGCAAATGGCCTGGGGTACGGAGCACCTGCTACTGGTGCTGGTCTCCTTGGCCATCGGGACCGTGATGGGGGAACTGATGCGAATCGAGGACAGGCTCAACCGCTTTGCCCAAAAGCTCGAGCAGCTTCCCTTTGCCGGAAAGGGGGAGTTCTCCAAAGGATTTGTCCAGGCCACGCTGCTGTTTTGCGTGGGTGCGATGGCGATCCAGGGCGCCCTCCAGGACGGGCTGCGGCACGACCCTTCCCTGCTGTACGTCAAATCGGTGCTGGACGGCATCAGCTCCGTCATGCTGAGCTCCGTGATGGGGCCCGGCGTGATCCTTTCCGCCGTGCCGATCCTCCTGTACCAGGGGGCCATGACCCTGGGGGCCAGCGCCCTCAGCAAGGTGCTGACCGACGCGCTGATTCAGGAGATCGGTGCGGCAGGCGGCCTGATGGTGATGGGGATCGGGTTGAACCTGGCAGCAGGCACGCAGATCAGGGTGGCCAATATGCTGCCGGCTCTGGTGGTGGTGCCGGTTCTCGCCGCCCTGGCCGGCGCGTACCTGTAGGGACGGAAACCCCCGGAAGGCCCTTCAGCGGGCTTCCGGGGGTTTGCCGTGCCAGACGGGGGGAGACTGCGCCATCGCGGCTTCGGAAAGCCGGGTACTCCCCAGATATTCGTAGACCTTGTCTTCCAGCGCTTCCAGCACCCCACCGAAGAGGCAACCTGGAAACGCGCAGGTGCTGCGTCCCAGGGGACAGGTCTCCACCGTGCGGGGGCCTTCGATTGCCTCGTAGATCTCCAGCAGCGTGATGGTGTCAGCCGGCCGGGCCAGGGCAAAGCCGCCCCGGGGCCCCCGTTCGGAGCGGGCCAGTCCGGCCTTCACCAGGCGCTGCATGGCCTTGGCGAGGTGCGCCTCGGAGGCGCCCACGGTGCGGGCGATCTCGCCGGCGGTAAGCAGGCGGTCACTGTTGCGCGCCAGGAGTGCCATGCTGTGGAGGGCCAGGGAGGCCATTTCGGAAAAACGTACGATGTTGGCCGTGGGCTCACCCCCTTCAACCAGCGCACGGAGTGGTACCTGATCACCTTCTTGTTTACCCGGCGGTTCTCCTGCTGGCTCATCCCAGGATCGCCGCCAGATCCTCCTCCGGAGTGGTGATGGGCATCAAGTTGAACTGCTCCTGCAGGATTTGCAGCGCCGCGGGGGTCAAAAAGGCCGGCAGGCTGGGTCCCAGCCGGATGTTGCGGACACCCAGGTAGAGCAGGGAAAGGAGAATGGCCACCGCCTTTTGCTCGTACCAGGACAGGATGAGGGAGAGGGGGAGTCCGTTGATGTCGGTGCCAAAAGCCTTGGCCAGCGCCAGGGCGATCTGAACGGCGGAGTAGGCGTCGTTGCACTGGCCCACATCCAGCAGCCGCGGGATGCCGCCGATATCGCCGAACTGCAGCGTGTTGAACCGGTACTTGCCGCAGGCCAGGGTGAGGATCACGCAGTCGGAAGGCACCTGCTTGGCCAGCTCGGTGTAGTAGTTCCGGCCGGGCTTGGCGCCGTCGCAGCCGCCGATCAGGAAGAAGTGGCGGATGGCGCCCCGCTTGACGGCGTCGATCACCTGATCGGCTACGCCCAGCACCGCATGGTGCCCGAACCCCACCATGATGGTCTTTTCCGGCTCATCTTCCGGGAATCCCGGGCTGGCCAGGGCCGCTTCGATCACCGGAGTGAAGTCCCGGTTGGCAATGTGGACCACGCCAGGCCACTGCACCAGGCCACTCGTGAAAATCCGGCCCTTGTAAGACTCCCGGGGCTCCTGGATGCAGTTGGTCGTCATCAGGATGGCGCCGGGGAAGCGGTCAAACTCGTCCCGCTGGTTCTGCCAGGCGCTGCCCCAGTTGCCCACCAGGTGCGGATACCGCTTCAGTCCCGGGTAGGCGTGGGCCGGCAGCATTTCCCCGTGGGTGTAGACGTTGATCCCCGTGCCCTCGGTCTGCTTCAGCAGTTCCTCCAGATCCTTCAGATCATGACCGGAAACCAGGATGGCATGTCCCTTCACCGGGGTGATCCGCACCCGGGTGGGGACCGGCTGGCCATAGGCGCCGCTGTTGGCCTGGTGGAGCAGTTCCATGGTCCGGATGTTCACCCTGCCCGCTTCCAAGGCCAAACCCAGAAGCTCTTCGGCGGTCAGATCCCGGGTGAGCAGGTCCAGGGCCTTGAAGAGGAAGGCATAGATCTCATCGTCTTCGTGCCCGAGGATGGCGGCGTGGTCTGCGTAGGCCGCGATGCCCTTCAGGCCGTAGGTGACCAACTCCTGCAGGCCGACAATATCTTCCCCTTTCTGCCGGAACCGCTCCGTCAGCGCGATCCCGGCCGCCTGATCCAGCATCTCCGCCACGGTGGTCCCCGGCCGCCAGGCGGCAGGGCCGCCCAGAGTCTCGGGAACCTCTCCGGCTTCCTGGCAGGCCGCCTCGTACAGCGCCCGGGCCTGATCCTTCACGACAGCCGCCCGGGTGACCCAGTCGGCCACGTTCTCCGGGTCAAAATTGACGTTGGTCACGGTGGTGAAAAGGGCCTCGATCACAAATTGGCCGATGCCGCGATCCAGCCGGCCCCGCTGGACCGCCCTGTGGGCGTACATGCCGATCCCCTTGACCGCATAGACCAGCAGGTCCTGGAGCGCGGCGGTGCGGGGATCCTTGCCGCACACGCCCATGACCGTGCATCCGGTGCCTTTCGATCGCTGTTCACACTGGTAGCAGAACATGGCGTCCCTCCTACTCCCCGGCAGCGGGGGCGTTTCCATTTCGGTATTTTAATACCGAAATACCTCAATAGCCATGGAGCGGAGGCCGTAGTTTCCGCTCCTGCGCTAGGAGGCCATCCGCTGGCGCCAACGGACTAGGAGCCCTTCCCCAAATGGCGTGGGAACGAGGGCAGGCCGAAAAACAGAGGCCGCGGCCCTGGGTGACAGGGCCGCGGGCTTCACAGAGCCGGCACTCAGTACTTCAGCCGTGCCAGCTGTTGCTTGGTGGCTTCGGTTGCCTGGGACAGGCTTTGGGCAAGGCTGGCCACCTTTTCCGCCTCCGCCGTGACCTTCTGCACGTGGGCCAGCACCGCTTCCGCTGTCCGGGCGTTTTGCTGCGAGATGGCGGCCACTTGTTCCACCAGTCCGATGACCTGTTCGGCGCTGGCAGACATCTCCTCGGTGGCGGCGCTGTTTTCCTCCGTGACCGCTGCCACGTTGTCGAAGGTGGTGACCAGTCCGGACGCCTTGTGCTCGGCATCGGCGATCAAACGGGCGATTTCGTTCAGATCGTTGACAGCCCGCTCCACGACGGTCAACAGCTCCTTGAGGCTCTGGCCTGCCTTCTCAGCCAGTGCGCTGCCTCGTTCCGTCTCCTCCCGTTCCGCTTCCATGGCCTCCATAGCCTTGCGAGTCCGGTCCTGGATGTCTGACACCAGGGCGTTGATGCTCTCCACCGAAGCTGCGGACCGTTCGGCCAGTTTCCGTACCTCATCGGCCACCACCGTAAAGCCCCTTCCGTGTTCGCCGGCCCGGGCGGCCTCGATGGCGGCGTTGAGGGCCAGCAGGTTTGTCTGGTCCGCAATCTCCGCGATGACGTTGGTGATCTCCCCGATCTTGGCGGAGAGGTGGGCCAGTTCCGTCATCATGGCGGTGGTCTGATTGACCGACTCCCGAATCCGGGTCATGCCGGCCACGGTTTCGGCAATGACGGTTGCGCTGCTGCGGGAAGATTCGGCCGCTTCCGAAGTGGCCCTCGCGACGGTTTGCGCGTAGCTGACCACCTGCCGCAGGGTTTCACCCGCTTCGTTCAACAGTTGGACCGCTTCCTGTACGTCGGCGGCTGTTCGCTGCGACCCGTCGCTGATCTGCTGGATGGTGATTCCCAGCTGTTCCACGGTGGAGCGCATCTCCTCCGCTGCTCTGGCCTGCTGGGCAGCATCCGCTGCCACGCCGCGGACAGCCTCCGAAGCCTGGCGGGCGCTGGCCGTGGAGGCTGCCGATGCGCTGGAGAGGGACTGGGCGATGCTCTCTGTGGTATCCGCTGTCGTCGCGACATCGGCGACCAGGTTCCGCAGCTGGCGCATCATCCGGTTGAAGCTTTCGATCAGGTGTCCGATTTCGTCGGAGGGACCCGACCGTGAGACCTGCAGGGTCAGGTCGCCGGATGCCACAGCGTCGGCGGTGGCAGTCACATGCCGGATGCCCTGCACCAGGAACCGGGCGAGCAGCAGGCCCACCACCAGTGCAGCGGCACAGACCGTTGCCAGGGCGATCAGCAGGATGCGGCGGGCCCTGTCGGCCATGGCGGCCGCCGCAGTGGCTGCCTCCTGACTCAGGTTGTTCAGATGAGTGTGTAGCTGGTCCGTCTGGGCGATTGCCTCCTTGAGGAGATCCCCCGCATAGTCCCGGACCATCTGTGCAGCCTGATCAAGGCGGTTCGAAGCAGCGAGATCAAAGGCGGACTCCACCTGGGCCTGGTAGGCTGCCACCGTGTCCCGGATTGCATCGACCATCAAGCGGATCTCTTCGTGCGTGACCAGGGAATCCAACTCGTCCAGGGCGTTTGTCACGCTGTCTGCCGCCTGCCGGTGGTCCTCCGCGGCGGCAGCGTTGTCGGTGGCAATCCGTTCATACAGGTCGGACGACTGCCGGTACAGTTGCGCCAGGATGTAAGAGACGGTGGCGCTGGCCGGTGCCAGATGGTTGGCTACCTGTTCGTACTCCGCAAGGGCCCTTTCCAGGCGGTTGGCCGTAAAAAGTCCTGTCGCCGAGATCCCCAGGGCCACCACCGTAAAGGCGGCCGCCAGTTTGGCCGTCAACGACATGCGCATGGTTGGACCTCCGTATGTTGCGAAGTTGCTGAGTAAGTCTACTAACAAACACATTTTCTTTGACACCAACCAAGGAAAATCCTGGCGCACCGTCCGTGTTCGCACTTGATCAAATTCAGCGACCATCTAAACCCGCCGCGGCGGTCCCCGGCGGGGAGACGGCGTCAATGAAATGAAATGGGGCCGGGGCGTGGGGCCCCGGCCTTCTGACACCGCTCGGACGGCCTAGAGGATCCGGACAGGGGTGAAGTCTACCTGATCGCATGCCACCAGGCGGTACTGGATGCCGTTTCGCTCCCCCTGCAGGGCACGGTACCGGCCTCCCGGGCCGTGCAGGTGCCCGTACACGCACCAGCGCACGCCGCCGAAGGACTCCAGCAATTCCGTAAACCCTGTAGGCTCGTGGTCCTCGGCCACCGGTGGGTAGTGCAGCATCACCAGAAAATGCTGGGCCCCCAGCCGCCGTCCCGCCTCCAACGAAAGCCGGAGGCGACCGATCTCACGGAGGTAGATCTTGTGGTTGTGCGCCTCGTCTTCTCCCCAGGATCGGTCGCCGGGGGTAATCCAGCCGCGGGTGCCGCAGACCGCCACGGGCCCTTCCAGGCCCGGTGTCGCCTCCGGAGGCAGCAGAACCGCGTCGTTCTGGATAAACTGGATGGTGTTAAGAGGCAGCGACCGCAGTTTCCGGAGCGACTGCCACCAGTAATCGTGGTTGCCCTGGATCAAGAGCTTCTTGCCCGGGAGTCGGTCCAGTTCCCGGAGGTCCGGCTCCGCCTCCTGTAAGGTCATGGCCCATGAGATGTCGCCGGGCACCAGGACATAGTCGTCCGGGGCCACCGTGGCCTTCCAGTTTTCAAAAAGGGGACCGGGATGTCCCTGCCACTGGGGACCGAAGACGTCCATGGGCTTGTTGGAGGCGAAACTGAGGTGTGTGTCGCCCACTGCATAGATGGCCAAGGTCCTTTGGGCTCCTTTCTGCCGAAAACAAAGGGATCTAGGCACCAAGCCTACTGGATCGGTGGGCCGCGGTCAAGTGCCGCTGGGAAGCGATGGAGCCTGTCTGCTGGAGGAAAAGTCTATGGATGCCTCGAATATAAAATCGGCCTTAACTTTGTCGCAACGGCTCTTGACCACTGGACACACCACTTGTCAGGAGGCTCTTCTATGATCAGGCAACGGCTCTCGGTCCTGCTGGTTTGCTTGGCGGTGTTGTGCGGCTGTGCCACGACTCCGGAAGGAGCCCGGCTGGAACTGGAGCGACTGAACCGGCCCTACTCGGAAGAAGGGTTTCTGCGCAGTGCCCGGGAAGGAGATTCCAGATCCGCCGCACTTTACCTCAGAGCGGGGATGGATCCGAACACGGCCGACCGGCATGGCGTGACCGTCCTGATGATGGCCGCCGCCAGCGGCGATCTCCGGAGCGTCAAGATGCTGTTGGCGGCCGGAGCCAATCCGCAGGTGCGCAACGAGGCAGGCTGGACCGCCCTGACCTATGCGGAACGCCACGGCCAGACCGAGGTGGCCAATCTCCTCCGAGAGGCGGGAGCCGGGGGCAGCCAGCAGGAATTTCGGGATGAGCTGGCCCGACAGGGCATTACCTTCAATCCCGACCAATTCCTGGCGGTGGCCCGTAGACGGCCGGATCTGATCCTGACGTACGTGGCTGCCGGGGCGAATCCCGAGGCCCGGGACAGCGATGGCGTGACGGCTCTGATGCTGGCGGCCGCAGCCGACCGGCCCGAGGTGGTTCGGGGGCTCTTGAGCCTGGGGGTGGACGTCAACGCCCGGGATGTGCGTGGATGGACCGCCCTGACCTACGCAGAGGTCCGGGGCGCCCGCCGGGTGGTGGAGCTGCTTCGCCAGGCCGGGGCCGTGGGCGGCGCATATGAGGCATCGGCCGCGGAAGACATCCTCTCTCCCGCAGGCCGTTGAGTCTCTCTGAAATGGAAACAGGAACGGCCGGTGGCGCTGCTGCTCAGCACCGCCGGCCTGGTTTGATTTAAGGATTGGGAACGTCCGATTGGGCCCTGGCCAGCCGGTTGGCCTCCAGGTCGGGGATCAGGTTCCGCTCCACGATGAGCCGGGAGATGTGCAGGCTCCGGGCGGCCTTGGCAGCCAGCGACTGGCATGCACTCAGGTCCCGGGGCTCGCCGCTTTGCCGGTCCCAGCACCGCCCGGTGCCGCCTTCCCCGCCGTCGCCCAGGAACAGGTATCGCTCATCCAGGGCCGAGCCATTGTAGAACGCCACCATGCCCTCCGGGCAGGCCAGGAGATCGCGGCCCATGAAGTAGGTATCCGCCGTGGAGATGCCCAGAAGACCGGCGAGGGTGGGGGCGATGTCCACCTGTCCCGCCACCTGGCTATGCTGACCAGCCCCTATTCCGCCTGGCAGGCGGATCAGGAGCGGAATTCGGCGTTCGGCGTACTGCAGGGCCAGTTCGTCGCCGGCCTCTAGCCCCAGCACGTCCAGGAATCCCGGTGTGTACCGGGAGACGCCGATGTGGTCGCCGTAGACCACCAGCACCGCGTTGTCCAGGATTCCTTCCTCCCTCAGGCGATCCAGGAACCGGCCCACGGCCCGGTCGGTGTAGTGGACGGCGTGCAGGTAGTCGGCCATCTGGGTCCCTTCCAGTGGGCCCAAATCGAGGATACGGGGGATTCCTTCGAAATTGAACGGCCCGTGGCTGGTCAGGGTGACCAGGAAGGCATAGTACGGCTCCGGCAGCGACTTCAGCTTCTCCACCGACTGTTGCAGGAAGGCGTCGTCGGACAGGCCCATGCCGATCAGTTCCGTCATTTGATAATCCAGGGCGCTGAAGTACCGCTGAAAGCCCACGTGCGGGTAGACCGCGGACAGGTTCCAGAAATCAGGCCGGATTCCCTGCATGGCCACGGCTGTGTATCCGTGCTCCCGCAGCACCTCCGGCATGCAGCGGAAGTCGTTGTCCGCGTAGTCGTAGTAGACCGCACCGGTCCGGGTCGGATACAGGGAGCAGTTGGTCAGCAGGTCCGCGTCGGATGTGACGCCCTGTCCGGTCTGATAGTACGCCTCCGTGAAATGAAGGCTTTCCCGGGCCAGCCGGTTCAGGTTGGGAGTGATCTCCTGACCGTTCACCGTCAGGTTCAGGACCAGCGCCTGGAACGATTCCAGTTGCAGGACGATGACGTTCTTCCCCTTGGCCACGCCGAACAGGGGCGACTTGCCGGGCGCCGGGCGGGCGCTGAACCACTCCTGGACCTCCTGGACCGACGCCTCGTTGGGCATGATGCGGGCCACCATGCGGCTGCCGTAGGCGCCCAGATCGAACACGTGGTAATTGAGCAGCCCCAGCCGGCTCGCCAGGCCGGTATGACCGATCCACTTCTCCTGCAGCACATGGTCGGTGACCGTGGTGTGCACCACAAGGCCGGCCCCCGCCAGGGCCGCCAGCGCGGCGGCCGAAAGGGGCAGGCGCAGGGTGCGGATCAGGTTTCCCAGCGGGCCCAGCGACTTCCGGATCCATTTCGGAGGCAGCAGGGCCACCAGTGCCAGGAGCGGGAGATCCAGCCAGAGCAACAGGTCCTGACGGCGGAGCAGAGCCGTCACCGAAGACGTGACGTCGGTGAGCTGCCCGGCATAGCGCAGGGTGGCCACGGAGGTGAGATCGCCGAACTGGCGGAAATAGAGGACGTCGGCATAGAAAATCAGCGTCAGTACCAAATCCGACACCAGGGCCCTGATGAGCTGGCGCCGTCCCGGCCGCACAAAGAGCCAGGGCAGCAGGACCAGCATCGTGCCCACCGTGGCCGGCACCATGGTGCGCCGCACCACTTTGAGGCCAGCCAGATCCAGGGCCAGCCACTGCTTGTACACCATCAGGCCGAAAAAAGCGAGATACAGCAGCCCGGACACCCATGGGGCCAGGGCCTGCCATCGCAGGGAAGGACGCTCGGCTGGTGGACGCTGGATCGCAGCTTGCAACACTACTTCGCCTCGTTTCCGTGACGCTCAACGGGAAGAAGAGCATCGATGTTGTCAGGGACTAGCCCGGTCCGGAGATATGATCTAAAGCCACTCCATTCGAGCAAGACGGGGATAATCCCTGCCGAGAAGGGCATGAAAGATTCAGGACATTGTGGGAGCTCGTGGCGCCGACTTGACACGTGGTCCAATTCTCCATATAATGACTGATAACCTAACCCCATGATGGGAAGAACGGACCCAACGCGATGCCCAGCGAGGGCGCTCCCTGGGTGCAAGGGCGCCTGCATCTGCCGGAACCGGAGCCACCCCGGAGGGGCCCGCCGATGAGGTGGGACGGCCACCATGCCGATATCACTGGGACGAGCAAAAAAGCAGGGTGGTACCGCGAGCGCAATCCCTCGCCCCTGACGCCATGGGACCGCAGGTCGGGCGTCAGCGGCGGGGGTTTATTCGGTTTGGCTTTTTGATTTTCCGTGCCAGAGGAGGTAGTCTTCGTTGCCGAAATACATGACCGGCGCCGAGATCCGGACGGCCTTTATCGAGTTCTTCAAATCCAAGGGGCACACCCATGTACCCAGCTCTTCGCTGGTTCCCCATGGCGATCCGACTCTGCTGTTTACCAACGCCGGCATGAACCAGTTCAAAAACGTGTTTTTGGGCCTGGAGAAGCGCCCCTACACCCGGGCGGTCACGGCCCAGAAGTGCGTGCGCGCCGGCGGCAAGCACAACGACCTGGATGAGGTAGGCTTTACGGCTCGGCACCACACCTTCTTTGAGATGCTGGGCAACTTCAGCTTCGGGGATTACTTCAAGGAAGAAGCGCTTTCCTACGCGTGGGAGTTCATCACCGATTCCAAGTGGCTGGGCCTTTCCAAGGAACGCCTGTGGGTGACGATCTACAAGGAAGATGATGAGGCGTTCCGCATCTGGCACGAGAAGGTAGGGCTGCCGGCGGAGCGCATCATCCGCATGGGCGAGAAGGACAACTTCTGGCGCATGGGCGACACCGGTCCCTGCGGGCCGTGCTCGGAAATCTACTGGGACATGGGGCCGGAGTATGCCTGCAACCATCCGGACGGCTGCTCCATCGCCACCTGCGGGTGCGACCGTTGGCGGGAGTTCTGGAACAACGTCTTCATGCAGTATAACCAGACTCCCCACGGCCTTGAGCCCCTGGAGCGGACCGGCGTGGATACCGGCCTCGGCCTGGAGCGGCTGGCCACCATCATGCAGGGAGTCTGGTCCAACTGGGACGTGGACCTGTGGCAGCCCATCTTCCGGCGGATTGAGGAACTCTCCGGCAAGCGCTACCCGCGGGAGGGGGCCGAAGCCGTGCCCTTCCGGGTCGTGGCTGACCACGCCCGGTGCTGCACCTTCCTGATCGCCGACGGCGTCCGCTTCTCCAACGAAGGCCGCGGCTATGTGATGCGCCGGATTCTCCGCCGGGCGGTCCGCTTCGGCCGGAACCTGGGCTTTAAGGAGCCCTTCATCTACCAGGTGGTCCCGGCGGTGGTGGAGAGCATGGGGGATGCTTACCCCGAGATCCGGGACCAGATGGAGATCATCCAGGCCGAAATCCGCCGGGAGGAGGAGCGCTTCCTGAAGACCCTGGAAGAGGGCATGAAGCGCCTGGAGGAAGTGCTGGAGCAGATGCGGCGGGAAGGCCGCACCGTGGTGGAGGGCACCGAGGCCTTCGTCCTCTACGACACCTATGGCTTCCCGCTGGACATCGTCCGGGACGTGGCCCGGGAGCACGGCTTTACGGTGGACGAGGATGGGTACAACAAGGCCATGGCCGAGCAGAGGGCCCGGGCCAAGGCGGCGCGGGATGTGGCGTACCTGAACGAGACGCTGGCCCGGATCGCCACCCACATGGAGAATGCGCCGAAGACGGAATTCCTGGGTTACACCGAGCTTTCGGCACCAGGTGAGGTGGTGGCGGTCTTCGACGAGGAGGGCAACCCCACCGGCGCGGGTGCTGGCTCCAGCGTCATCATCGTGCTGGATCGGACTCCGTTCTACGCCGAGGGCGGCGGTCAGGTGGGCGACACCGGCGTGCTGACGGCGCCGGGGCTGAAGGTCCGGGTGGAGGACTGCCGCAAGCTGCCGTCGGGCCACCACCTGCACTTTGCCACCGTGGAGGAAGGCTACCTGGAGAAGGGGCAGCAGGTGACGGCGCAGGTGGATGAGGAGCGGCGCCGGGCCATCATGCGGAACCATACCGCCACGCACCTGCTGCATAAGGCCCTGCGGGCCGTGCTGGGCACCCACGTGCAGCAGGCGGGCTCCCTGGTGGCGCCGGACCGGCTCCGGTTTGACTTTACCCATACCGGTCCCATGACGCCCGAGGAGATTGCCCGGGTGGAGGAGATGATCAACGAGGAGATCCGTAGCGCCGATCCCGTCACCTGGCGGGAGATGCCCCTGGACGAGGCCAAGGCCCTGGGCGCCATCGCGCTGTTTGGCGAAAAGTACGGCGAGATCGTCCGGGTGGTGGAGGTGGGCGACGGCTGGTCCCGGGAGCTGTGCGGCGGGACCCACGTCTCCAACGTCGGACAGATCCAGTACTGCAAGATCATCTCCGAGAGCGGCATCGGCGGCGGCGTGCGCCGGATTGAGGCGGTGACCGGCCCGCGGGTGGTCGCCTACTACGAGGAACTGCGCCAAGAGCAGGCCCGGGTGGAGGAGCAGCTCCGGGAGCGGATCCGGGAGCTGGAGAAGGAGATCGCCCGGCTGCGGGCCAAGCTGGCCACCAGCGCGGTGGACGACCTGATCGAACGGGCCCGGGAGGTCGACGGCATCAAGGTGGTGACCGGGACGGCACCGGTGGCCACGGTGGAGGACCTGCGCAACATGACCGATACGATCCGCGCCCGGATCAAGTCCGGTGTGGTGGTTCTGGGCGCCGTGAGCGACGGGGGCAAGGTCAGCCTCGTTGCAGCCGTCACCCCCGACCTCACGAAGCGGGTCCATGCCGGCAAGCTGATCAAAGAGGTGGCAGCCATCTGCGGCGGCGGTGGCGGCGGGCGGCCTGACATGGCCACCGCGGGCGGCAAGAACCCGGACAAGCTGGGTGAGGCGCTGCAGGCGGTGCCCCGGTTGATCGGCGAGCGTGTGGGCGCCTGATCGATTGAGCCCGGAGTTGAGGAAAGAGGACGAGGTGGTCGGCGTGTTGCGGGGAACCCTCTGGGGGGAGCTGGTGGGAATCCGGTACTTGCGGCCGGGTGATGCTCCCACCCTTCGCCGCATGATGATGGATCCGGAGGTGGCGCACCTGCTGTTTGAGGAGATCGCAGGCCCGCCGCCCTCCGCCCTGATGATGGGACTGGCCATCGCGATGGGCCGCCTCGCGGGGCGCCCGGAGTTTGCCATCGTGGAGCGCAGCGGCCGCCTGATCGGTGCGGTCCGGCTCTGGCGCATCAGCCCGCGCAACCGGAGTGCGATGCTGACCATCTTCATCGGCGACAAGAGCCGATGGGGTAAGGGGTATGGCACCGATGCCCTCCGGCTGGTTCTCCGCCACGCCTTCGGCCCCATGGAGCTGCATCGGGTGGAGTTGCACGTCTTTGACTTCAACCACCGGGCGATCCGCAGTTATGAAAAAGCCGGCTTCGTCCAGGAGGGCACCCGCCGGCAGGCCTTGTTCCGGGACGGCCGGTACCACGACATCCTGGTCATGGGTGTGCTGCGGGAGGAGTTTCTTGCCCGGGAGATCGAGCGCCGCAGCGACGCCGTCGCCCGGGTCCTGGCGGCCCAGGAAAATGATTGAGTCGAAGCAGCGGGGGCGGAAATCCCCCGCTTTGTTTCCTGGGTTGAAAGGATTCCTTTGGCAAAGGGGAGAATACCACCCAGAGAAAACAAACCCAACCCGCCAGGCCGGCGGCCTCTGCGGAGATTGGATGGGGACGGTGAGCCCATGTCTGACCTAAACGACAAGACCGTCTACTGGCGCAACAAACCCGACGACCGCAACGCCGGGGAGATTCTGCGCAAGGTATACGACGCACTGAAAGAGAAGGGGTACAGTCCCATCGACCAGATCGTAGGCTATCTCCTGTCGGGGGATCCCACGTACATCACCAGCCACGGCGGCGCCCGCAACCTGATCCGCCGGCTGGAGCGGGACGAGTTGCTGGAGGAACTGGTCCGGGCGTACTTGGAAGGAAAGGAGCGGGACTGACCCGCTCCTTTTGTGCACCTACCAAAGTCTAAGACAACAATCCCGTTGGAACAGGTCTGACTAGTACAAAAGGATACCAAATCATGCCGTTCCTACCCCTTCCGCCCATCCCGGAGGGAAACTGGCATCCCTGTTGAATTTCTATCCATGGGCCCCGGCCACGCGGCCCGAGGAGAGACCGCCCGGCCGGCCCCGGCCGGCGACGGCCGTGACCATACCACGGTAGGGGGAACGAGGACGATGGCCGTTCACAATTTTCGCGTTCGTCGCTGCACCCTGGATGGGCCCCAGGTAGTCGGTTTCTTTGACACCTATGGCAGGGCGCTTCGGTATGCCACCCGCCGCGCGCGGGAGACCGGTTCCGTCCACCGGGTGGAGGGCCGCCCGCCTTTGGGCAAGGGCTGGCAGACTGTCCGCGAGGTGGTGCCGGAGGTCGCCTCGCCCATCGAGGCCGCCATCGCCCGGGGAAAGCTGCCCAGGGTGCAGGACGCATCTGGTCGTCAGGGCCGGGTTCTTTCGTACATCCGTCCCACTCGGGAAGTGCGGGTGGCGTGGGACGATGTGGCCAATCCCGGACGGGGCGAAGTGATCCCGGTAGATCAGCTCACGCTGGTGTGATACGGTAGGAAACATCAGGCCCGGGGCGCCGCTGGAAGCAGGCGCCTCCGGGCCTGTCTGTGCACCACGGCCCCTTGGGCGGTCCGTCAGTGCGCCCGGGGCTCCGATGGCTCAGAGGGCGTGGAGATGGAAGACAGGGCCTGACCCGCCTCGTCCACGTGGATATGCACCGTGGCCATGTCACCCAGGGCCACGATGCCCACCAACCGGCCGTTCTCCACCACCGGCAGGCGCCGGATCTGGTGCCGCGCCATCAGGTCGGCGGCCTCGTGGGCGTCCATCTCCGGCGAGGCGGTGATCAC
Organism: Symbiobacteriaceae bacterium; assembly: GCA_036562385.1. Classification (GTDB taxonomy): domain Bacteria; phylum Bacillota; class Sulfobacillia; order Symbiobacteriales; family Symbiobacteriaceae; genus DATCKG01. The sequence goes on from DATCKG010000009.1 coordinate 22,784, forward strand.
CGACTGGGTCATGCACTCCCCGCATCGGGTCATGTTCGCATCCTTGCCCTTGGCCACCACCCGCAGCACGATATCCCGGTCGGTGAGAATCCCCACCACCTTCTCTCCGGAGACGACGGGCACGGCGCCGCAGTTACGCTCCGACATGATCTGGGCGGCTCCCGCCACGGGCGCGTCGGGGCTGCAGGTCTTGACGTCACGGGTCATCAACTCTCGCACCTTCACTTCCGCTACACCTCCACAACTGCGCTCGCCGTGTAGGATAACCCCGGAGAAGCTACGGCTATGCTATTTACAATCCGCTTGCTTCGCGGTACACTCCGGGGGGAATTGGCATGGTCCTACCAGTCCGGGACAGCGCGCAGCGGCGCCGCTACCCGTGGCTTACCCTTGCCCTGATCATGATGAACGTCGCCATCTTTGGCCTGGAGGTGGTGGCCGGGCCGGCGGCGTGGCGGCTGCTGGGAGTCCTGGCCGTGGTGCCCACCCAGGTGCTGGACCCGGCGGCCTGGACGGCGGGTCCGGGATGGCTGCTGCTGTCGCTGGTCGCCAGCACGTTCCTGCACGGATCCTGGGCCCACTTGCTGGGGAACATGCTGTACCTTTGGATCTTCGGCGACAACGTCGAGGATGTGCTGGGACCGTGGCGCTATCTGATCTTTTACCTGCTCTGCGGCGTCCTGGCCAACGTGGCCCATGTCCTGGCCAACCCCGCCTCCGCGGTGCCGACCATCGGCGCTTCCGGAGCAGTGGCGGGGGTGTTGGGAGCTTATATCCTGTTCTTTCCCCGGGCCAAGGTCCTGACGCTGGTGCCCGTCGGTCCTGTGGTTCCGGCCATCCGGGTGCCGGCCTGGGCTTACCTGAGCCTCTGGTTCCTGTTTCAGTTGGTGAGCGGCCTCGCACCGATATGGGTTCGTGACCTGACCCAGACCGTGGCGTTCTGGGCGCATATCAGCGGGTTTCTCACTGGCATCGCTCTGGCCCGGTTGTTGCTTCCTGCTCAGCGGAACCCGGTTGCCGGGAGGTGATGTTGATTCGCATAGCAGGGCTCGATGTGGGGGACAAGACTATTGGGGTGGCGCTCAGCGATGAACTGGGCTGGACGGCCCAGGCGCTGGAGGTGATCCGCCGCCGGCGGCTGGAGGATGATCTGGCCCGGCTTGAGGCCATAGCCCGCCAGTACGGCGTGGAGCGCTGGGTCGTGGGCATGCCCCGGAACATGAACGGCACCTACGGCCCCCGTGCGGAGATGACCCGGGAGTTTATGCGCCATCTCGAGGAGCGGCTCGGCCTGCCGGTGGAGGCCTTCGACGAACGGATGACCACCATGGCGGCGGAGCGGGTGCTCCTGGCAGCCGATCTCAGTCGGGCCAAGCGGAAAAAGGTGATCGACAAGATGGCGGCCGCGGTGATCTTGCAGGGCTATCTGGACGCCCGCAACAGGCGACGGTCGCCGGGCTCCTCTGAGGAGACGTAGGGGATTCGATGGGTTCTTGGTTTGACATGGAAAAGCCCCCTGAGTAAAATGGGGGTAACTTGCGAATAGAGGTGGTCCCGTGAGCCCGCACGATCATGATCATGAACATGAGCACCAGCATGATGATGAGGAAATCATCGTGCTGATGGATGAGGATGGGAACGAGCACCAGTTTGCCCTCGTCCAGGTGATCAAGGTAGACGAGAAGGATTATGCGATCCTGCTGCCCATGGAAGGCGACGAAGAGGCCGACGAGGCCGTGATCCTCCGCATCGACCAGGAAAACGGTGAGGATGTCCTGGTGGAAATCGAGGACGAAGAGGAATTCGAGCGGGTCGCCGAAGCATGGGATGAGATGCTGGACGAGGCCGAGTTCGAAGCCATGGAAGACGAGGAATAGTGTGCAAAGGAGCCCTGTCTGGGAGGGCTCCTTTCCTGTATGTATAATTTTAGGTTAAGATGGGGTCTGATTTTCATCCCGCAGGAGGGTGACCGGTTGCTAGAAGTGGCAAGATACTTGGAAGGGAAAGCTGTCCGCCGCTGGGTCCCGCTGGTGCTGCTGCTGGCGGTGGTGATGGGATTTCCGTTCTATGTGATGTTGAACCTTCGACCCTACCGACCCGGTGCCACAGAGACCGTGACGGTGCATGTGGCCGCAGGCGCCTCCATGAGCGACGTGGCGGACCTGCTCTACCGGCACCACCTGATCCGCAATCCCGTGTTTTTCCGCTACTACGCCCGCCTGCTCCACCTGGACAGCCGGCTGCAGCCCGGGGAATATGCGCTCTCCCAGGGCATGTCCCCGGCGCAGATCCTGCGCATGCTGACCGAGGGGCAGGTGGTGGTTCACAGGGTGACCATCCCCGAGGGGATGACGGTTCGGGAGATCGCCGACCTTCTGGATGCACAGGGGGTGGTTTCCCGGGACGAGTTCCTGGCCGCCGCGGCTGCTGCCTCCCATCTGGTAGACGAGTACCTGCCGGCGGATGTGGAATTGGAGCAGCCGCTGGAGGGCTACCTGTTTCCCGCCACCTATGAGTACCGGACGGGTGTCACCGCCGAGGAACTGCTTTCCATGATGGTCGAACGGTTTCGCCAGGTGTGGACGCCGGAACTCCTGCAGCGGGCAGACGAGCTCAAGATGTCGATTCACGAGGTGGTCACGCTGGCCTCCATCATCGAGGAGGAGGCTCAGGTGGCCGATGAGCGGGCCCGGATCAGCGGCGTGTATCATAACCGTTTGCGGGTCGGCATGAAGCTGGATGCAGATCCTACGGTGGCCTACGCGGTCGGAAAGCTGCCAGGAGAGGAACTGACCCTTGAGGATCTGGCGGTGGATTCTCCCTATAACACATACCGGTATGCAGGGCTGCCGCCCGGCCCCATCGCCTGTCCGGGAGAGGCGTCGATTCTGGCCGCTCTTTACCCTGAGGAGCATGACTACTGGTATTTCGTCGCCCGGGGCGACGGTTCGGGCCGTCATTTCTTCGCCAGGACCCTGGAGGAGCAGGAGCGGAACATCGAAACGTACCAGGCCAATCTCGCGGCCCGGAGAGAGGCTGAAGAATCGGGAGAATAATCAGATAAGCGGTATAATCTGCGCCTTCCGGAGGCAACCTACCTCCTGAGGTGGTTTCCGTTGCGGATCAAGATAGGCCGCCGCATTTTGTGGCTGGCGCTGATGAGCCTGCTGGGCCTCGCGGCTTTGGGGGGACGGATCTACCACCTGCAGGTGGCGGAGGGCGAACGATACGCCCGCATGGCTTTTCAGCAGCGGGCGCTTTCTCTGCCCCTGGCGGGACGCCGGGGGCAGATTGTTGATCGCAACGGCATTCCGCTGACCGATCCCCAGGTCAGTTGGGGGGTCGCCGTCTTTCCGCCCCTGGTGGAGGATGCCCGGGGCGTGGCAAGGGCCCTCGCCCCTGTTCTGGGACTGCCGGAGGCGGAACTGCAGCGGCAGGTGGAGGCGGCCTCTTCGCCCCAGTGGCTGGCCACCGGCCTGTCCGAGGCGACAGCCGCGGCGGTGGAGGCCATGGGGCTGGCGGGCATCGGCGTGGGCCCGGTGGGGCAGCGGTATGGTCCAGGCGCCCTGGCCCGGCACCTGGTGGGCTACGTCAACAGCCAGGGCGGGCAACTCGGGCTGGAACGGGCCCTGGATGCGGAACTGACTGGCGATGCGGTGCCCTCGCTGGTGACCTACCTGGACGGCACCGGCAAGCCCCTGGACGGCCTCGGGATCCGGACGGCGGTGCCCACCTGGGGAAAGCCGCCGTACACGGTGCGGACCACCATCGACAGCCGCCTGCAGCAGGCGGTGGAGCGGGTCCTGGACCAGCAGCGGACCGATGACGGCAGCCCCTGGCGGGGCTCGGTGGTGGTGATGGATCCGTATACCGGTGAGGTGCTAGCCATGGCCTCCCGGCCGCAGTTTTCCTACCACGAACTGGAGCGCCTCCTGGCCGGCGGCGAGGGATCCTTCCTGCTCAACCGCGCCGTTGTGAACTATCCCCCCGGCTCGGTCTTCAAGACCATTGTGGCGGCCGCAGCCTTAGAGCGCGGCCTTGTGTCACCCCGGGAACGGTTCTACTGCGCCGGCCACTACGAGGTGGACGGCCATCGGTATGAGGAGGCCGCCGGAGCACATGGGTGGATCACCCTTGAGGAGGCGGTGGCCCAGTCCTGCAACGTGACTTTTCTCCAGATGGGCTACGAGCGGCTGGGCCTTGAAGCCCTCCGGGAAGCGGCCCTTCGCTTCGGCTTTGGCCAGCCCACCGGCGCGCTGGGGACGGACCGTCCCTGGCCCGATGAGCAGGTGGGCCGTGTGCCGGAGGCCGGGGAGAGCGGGGCCGTGCAGATGGCCTTCGGGCAGGGCGCCCTGGAGGCGACGCCCCTGCAGGTGGCCCGGGCGTACGCGGCCGTGGCCAACGGGGGCGTCCTGCCGCCGGTGCGGCTGGTGACGGCATGGGAAACCCCCACCGGCGAGGTCGTGGGCCGACCTCGGGCGGGGGCTCCGGTACGGGTGATGCGCCCGGAAACCGCGGCGGCGCTCCGGAAAGCCCTGGAGAAGGTGACGGACCCGGATGGACCGGGCACGGGCACCGGCGCCTGGATTCCCGGAGCGGGTTCCGCCGGCAAAACCGGTACCGCGGAGGCGGTGGACGCCTCCGGACGGGAGATCTCCCACGCGTGGTTTGCCGGGTACCTGCCTGTCCACCGTCCCCGGTTCGTGGTGGTGGTGCTGGTGGAAGGCGGTGGTCGGGGCGGCAGGACCGCCGCGCCGATCTTCCGGCAGGTGGGGGAGGCGCTCTTGGCTACACCAGGGTATTGACGGCGCCGCCGTCCACCAGCAAGGTGACGCCGGTGATGTAGGAAGCGGCCTGACTGCACAGGAAGGCCACGGCGTTGCCGAACTCCTCGGGGGTGCCGTAGCGGCCTGCCGGAATCTGGGCCGCCGTCTCCGCCCGGACCTGCGCCGGGTCCTTGCCGGTGCGCCGGGCGGTGTTTTCGTCCAGACTGCGGACTCGCTCGGTGTCGATCCGGCCCGGGGCCACGCAGTTGACGGTGATCCCGTCCCGGGCCACTTCGGCGGACAGGGTCTTCATCATGCCGGTAACCGCCGCCCGCAGGGAGTTGGACAAAATCAGGTTCGGGATGGGCTGCTTGACGGAGCCGGACGTGATGTAGATGATCCGCCCTCCGCCCCGGGCCCGCATGGAGGGAAGAACGGCTCGGGTGAGCCTCACAGCGGACAGCAGCAAGTTTTCGAAGGCCTCCTGCCAGGCCTGGTCGTCAAAATCCTGAAACTGCCCGGGGGGCGGCCCGCCGGTATTGCTCACCAGGATGTCCACGCCGCCGTACTCGGCCAGCGTGGCGTCCACCAGCCGCTGGATGTCCTCAGCCCGGCGCACGTCTGCGACCATGGCCAGAACGCGGCGGCCGGTCTCTTTCCGGATCGCCTCCGCGGCTTCATTGATCGCGGCCTCATCCCGGCTGCAGATGGCCAGGTCGCAGCCTTCCCGGGCCAGGGCCAGGGCGGTGGCGCGGCCCAGTCCCCGACTGGCTGCCGTGACCAGTGCAATTTTGCCCTGAAGGCCGTAATCCATGGCTGTACCTCCTTCTTCGGGTAATGGCGAATAGGGGGCTCCGGACGGGGCGGCAGATCGCCGGACCGGCGCCCGGCAACAAAGCCCGTAGTCCCCCGGGGACTACGGGCTTTCCTTGACCTCCAGGAGATTCTTGGCTGTCTGCAGGGCGCGCAGCTTTCCGGACAGCACTTCAATCTCGCCTTCAACGGTGGAGATATTGCGTTCGGTGGTGGCCAGGACCTCCTTCAGGGAGGCCAGCTCCGGCTGAATGGGCCTGAGTTCGTCGGGAGCGAGGCGTTCCAGGGTGCCGATGGCGGCCAAGAGGTTCCGTCGGTTGGCAAGGAGTATCTCCAGTTCAGCCTTCTTGCTGATGAGTGCCTGTTCCACTTCGCCGATTTTGTGTGCGAAAAACCCGGCGGCGTCGAATAGTGGTAGGTCCGGCATGTGCCCACCCCCTTGCCACATAACGGTTACTCCCATTTTACACATGTTCCGTCACCCCGTAAACCGCCCTCCGGATCCCCTGCGCCTCTGGCTGACCACCGGGAGGGACTCCCCCCCTACGCAAGTGGGGGCGACGGCCTACCACGAAATATGTCCAAGACCTACCTCATTCTAGACCGGCCAGCCGGCAGCGCGGTAGGCCATCTCCCAGAACATCCACTCATACTTACAGGACCGGATGAAGTTGCGGCGCATCTCCTCGCGCTCCCTGGTACCTGCCTCGGCCGCCAGACGGTCCAGAGTGTCGGTCCACCAGGCGATCTCCTCTGCCAGTTGGACGTTCAGGCGGGCCGAATAGATGCGCACCCACTTTCCGAAAACCGGATGATCGGGGATGCGGTCCGCCACCCGGTCGGCAATCTCCATGTAGGTGGTGGGGCACGGCACCAGGGCTGCACACAGGGGGCCGATGCCGCGGTATGCCGCCAGCAGGGTGTGTTGCCGGTAGGCCAGGGCCGCCGGGTCCGGCTCGGCCTGCCGCATCTGCTCCTCCGTCAGCCCCACTTGCTGCCCCCACTCCAGGTGCTGCCGGGTCTCCGCAAGGACCATCGCGTTAATCCTTCTCTCCCACTCGGCGATCTCCTCCAGGTTCCGCAGGTGAACCAGGGCCACGCCCACCGCCTGCTTCAGGTCGGTGAGATACTGATAATCCTGGCACAGGTAGTAGGCCCACCGCTCCTTTGCCAAGCGCCCGCTGGTCAGTTCCACCACAAAGGGGTGGGAAAAGATCGCCTGGAAAATCGGGTCGGCCTCCTGCCGCATTTCGGCATAAAAGCCCATGCCATCCTCTCCCTTCCGCTACCTGATGTACAGAAAAAGAGGCGCGCTGCGGGTACAGCACGCCTCCTGGTCACATCACAGGCAAGGTTTCCTCCGCAGGCATGACCCTGATCAGGTACGAGGGTTCGAAGGCTTCCGGCGCCTTCATCTCAGCCCGCCACACGGGCTCCCCTACCTTACCTTTCCGAGTATTCAGTTGAGGATAGTGTACCGCAGGAACGGGACCTGGGCAAGAGGAAAGGGGCCGGTGATCAGCGGTAATTCCGACTGACAAACGGCACTTCCTCGACGCCGTCCAGCATGTTCAGCTTCATGGCCAGCATGAAGAAATAGCCGGAGAGCAGGTTGGCAAGGTCGAACACCAGCGGAGCTACCTCGTGCCCTCCGTAATGGTACCGGTAAAGCAGCCGCACCAACTGCTTGGCGTCGGCTCGCAGGATGTGCGCGACGCAGGCCCGCTGCGATCCCTGCGGCAGGACGAACTTCTGGCACCTGCCGGCGGTTTCCGCCCGCAGGCGTTCCGTGCAGTCTGCCAGCCACTTCACTTCCGCTTCGGTAATTGTCAGACGGGTGCGCAGCGATGGGTTCAGGTGGTAGATCAACTCGCCCACTTTCAGGAGTTCATCCCGAAGTTCCGGTTCCGTGCACAGGGACCGAAGCAGGCCGACCTCGCTGGCCAGCCGGTCCGTCAGGATCTCGAAATCGCACCGCAGGTCTTCCGGCGGGTCAGTCAGAAAGGGATAGGCTTGGTACCGGCTCCGGTATACTTGCCCCACGGGTGGTTCCTCCTTCTAATGGGTTGGTTTTTCGGAATGCCGCCCACTTTCCGAAAGACTCCAGCATGTAAGCCACCACGTCCAGGCCGTAGATCTCCTTCAGGAATGCCGGGGTCGCGATCGCGTGGAACCGGCCCCTGGCCGCCACGCGCCCGTCTTTCAGAAACAGGACAGAATCGGAGAGCCGCAGAGCCAGGTTGATGTCGTGAAAAACCCCGATGATCGCCCGCCCTTGCGACTTTGCCCAGGCCTTCAGATAGTCCACCAGTTCCACCTGATGCTTCATGTCCAGGTGGTTCATCGGTTCATCCAACAGAATCACGTCGGGATCCTGGGCGAGGGTCTGGGCCAGAAAGACCCGTTGCAGTTGCCCACCGGAGAGTTGGTCGATCCGTTTGTTTCGCAGCGCCGAAATCCCTGTGGCTTCCAGGCAGCGCTCCACGCACTCGCGGTCCTTTGCGGAGGGCCTGCCCAGCAGGGACTGCCTGAGGTGCCGGTACCGGCCCAGCATCACCGTGTCGTACACCGAGTAGGCGAAGTAAACTTTCGGCGCCTGGCACATCATGGCGATGTGGGAGGCGATGCGCAGTCGCGTCATCGAGCGGATGGGGACTCCATTCAGCGTGATCTCGCCCTGAAACGGGATGAGGGCTGCGATGGCTCGCAGGAGGGTGGTCTTCCCGCATCCGTTGGGCCCCAGCACGCACAGGGCTTCTCCCATGGGCAGTTCGAAGGACACGTCGTGAAGGACCTGATGACTGCCGTAGTGCGCGCTCACGTGAAAGACGCGGAGCAGGGCCACATCACCCGCTTCTTTCCTTGAAGTAGACGTAGGCAAAGAACGGAGCGCCGATCAGCGCCGTTACCGCCCCCACCGGCAGTTCCCGGGGCGCCAGCACGGTGCGCGACACCAGGTCGGCCACGGCCATCATGGGTCCCCCGAGCAGCGCCGAGGCGGGGAGCACGAGGCGATGTGACGCACCGAAGATCCGGCGGGCCACGTGGGGGACGATCAGATCCACAAAGCCGATGGTTCCCACGAAGGCCACCGATGTGCCGGTCAGGAGCGCGCACAGCCCGATCAGCAAGGGTTTCACCTTTCTGAGTTCCACGCCGGCGGACAGAGCCTGCTCTTCCCCGAAGGTGAGGATGTCCATCTCGTGGGTCAGGAGGGAGAGGAGGAGGACCCCGGTCAGCAGGATGGGGGTCACCACGGCGACGTGCTGCCACTCCTTGCCGGAGAAGCTACCCATCTGCCAGAACACCAGCTGCCGGAGATGGTCCTGCGACAGCGCCGTCACCAGTGTCAGGATGGCGTTGACAAAGAGCGACAGCACCATGCCCACGAGGACGATGGTTTCATTGTGCATGCTGCGGTCAAACCTGGCCGCAAGCCCCATCGCCACAAACACCGTGCTGAGACCGAACACCGAGGCGACGAAAGGAAGCGTGAGCATCCCGGCAAAGGAGAGCGTCAGGCCCGTCAGGATCACGATGGCCGCCCCCAGCGAGGCGCCCGCAGAAACCCCCAGCGTGTAGGAAGACGCCAGGGGATTTCGCAGTACCGACTGCATCACGGCCCCGCTGACCGACAGGGCGCTCCCCACCAGATAGGCCATCACGGCCCGGGGCAAGCGGACCTTCCAGAGAATGTCGGCCGAAATGGGGCTGAGGCCTTCCAGCGGCATATCCAGCAACTTGTGGCCAAGGATGTGCAGAATATCCCCCGGAGGAATCGGGACACTGCCGAAACTGGCGGTGAGGACCAGGACCGAGAGCGATCCGAGCGCGGTCAGAACCAGCTTCCATCCGGTTTTCATGGGGCCAGCGGATTACCGATGGCAGCGTACTGATCGGGGTAGACGGCCCTGGCCATCTGCTTGAGGGCATCGACGATGTGGTGGTTGGGCAGGGAACTGGCGGCGGTGTCGATGTAGTACACCGCACGGTTCTTGACTGCTGTCACATTTTCCCAGCCGGAGCGGGACAGGATTTCCTGAACCGGATCGTCAATGTCATTGACATTCGTCAGGATCACGTCGGGGTTCGCAGCGATGGCCGACTCCTCGGTGACCGCCATCCACCCTTGATGGTCGGCAAAGACGTTCTCAGCCCCGATCAGTTCCAGCATTTCATGCAGGAACACGCCGCTACCGAAGCTGTAGATGGTGGGCAGCGGGGCGATCTCGAACATCACCCTCTTCTTCTCGGTGATGGTCGCCCCGATCGCGGCGATTCTGTCGATCTCTGCCCGCATCTGTGCGACGATGGCTTCGCCTTCCGCCTGCTTGCCGAAGCAGCCGGCAATAAACTGGATGTCTTTCATGACGTCCTCAATGCTGTTGCTGGTCGGAATGACGGCCACCGGTATGCCCACGTCCTTGAGGGGCTTGAAGGGGTCATCGGAAGCGTAGAGGCTGATTCCGGACACCAGGACGAGATCGGGCTGCAGGGCCAGCATGGCTTCCAGATCGGGCTGCATCATGTCAAATTGCGGCAGGGAGTCAAGGCCGGGCACGTAGCGAGGGGTCTGGGTGTCGATGCCCACAAGCCTGTCTTTCAGGCCCAGTGCATCCAGCACCTGCGTAATGGACGGTGCGAGGGAAATGACCCGGGTGATCTCAGGGGGAAGCGTGATGGGATTCCCGGCCCGGTCAACGGTGGGCAGGGAGGCCGCTGTGGTGGGTGGGTCCGCGGGCGATTCGGAAGTGGGCTTCGCGCTGCAGGCTGTAAGCGTCAGCAGCGCAGCCATAAGGACAGTGACCAAGGAGGTGGCTGCTCTTTTCATGTGGTGATCGGTCTCCTTTCTACGCAGCGTTGTGAGCACAAGCCTCGGCGCAGCGGTGGTCCCGCCGGAGGTGCCTACGACGTTAGACTAGGGTCACCGGTCGACAGAAGTCAACCGACGTGCGGCTGAAAATTCCCCTCCGGTTGGCAGGCGCGACCTTACGTGCAGCAGGAATAAGGGGTAATACTGAAACAGCCGTATATATTGCATATTGCACGATACATCACTAAAAGGAGACGGATACGTGAGCCATTTTCATTTAACCAAGTGGTACCTGGATTGTGTTTCGGATGACGGCACCGCACTGGTCGGATACTGGGCGCGCCTGGGTTGGGGAAGCCTGGCCCTGGAATACGCCGCCGTCTTGTTCGCACCGGCCGGCGGCAAACCCACGCAGCGCCATGCCCTGCGGTCCCTGACGGCTCCCGCCGTGGCCGGGGCCGAGTGCCGCTGGCACTGCACCCCACTGCATCTGGAGGGCCGGTGGGAGGCTCAGGACCCCCCGGTGGCCAGGGACCTGCTCAGGACCCCCGCGGGAGGGATCCGGTGGACCCTTCACCAGCCGCGGGCCGCGGCCCGGATTTGGCTGGACACCGGTTCCGGGGGGCGGGAGATTCGGGGCCTGGGCTACGTGGAGGAACTCACCCTTACGATTCCGCCCTGGCATCTGCCCTTCGATGTACTGCTGTGGGGCCGGTTCCTGAGCGCGGAGCACGCGCTGGTCTGGATCCAGTGGGAGCGGAGAGACGCACCGGATGAGAGCCGGCAGCGCCTGGTGCTGCTGGACGGCGGTGAGGTGGAAGGGGCGGTCATTACCGCGGAGGGCATGCACCTGCCCGGGGGCGGGCTGCGGTTCACTCAGTCCCGGGCACTGCGGGAAGGGCCCCTGGTCCGGACGGTGCTGGGCGCCGTCCCCGGGCTGACCGGACTGCTGCCGGCCCGGTTCCGGGGCATCCACGAGTCGAAGCGGGTCAGTCGCGGTGAGCTTTGGCATCCAGGCGGCCGCTGCTCCTCCGGTTGGTCCATCCATGAGGTGGTCACGTGGTGAGCCGGCGAACATCGGCGCTCGGCCCGATTCTGTACGGGTTTGCGTGGACTGTCGTGGCGCCGGCCATCCTCCTCTGGTGGGCCATCGCCACCGCCGAGGTGATCACCCTTCCGGTCCTCCACGCTCCCCTGCTGGGCGGCCTCCTGGCGGCTGCCGGCGTCGCCCTGATGGCAGCGGGCATGCTGGCCCTGGCGGTCTACGGCCGCGGGCTGCCCATGAATGCGTACCCGCCTCCCCATTACGTCTTTCAGGGCATCTACGGCTGGATTTCCCATCCCATCTACGTGGGGTTCGTCCTGGTTGCCTTCGGGTTCTCCATCGCATGTGGATCGGCCAGCGGCTTCTGGCTGGTGAGCCCCGCCGCGGCCCTCGCCCTGACCGCACTGGTGATGGGCTATGAAGCCCACGACCTCCGGCGCCGCTTCGGCGACGCGCTGCGGTCGCCCCGCCTGGCGCTACCGGGCGCCGGCGAGGGGGCGCCGGGGGTATGGGAGCGCATCGCGGTCTACCTCTTCGTCCTGCTGCCCTGGGCGCTGTTTCAGCAGGCGCTGCCGGCGGTGGGGGTGCCTGCGGACACGGCCGCATATGCCCCCTACACCCTTGAAGTGACCGCCGCACTGGCCTGCGCCACGCCCCTTCTGGTCAGGCACCGCCCGCTCCTCCGGCGCTTTGCCGTCACAGGGCTGGCCGCGCTGGGCGCCTCGGCCCTGGTTTGCTTGGCGGTGCCGGATACGCCACCGGCCCTGCCGGTGCTGTGGGCGCTGCTCGTGGCGGATGCCTGGCGCCGCATCGCCCTCCCCTGGGGCGCCGTCGCCGCGGCATGGGTGGTGCTGCTGGGGGGAGGCGCCCTGCTGGGCGGCGGCGCCGCTCCCGGCGGCGTGCTTCTGGCGGCCGGCCTCTTCCTCGCCGTCCGGCGCTATGACGCGCTGTGGCAGGCGCTCCGGCGATGGGCAGAGCGGCTGGCCAACTCCTGGCGGGAATGGCGGGTGGGCCCCTTGCGCATCATCAACCACGGGCTCTACGCGGGCCTGGCCGGTGCGGCGGGATTCTGGATCGCCGGACGGCTGGCAGGGCCGGAGTACGTGCTGCCCTTGATCGGCGTGGGAGTGGCCGCCCTGCTGGGAGCGATGCTGTGGGGCCAGTATGTGGAAGGATCGCCGGTGCTTCTCCGGCCCCTGGGCTGGTACGGCGGCCTCCTGGGCAGCCTGGCGGCCATCGGCGCGCTTCGTCTGCTGGGCATGGAGGTTCTGCGCCTGCTGGGGGCGCTGGCGGTGGCTGCACCGTGGATTCAGGCCCTGGGCCGTCTCCGCTGTCTGGTGCAGGGCTGCTGCCACGGCGCCTGTGCGCCGCCGGAGGCGGGCATTCGCTACCATCACCGGCGTTCCCGGGTGACCCGAATGGCGGGCTGGGAAGGGGTCCCGCTGTACCCGACCCCGCTGTACTGCATCCTCGCCAACGGGGTTGTGGGGCTGCTGCTGTACCGCCTCTGGGCCTCCGGTGCGCCGGTGGGCCTGGTGATGGGGCTGTACCTCATCCTCAGCGGCGCTGCCCGGTTTGTGGAGGAGTCGTACCGGGGCGAGCCCCAGACGCCCATGGCGGCCGGTCTGCGGCTCTATCAGTGGTTGGCCGCGCTGTCCTTTGCCGTGGGGGTTCCGCTTACGACCGTCAACGTACCGCCACCTGACCCGGCTCCCGCCAGTTCCGGGCTGTTGGCCGGCGCCTTCGTGATCGGACTGATCGCATGGTTCGTCACCGGCATCGACTTCCCCGAATCCAACCGGCGGTTTTCACGCCTGGCACCTGCGGACTGAAAAAGGGGCTATCCGACGAACCGCCGGCTGTGGGGCAGCCCCTGGTCGTTTCTGCCATCCAAAGGGGCTGCGAGCAGGAAAGGAATGGGAAAGGATTCCTGGATACCATGTTGAACACAGATGCAGGCATCCGGCGCCGCCGGGCTCTTGCGCAGTGACACCCTTTGAAGAGACCGGAAATCAGGCAGGAAAAGAGTTGAGGCAGATGCGCACACCGTTGCAGCAGACCTGGGATCTGGACACCTTCTTTCCCGGAGGCAGTGCCTCGCCGGCCTTTGCCTCCTTCCTGAATCAGTTGGAGGCGGATCTGTCGGCCTTTCGCTCCGATCTGGCCGCGGCCCAGCCGCCCCAGGACAAGGGGCAGTTGGAGCCACTGGCCGGTTTGCTGGAGCGGATGCAGGACCTCAGCCAGCGGCTCAGGCATGCGGAATCCTTCGTCGGCTGTCTGACCGCGCAGAACGTGAAAGACGAAGGCGCCCGGCTGTTGACGGTAAGGGTCAAACAGCTTCAGGCTGCCTTTGAGTCGGCCCTGACGACCCTGGACACGCTTCTGGTGGCGGTGCCCTCGGAACCCTGGCAGGCGCTTGTGGCCGATCCCCGTTTCGCCCTGGCAGCCTATCCGCTGGAGGAGCGGCGCCGGCGGGCCCGGGAGCGGATGGAACCGCTGCGGGAGCAGCTGGCCAGCGACCTGGCGGTGGACGGCTACCATGCGTGGAGCGAGCTTTACGACACGCTGGTGGGGCGGGTGACGATTCCCTTCCGGGAAGGGGAGCGGGAGGTGCTCCTCTCTGCCGGGCAGGCCCACAACAGGCTGCGGAGCAGCGACCGGAAGGTGCGGAGCGAGCTCTTCGCCGCCTGGGAGGAGGCCTGGGCCAAGGATGCGGAGCTGTTTGCCACGGCCCTGAACCATCTCGCGGGCTTCCGGCTGAATCTGTACCGGCACCGGGGTTGGGATTCGGTGTTGAAGGAGCCCCTGGAGGTCAACCGGATGAAGCCGGAGACCCTGCAGGTGATGTGGGACGTGGTGGAGCGGAACAAGGCGCCGCTGGTGGCGTACTTGAACCGAAAGGCGAAGCTGATGGGCCTGGACCGGCTGGCCTGGTACGATGTGGAGGCGCCTCTGGGCGGCAGTGAGCGAACCTTCACCTACGAGGAAGCGGCGGAGTTTGTGGTGGAGCACTTCCGCCGGTTCAGCCCCGCGATGGGGGACTTTGCCGCCCATGCCTTCACCCATCGCTGGATCGAGGCGGAGGATCGCCCCGGGAAGCAGGCCGGCGGCTTTTGCACCAGCTTCCCCCTGAAGCGGCAGTCCCGGATCTTCATGACCTTCAGCGGCACGGCGAATAACGTCTCTACCCTGGCCCATGAGCTGGGCCACGCCTATCACCAGAGCCTGATGGAGGACCTGCCGGAACTGGCCCAGGATTACGCCATGAACGTGGCAGAGACGGCCTCCACCTTTGCCGAGACGCTGGTTTCCGATGCCGCGCTGCAGGAAGCCCGGACCCAGTCCGAGCGGGTCGCGCTGCTGGCGGAGAAGATCGAACGAGGCATCGCCTTCTTCATGAACATCCACAGCCGGTTCCTGTTTGAGACCGCGTTCTACGCCGAACGGGCCAAAGGCGCGGTGAGTGTGCAGCGGCTCAACCAGCTCATGGAGGAAGCCCAGCGGCGGGCCTTCTGCGATGCCCTCAGCCAGTATCACCCCTACTTCTGGGCTTCGAAGCTTCACTTCTATATCACCGAGCAGCCCTTCTACAACTTCCCCTACACCTTCGGCTACCTGTTCAGCCTCGGCATCTACGCCCGGGCCAAAGCCGAAGGGCCGGCCTTTGCAGACCGGTATGCCGCCCTGCTCCGGGATACGGGCCGGATGCCGGTGGAGGAACTGGCAGCCCGCCACCTGGGGGTCGACCTGACCCGGCCGGATTTCTGGCAGAGCGCGGCCGACGTGCTGATCGCCGACGTGCAGGAATTCCTACGGCTTACCGAGTGAACGCAGGCGGTAACACAGGTGAGCCCCGGGACTCCGTCCTGTCACAGACCGGAGCCCGGGGCTTGCACGTCCGAGGGCCTTCTTAGGGGCGCGGGGCTGCACAGTTGGCAGCCCCGGGGCATACGCTGTTCCTTACCAGAAGGAGGGGAGGAGTGGGCATGGTGCTCTCCGTCTTGGGCATGCTGGCGGAATGGATCATCCGGTGCATGAGTTTGCTGGCGGGCTATGTGAACAACTCCAGTACCTTCCCGCAGCCTCTGAGCGAGGAGGAGGAGGCCGAGT
Source organism: Symbiobacteriaceae bacterium (assembly GCA_036562385.1). Classification (GTDB taxonomy): domain Bacteria; phylum Bacillota; class Sulfobacillia; order Symbiobacteriales; family Symbiobacteriaceae; genus DATCKG01. The sequence goes on from DATCKG010000009.1 coordinate 38,331, forward strand.
ACTTAAGGCGCCTGCAGCAGGGAGACGAGGAGGCCCGGGCCATTCTGATTGAGCGAAACCTGCGGCTGGTGGCCCATATTGTTAAGAAGTTTGACAATACCGGCGAGGAGACCGATGACCTGATCTCCGTCGGCACCGTCGGCCTGATCAAAGCCATCGGCACCTTCAAGCCGGACAAGGGAACCCGTCTGGCTACGTATGCCGCCCGGTGTATCGAGAACGAGATTTCGATGACAGGACGGGAGCGGGAAAGGCTGCCAGCACAGCATCGGGGCCAGTACCCGCCGGTACTGGCCCCTTTCTACTGCTGATCGGGTGCCGCCAGCGAATCCTCGTACCAGTAGATGGCGGCGGCAATCCGGCCGATGGCCTCCTCGGCCTGCTCTTCCGGGATTCCCCTGGTAAACACGGAGATCGCGAAGGAACGATCCGGCGCGTAGACGAGCCCGATGTCATGGACCTGGTTGGGCACGGTGCCGATCTTGTTGGCCACCACCACCTCCGACGGCAGGAAGCGGGGAATCCGGTTTCGGTGGACCGTCTGCTCCATCCAGTGCAGAAGCCGGAGGGTACTCTCCCGGGAGAGCCCGGAGCGCCCGGAGTCCAGAGCCAGGAGCACCTGGTTCATTCCGTGGGGGGTGACGGTTCGCTCCACCGGATCGTAGGGGGGCGAGACCCCCAACGAAAGCATGTACTCCCGGATGGTTCCGCTGCCGATGAACCGCTCCAGCATGTTCCGGGCAATGTTGTCGGAGACGGTGATCATCAGGTCCAGCAGCCGCTCCACGGTGAGCTGATCCCCGGGCTTGATGGTGGCCTGCAGCGTGCCGGTGCCCCTTTCAAAGTCAGATTCCTGGTAACGGATTGGTTGCTGCAGGCTTAGCCGGCCCTGATCCACCAGCTGCAGCACCGCCATGGCGATGGGAACCTTGAGGGTGCTGGCGCCGTGGAAGGTAGCCATGGGGTTGACGCTGGCCGTCTGTCCGGAGATCAGATCGGTCACCACGATCCCTACGGTTCCGGGCAGTCCCTTGATCTGCTGCCGGAGAATCTGCGTCGCTACCTCAGGGCGAAACGGCCGTACGCGCACACAGCATCGCCCGCCTTCCCTCGGTCGCGGCCGTATATCCGGCCGGCTGATGCAATATACGCGCCATCGGCGACAGGTGTGGCTGCTCCAGACGGCCAAAAATCGTCAGGGCCCGGTGCCGTGGGCACCGAGCCCTTGACATCACCCTCAGGACCGGTTCGGACGGGGTCTGGCCTCGTTGACCTTCAGGTAGCGGCCGCCCCAGTCGGCGCCGTTGAGGGCTTCAATGACTGCCTGGGCGTTTTCCGCGGGAACCTCCACAAAGCCGAAACCACGGCTCCGGCCCGTTTCCGGATCGACGGCAATGCGGGCTGAGATCACCGGGGAATACTGGGAAACGGCATTGGTGAGGTCCTCGGCGGTGGCAGCCCACGGCAGGTTTCCAAAATAGAGGGTCTTGTTCATGTGCTTCTTGCTCCTTTTACGGATGTGCGAACGCAGCCCGCGTTCGGATAAGAGGGACACGTTCAGGGTTCCCCTGTTCTGCTGCGGCTATTCCCGCTCTTCGCCCTTGAGCCACCGCTCGAGGTCTTCCAGCGCCACCGGCTTGATGCGCAGATCCAGGTCCTTGCCCACAGTTACCCGGGCCATCTCCGGGACCTCAAACAGGATAAAGGTGCGCTTTCCCACGTTGACCTGCCGGAAATGCTCGAGATCAGCCGGGGTGAGGGTGATCTGAATCCCGCCGGCCCGCATCTTCAGGCGGGTGGGTTTTTGCGTTCCGCTGCCGCCGAAGAGGGAATCATACGAGGCGCGGTAGGCCAGATCCCCAAATGCCGCTTCCCACCGGGCTTTAAAGCCGAGCCGGTCCACTCCGTGCCCCACGGCCCGCTCCAGGCTGTCCAGCACCTGCTCCGCGCCCAGCCCCTCCGCGGCCTGATCCAGCAGGTCGTTGCCCATGCGCCGGAAGAGGTCATGGGGCACCTCTTCCGTGCTGCTTTGCTCGGTGATCATCCGCACCAGCGCCTGACCCTCCCGGCTCGGACTCAGCCGGCGGGTCACCTCCAGCGCCTTGAACCAGGAGCCTGCGCCGCTGCCCGCGTACACCAGGAGGTCGGCCATCTCCCGGCCCTCTTCATCCAGGCAGGGGAAGAAGACTGCCCGGGAGACGCCCGACCGCTTCACCACGTTGTTCAGCATCTGGGTAACGAACCGGCCTCGGGCTTCGTCGAATAAAGACTCCTCCCGGTCATCCAGATCCAGGAGGGTGGCGAAGACGAAGTTTACCGGCGCAGCACCTAGCTCCGGAATGATGAAGAACTTCAGGATGCAGACCAGATGATTTCGGATGGCGCCGGCCGCCATCACCTTGTAGGCCAGCCCGTTCCCTAGCTCGACCAGGACCCGCCGATCCACCTCCCGCAAGTCCCGGATCGCCTCCAGGATCTCCACGGCGGGCCGGTTGGCCGTGCGGTCATACTCCGGGGAAGCCACCTTGGCGACGGAGAGCACTTCGCCGGTGTAGTAGCAGGGGAAGTTCACCTCCCCCAGCGCTCCCTCCACCGCCTGAAGGAGGTGCTGCTCCAGGAGCGACCGGATGCTGGGCTCCACTTCCTCCCAGGCCAGGGCCTCCGCGTGATCCAGCACTTTCCGGTCTTCTTCTTTCTTAATGTGACCGAGGTAGGCGTGGGTGATCCGGAGCGCCCCCTCCTGGGCCACCTGCTGCAGTTTCTGGAGCATGATGGGATACCGCCTCCTGTGCTGACTGACTCGCCGGCGCCGGTGCGCCGCGCACACAGGGGTTATGGTACCATGAACTGCCATGGGCCGGAACCCACGGGGGCCGTGGGAGGGCACTTTTTCGCTGGAATGGCTGGAAAAGGAAATCCTGGTGCAGAAAGAGAAATCTTTACGCGTATGCTCTGTACCGCGGACGCATCACAGAAAGGAGATCGCCCATGGCCAAGAGACTGACCCGTGCCGAAGTGCCGGTGGAACTGACCTGGAACCTGGCCGACCTCTTTCCCAGCGCCGAGGCCTGGGAAGCAGCCTTTGCGTCGGTGGAGGCGTGCCTCCCCACGGTGACCCGGTTCAAGGGCCATCTGGGGGAAGGGGCGGCGGTGCTGCTGGAATGTCTGGAAGCCCGGGAAGCCCTCCTGGAACAGTATGACCGGGTGGCCACCTACGCACGACTGCGCCTGGCCGAGGACGGGACCTCCCCGGCCCATCAGGCGGCCTTCGCCCGGGCCGCCGCCCTGGGCGCCCGGCTGGGGGCTGCCCTGGCCTTCATCCCCACGGAACTCCTGTCCCTGCCCGCCGGGACCCTGGAGCGTTACCTGGCCGAGGAGCCCAACCTGGAGCCCTACCGGAAGTACCTGACCGATCTGGCGGAGCAGAAACCCCACACCCTTTCACCGGAGACGGAAGAGGTACTGGCCGCGCTGGAGGAGGTCACCGACGCCCCCTATGTCATCTACGAGCGGACCAAGAGCGCGGATATGAGCTTCGAGCCCATCCGGGGTCCCCAGGGCCAGGAACTGCCGATGTCCTTTGCCCTGTACGAGGACCGGTATGAACAGGAGCCGGATGCCCGGGTGCGGCGGGCCGCCTATGCCTCCTTCACCAGGGGGTTGAAGGCCTACCAGCATACCCTGGCCGCTACCTTTGCCACCGAGGTGCGCAAGCATGTGGTGCTGGCCCGCCTGCGGGGATACCCCTCCGCGGAGGCGATGCTGCTGCACCAGCAGCAGGTCTCCCTGGAGGGCTACCACAACGTGCTGGACATCATCCAGGCGGAACTGGCCCCCCACATGCGCCGCTACGCCCGCCTCCGCCGGCGGGTGCTGGGGCTGGACGAGCTGCTGGTTTGCGACCTGAAGGCGCCGCTGGACCCCGGCTACAACCCTGCCACCACCTTCGCCGAAGCCTCCCGGCTCATCCTGGAGGCGGTGAGCGTGATGGGGGACGAGTACACGGAGGTGATCCGCCGGGCCCTCACCGAGCGCTGGGTGGACCGGGCGGACAATGTGGGCAAGTCCACCGGTGCCTTCTGCGCGGCTCCCTACGGCGCGCACCCGTATATCCTGATCACCTGGCAGGACACCCTCCGGTCTGCCTTCGTCTTGGCCCACGAACTGGGCCACGCGGCCCACTTCGCACTGAATCAGCCGATCCAGCGGCTGATCAACACCCGGCCCTCCACCTACTTCATCGAGGCGCCTTCCACCCTGAATGAACTGCTGCTGGGGCAGCACATCCTCGCCCGCAGTGCCGATCCCCGCATGCGGCGGTGGGTGATTGCCCAGATGCTGGGGACGTACTACCACAACTTCGTCACCCATCTGCTGGAGGGGGAACTGCAGCGGCGGATCTACCGCCTGGCGGAGGCAGGCACGCCGATTACTGCCGCGGTGCTGTCGGAGACCAAAGGCGCCATTTTGCAGGAGTTCTGGGGCGACACCGTGGTGATCGACGAGGGAGCCCGGCTCACCTGGATGCGCCAGCCGCACTACTACATGGGCCTGTACCCGTACACCTACTCTGCGGGCCTCACCGTGGCCACGGCGGTGGCCCGGGCGGTCCGGGAGGAGGGGCACCCGGCCGTGGAACGGTGGCTGCGCACCCTGAAGGCCGGCGGCACCCTGAAGCCTCTGGACCTGATCCGGCTGGCCGGCGTGGACACGTCCACACCAGAACCGATCCACCAGGCCGTCGCCTACGTGGGCAGCCTGGTGGACCAACTGGAAGCGCTCTATTAGCGGGCGTGCTGCCGCTTTCCCCGGAGGAACCGGTATGCGGCAAGCACGGCCATGCTGGTGGCTGTGACGGCGTACAGGACGCGGACGGCGAACCACTCCGTATCGGTGCCCAGCACCAGCCCGTGGATCAACACGAGAAGATAGGCCACCAGGCTGGTCTGGTGGATCCGCCGCCACGTGTGCGGCCGGAATTGCGCCTGGAAATAGGTGGTGACCGTGACGCCCAGGGCCATGTAGAAGGCCAGGCTGCCCATCCCCACCAGCAGCGGCTTATAGTCGCTGCTGAACGGTACCAGGATCGCCGGAACCGTGAAGGGGACATAGCGGTCCCACAGCAGCACCACGGCATGGACGGTGGCGGCGTAGAGGGAGAGCGACGCCAGGTAATTGTGAAGATCCAGGACCGCCGCGGGACCGGCCATGCCTTTGAGGAGGCCCGTCGACTGAAGCAGCCCGGTTGCCGCCGCGGCCCACA
>DATCKG010000017.1:0-38298 GCA_036562385.1 Symbiobacteriaceae bacterium
ATCAAGGGCTACCGCCAGCTCCCCATGATGTCGGAAGCCCTAAGCAGACACGTCGTTCCAGAAACATCCAGCACCGTGAAAACGGCCTAAAAACGAAGAAAAAGGCCGCCACGAAATTCCACGGCGGCTGGGACGTCGCCCCCCCTAGACGATTCCAATGGATGATCGTCTAGTGTGGGTGCTTTTTACACCACTCCTATGTACTCTAGCTGAAGCACGTGTGGCAATCAGCTCACGGACCTTCCGGACAATTGAGTTCATAGAACCTCCTCAAATCCGGTCGAAGACCGGTTTCGACTCGGCAGCGAGGGCATTCGTATAAAAGTACTTGGTTCGAATCAAGAGTACGTTCTCGAGTGCCTGCTGTCGTTCGGCTGCTGGCACTTGTGGGTCCACGGCCCGGGCGCTGTGGCCCGGCCAGCAAAGCAGGATTGTGGGTCCACGCCAGTCCGCCCCTGTCCGTCACGTTCGGCCACAGTTTGGCTACAGTAGCGACCAAAAAACAGCTTTAGGGCTCCAGGGACCAAACCCTGGAGCCCTTGAGCCATGCGGATTTCAGCCTGGCGCGCCCGGAGGGACTCGAACCCCCGACCCGCAGTTTAGGAAACTGCTGCTCTATCCTACTGAGCTACGGGCGCTTATGGACCTACCCCATGATACGGGGTTTTCGCGTTCATGTCAACAGGGGAAAGGTGCCAGCGCCTCCCTCTTGCACCACCTGATTTCCAGAAGTAGAGTGATGATAACGATGATGACGGAAACGAATCGGGGCGCCGGCGCCGGGGAGACCGGAAGGTGCCCGAGGGGAGGCGACGGCGTTTTTGATGAGGTACTGGGTCATCCTGGCGGCAGCCGCCGCGCTGGCTGGATGGGTTCTGGATCTCCTGCATGTGCCGGTGGCGTGGCTGCTGGGACCGATGTTCGCGGGAATCGGGCTTTCCGCGTGGCTCAAGCGGCCGTTTCCGATGCCTCCGTACCTCCTGGCCATCGGACAGGCCTTGGTGGGACTGGGGATCGGCGTGGGCTTTACGCTGGAGACCTTGCAGCGGGTGGCCTTTCTGGGGCTGCCCCTGGCGGTGGGGGTGGTGATCACCGGCGGGCTCAGCCTGCTGAACGGCCGGCTGCTCTGGCGGTGGGCGGGGATCGACCCGGCCACCGGGTTCTTGGGGTCGCTGCCAGGGGCGGCGCCGGCTATGGTGGCCATGAGCAGCGAACTGGGGGCCGATCCGGTGGCCGTGGCGCTGCTGCAGTACGTCCGCCTGCTGCTGGTGGTCCTGCTGACACCGCCGGCGGTACACCTGCTGTTTCCCGCCGCGGCAGCGGGCGGAAGTGCCGCAGCCGCTACCCTTTCCGGCCTGCCGGCGGCTCCAGCCGGGCTGAATCTGACGGTCCTGCTGCTGTGTGGCCTGGCGGGGGCGTACCTGGGACGGCGGCTGCACTTTCCTTCGGCGTTCTTCCTGGGGCCGGTGCTGGCCGTGATGCCGGTGAGTTGGATGTTTCCCTACCAGTTCGTCCTGCCCTCCGGGCTGTTCAGCCTGGGGATGGGGCTGGTGGGGCTCTCCATCGGTCTCCGATTTGACCTGTCCACCGCGTTGCGGCTGGGGAAAGCTGTGGCCATCGAAGTGGCGCTGGTGGTGGTGTTGATCATCCTCTGCCTGGGAGTGGGCTATGGGTTCCATCTCCTGACGGGGGTGGACACCATGACCGCGGTGCTGGGTTCTACGCCCGGCGGCATGGATGTGATGGTGGCTACCGCCGCGAAGGTGGATGCGGATCCCGGCCTGGTACTGGCGATGCAGATGACCCGCTGGCTGATCGTGCTGCTGGCGGGCCCGTGGGTCACGGCCCGTCTGGTTCCCCGGTCAGGGCAGGCGTACAGCGGGCTGGGCAGCCCATCAGTACAGGGATGTGAAACCGACTGAGGCCCCGGGTGCAAGCCTGGGCCTTTTTTGTCCGGTTTCCCAGGGTGCGACAGGAATGGGCCCATCCTTTGCGAAACGTATTTCCAGGGGTATATCGTCTACGTAATAAACGGTTACGGTAAAGGGGTGGCTTACCGTTGAAGCGCCTTGCGGCTGCGGCGGCTGCTGCCATGGTGCTGGCGGCAGTGCCAGGGTATGGCATGGCTGCCACGCTGACTCCTTCGGACTGGGACGGGCTCAACGTGCGGGAAGGGCCCGGTCTGTCCTATGCGAAAATCGGCGCACTGGCCTACGGGGATTCCCTTCCTGTGGTCGGACGGGACGGCGATTGGGTCCAGGTACGGACCAAATCCGGTACCCTGGCGTGGGTATCTGCCACCTACAGCATTATCTCCTACGAGGACGAAGAGGCATGGGCCGTGGTCAGCACCGATGTGCTGAATGTGCGGGAGGGCCCGTCGCTTTCGGATCGGATCCTCACCCAGATCACCGAAGGCACCCGGGTGCGGCTGCTGAAGGAGTGGCGGGATTGGTGGCGGGTCCGGCTCTCCGACGGCACCGAGGGATGGGTGGCCAGCATGTACATGCGGCGCGCCGCGGACGTAGAAATGCCGGCGCCCGGACCGGCCGTAGATCCGGTGCCTGCACCGGAGCCGGAACCGGCACCGGCACCAGCACCAGCACCAGATCCTCAACCTGAGACACCGGTGGGATCCGGCTCCTGGGAAGTGCCGGAACTGCCCCCAAAGGCGCGGGACAACCTGCCGCTGGGAGCCAAGGAAGTCTGGGTGCTGGCCTCTGCAGACGTCTACTCGGGCCGGCACCAGGCGTACTACTTCAAGGTGGATACGGTGTACCCCGGTGAGCGGCTCACCTATCTGGGCGCCGCGGAGGGCTGGGTGCAGGTGGTCACTCCCCGGGGCCAACGGGGCTGGGTGCCTGGCTCCGCCGTCCAGATCCGGGAAGGCGGCCTTCTGATGGAGGTGACCGGTGGCCGCTGGGCTGTGGGGATGGCTGCCGAGGTCTCCGGGGGCACGGCTGACCCAACCGAATGGCTGGAGGTGACCCCCTGGGACGGGCTGCGGCTGCGGGCTGCCGGCAGTCTGGAGGCACCCATCCTGGAGGTACTGCCCCAGGGTGAGATCCTGCAGGTGGTGCAGCGGCAGGATCCCTGGGTAGAGGTGATCACCAGCCGCGGGCGGAGGGGCTGGGTGCACGGAGACTACACGAGACCCGTTCGGGCCGCGAGCACACCGGCGCCGGCCGTTACATTTGGCGACGGCCTCCGGGCCACCCTGACGGCAGCGGCCCCCGGAGTGCTGCGGCTGGAGGTGGTGGGCCCAGAGACCCTGGGCCTGCCGGTGATCCAGCAAGAACGGGTGCTGATTCCGTGTACTACCGGTCAGGCGGAGCCGGCGCTGATTGCGGTGGGCACCGGCGGCGTCCGCTACCTCGCCTTTGAGCCGGAGGGCGTCGCAGTAGGCCTGGAGCGGTCCGCCGGGGTGCAGGTGGTGGAGCAGGCCCCCGGCCGGCTGGTGGTGGAACTGCGGCCGGTGCTGCACGGTGTGCAGGTGCGCAGCGAGGCGGACCGCACGGTCTACGTGCTGCAGCTCCGGGGCGCCACCGATGCCCGGCTGGGCGCGGCCTCCGGGGTGGTGACGGTGACCCTGCCCGGTGCCATCAACGGCGCGCTGAGCCTGCCTCCCGGCGTGCAGGTGGAGCAGCGGGCGGACGGCGTGGTGGTTTCCATTCCGACCAGCCAGGCCTACGTCCTGAAGGCCACGGCCGAAGGGTATGAGCTTCACCTCTTGCGGACCGGCCTGGCCGGCAAGACCATCGTGCTGGATCCCGGCCACGGCGGTTACGACCCCGGTGCCCAGAACCGTTACCTCGGGGTGATGGAGAAGGACGTCAACCTGGCGGTGGCCCTGAAGGTGCGGGATCTGCTGGTGGCCCGGGGCGCCCGGGTGCTGCTGACCCGGGCGACGGACCGGCTGCCCACGCCCGATCACGTGCTGGCGGTGGAGACGCACCAGGATGCGCTCCATGTGGACCTGGACTACCGTACACGGATCGCCAACGAACTGGGTGTGGATGCCTTCGTGTCCATCCACCACAACGCAGCGAGCTCCAGCACGGCCCAGGGCACCGAGACGTACTACACCAGCTACACCTTAAACGGCATTCAGAGCGAGGCCCTGGCCTGGGCGATGCAACATTATCTGACCGGGGCTACGGGGCTGCTGAACCGGGGGTACAAGGATTCCGACTTTTACGTGACCCGCAACACCGATGCGCCCGCGGTGCTGCTGGAACTGACCTTCCTCACAAATCCCACGGAGGCGCAGTTGGCCATGGATCCTGCCTTCCAGCAGAAGGAGGCGGAGGCGATCGTGCAGGCGCTGGAGGCCTTCTTCGCGGCAGGGCCTCAGTAGCGGATAGGGTAAACGACAAGGGACCGGCCGGACAGACGGCCCGGTCCCTGTTCTTATTAGTAGATGGAACGCAGGAGGACCGTGCAGGCATACGCTCCCGGATTTACCCCAGTGATCGGATGTTCCGTGCATTTGGTCTAAATGTACTTGCACTTTTGGCGCATCGGTGTATACTCTCTACATAAAAGACAAGGTACAACCGGAATCTTCCAAGGAAGGAGCGCTTGTCTGCATGCGCCTTTCTGCCCGCGCTAGTGCCATGTCTCCTTCGGCCACCATGGCCATCGACGCCCGCAGCAAGCAGATGATCGCGGAAGGCATCGATGTGGTGAACTTCTCGGTGGGTGAGCCTGATTTCGATACGCCGCTCCTGATCAAGCGGGCAGGTATCGCTGCGATTGAGCAGGGGTTCACCAAGTACACGCCGGCCGCCGGCATGATGGAACTGCGGCAGGCGATTTGCGAGAAGCTCAAGCGGGACAACGGCCTCGAGTACCGGCCTGAGCAGATCGTCGTTTCCAACGGCGGTAAGCAGGCCCTTTTCAATGCTTTTATGGTGCTTTTGGATCCGGGGGATGAGGTGATCATCCAGGCTCCGTACTGGGTGAGCTACCCGGAGATGGTGAAGCTGGCCGGCGGTGTGCCGGTGGTGGTGGAGACGGACGAATCCACCGGTTTCAAGATGACCGCGGAGATGATCCGGGCCAAGCTGACGCCCCGGACCCGGGTAATCAACCTGAACAGCCCCAGCAACCCCACCGGGGCGGTCTACACCCGCAAGGAACTGGAGGCCATCGCGGCCCTGGCGGTGGAACACGACCTGGTCATCCTATCCGACGAGATCTACGAAAAGCTCCTTTATGACGGGGCGGAGCACGTCTCCATCGCCTCCCTTGCTCCGGAGGTGAAGGAGCGGACCATCATTGTAAACGGCGTATCCAAGGCTTACGCCATGACCGGTTGGCGGATCGGGTATACCGCTTCGGAGACGGCCTACGCCAAGGCGATGTCGGCCCTGCAGTCCCAGTCCACCTCCGCTCCCTGTACCATCTCGCAGAAGGCGGCCGTGGAGGCCCTGCGGGGTCCCCAGGAAGCGGTGGAGGAGATGCGCCGGGAATTCGACCGGCGGCGCCGGTATATGGTGGAGCGGGTCAACCGGCTGCCGGGCTTCTCCGTGAAGGTGGCTCCCCAGGGTGCCTTCTACCTCTTCCCCAACGTCTCCGGCACCTACGGAATGACCATCTGCGGCCAGCGGATCAACTCTTCCGACGACCTGGCCCGGGTGATCCTGGAGCACGCCCGGGTGAGCGTCGTCCCGGGTACCGGTTTCGGCGCCCCCGACTATGTCCGGTTCTCCTACGCCACGTCTCTGGATCGGATCGAAGAAGGGCTCAACCGGATCGAAGCGCTGCTGCAGAAAGCGGAGTAATGCCAATTCCTTTCTTAAGGGGTATAATGAAGGCGTAGTGGAACGAACCCGATGGGTCATGACCCATCGGGTTTCTTACGACACGGCATGCGGCCTGGGAGGTGTCCGGCATGGATTTTCACGGCAAACCGGTGGTGGTGGTGGGGATCGGCGTCTCCAACATGCCGCTGATCCGGCACCTGCGGAAAAAGGGGGCCGTGGTGACGGCCTGCGACCGGAAAAGCGAGGCAGAACTGGGGGAGCGGGCGGAGGAGCTCCGCCGGCTGGGCGTGACGCTCTGCACCGGCGCCGGGTATCTGGAGCCGCTGGCCCACCACGACCTGATCTTCCTCACGCCGGGCATCCCCAAGCACCTTCCGGAAATTGAAGCGGCCCGAGCCCGGGGCGCCATCATCGTCGGGGAGATCGGTCTGGTGCTGGCCTACTGCCGGGCGCCGGTGATCGGCATCACCGGCAGCGCCGGCAAGACCACCACCACCACGCTGGTGGGGGAGATCCTGAAGGCCGCCGGGCATCAGGTCTACGTGGGAGGCAACATCGGTACCCCCCTGGTGGAGCAGGCAGAATCGGTGCCGCCGGAGGCGAAGGTGGTGCTGGAACTTTCCAGCTTCCAGCTTCAGCTTACCGGGGGTCGGAGCCCTCACATCGGGGTGATCACCAACATCAGTCCCAATCACCTGGATGTGCACGCCTCCATGGAGGAGTACGTGGAGGCCAAGAAAAACATCTTCCGGTATCAGAAGCCGGAAGACATCGTGATCCTCAACGCGGACGATCCGCTGGTGCGGAGCTTTGCCGCGGAGGCGCCCGCCCGGGTGGTCTTCTTCAGCCGGCAGGCGGATCCCGGCACGGAGACCTGCGCCTTCGTCCGGGGCGATGAGTTGATCTGGCGGGACCAGAACCGGGAGGTCCCGGTGCTGAAGGTACAGGAACTGAAGCTGATGGGGCTGCACAACCTGGAGAACGCCCTGGCGGCCATGGCCGCGGCTTTTCTGGCCGGTGCGGGGCCGGAGGCCGTCCGGTCGGTGCTGACCACCTTTGCAGGGGTGGAGCACCGCCTGGAGCCCGTGCGGGTGATCAACGGCGCCCGCTGGTACAACGACTCGAAGGCCACCTCCCCCACCGAGGCGGTGGCGGCCCTGCGGACCCTGGAGGCGCCGATCGTGCTGATTGCCGGCGGGTCCGACAAGGGGATTCCCTTTGATCCCATGGCGCCTCTGGTGGTGGAGAAAGTAAAGGCCCTGATCCTGACCGGCCCCACCGCGCCGAAGATCGAAGAGACGGTGCGCCGCTACGGGTACAATCGCGTCCTGCACCACGCCCGGGACATGGAGGAGGCAGTGCGGCTGGCCTATCAGGAAGCGCAGCCCGGGGACAACGTGGTCCTTTCGCCCGCCTGCGCCAGTTTCGATGCCTACCGCAACTTCGAGGAACGGGGGCGCCATTTCAAGTCCTTGGTGGCAGCCCTGTAACAGGCGGCGACCCCCGGACCCAGGGCGGGCCGGGGGTGCTATGTGCAGGTTATCGCTCACGGTGGTGCTGCATGCCCATGGGCAGCAGGGGCTGCAAGGCCGTCATCAACTGGTGATGGACGGGCTGGGCCCTCTCAAGGGCCCGGGCCAGGGCCTGGATCGTGGGGCTGCGGCGGGCGGTCTGGTTGCGGCTCAGCTGCTGCCAGGTCTCCATGAACGGCTGGTGGGTGGCGGGAAGGGCCTCAAGCTGCTCCTGCAAGACGGTGAGCAGTTCACTGGAACGCTCACCACCCAGAATCCGCCGGATCGATCCGGATGCCACCATCAGGCTCTGGAGGTAGTTGCCGAAGGCATCGGTGAAGCGGCGCATCTCGGGGAGATTTTGGAGGACCTCATCCCGCAGCGCCTGGGTGATCAGGGAGAGGATCACCGAGGCCATGGCGAGGCAGGCCTCCATGGCCTGCAGCAGTGCCGGAAGCTGCGGGAAGAACATGCCGCCCATGCCGGGCATCATGCCGCCCCATCCGGGCATTCCGGGACCGGCGCCCGGCATCTTGCCGCTGTAGCCCGGCATCATACCGTTGAAACCAGGCATCATACCGCCCCAGCCATGCATCATGCCGCCGGGGCCGGGCATGGGGCCCCATGGACCGGGTATCATGCCGCCAGAGGCACCTCCAGATGCGGACGGCCACTGGCCCCCGGTGGGCCGCCGGTCGGGCTGCGCACCGGTATTGCGATCCGTCAAGCTACGTCACCTCTTCATGGAGACGGAACTCCGGGTGGACCATTCTATGCACCGCGCGGGAAAGGAGGTGCGGCCGATCCAGCGGCAGGACCTCTGGGTGATCCATCTGGACATGGACGCCTTTTTCGCTGCCATCGAACAGCGGGATAACCCGCATCTGAGGGGCAAGCCGGTGGTGGTGGGCGGCCCTCCCAACTCCCGCGGCGTGGTGAGTACGTGCAGTTACGAGGCGAGGCGCTTTGGCATTCGCTCGGCCATGCCGTCCTGGGAAGCGGCGCGGCTTTGTCCTCAGGCGATCTTTATCCGGCCGAACATGGCCAAGTACCAGGCGGTGAGCCGGCAGATCCGGGCGATCATGCGCCGCTACACGGAGATCATCGAGCCCATGTCGGTGGATGAGGCCTACCTGGACGTCTCCGGGAAGGACGCACTGGCGGTGGGGCGGGCCATCAAGGAAGACATCCGGCGGGAACTGCAGCTGACCGCGTCGGTGGGTATCTCCTACTGCAAGTTCCTGGCCAAGATCGCCTCGGACATGGACAAGCCGGACGGCTTTACCGTGATCACTCCCGAGCGGGCCCGGGAGATGCTGCCGTCCCTGCCGGTCCGGCGGCTTTACGGTGTGGGGCCCGCCACCGAACAGCTGCTGAGCAGCCTGGGCATCCGCACCTGCGGGGATCTCCTCCGGTACGACCCGGAGGTGCTGAGGCGGCACCTGGGACGGCGAGCGGACGAACTGATCCTGCTGGCCCAAGGCATCGATCCCCGTCCGGTGGAGCCTCACCATGAGATCAAGTCCATCGGGGAGGAAAACACCTTCCCGACGGACCAGAGCGATCCCGTCTACCTGGCGGGCCTGCTGGACCAGTACGCCGCCCGGCTGGCGGCTGAACTGCAGCGACGCCGGATGGCGTGCCGGACGGTGACGGTGAAGATCAAGTGGAACTGCTTTGTGCCGGGGGGCTCCAAGGGGGGCAGCTTCCTGACCATCACCCGGAGCCAGACCCTGCCGGTTCCCACCGCCGATCCGGCGGTGATCGCCCGCACCGCCCGGGAGATCTTCAGCCGGGTGGACTGGGAAGGGCGGAAGGTAAGGCTGTTGGGGATGAGCGTGCATAACCTGGTCCGCCCCGGCGATGTCTATCAGGCCCGGCTGCCGATCTGACGGACGTTCTCGCCACAGAAACGGAGGTGCCCCGGGATGATCCGGGAATTGGAACCGGTTCGGTATACGATGCTGTCCTTGCCGCTGCTGGGCCTGACGGGGGTGGGCTACACCGACCGGGGGATCTGCTTTCTCTCCACGGTCGCGGATGAGGGGGAATTCGCCGTCAGGCTGCAGCAGGAGTGGGGGTCTCCGGTCACCCGGGACGACCGCCTGCAGGAGCAGTGGCGGACCTGCCTTACGGAGTGGATGCGGGACGGCCGGTGCACGGTGCCGCTGGACGTAAGCCGGCTGACCCCGTTTCAGCAGGAGGTCCTGGCCAAGACCCGGCTGATTCCCCGGGGTACCGTCCGGCCTTACCGGTGGCTTGCGCGGGAGGTGGGGCGGCCCGGGGCGTGCCGGGCAGTGGGCAACGTGATGGCCCGCAATCCGATTCCGCTCCTGATCCCGTGCCACCGGGTGGTGACGGCGTCGGGCGCCCTCGGGCAGTACGGCATGGGCGGCCCGGCGGTCAAGGCAAGGCTGCTGGCCATGGAGGGCGTGGATGTTGCCCGGCTGAATAAGCTGGCCCGGCAGGGATACCGGTTCGTGGGGGACCACAGCAGCGGGCGGTTTTGCTACCCCACCTGCCCGTCCATGCCGGCGGATGATGAGGTGCTTTTCCGGACCGAGGCGGAAGCCCGGGCAGCGGGGTACCTTCCCTGCGAGCAATGCCGGCCAGTGTGAGGGGAAGGCGGCTCCACTAGGTCATGCCCCAGCGGAGCAGGTGGTCGGCCCGCAGCAGGCCGGCGCCCTGGGCCCGCCCGGGGACCCCGGGAAGCCACTCGGCGCTGGCCTTGAGCCGCTTCCGCACGGCCTCCGGGGTGAGGTGGGGTTCCAGCGCCAGCAGCAGGGCGGCGGCCGCGGTGACGTGGGGGGCGGCCATGGAAGTGCCGCTCATCTGTACAAAGCCGCCTTCCGGTGCCAACGAGGTGATGGCGGAGCCGGGGGCGATCAGGTCGATGCCGGGTCCGGCGCTGGAAAAGCGGGAGGGCCGGTCCCACCGGTTGCAGGAGCCCACCGCCACCACCTCCGGGTAGCGGCCCGGGTAGTCCACCGCGCCGGATCGCCCGTCGTTGCCCGCCGCCCCGATGAGCAGGATGCCGGCCTCCTGGGCCTGCCGGATCGCTTCGTGGAGGCTGGGGCTGGTTTTCTGGTCCGTGCCGAAGCTGAGGTTGACGATCTGCATGCCGTGCTGAATGCACCACCGAAGGCCTTCCACGATGTCCCGGACGCGGCCCACTCCGGCCTGGTCGAAAATCTTGACGGGGTGCAGGCGAATGCGGGGCGGGCTCCGGCGGTCGTACCAGCAGCCCGACGCCCAGGCGATCACCCCGGCCACATGGGTGCCGTGACCGTTTTCGTCGACAGGGGGCTCTCCCGGCCGCAGGAGGTTGATGCCCTCGCCCAGCAGGGGCCGGAGCATGGGATGGTCCAGAGCGACGCCGCTGTCCAGGATCGCGATGTGAACCGGCCGGATGGGGGACAGCCGGGATGCCGCGAGTTTCCAGGCGGCGGGAAAGCCCGTGCGGCGGAGATGCCAGGGCGGCTGTCGTCTCAGCGCACCGACACGATCCATGGTGAAGCGCTCCTTCCCGGCTGACGCCAACAGCCGGCGGTCAGCCCGCGGAGGGTGGAAAGGTCCAGGGTAGTGCATGGTACGGGAGTGGCTCCGCAATTGCTACCCGATGGCAGACACAGATTGGCGGTGTTCCGTTGACGATATGGTGCTGATTGGCTAGGTTATGATATATCCGCGCCGTGCAAAGGGGGCTCCGGGTTGTGGGGGATAAGCTGGAGATCGCCCTGCGGATTACGCTGGACCGATCGGGTTTGGAGAAGCGGCTCCGGCGGCCGGTGGGCGCCGACTACGCGTTCTTTGTACTGGGAATGGTCCACGCTCACCTGAGCAGCCGTTTTGGAGAGGAGGACTGCACCGTGGAGATGACGGCTGCCACCGGGGTCGATCCCGAACTGCTGGAGCCGATGAACATCTTCGCCCGGGAATTGCGGCGGACGCTCCGCGATCTGGACGAGACCGGTGAGGCAATGGTAGAGGACCCGGACCTCCTGTCGGTGTTGCAGATCACCCAGGGAGTGGTGGCGGTGCCCGTGGGAGGCGGGTGGCGGATTACCCGGTCCAGATCCGTCATGGGCGACTGCTTTGGTGGCAAGGAACTGGCCAATTGACGCCAGGTGCAAGAGAACGGACAGGCCGCGGCGAAAAGGCCGCGGCCTGCTGCTGTAGGAAGGGAACCGAAAACGGCTTGCCGAACTCTTTGCGGGGGACGTCAGGTTGCTGCGACGGTGAACTCGGTCCCCTTCGCAGGAGGTACTGGAATGAAAGTTGCCCTTTTCATCACCTGCCTTGCTGACCACTTCTATCCCGCGATCGGTGAGGCCGTGGTCCGCCTGCTTCGGCGCCATGGCGTGTCTGTGGAGTTTCCCCCCGGTCAAACCTGCTGCGGCCAGCCCTTCTGGAATATGGGCCACATGGATGAGGCCCGGGAATGCGCCCGGCAGTTTATTCGCACGTTTTCCCAGAGCGAGTGGATTGTGACACCATCGGGCTCCTGCGCCGGACATGTGCGCTATTTTCTGCCGCAGATGTTTCCGGCCGGGAGCCCGCTTTGTCGCGAGGCCTCTGCCATCGCTTCCCGGACCTTCGAGTTCAGCCAGTTCATGGTGAACGTCCTGGGGGTCACGGACGTGGGCGCCCGGTTCAAGGCCCGCGCGGTGTACCACAACAGCTGCCATATGCAGCGGGAGCTGGGGGTGGTGGAGGAGCCGGTGGCGATGCTCCGGCAGGTGCGGGACCTGGAACTGGTGGAGGCGGAGCGCCCGGACCTGTGCTGCGGTTTCGGCGGCGGCTTTTCGGTCAAGATGCCGGAGGTCAGTACCGCGATGGCGGATGAGAAGCTGCGGTATCTTACCGCCACCGGGGCCGACGTGCTGGTCAGCTGCGACGCCGGCTGCCTGATGCACCTGGGCGGCCGGATGGAGAAGCTGGGCATCGCCATGCGGCCGATGCACCTGGCTGAACTGCTGTGGGAAGGGGTGCAGCACCGTGGCTGTTGAGTCCCGGAAGCGGCCAAGCCTGCAGGAGCGGATTCAGCGTGCCCTGGACGATGAACAACTGCGGGGCGCCCTGCGCTATACCACGGAGAAACTGTACAACGGCCGGAAGGCGGCGATGGCGGAACTGGAAGCGCTGGCCGCGCAGGGCCTGGCTCTGGGAAGCCTGGAGGACCTTCGCAGCCGGGCCCGTGCCATCAAGAGCCACACCCTGGCCCATCTGGATGCCTACCTGCAGCAGGCGGCTGCGCAGATCCGGGCCCATGGCGGTACGGTGCACTGGGCGGCCACGGCAGCGGACGCCACGCGCATCGTAGCCGAGATCTGCGAGCGGCGGAACGTCAGGCGGGTGGTCAAGTCCAAGTCCATGGCCACCGAGGAGGTGGGTCTCAACGCTGCCCTGGAGGCCCGGGGAATGGAAGTGGTGGAGTCGGACCTGGGTGAGTACATCATCCAGCTGGCCCATGAAACGCCGGCCCACATCGTGATTCCAGCGATCCACAAAACCCGGGCGCAGATCGCAGCTCTTTTCAGCCAGGTGGCCGGGGAGCCGCTGCCCACGGATACGCCGTCGCTGACGGCCTTTGCGCGTAGGGTGTTACGGGAGAAGTTTCTGACCGCAGACGTGGGCATTACCGGGGCCAACTTCGTGGTGGCGGCCAGCGGCACGCTGGTGCTGGTGACCAACGAGGGCAACGGCCGGCTGACCACCTCGGTACCCCCGGTGCAGATCGCCCTGGTGGGCATCGAAAAGCTGATCCCCACCCTGGAGGACCTGGCGGTGATGCTGGCCCTCCTGCCCCGCAGCGCCACGGGTCAGAAGCTGACGGTCTACGTCAACCTGATCACGGGCCCCCGTCGGGCCGGGGAACCGGACGGTCCGGAGGAACTGCATGTGATCTTCCTGGACAACGGGCGGACGAACCTGCTGGGGACGCCCTACCAGGAGGCGCTCTTCTGCATCCGCTGCGGCGCCTGCCTGAACGCCTGCCCGGTGTACCGGACCATCGGCGGCCATGGATATGGATCCACCTATCCCGGGCCCATCGGCGCGGTCATCTCGCCGCTGCTGCAGGGGATGAACCGCTGGGGGGACCTGCCCGATGCCTGCAGCCTCTGCTGTGCCTGCCGGGAGGTCTGCCCCATGGGGATCCATCTGCCGGAACATCTGATCCACCTCCGGGCCGAAGCCCACCGGCAGCGGAGGGATCCGGCCTGGCTGCGTCTCGGCCTCAAGCTCCTGGGGTTTGCCTGGTCGCGACCCGGGGTCTACCGGCTGGGGAGCCGCCTCGCCTACTGGGCGACGCGCCCCTTTGTGAAGCGGCGGGAGGATCGCAGCGAGTACATACCCAGCCTGCCCTCCGTGGGGGCCCGGTGGACGCAGAGCCGGACGTTCCCGGTGCCGGCCCGCCGGACGTTCCACGAACGCTGGCGGGAACTGCAGAAGGAGGGTGATCGGCCGTGACGCCGGAGCAAGCGTTTCTGACCCGCGTGGCGCAGCGACTGGGGCGCTCGGTCCCGTTGAAGGAGCCGCCTGCGGGGGTGCCGTCCGATCCCTTGCCGTCGGTGGGGCCCACGGACCCTGAGGCGCTGGCCGGCCGGTTCCAGGCGGAACTGGAGAAGTTATCCGGACATGTGACCCGGGTGACCACGGAGGCCGCGGTGGCCCCGACCGTCGTGCGGATTCTCAAGCAGGCCGGGGTCCGGGGGACCGTGGTGAGGTGGCAGGATCCCACTTTGGACGGTCTGGGGCTGGATGAGGCGCTGCAAGCCGCGGGCTACGAGGTGGTGCCCTTTGCGCCGGGAGCGGACGGAGGCTCTCTCATGCAGGCCGCAGCCCGGGCCGGGGCTGGCATCACGGGGTGCGACGGAGCCGTGGCCGAGACGGGGACGGTGGTGCTGGGCAGCTCCTGCCCGGGAGTGGCCGGCGCCCCCGGACGGGGGCGGGTGGTCAGCCTGTTGCCGCCTGTCCATGTGGTAGTACTGCGCCGGGAGCAGATCGTCTATGGCATGGCGGATCTGTTGCGGCGCCTGGGCGGAGGACCGCTGCCCTCCCAGGTGATCTTTGCCACCGGCCCCAGCCGGAGTTCGGACATCGAAAACGACCTTTCCATCGGGGTGCATGGGCCGGGAGTGGTCCATGTCATCCTACTGTAGAAAGCGCCCCGGACCGCCTGGAGACGGGTTCAGCAGGAGATTTGGGCCTGGGAAACGAAGGTTTCGAGAGGAAGATCGATTCGCGAGCAGCGAGAATCACGATGCGAGGCTGAAGCATTTGAACAGTTCCGTAGTGAGTCGCGTTGATGCTGAACAGAGCGTCATCATCATTCCGGCGTTGGATCCTCCCCCTGTCCTGAAGGAGTACGTGACCACTCTCCTTCGGAAGGGGTTTCCCCGGGTGGTCGTGGTCAATGACGGCAGTCGCCCGGAGTTTGCGGGGCTCTTCGCGGAGCTGACGCAGACGCCGGGCTGTCTGGTCCTGCACCATGACCGGAACCGGGGCAAGGGGGCAGCCCTGAAAACGGCCCTCCGGTATTGCCTGGAGCAGAACTGGGCGGATCGTTTCCGACGGGCCATCATGGTGGATGCCGACGGACAGCACGCGGTGGAGGACGTCTGCCGTATGGCGGCGGCATCGGCCCGGCATCCGGACGCGTACGTCCTGGGGGTGCGGGATTTCGCGGAGGAGATCGTGCCGTTCCGGAGCCGGTTGGGCAATCGGCTCACCAGCGGTGCCTTTCGCCTGCTGTACGGACGCTACCTGCGGGACACGCAGACAGGCCTGCGCGCGGTGCCCAGCAGCCTGTGGCCGTGGGCCCTCAGCATTGCCGGGGAACGATTCGAATACGAAACCAATTGCCTGATCCAGGCGGTCAAGCAGGGAGTGGAGCTGGCCGAAGTTCCGATTCAGACGCTTTACTTTAACCGAAACGCTGGAACTCATTACCGTACTTTCCGGGACTCCTGGCCGATCTTTCTGATCCTCGTCCGGAACGTGGGGGCCTATTTCCTCTGCAGTCTTCTGTGGGAAGCGGTGGATTTGTCGGTCTTCTGGCTCACCGAGCGACGGCTTTTCCGGACCATGGCTGCGGCCGGACGCCTTCTGGCTGCCAGTGCGGCCGGCGGGATTGCAGCGGCTGCCGCCGGCGGGGTGCTACGGCGGGTCCTCGCCGTACCGGCCAATGTGGGGGCGGGACGACTGCCGGCGCCCAGGTATCTGCGGATGCTGGCGGTTCGGATCTCAGCAGGATACCTGCTGATCTATGCCCTGTATACCCTCTTGGAGTGGCCTGCCGTCTGGCTGAAAGTGATGGCGGATGTGGTGCTGGGCTTTGCCGGGTATCTGGCGCAGGTTCGCGGGGCGAGCCGGGCGTGATGGCGGAAATCGGGTGAGGAACGTCATGGCTTTCTATGGGAAGCTGTTCTTGTTCTGCCGCGCGGTGGTGCGGCTGGTCCTCCCGAGGTACCAGGTGATTCACTCGGAACGGGCAGAGGAGCCGGCGGTCTACCTGTGCCGGCACAGCGACCTGCAAGGGATCTTCATGACGCTGCCGTGGCTGCCGGTGCCGGTCCGTCTCTGGGGGCTGCACGTTTTTGGTGAACCGAAGGCCTGTTATGAGCATTTTCGGGACGTCACCTTCACGAGGCGATATGGGTGGCCCCGTTGGAAGGCCACGGTGCTGGCTAAGCTGGCCTCCTGGGGCCTGCCCCCGCTGTATAAGTCCGCCGGGGTCATCCCGGTGTATCGGGGCTCCGGACAGGCCATCAAGACGTTTCGGATGAGTTTGGACGCCCTGATGCGGGGGGAGAGCCTGCTGATCTTCCCGGACAAGGACTACACCAGCACGGACTCGGAGGTCTCGGAACTTTACGAGGGATTCCTGCGGCTGGACCGGTTCTATTACCGGCGGACCGGGGAGCACATTCCTTTCATCGCCCTTTACGGCGACCGGGTCCGGCGCACGCTGACCATTCATCCGCCCCTGCGGCTGAAGACCGGCAGCGAGGCGGAGATGGCCGAAATGATCCAAACCCTGAGGAAGCTGCTCAGCGGGCCTGCTCCCGGCGACCTGGCCGGCCAGCTGGCCGAATAGCGAAACATCCGGTGGGCACCGCGAAGCCCGTCTCCGATAATCAACACGACCTCGCCGGCACCGGCGAGGTCGTTTCGTATCGATACGGCGATGGTCGGCTTACCCCAGAACTTGTTGGATGGCGGTGAAGACCTCCTCAAACGCTTCCAGCGAATCGTATCCGATCGTGATCGTATATACCTTGGAGCCGCAGTCGATCGCGAGCCGATGGTCCCGCTGGGGGGTTACCCCACGGATGGAACCCAGGCCGATTTCGCCGGAGTAAAACCCGATGCCGGAGATAAATCCCGGGGTCAGGAGGATTCGCCGATTGGTCACGCCAATGCAGCCGCTGCCCATCCCTTCGATGGAACCCCAGGCAGCGGCCAGAAGGGTTTCGCCAGGGTCCGTCGCCATGTCCGCGCTCAGCCATGCTTCATTCCGAAGATTGGCGCGCTGCGGGTCCTTTGCTGCGTTGATAATCTCTTCGAGTTCTTCGAGTTCTTCAGACACGTTTTCTCCTCCCGGGCCTGTTATGTACTGGACGCTCAGATTGACTATAGCACAAGGTTGTTCAATTAGGGAACCGCTTGTTCATGTGCGAGATCTCGCCTTTCACGGAAGGTCAGCGCAGTGGCAGGGTATCGGGGCAAAAGCAGCGAAAAGAAGCGCACCAGTATGAAAATACACGGAAAATCTACGACAACAGCGGGAGCGTGGTGGCAGGCAGTGGGAGATGACCTGTTGAAACGACTGGCCGCGGTGACGACGGTACTGGAGGGGGAAGCGGCCGGGGCCGCTTACCAGGTGGAAGGCATGATGCCTGCCGTAGTGGCCCTGCCCGCTTCGGAAGCGGAGGTGGCCGCCTGCCTGCGGGTCGCGGCGGAGTGCGGCGCGGCGGTGATTCCGCGGGGCGGCGGCACCCGGATGGAACTGGGCACTCCGCCCCGGCGGTGCGATGTGGTGCTTTCGCTGGAGCGGCTTCGTACCGTGGTGGAATATGTGCCGGAGGACCTGACGGTGACCGTCCAGGCGGGGATGCCGCTGCGGGAACTGCAGGCTCTGGTGGGCAGCAGGGGCCAGGCGGTTCCGCTGGACCCCATGGGGAGTCCGGGCACGACGGTGGGCGGTGTGATGGCCACAGCCGCGATCGGTCCCCGGCGGATGGTCTACGGCGGCCCCCGGGACGTGCTGCTGGGCGCCCGGGTCGTGTTGGCCGATGGCCGGGTGATCCGCAGCGGCGGCCGGGTGGTGAAGAACGTGGCCGGGTACGACCTGAACAAGCTTTTGGTGGGCTCTTTGGGTACCCTGGGGGTCCTGACGGAACTGACCCTGAAACTGCGGCCGCTGCCACCTTGCCGCCGCACCTTCTGGCTGCCCTGCCGGCATGTGGGGGAGGCCCTGGCTGCTGCCGAGGCGGTATTGGACAGCGAACTTCTGCCCTCCGCCGTTACGGTGCTGAGCGGCGGAGCCGCCGGGCGGCTGGGGCTTTCGGGGACCGCAGCCCTGGTGGTGGAACTGGCCGAGTCGACCACCAACGTGGCCTACCAGGCGGACCGGCTGCCGGAGATCCTGCGGGGCTGGGGCACCGGCGCTGTGGCAGAACTGGCTGAGGAGCGGCAGGAGGCTTTCTGGGAAGGCGTCCGGGATTACCACCGGCAGGGCGGGGCCCGGTGGCGGCTGCGGATCGCGGCCGTGCTGAGCACCCTGGAGGAGCAGGCGCAGTTTGCCCTCACCTTTCCGGGGGTGGCGATCATTGCCCACGCGGGGTCGGGCAGCCTCTTTGTCTACGGACAGGACCCGAATCCCGAGGCGCTTTCGGCGATGGTAAGCCGGGCCGCATCCCTCGGCGGCGGTGCGGTCCTGGAAGCGGCGCCACCGGAGGTAAAGCAGGCGGTGGGGGTGTGGGGGCCACCGCGTCCCGAGTGGCGGCTGATGCGCCAGATCAAGGAAGCCCTGGATCCCGGGGGCGTGCTGAACCCGGGCCGGTTTGTGGGGGGGATTTAGATGCTGCAGCTAAGCGAGCGCGCCCTTGCTGAGATCGAAAGCTGCGTGCACTGCGGGCTGTGCGTGGAGGCCTGCCCCACCTACCGGGAACTGCGGGTGGAAGGCGATTCGCCCCGGGGGCGAATCCACCTGATCCGAAGCCTGGTCCAGGGCCTGGCCGAGCCCAACGAGGCGCTGCTGGCCCATCTGGACCGCTGCTTAGCCTGCCGGGCCTGTGAGACGGCCTGCCCTTCGGGAGTGCGCTACGGAGCGATCATCGAGGACGCCCGGGCGGCCCTGGAAACCAGGCGCCGGCGGAGTCTTGCCGCCTCGACGGCCCGACGGTTCTTTTTCCGGGGGCTCTTGCCACGGCCCCGGCGGCTGCGGGCGATGGCCCGGATCCTCCGGCTCCTGCAGCGCACCGGAGTGGACCGGCTGGCCCGGCGCACGGGCCTTCTGCCTGAACCGATGGCCGCCTTTGCGGAAGTGGTACAGGTACCGGACCGCTTCGGGCAGAACGTCTTGCCGGAGCGGATTGCTCCTGCGGGGGAGTGCCGATACCGGGTAGCCCTGCTGACCGGGTGTGTGATGGATGTGCTGTTCGGGCCCACCAACGTGGCCACGGCCCGGGTCCTTGCCAGGAACGGCTGTGAGGTGCTGGTGCCACGGGAACAGGTCTGCTGCGGCGCGGTGCCCCTGCATGCAGGAGACCGGGAGGCGGCCCGGCAGATGGCCCGCCGGAACATCGACGTCTTCCTGGCCACCGGTGCCGACTACATCATCGTCAACGCCGCCGGCTGTGGATCCACTCTGAAGGAGTATCCCTGGCTGCTGGCCGGTGATCCGGCTTACGCCGAGAAGGCCCGGCAACTGGCGGCGAAGGTGAAGGACGTGACGGAATTTCTGGCGGAGATCGACCTGGTACCGCCTAAGGGACCGGTGGAGGCCGATGTGGTCTACCAGGATGCCTGCCATCTGGCCCATGCCCAGGGGATCCGGATTCAGCCCCGGCAGGTGCTTCAGAAAATTCCAGGCCTGCGCCTCCGGGCGCTGGCCGACGCCGGTGCTTGCTGCGGTTCCGCCGGCATTTACAATCTGGTCCAGTACGATCTGTCCATGCAGGTGCTGGATCGAAAGATGGAAGCCATCGCGGCGGCCCGGCCGGAGATTATCGTCAGTGCCAATCCGGGCTGCATCCTGCAGCTCCGGCTGGGGGTGAAGCGGTTCGGCCTGAAGGCGGAGGTGCTGCACGTGGTGGACTTGCTGGACCGGGCTTACCAGGCTGCGGAGGTCAGGGAGGGGGAGCGCCAGTGGATCAGGCACAGCTGATTGCGGCCCTGGGAGATATTGTGGGCTCCCGGTTCGTCCTGCATGATCCCCAGCAGCTACGCGCCTACGACTGCGACGGCTTTACCATCCAGCGGCGGCTGCCCCGGGCGGTGGTGCTGCCCGGCAGCACCGAAGAGGTGGCCCGGTGCGTGCGGCTGCTGGCCGCCCACCGGATTCCCTTCATTCCCCGGGGAGCCGGCACGTGCCTGTCTGGCGGCACGGTGCCCCGGGGCGATGAGGTGGTCATCGCCCTGACCCGGATGCGGCGGCTGCTGGAAGTGGATCTACGAAACCGCCGGGCGGTGGTGGAGGCCGGCTTTGTGAACCTGCACCTGACCGAGGCGGTGCAGCAGCACGGCCTCTGTTTTGCTCCCGATCCTTCCAGCCAGTATGCCTGCACCATCGGCGGAAACGTGGCGGAAAACTCCGGCGGGGCGCACTGCCTGAAATACGGCGTGACCACCAACCACGTCACGGGCGTGAAGTACGTGACGTGGGACGGCGAAATTCTGGAACTGGGCGGGAAGGCCACGGATCTGCCGGGGTACGACCTGGTGGGGCTGCTGACGGGTTCCGAGGGAACCATGGGGATCGTCACCGAGGTGACGGTGAAGCTGACGCGGCTGCCCCAGGGGGTCAAGACCGTCCTGGCTCTGTTCGACTCAGTGGAGCAGGCCTCCCGGGCGGTCTCCGGCATCATCGCCGCGGGCATCGTCCCGGCCGCCCTGGAGATGATGGACCGCACCGCGATCATGGCGGTGGAGCGGGGGAATTTCCCGGTGGGATTTCCCGAGGGGCAGGAGGCGGTGTTGCTGATGGAGGTGGACGGCCTGGAGACAGGGCTGGAGGAGCAGGCCGCGGCCATGGAGGCGATTTGCCGGGAGGCGGGCTGTACGGACGTGCGCATCGCTCGGTCCGAGGAGGAACGGGCCCGCTGGTGGGCCAACCGGAAGACCGCCTTCGGCGCCTGCGGACGGCTGGCCCCCAACTACTACGTCCAGGACGGGGTGATCCCCCGCTCGCGGCTGGCGGAGGTCCTCGCGGAGGTTCACGCCATCGCCGAGCGCTACGGGCTGATCATCGCCAACGTGTTCCACGCGGGCGATGGGAACCTGCACCCGGTGATCTGCTATGACGAGAAGGTGCCGGGCATGGTGGAGAAGGTGGTCCGGGCCGGTTCCGAGATCCTCGCGGCCTGCGTCCGGGCCGGCGGCTCCATTTCCGGGGAGCACGGCATCGGCGTTGAAAAGTTGGCCGACATGCACCTGGTCTTCGGCCCGGAGGATCTCGCGGTGCAGGCTGCCATCCACCGGGTGCTGGATCCCCTGGATCTGAGCAATCCGGGCAAGCTTCTGCCCACACCGGGGCGCTGCGCCGAATTGAAAAGCGAAGCAATCCCCACCGTTAGCACATAGAGGATGTTTATTAGACAATAGACATATCGTATGATAGGTAATAATCAGATGACTACTTATCCCGGAGGGACCCATATGAAACTCGAAAAAATTGCGGACGAAGTCTACCGCAGCGCGGGCGAGGCGCAGCCGGAGGCGCCCGTTCTGTCGTCGGGATACGGATGGATCTGAAGGCCTATCCGGATCTCCTGAAGTCGCTGGTGGACCGGCAGGGCGCCTCGGAGCAGACAGCGGTCTGGCAGAAGCTGGGATACCTCGCGTGCCGGGTGGGCGGAGGGGGCCCGGACCTGGCTGCAACCTACTCGGAGGCGGCGGCAGCCTACTTCGCCGCCGCGGACGTGCTGGATGAAGTGCAGGACGAAGACGAGGGCGGGGCGCTCTGGCAGGAGGCCGGTGCCGGTGTGGCTGTCAACGCCGGCACTGGCCTTCTTGTCAGGTCCCTGGAGATGGTGGCGAACCTCAACCGCCAGGGCGTGGCGCCGGAACGAGTGCTGCAGGCGTTGCGGATCCTCACCGTCTGGACGGACCGGGCCTGCCGGGGTCAGCACCTGGACCTGGTGGAGGGGAGTTCGCCGCAACTGACGTTCAGCCGGTACTACCGCATCGTGGACCTGAAGTCCGGGTCCCTGGTGGCCGCACTCTGCGCCGCCGGCGCCGTCCTGGGCGGGGCTGGGTCAAGCACCGCCGCGGCGCTGGCCAGTTTCGGCCGCCACCTGGGAATTGCGCTGCAGGTGGCCAATGACAGCCGCAGCCTGCTGCTCAGGGAGCAGGGCAAGAGCGACTGGCGCCAGGGCAGGCGGACCTTTCCGATCCTGTATGCGTATCGCCACGCCGCTGACCCTCGCTGCCAGCGCTTCTGCCACCTGTTTGAGACCTGCCGTACGGATCCGGACGCTCAGGCGGAGATGATCCGGCTGCTCACTGAAGTAGGCGGGTTTCTCTTTGCCGATCGGATCAAGCAAATGGAGCTGGACACGGCCCGACGCCGTCTGGCGCGGCTCGCGCCCAGCCCCTGGCGGGACCAACTGGAGGGGGTGACGGCAAGGTTGTGACGCGGGCGTGGCGACTGGCGGCGACCCTGCTGCTGACGGGTCTCCTGGCCGCAATGGCCAACTGGAGCCAGTCGGCTGTCTCCGGGCACGAAGGGATGTTGTACGATCCCCGGCTGGCCCTGATCGTGGCCTGCTCCTTCTGGGTAAGCGGGTTGTGTGTCCTGGTGGGGGCCAACCCGCCTTCGGTGGCGGTTTCGCTGGCGGCGCTGCACATCCTGGCCGGATTGGCTATCGTGGGCGCAGCCCCGGCCAACGCTGGCAACCCGCTGGGGCGCCACCTGGAATTTCTGTGGTTGTCCCTGCTGCCCATCCCCTTCATCTGGTTCTTTGCGCTCTTCCCGGTGGGGGTTCGGCTCTCCAGGAGGGTGCAGCGGCGGGTGCAGGTGCTGCTCTGGAGCATCACCGGAGCCTGCATTGCCTTCCCCCTCATGTATTTCGGGATGCTGCCGGCTCCGCCTTATGAGCACCTGCGCCGGCTGGTGTCGCTCCTCCTGGGCATGGCTCTGTTGGCGGGGGTCTGGCTGGCTGCCAGAAAGTATCAGGCCGAACGGGAGCAGCGGCGGCGGAGTGAACTGAAGATCATCGCCTTCGGAGTGGCGGTGGGCGTGCTGCCGGTGGCCGTGTTCAGTGTGCTGCCGGTGGCCTTCGGTCGGGAGCCGCTGCTGGCGCCGGAAGTGGCCGCCGTGGCGACCATCCTGGTGCCGGTGAGCCTAAGTTATGCGGCGCTGCGGCGCGATCTGCTGGAAATCGACCTGATGGTCAGCTACGTGCTGGTCTACGGCGTCTTCCTGGCCGGCGTCGTGGCTGCCTACTATCTGGTCGCAGCGACCTTTCGGTCCCTGGTGCCCGAAGGAACCACCCTCTGGAACGGGCTGATCATGCTGGCCGTCACCCTGGTGGCCCTGCTGGTCTATCAGCCGGCTCGCCGGTGGCTGGAGCGACAGACCCATCGCTGCCTGTTCGGGGAGGATTACGATTTCCAGACGGCCCTTTCGCAGTTCAGTGAACTGCTGACCCATGTGCGGCCCCTGGAGGTCCTGTGCGAGAAGACGCTGGCGCAACTGGGCAGCACCCTGAACCTGACGGGAGGGGCGGTGCTGCAGCCGCTGCCCAACGGTGAATGGAAAACGGTCGCGCGGTGGGGCGCATGGGAGCCGAAGAGCGACCTGCCGGAGGTTCCTGCGGAGGAACTGACGCCGCGGGTGATGGTCCGGCTCAGTGCAGGGGTCCGGATTCCCCTGCGCTCCCAGGGAAGGGATCTGGTGGTGCTGGTGGTGGGGCCCCGGGCAGGAGGGTATCCCTTCGGGCCCCGGGACGCGCTGCTGCTGCGGACGTTGGCGCCGCAGTTCGCCGTGGCCGTGGACAACGCCCTGCTCTTGAATCAACTGGAGACGGCCTTGAAGGACCTGGAGATCCGGCAGACGGAACTTTCGCGCGTCCGGGATCTGGAGCGGCAGGCCCTGGCCCGTGATCTGCACGACGGCATCCTGCAGCGGCTGTTCTACCTCAAGCGGTTGGTGGAGACAGAAGCGGCCGCCGGGGGAGTTGTGCCTGAGACGGCTGATCGGCTGGTGGCCGGCATTCGGGACGCCATTGCAGAGGTCAGGGCCCTCTGTACCGATCTGCAGCCTCTGGCCCTGGAGGGGAAGGGGTTGGCCGACGCCCTGGCCATGCTGGCCGAAGAGGTGCGCAAGCGGTGGGGACTGTCGGTTTACTTCGTGGCCAGCCCGCCGGAGGCAGGGAAAGACCTGGATCCCCGGTCCCAGCTCAGCCTATTGATGGCCGCACGGGAGATGCTCTGGAACGTGGTCCGGCATGCCCAGGCGGACGAGGGCTACGTGTATCTGGAGGAAGACCAGGATGAGCTGGTCCTGAGCGTATGGGATGACGGCCGCGGTTTTGAAGTGCCCTGTGACCTGACCGCACTGGTTCAGGCCGGTCACCTGGGGCTGGCCAACCTGGAACAGCGGGCCAGGGATCTGGGGGGCCGGCTGCACATTCAGTCCAGGCCCGGGGAAGGAACCCTGGTGTCCTTGCGAATTCCGCGGGTGGGTGATTCCGGTGTCAGTCAGGGTTCTGTTGGTGGAGGATCATGACTTGATCCGCCAGCT
Organism: Symbiobacteriaceae bacterium; assembly: GCA_036562385.1. Classification (GTDB taxonomy): domain Bacteria; phylum Bacillota; class Sulfobacillia; order Symbiobacteriales; family Symbiobacteriaceae; genus DATCKG01. Next base: position 24,252 of record DATCKG010000017.1, read on the forward strand.
GACCCGCAGCGCGTTGGAGCGAACGACCCCCTACAAGGTGGTAGGAGAGGCCAGGACCGGAGAGGAGGCGCTGAGCCTGGCCCTGAGCCTGCGTCCGGACCTGATTCTCCTGGATCTGAAGCTCAAGGGCATGAGCGGGCTGAAGGTCCTTCAGGAGATCAAGGAGCGGATGCCACAGGTCAAGGTGGTGGTGGTGACGGGGTTCGACAGTCCTCATCTGGTCCGGGAAGTCATGGAGGCCAAGGCCGATGGGTACATCACCAAGGAGGCGTCATGGGACGAACTGAAGGCGGCCATGGAGGCTGTCCTTTCAGGGCGCCGCTACATCCAGGGGTCCGCGGCGCATCAGCTCCTGCGGGCCAGCGCTGACGGCCTCCGCCTGACGGTGCGGGAGCGGCATGTGCTCTCCTTGGTGGCAGAGGGACTCTCCAACCGGGAAATCGCCAACCGTTTGGGGGTCAGCCAGCGGACGGTGGAGGTCCACATCGGGAACGTGATGGCCAAACTGGGGGCCTCCAACCGGATCCAGGCGGTGCGGATGGCCCGGGAACAGGGAGAACTGCTGAGTTGAGCGGGCAGAAAAAAGCCAGCCGGTTCAGCCGGCGGCATCTGGAAAGGATTACCTTAGAAATACGTATAATTACGTTGCCGTGCTAAGGGGAATTACAGATGGCACGGGATGTGCATTCCCCTACAATTGAGGCTGGGTCGAGCGGAAGCACCGGCGCCGGGTGCCCGCTCGAGACCTGGGTTTGCTGGCTGCGCTGCGGCTTGTGGGGGAAGGTTGCAAGGTGCCCCGGACAGCGGTTCGGGGCACCTGCAACTTTGTTTTGGATCCTCCGTTTATTACCTCCAGCCTCCCTTGGTGCTCATGGCCAGCAACATATCGATCTCTCGTACCTCGCAATCGCGTGTCTGGTCGGAACCGTCTTGACTATTGCTGGTGCAGCGGATTTCCAGCACAGAGAAGGGACCTAGATCGTTGGTGTGTTGACTGCCATCCTATCCTGGATCTTCGACCCGGCCGAGGGCTGTCAAAGGATTGACCGCGCTGCCGACGTACTGTCGGAACACCGGTGTTCTGACGAGACGCATCAACAGGCTGGAGTCGGTCTTACGCCAGAAGCACTGATGCCTTCGGGCACCAGTACAGCGCGGTTCTCCGCCTGCTTTCCTGCTTCGCCCCGACTGACTGAGATTGTTCGGTAGCATGCGGATGGCCAATCGCCAGCCGCTCTTTTTGACTGCGCCTCTGGTAGCAAGCGTTGGTTTGGTATAGTAGTGACGTAGATGTTCAAGGCTTCGCCGGACGTTACAGGAGGAGCGCTTCCCACAACGTTCGGCGGGTCGTTCCGAGAAGGAGGTGGGGACGGTGCCACCAGCCCGGCCGGAGCCGCGGGCCATCCCTGCGGAAAAGGAAGCCCTGCTGTGGCAGGACGACGAGGGCGAAACCCTTTCCGACCTGTACCCGGCCGTCTACCGCCGGGCGCTCTACCTGACGGGCGACCCCGCGGCCGCGGAGGATACCGCCCAGGAGACCTTCCTACGCTACCTGACCCGCAAGCCGCAGGGGTTGCGGAACCCCGCGGCGTGGCTAGCCACCGTCTGCACCCGCCTCTGCTACGACTGGATGCGCAGCGGGCGCCGGCGGTCAGTGCCTCTGGAAACGGCGGCGCAGCTGACGGACGCGGCCCCGCTGCCGGAGGAGATCGTCAGCGACCGGGAAGAACTGGCACTGGTCCGGGCTGCCCTGGAACATCTGCATCCCCGGGACCGGATGGTGCTGCTGCTCAGGCATTCCAACGCGTCGTACCGGGAGATTGCGGCGGCGGTGGGAGTGGCGGAGAGTTCAGTGGGGCCCCTATTGCATCGTGCCGAAAGGAGGTTTCGCGATGCGTATCGACGGCTGGCTGCCGGTAGGCCACCCCGGTGACGGAATCTGGCGGGCGTTCCTGGACGGGGAACTTCCGGCGGACCAGCAAAGGAGACTGGCCCAACACCTGAAAAGCTGCCGCTGTTGCCGGCGCCGCTATGCGGCGATCCAGGCCCAGGCTGCCTGGGTCGCAGCCCGGCTGGGGGCGCTGCGAGCGGTGGCGGAGGCGGCCCCCCTTCCCGATCCTGCCAGGTGGACGGCGGCTCTGGGTGCGTACCCTGAAGCTGTCGGAAAGGGAGGAGAAACCCGGCCGGAAGCGTTCCCGCGGTCCAGGCGGCGATGGAGCGCCGGGCGGATCGCGGCGGCTGCCGCCGCCCTGGCACTGGCCCTGGGCCTGGCCACGCCTTCGCTGCGGGCCGCGGCCTCCCAGTGGATCACGATTTTCCGGGCGCAGGAGGCTCGGACCCTCCGCATTTCGCTGGAGGATCTCCGTCAGTTGCTCAGCCACAGGCAGGCGCTGGCGGGCAGGCTCGCGCAGCTCACCGGCCTCGTGCAGGTGGAACCGGCGGCCTCACCAGAGGTGGAGCGGAACCTCACCCCGGCGGATCTGCGTGCCCGGGGACTCACGGTGCCGGGTTATCTCCCTGCCGGCTTTGCGCTGCAGGAAGCCACCTACTTCCAGACTCCTGACACCCGGGTGCGGGTGGACGTGGACGGTGTCAACCGGTTGCTGGAGTCGTTGGGCCGCTCCGAGCGCCTGCCGGAAGCACTGAAGGGGCAGGTGCTGCGGCTGCAGCCGGGACAGGGCTATCTGCTCCGATACCGGCGGGGGGAGGAGTGGCTGGAGATCCTGCAGACGGATCTGCCCGTCCTTGCTGCAGGCGGTCCCGTGGACATCAATCAGGTGGTGCGGGCCTTTGCGGGTCTGCTGGGCGACCAGTTAGGTGTTTCGGCAGCGCTGTGGCAGCAGCTCGAAAGCGTGGACCTGCGCCGGACCCTTCCGCTGCCGCTTCTGGAAGGCTCCAACGGCACCGAAGTGAAGGTGCGCGGGGCAGCCGGCACCTATCACGAGGGCAGCGGTCGAGGTGCCCTCCTTTGGGTGGCTGATGAGCGTATCCACCTGGTGGAGGGTCCGCTGCCCAAAGCGGAACTGATGCGCATTGCCGAGTCCATAGGCAGTCCGGAAGCCGAATGAGTCCCATCAAGACGGCCGCACCGGCCATCATCGGTGCGGCCGTTTTCTGCTTTTTCCGACCCGAGCTTGTGGGTCAACGCACAATTGACACTGAGAACCATTATCAATACAATGGGCACTGAGGTTGGCAAGTTTTACATGGCCGGCCTTTCACAATACTCGTCCACGTGGCAGGTGAGGCAATGTTCGGTCCTATGCGAACAATCTCCGCTCGGAGCGGCCATGCACATCAGGTGGTCGCCATACCATGAGGCTGCGACACGGATTGGGCCTGCTGCTGGCGCTGTCGGTGGTATCGCTGTTTGTCGGCGTGAAGAACATCTCGCCGCTTGATTTGTTCCACCTCACTGAAGAACAGGCGCGCATCCTGCTCGTCAGCCGGGTGCCCCGACTGATCAGCCTCATTCTGGCAGGAGCCAGCATGGGTGTGGTCGGGCTGATGATGCAGCAGCTCAGCCGCAACCGTTTCGTGTCGCCGACTACCGCCGGCACGGAGGATGCTGCCAGGCTCGGAATCCTGGTCGCGATGCTGGTGTTCGGCTCGGCCAGTGTCATGGAGAAGATGGTGGTCGCATTTGCCTTCGCGCTGGCAGGCACGCTGCTGTTTATGCACCTGCTGGACCGTATTCGGTTTAAGGATGTGGTGTTTGTCCCTCTGGTGGGCATGATGCTGGGCGCCGTCATCAACTCCATGACGACTTTTCTCGCGTATAAGCACAATCTCATTCAGAGCACCGGCGCCTGGCTGTATGGCGATTTCTCCATGGTGGTGCAGGGACGGTATGAACTGCTGTACATCAGCGTGCCGCTGGTTGTGCTGACGTATTGGTTTGCCGATCGCTTCACGATTGCGGGCATGGGGGAGGACTTTGCCACCAACCTGGGCTTGAACTACCGGCAAACGGTGAACATCGGCCTGGTGATTGCAGCCCTGAACACAACGGTGGTCCTCCTGACCGTGGGGGTGATCCCCCTGCTCGGGCTGATCGTGCCCAACCTCGTCACGCTCTATCGGGGCGACCGGCTGCGCAGCAACCTGCCGCATACCGCCCTTACGGGCGCCTTGTTCATCCTGGCGTGCGACATTCTGGGCCGGGTCCTCATCTATCCGTATGAAATCCCCATCGGCCTGACCGTCGGCGTGATCGGCAGCGGCCTGTTCCTGTACTTGCTGGTAAGGAGAAGCGCCTATGAACGATAAAGCCAAACTCGCCATTCTGGCCGCGCTGGCGATCGCCCTGATCGGCCTCTTCCTGTTCACCGACCTGACGGGCAATGTGCAGTACGTGCTGCTTCGCCGTTTTCGGAAGGTGTGGGCCATCGCTCTCACCGGTGCGACGGTCTCCTTTGCCACCACGGTGTTTCAGACGCTGACGAACAATCGCCTGCTGACGCCGTCCATCATCGGGCTGGATTCGCTGTATCTGCTGCTGCAGACAGTGGTGGTATTCCTCTTCGGCGGTTTCGCGCTCGCATCGATGCCCCGTGAGGTCCAGTTCCTGCTGTCGGCCGGTCTGATGGTGTTCTTCGCCAGCCTGCTGTACCGGCTGCTGTTTCGATCGCATCAGCAAAATCTGTACATGGTGCTGCTGGTCGGCATCGTCTGCGGCGTCTTTTTCCAGAGCATCGCGTCCTTCATGCAGAAGGTGATGAACCCGAACGAGTTCCTGATTGTACAGGATCGGATGTTTGCCAGCTTAAACAATCCGGATACCGATGTGCTGCTGATTGCAACGGCGGTGGCAGCCCTGGCCGTCATCGCATCCGCTTCGAACTTCAAGTACCTGGACGTGATCGCTCTGGGGCGGGACCAGGCGATAAGCCTCGGGGTTCCCTATGAGCAGGCGATCCGGTATCTGTTCCTGCTAGTGGCCGTCCTGACCGCCACTGCCACGGCGCTGGCAGGGCCGATTACGTTCCTGGGCCTGCTGGTGGCCAACATCGCGCGCCAGTGGATCCAGACCTACCGCCACCGGTATCACCTGGCGGGGTCGACGCTTCTGGGTGTGATCGCCCTGGTGGGCGGTCAGCTGGTGGTGGAACGGGTCTTCACCTTCTCCACGACCCTCAGCGTGATCATCAACTTTGTCGGCGGCGTGTACTTTCTATACCTGTTGGTAAGGGAGAACCCAACGTGATTGACGTTCAAAACGTGACCAAGCGGTACGGCCAAAAGACGGTTCTGGATGCCGTATCCCTCCGCATCCAGCCTCGGGCGGTGACGGCCTTCATCGGGCCGAACGGCGCCGGGAAGAGCACCCTGCTGTCCATCATATGCCGGCTGGTGCCGAAGGACGGCGGCGAGGTGTGGATCGACGGAAAGGAAATCAGCCAGTACAGGCCTTTCGAACTGGCCCGGAAGCTGTCGATCCTCAGGCAGACCAACCATCTGCCGATCCGGCTGACGGTGCGGGATCTGGTGGCGTTCGGTCGGTTCCCCCATTCGCGGGGACGGCTGACCAGGGAAGATCAGCGGCATGTGGACGCGGCGATCCGGTACACGGGCCTGGAGGATCTGCAGGACAAGTATCTGGACCAGTTGAGCGGTGGCCAGCGGCAGCGCGCGTTTATCGCCATGGTGCTGGCACAGGATACGCCCTATGTCTTCTTGGACGAGCCGCTCAACAATTTGGATATGAAGCACGCCGTCCACACCATGCAGCTGCTTCGCCGGCTGGTGGACGACCTGGGCAAGACCGTCGCCGTGGTGCTGCACGACATCAATCTGGCCGCGAGCTATGCGGACCGCATCGTTGCCTTCAAGGACGGCCGGTTGATCCGGGAAGGCACGACGGAGGAGATGGTCCGCAGCGACGTGCTCCGTCAGGTCTTTGACATGGAGATTCCGGTAGCCGAATTGGAGGGCTGCAAGTTCTGCATCTACTTCGGGAACGTTCCCGCGTTCAAGAAAGGGAGTGGTGGCGTTGGCTAATACGCGGACAAGAAGGCTGCTGGCCGCGATGCTTTCCATGATGGTACTGCTGCTGGCCGCCTGCGGTACGAAGACGGAGACGCAGACCGAAGGGGAAACCGGCGCCGCTGGGGCGGAGACGATTACGGTCAACCACGCGCTGGGCACGACGGAAGTGCCGGTCAATCCCAAGCGGGTCGTCGTCTTCGACTTCGGCATCCTCGACACGCTGGACAAGATGGGCGTCGAGGTGGTGGGCGTTCCCAAGACCGACCTGCCGCCGTACCTGGAAAAGTACGCGGATGACAAGTACAAGAACGTCGGTTCGCTGAAGGAGCCTGATCTGGAGAAGATCAGTGCGCTGGCACCGGATCTGATCGTGATTTCCGCCCGGCAGACCGATTATTATGAGGAACTCAGCGGTCTCGCCCCGACGGTGTACCTGGGCCTGGATTTTCCCCGGTACTGGGATTCGTTCCAGGAGAACATGCGGACGGTCGCCGCGATCTTTGACAAGAGGGATTGGATGGAGCAGGAGTTGGCGCAGATCCAGCAGAAGGTGGAGGCCGTTCGGGAGAAGGCCGGCGCCCTGGACGGGAAAGGCCTCATTGTGTTGGTGACCGGCGGCAAGATCAGCGCCTACGGGCCGGGCGGCCGGTTTGGCATCATCCATGACGTGCTGGGCGTTGCGCCGGCGGATCCGAATATCGAGGCGTCCACCCACGGCATGAGCGTCTCCCTTGAGTACATCGCCGAGCAGAATCCGGATTTCCTGTTTGTGATCGACCGCGACCAGGCCATCGGTACCGCCGAGCCGGGTCAGTCCGCCGCTCAGGTGCTGGACAACGCCCTGGTGCACGGCACCAAGGCGTACCAGAACGGGAAGGTCATCTACCTGGATCCCAGCTACTGGTATCTGTCGGGCGGCGGCCTGGTGTCGACGGCTGCCATGGTCGACGAAGTGGCCAGGGGCCTGGGGCTGAACTGAGCCCCTCCCCTGGCCTCATGCCTGGCCGGTCTCGCAGCAAAGTCTTTGACACGGATTCGGCCTGGCAGTAAAATACAACGGTTGGGAGCCGTTCGGTCTCCTATTTTCTATGGCCTAATCCGGGTCAAAGGAGCGGCATCGTCGCATGAAGAGGACCGATCTGCGCAACGTGGCGATCATCGCCCACGTTGATCACGGGAAGACCACACTGGTGGACGGCCTGCTTCGCCAGGCCGGCACCTTTCGCAGCAACGAACAGGTGGCAGAACGGGTGATGGACTCCAACGAACTGGAGCGGGAGCGGGGCATCACCATTCTGTCCAAGAACACCGCCATCACCTACAAGGGAGTCAAGATCAACATCGTGGACACACCCGGGCACGCGGACTTCTCGGGCGAGGTCGAGCGGATCATGTCCATGGTGGACGGCTGTCTCCTGGTGGTGGATGCCGCTGAGGGACCGATGGCCCAGACCAAGTTCGTGCTCCGGAAGGCGATGGAGGCGGGGCTGAAGCCGGTGGTGGTGATCAACAAGATCGACCGGCCCGACCGGCGGATCCCCGAGGTAGAGGATGAGATTCTCGAGCTGTTTATCGAGTTGGGGGCCACCGATGAACAGATCGACTACCCGGTGATCTACGCCTCCAGCCGGGATGGTGTGGCCAAGTGGCGCATGGAGGATGAGGCCAAGGACCTGCAGCCTGTGTTCGATGCGATCCTGAATCATATTCCCTGCCCGGAGGGTGATCCGGACGCACCTCTGCAGGCGATGGTCTCCTCGCTGGACTACGACGAGTACGTCGGGCGGGTGGCCATCGCCCGCATTCGGCAGGGGACGATCCGGGCCGGACAGCAGGTGGCGGTGGCCAAATTGGACGGAACGGTGGTGCGCTACCGGGCCGCCCAGCTCTTTGGTTTCCAGGGGCTGAAGCGGGTGCCCCTGGAGGAGGCGTCGGTGGGGGACATCATCGCCATGACAGGCCTGGAGTCCGTCAACATCGGCGAGACCATCACCGATCCGGAAAACCCCATGCCCCTGCCGCCCATCAAGGTGGATGAGCCCACCCTGCAGATGACCTTCCAGACCAACGACTCTCCCTTCGCCGGGCGGGAGGGCAAGTACGTCACCTCCCGGCACCTGCGGGCCCGGCTCTTCAAGGAACTGGAGCGGAATGTCGCCCTGCGGGTGGAGGAGACCGATTCGCCTGATGTCTTTATCGTCTCCGGCCGTGGCGAACTTCACCTTTCCATCCTGATTGAGACCATGCGGCGGGAGGGCTATGAGCTGGCCGTTTCCAAGCCGCAGGTGATCTTCAAGTACGACGAGAACGGTCAGAAGCTGGAGCCTTTGGAGTATCTGACCCTGGACATCCCCGAGGAATACCTGGGCGTGGTGATGGAGTCCTTGGGCCGGCGCAAGGCCGAGATGGTCAACATGCACAACACCGGCACTGCCCAGCTCCGGCTGGAGTTCATCATCCCGGCCCGGGGGCTGATCGGATTCCGGTCTGAGTTTCTGACGCTGACCCGCGGTTACGGCATCATGAACCACGTCTTCCACGGCTACGGGCCGTACCGGGGGGAGATCGTCACCCGGACCCGGGGCTCGCTGGTGGCCTCGGAGACCGGCGTCGCCACCACTTACGCCCTCCACCAGATTCAGGAGCGGGGTGTGCTCTTCATCGAACCGGGCACGGAGGTCTACCAGGGAATGGTGGTGGGTGAGCACAGCCGGGAACAGGACCTGGACGTGAACGTTTGTAAGCAGCGGCACCTGACCAACGTCCGGTCTGCCACGGCGGAAGAAACCCTCCGGCTGGAGCCGCCACGGCTGCTGACGCTGGAGGAGGCGCTGGAGCAGATTGCCGACGACGAACTGGTGGAGGTCACGCCCAAGTCGATCCGGCTCCGGAAGAAGTACCTGGACCCGGTCCTGCGGGCCCGCATCGCCAAGGGCAAGCCGGTGGACGAGAAGGTACTGCAGCGGCTGCAGCAGGGCCGGTCATAGCGGTTGCGAAGTTGCAGAGGCGGGGGAGAATCCCCGCCTCGTGTTATACTGGAAAGAGACGGTTATCCAGCCGCCGCGCATTCCTGTCAGGGCAGGTAAGGGCCCGCCGATCGGAGCGTGCGGAGGTCTCACGGCAGGAGGAGAGGTTCGATGCGCGCGTATGACATCATCTATAAGAAAAGGATGGGGCAGGAACTGACCACCGAGGAGATCAACTACCTGATAGAGGGATTCACCAGGGGCGACATACCGGATTATCAGATGGCCGCCTGGGCCATGGCGGTCTGCATCCGGGGGATGACGCCCCGGGAGACGGCCGACCTCACGATGGCCATGGCTCGCTCCGGTACCATGATGGACCTGTCGGCCATTCGCGGCCGGAAGGTGGATAAGCACAGCACCGGCGGCGTCGGCGACAAGGTCTCCCTGGTGCTGGTTCCCCTGGTGGCGGCCTGCGGCGCGCCGGTGGCCAAGATGTCCGGGCGGGGGCTGGGGCACACCGGCGGCACCGTGGACAAACTGGAGTCGATCCCGGGCTTTCGGGTGGAACTGAGTCCGGAGGAGTTTGTGGACCAGGTGAACCGGATCGGCTGCGCGGTGGTGGGCCAGACCGGCAACCTGACGCCGGCGGATAAGAAGCTGTATGCCCTGCGGGATGTGACGGCCACCGTGGACTCGATTCCGCTCATTGCCTCCTCCATCATGGCCAAGAAGATCGCCGGAGGAGCCGATGCTATCGTGCTGGACGTGAAGACCGGCTCCGGAGCCTTCATGAAAAGCCTGGAGGACTCCTTCCGTTTGGCCGAGGCGATGGTGGAGATCGGCCGGCAAGTGGGCCGTGAGGTGGCGGCCTTCGTCTCCGACATGGATCAGCCCCTGGGCTTGGCGGTGGGCAACGCCCTGGAGGTGGCGGAGGCCATCGAGACCCTGCGGGGGTTCGGGCCGCAGGACCTGGAGGAAGTCTGCCTGGCCCTGGGTTCGGAAATGCTGCGGCTGGCCGGGGTGGCACCGGATGCGCAGGCAGCCCGGGAGATGCTGGTACGGGCTCTGCGTTCGGGCCGCGGCCTGAACAAGCTGATTGAGATGGTGGAGGCCCAGGGCGGCGACAGTTCCTGCATCCGCCAGCCGGTCAAGCTGCCCCGGGCCGCCAAGATCCTGCCGCTGCCGGCGCCGCGGTCGGGCTACGTCCAGCACATCGAGGCCCTGGAGGTGGGGGTGGCCGCCTCCCTGCTGGGCGCCGGGCGGCAGACCAAGGAGGACCGGATCGACCTGGCGGTGGGCGTTGTGCTGCGGAAGAAGGTGGGCAGCCGTGTAGAGGCTGGCGAGCCGCTGGCGGAACTGCATGTCAACGACGAGCGGAACCTCGCGGAGGCCCGGGAGCGGCTGCTGGGCGCCTTCCGGATCGGCGAGGAGCCGGTGCCGCCGCGACCGCTGCTGTACGGTCTGGTGACGGAGAAGGGAATCCAGCGGTTCGACCAGTAGGTTGTGGGCCCTCTGCCGTGAAAGGACCCGGGCATGAAAGAAAAAGGCATCGCCAGTCGTGGGGCTGGCGATGCTTTTTTCGTGTCACGGGGACGGCCCCAGAAGAGCGTCAGGACCGTCGTTGGGCCCACAGGCCGGCCAGGCGGATGCCCACCTCCACGGCCTTTTCCATCCACTGGACGGAGGCCCACTCGGTGCGGCTGTGGTAGTTGCAGCCGCCGGTGAAGAGGTTCGGCGTGGGCAGTCCCATCTCGGTGAGCCGGGATCCGTCGGTGCCGCCCCGGATGGGCTTTTGAATCGGCTCCAGCCCGGCGTCCCGGACCGCCTGCAGGGCCAGTTCCACCACGTGGGGGTGCTTCTCCAGCTCCTTCCGCATGTTGCGGTAGCCGCCGGTGACCTCCAGCTTGGTCCGGCAGCCCGGGTACCGCTGCTCGAGGGAGGTGAGCAGGGTCTCCACGATGGCCTGCTTCTGCTCCATACCCTCGTCGGTGAAGTCCCTGAGCAGCATCCGGATCAGCACTTCCTCCACGTTGCCCTGGAGGGAGTCGGGATGGATGAAGCCCTCGTAACCCTCGGTGGTCTCAGGGCGCATGTGGGCGGGGATGGAGCGGATGAGCTCGGCGGCCAGGTGCACCGCGTTGATCATGGCCCCCTTGGCGGTGCCGGTGTGGGTGCTGCGCCCGGTGATGGTGATCTTCAGGTTCCGGGCGTTGAAGGTCTCGCTTTCCACTTCGCCGGCGGTGCTGCCGTCGAACGTATACGCGGCCACGGCTCCGAAGCTGGCCACGTCAAAGTAGCCGATGCCCTTGCCGGTCTCTTCATCGGGGGTAAAGCCCACGTGGATGTCGCCGTGGGGGAGGCTGGGATCGCGGATCAGACGGCAGATGATCTCCATGATGTCGGCCACGCCGGCCTTGTCGTCGGCGCCCAGCAGGGTGGTGCCGTCGGAGGTGATGATGTCGTGGCCGATGCAGCGGGCCAGCTCCGGATGGGTGCCGGGGTTCAGCACCTGGCCCGCGGGCAGCACGATGTCGCCGCCATCGTAGTTCTTGTGCACGATGGGCTTGATACCCCGCCCCGGCGTACCGGGGAAGGTATCGTAGTGGGCCAGAAAACCGATGGGCGGCGCCCCGGGGGTATTGCCCGGCAGGGTTGCGGTGACGATGGCATGGTCACTTACCTTGACGTTCTGCAGGCCCAGGGCCTTCAGCTCGGCCTCCAGGAGCCGGGCCATCTCCCACTGCTCCGGGGTGGAGGGGACCTGCTGTCCCTCTTCGCTGGAGGGGGAGTCGACCTGCACGTAGCGGAGGAATTTGGCGACAACGCCTTCCGTCAGCAGGCGGTCGCGCTCGGGTACGTTCATCGATTCGAACCTCCCTGTGCGGGCAGCAGCTTTGTCGTGTTCTGCCCCGGTATTCATCCTTCCCGCCCGGGGGCCGGACTTCCTTCCTAATCCTTCCGATGGCGGGCCACAAACCGGCTCATGCGGCGCAGCGCCTCGGTGAGATCGGCATAGGAAGCCGCGTAGGAGCAGCGAACGTGGTTCTGCCCGCCCTCACCGAAGGCGGAGCCGGGGACCACGGCCACTTTCTCCTCCTCCAGCAACCGGAGCGCGAACTCCTCGTCGCTCATTCCGGTGGGTTCGATGGAGGGGAAGATGTAGAAGGCGCCCTGCGGTTCGAAGCAGGGGAGGCCCATCTCGGCAAACCCCTTGACCATCAGGCGGCGCCGGCGGTTGTATTCCGCCACCATCCGGTCCCGTTCGGAGGCACCGTGGCGCAGGGCCTCCAGGGCCGCAAGCTGCCCGGTGATGGGCGCACACATGATGACGTACTGGTGGATCTTCATCATCTGCTCGATGATCTCCGCCGGACCGCAGGCGTACCCGATCCGCCAGCCCGTCATGGCATAGGCCTTGGAGAAGCCGTTGAGCAGAATGGTCCGCTCCCGCATGCCGGGAAGCGTCGCGATGGAGCAGTGCTGACCGTTGTAGGTGAGGTCCCCGTAGATCTCGTCGGAGATGATCAGCAGGTCGTGTTCCACGGCCACCTCCGCCACCGTGGCCAGCTCTTCCCGGGTCATGATGGCGCCGGTGGGATTGTTGGGGAAGTTCATCAGCAGAACCTTGCTCCGGGGGGTCAGGTAGGCCTCCAGCCGCTCCCGGGTGAGCTTGAACTGGTCCTCGGGCCGGAGGGGAACCGGGACCGCCTTGCCGCCGGCCATGACGGCACAGGGTACGTAGGAGACGAAAGAGGGCTGCGGGATCAGCACCTCGTCGCCCGGGGAGACCACAGCCCGCAGGGCGATGTCCACCGCCTCCGAGACGCCGACGGTGATCAGGATCTCGGACTTGGGGTCATAGGACAGGCCCTGCCACTCCTGCAGATGCTGGCTGATGGCCTGCCTGAGCTCCAGCAGTCCCCAGTTGGAGGTGTAGCTGGTGCGCCCCTGTTCCAGGGAGTAGATGGCGGCCTCCCGGATATGCCAGGGGGTGACGAAGTCCGGTTCGCCTACGCCCAGGGAGATGATCCCCCGTGACTGGGAGACCAGGTCGAAAAACTTGCGGATGCCCGAAGGGGGGAGCGCCTTGATGGTGGGGTTGACAAACCGGCTCATGGTGTCACCGCCAGTCGCTCGTCGGATTCGGCGTCCTCAAACAGCACGCCATCGTGCTTGTAGCGCTTCAGGATAAAGTGCGTGGTGGTGCTGGCGACCCCCTCCAGGGTGCTGAGGCGCTGCGAGACAAACCGGGCCACCTCCTTGAGGCTGCCGGCCTCCACGATGACCGACAGGTCGTAGGCGCCGGAAACCAGGTAGCAGGCCCGCACCTCCGGGAACCGGGCAATCCGCCGGGCCAACCGGTCAAAGCCCACATCCCGCTGCGGGCTGATCTTGACGTCGATGATGGCGGTTACGGTGTCCGTATCCATCTTGTCCCAGTCCACTACCGCCGTGTAGCGGAGCAGGACCCGATCGGCTTCCATCTCCGCGATGGCCTGGGCGACGGCCTCCGGCTCTTCACCGACCATGGCAGCGATGTGCTCGGCGGTGAGCCGTGCGTCACTCTGAAGGAGGTGGAGGATCTCTCTGCGCTTTGCATGGTCCATCATTCTCAACCTCCATGAATGGGGACATAGCAAGAAAGCCATCGCCCCTCTGGCAGGGACGATGGCCTCGTGGTACCACCCTGTTTCACCGCGGGCCCCTGATAAGGGGGGCCGGCGGCCTCGTGTGCGCGTAACGGGCGCTACCGGGAGCGGTTACTGGCCACGAAGGCGTTGGCCGCTCCGGCTCAGGGGGGCTGCAGCGGGCAGGGGCACCGGGCTTTCACCTGCTCCCGGCTCTCTGGAGCCTCCTGTGGTCCGGCTGCTCATCCCGTCATCGCCTTGCATTTTTTGTTGCCTAGTGTAAACAGCCTATTGCGTGTTGTCAACCCGTGTGACTGTGGTGGGCCTGTCAAGCTAAAGTGGGTACGTCACACTTCCGGAAGTGTTCTGGATTCTTTTGGCTCTTGTCTAAATCCGCAGTGCTGCTCTTTGTTCTTTCGGCTGACTACAAGCCGGCCAAGCCCCTCAGCGTTCTGGAGTAGC
>DATCKG010000024.1:0-34241 GCA_036562385.1 Symbiobacteriaceae bacterium
ACCACCCTGATCTGCAGCCCGGATTCCCGGGTGCCGCTCTGGCTCGTCTCCTGCACGTAGCCGCCCGCCGTCTTCACCGCCTCGGTGAGTCGGGTCAGCGCTTCTTCCGCATCGGAGACCCGCAGTTCGGCCTCGGCGTGATAGATCTGCTTGCGCTCCGCCGCCACGGCCGCCTCCAGGTGGTCTTCAGGGGCATCGGTGGTGAAATCCGTCTCCTGCTTGGTTCTTCCTGGTTCATAGTCCGCAGCCACACCCTGGCCCTCCGAAGGCGCTACGGAAGTACTGGAGAGTTTGCGACTCCCACAGCCTGTCAGCGCCAGAAGCAGGACGAGGGCGACCGCTGTGCAGGGAAGCCAGTGCCGTCGCATGATCCCTCTCCTTTTCCGGGTCCGTTGCCTATTGGACGGGCCGGCCGGCATGCAGGTTCCGTCAGGGGTACCCGAAGGCCACCGCACCGGCAGTGGTATACACCCGTAGATTCAGGCTCTCCCCCAGCGCCGCGGCCGGTGTATACGCGGTGCCGTCCAGCTGGATCACCGGCACCGAATGGCCGCCCACCCGGGCCAGGCTGCCGGCCGCCTCCCATTCCACGCGGGCACCGACCTGCTCCGCCACCTCCTGCAGGGGCACCAGCACGTGCCGCCCGGCACCGACCGCCCGGCGGCTGATCACCCGGCCGTTCAGGTAGATGGGAACCCCCTGCAGCGAAAAATGCCCTCGCTCCTCTTGCCAGCGGTACGCCGCGCCCAGCAGGCGCGCCGCCATCTCGGCATCCATGTACAAAACCCCATCCCGGACCGCAGCGGGCACGGCTTTGCCGTCCAGCCACACCTGCCCGGCGTCCCACCTCAGGGAAGCGTGCAGCTGCTCCGCCACCGGCCTGGCCTCTATATACGGCCGGCTCCGGTGCATCACCGCCTTCAGAGGTCTGCCGCTTAGGTCCGCCGTCACATCCAGCAGGTAGTGGCCGGGGCCGGTGACCTCCACGGTATCCGCCGGCAGCCCCAATTCCGCCAGCAGCTGTGCAGGTTCCGGCCGCCCTTTCCCGTACACATCGGGATAGACCGCCAGGTGCCTCCGGCCCCCCGGGCCGTACTCGATCAGCACCGGTTCGTAGATCACCGTCACGGGCGTGCCGATCTGCACCTGCTCATACAGCCACTCCACGTCCGGTCCGTACATCCGCACACAACCCAGGGAGACCACCCCGCCCACCGAGGCGGGGTTGTTGTTGCCGTGGATCCCGTAACCGCCCCGGAAGCCGATCCACCGGGTCCCCAGCGGGTTGGAAGGCCCCGGCAGCACCGGCGGCCCCCCGGACGGAGGCAGCCACCACGGGTCGACGGCCATGGTCTCCACCCGGTAGCGTCCGGATGGAGTTTGTGTGCTGGCCGTGCCCACCCCTACGGGGAAACTGCGGATTAGCTCACCGTCCTCGTACCAGTACAGGGTGCGGGCCGGAACATTCACCAGGATGCCCGTGGGTTCGGGCGGCACCGGACCGATCCCCTGGGGCCTGGTCTCCTGAGCCGCAGCCGCGGCACCGGCCCAGGTGAGCACCAGGGCCGCGACGGTTGCGGCAGCCAGGCCCCGCCAATGCCAGGGGGCCATGCACCCACCTCCCTTGCCGGAGTAAGGTATGCACGGCCCCCTTGTGTACGTCCCTGTTCTTTTGCGTGCCGTTTACTTCCCTGCCTTGAAGACCTCCAGGGCAGCGCTGACGCCCGCGCCCCGCTCCAGCTTGTACCCCTGCTCCACAAGGGCCTGCTCCATGGCGCTCAGCAGGGTGATCACCGGCTTCATATTGGCGTTGACGCCCATCACGCCGATCCGCCAGGTCTTGCCCGCCAGCGGGCCGAAACCGCCGGAGATCTCGATGTCCATCTCCAGCAGCCGCTTCCGCAGCGTCAGATCGTCCACCCCTTCGGGGATGTTCACCACATTGATCATGGGCAGGCGCGGCCCCTTGGTGAAGAGGCTGAGCCCCATGGCCTCCAGGCCGGCCACCAGGGCCCGATGGGCCAGTTCGTGCCGCGCGAACCGGGCCTCCAGCCCCTCCTCCAGCACAATCCGCAGCGCCTCCCGGATCGCGTAGATCATGCTGACGGGAGCGGTATGGTGGAAGACCCGGGTGTTGGCCTTGCCGTCACCCCAGTAGGCAAAGAGCAGGTTTAGATCCATGTACCAGGACTGGACCTTGTGCCGGCGATTCTGGATCACCTCCATGGCCCGGGGCGAGAAGGTAACCGGGGACAGTCCGGGCGGTGCACCCAGGCACTTCTGGGAACAGGAAGCCGCCGCGTCGATGCCCCACTCGTCAATCTTCACGGGGATGCCGCCCAGGGAGGTCACGCAGTCGATGGCAATCAGGGCGCCGTACCGGTGTGCGATCTCCGCCACCTCCGCCACCGGTTGCAGTGCTCCGGTACTGGTTTCCGCGTGCACCAGGGCCACCAGCTTGGCCGGCTTGCGCTTCAGTTCCTCCTCGAAACGCTCCGGCGGAATGATCTCGCCAAAAGGCGCCTCAATGGTGCGGACGTTGGCGCCGGTCCGAGAGGCCACCTCGGCCATGCGCTGACCAAAATACCCGATGATGCCGACAATCACGTCGTCTCCCGGCTCCAGCAGGTTGACCAGCATGGTCTCGACGCCGGCACTGCCCGTGGCCGAAATCGGGACCGTATGGTGATTCTTGGTCTGGTAGACCTGCCGCAGCCAGGCCATGGTCTCGTCCATGATCTGCAGGAAGGCCGGATCCAGATGGCCGATGACCGGAGTCGCCATGGCCCGCAGAATGCGCGGGTCGGTATTGGAGGGACCGGGCCCCATCAGCAGCCGCACGGGCGGATTCAGCTCAGGCAAACGCATCGGTTGCAACCTCTCCTCCCTTACAGGTTCTGCGCCAGATCAAGGCGAGGCGATGTGCCAAACAGGCTCGCCCTGGGTATGGCCTCTTTCACGCAAAAACCGGCACCCTCCGGTGCCGGTGTCACATCAGGCGGCAACCGGGGGTACCGATGGCTCAGTGAACGATCCGGTTTTCGCCATCGTCATCATCCAGGTCCCACACCGTCTCCAGTTCGCTCTCCTTTTCGTCCATGCCGGCGGCAGCCAGAACCGCCTCATCGACGTAGATGGGGGCTTTGGCCCGCAGGGCAAGGGCAATCGCGTCGCTGGGACGGGCGTCCACGATGATGGTCTCGCCGCCCTCCCGGGTCAGGACCAAGTTGGCGAAAAAGGTCTTGTCCCTGAAATCCCGAATCTGCACCTCTGCGACGCGGGCGCCCAGTTCCTGGATCACCCGGTAAAGCAGATCATGGGTGAGGGGCCGCGGCGTCCGGATTCCTTCCGCCTCCAGCGCGATGGCACGGCCCTCGAGCATCCCAATCTCCATGATCAGCAAGCGCTCCAGTTCCGGGGACCGCAGCACCAGCAGAGCGCTGGCATTTTCCTCGACCACTCCCACGCTGACAAGGCTTAGACGAATCATGGGACGCCCCCCTTTTCTGAATAGTATACTCGCTGCTGCGGGGTTCAGCAACGGAACCGACCTGGTCGGCTGGACGGCCTGCCGTTGAAAAGGTTATAGTGTAAGCGGCGTAAAACCTGCCCAATGAGTTGGAGGGGTTCGTTTTGGTAAAAGTCAGACTGTTCGCAGCGGCGGCCGAAGCCGTGCAGCGCCGTGAACTGGAGGGAAGCTGGGCAGGAAAGACCGTCGGCGAAGTGCTGGAGGAGCTGAAAGCGCAGCACCCCTCCCTGGGCGCCCTGATTCCATCCCTGGCTACCGCAGTCAACCGGGAATACGTATCGGCGGACCGGGTTCTCCAAGACGGCGATGAACTGGCACTGATCCCGCCGGTCAGCGGAGGTGCCGAAGCAGAACCCCCCCTGTTCGAGGTGACCACCGCCCCCCTTTCGGCGGACGAAGTGGCGGCCCGAGTCACCAACAACCGGTCCGGCGCCACCGTCGTCTTCGTGGGCACCGTGCGGGAGTGGACCGATGGACGGCGCACCGTGGCGCTGGAGTACGACGCCTACCCGGAAATGGCCGTGGAGCAGATGCGGCGGATCGGCGAGGAGATCGCCAGCCGCTGGCCCGGCGCCCGGACGGCCATCGTCCACCGGATCGGTCGCCTGGAGCCCACCGAGGCCAGCGTGGTCATCGCGGTCTCTGCCCCCCACCGGGCCGAGGCCTTTGAAGCCTGCCGCCATGCCATCGAGCGGCTGAAGCAGACCGTGACCATCTGGAAGAAAGAGATCCGGGAAGACGGATCAGAATGGATCGGGTCCTGATCGATCGCCCGCGGCCTTATCGGCTGCGGGCTTTGCGTTTCCCGATGGTTCACTCCGGCTCACGGTTTTTCAGGTACATGAGGCGGACCCCCTCCAGGGTGAGGTGGGGATCGACGATCTGAATGGTCTTGCTCTCCGCGGCCACCAGGCGGGCCAGTCCGCCGGTGGCAATCACCAGGGGTTCCGGACCGTGGGGAGCGATCTCTCTGGACAGCCGGGTCACCAGGCCATCGGCCTGGCCGGCAAAGCCGTAAATGATGCCGGCCTGCATGGCGGCGACGACGTTCTTGCCGATCACCTGTCGGGGACGGGCCAGTTCGATCCGGGGCAGGCGGGCGGCGTAGCGGGCCAGTGCCTCGGTGGAGATGCCGATGCCCGGTGCGATGCACCCGCCCAGGTACTCGCCGTCGGCGCTGACGCACTCCAGTTTCGTGGCGGTACCGAAGTCCACCGCGATGGTGGGGCGCTGCCGGCGGCGACCGTAACACTCCCAGGCGGCCAGGGCGTTGACCAGCCGGTCAGTGCCCAGGGCCGCCACATTGTCGTAGTGAACCGCCCGCAGACTGCGGTGGGTGCTGGTCAGTACCATCAGCGGCACGCCCAGGTACCGCTTACAGGCCTCCACCAGCCGGGCATTGAGGGGCGGCACCACGCTCACCATGGCCGCCTCGGAGATGTCATACCGGCTGTACCCTTCCCGCTTCAGCAGCTGCAGGAAATGGAGTCCCCACTCATCGGCTGTGGCCTGTCGGGAAGAGGCCAGACGCCAGGTGGCCACCAGTTCGTCATCCAGGTACAGCCCGATGGTGACGTTGGTGTTGCCCACATCCAGGGCCAGCAGCATCTCAGCGCTCCCCCCTGCTCCGGTTCCGTTCGTAGATGATCCGGAGCCCGTCCAGGGACAGGTGGGGATCGACGGCCTGGATGCTCCTGGTCTCTCCGGCCAGCACCTCCGCCATGTCGCCGGTGGCCACCACCTTCACTCCGGCCCCAGGCCCGCCCAACTGCTCCGTCATCCGTTCCACCAGGGCATCCACCTGACCGGCAAAGCCGAAAATCACCCCGGACTGCATGCTGTGAACGGTGTTGCGGCCCAGAACCGAAGGAGGCTTGACCAGTTCAATTCGCGGCAGCTTCGCGGCGTGCTGAAACAACGCCTCCACGGAGATGGCGACCCCCGGTGCAATCACGCCCCCCAGGTATTCTCCCTCCCGGGAGATCGCGTCAAAGATGGTGGCAGTGCCAAAATCCGCCACTACCGCGGGGCCGCCGTATTTTTCATAGACAGCCGCCGCGATCACAATGCGGTCGGGACCCACTTCCCGGGGGTTGTCGCAGCGGATCACCACACCGGTCCGGGTCCCCGGGCCGACGACCAGGGGCTTCAGTCGGAAATACTTGTGGCACATCGCCTCCAGAACGGTCACCAGCGGCGGCACCGACGAGGAGATGGCCACCGCATGGACGTCCGACACCGTAAATCCCTGGTGTTCCAAGAGATTCATGAAGAGCAGCCCATACTCATCCGACGTGCGGCGGCGGTCCGTGGAGATGCGCCAGACCGCCTTCAGTTCCCTGCCGTCATAGATTCCCAGACTGATTACGGTATTGCCTACATCCACTGCAAGCAGCAATGGAAAAACCTCCCTGGTGGCCGGCCGCGCAGGTCCAGCCCCTGTTGCTCACGGGAAACGCCCGGGCTGCAGCCCGGCGTCCTGCCTCACCAGCTTGTCCACTGCAATGGGAACACATATTTGCTTTATTGTACCGTTCGGGTCATCCGGAGGAAAGATTCGCGATCAAGGACCCGGACCACGCCCCCGTCGGGAAGGTACCGGAGGATCTCGCTCAGGGGCTCATCACTCGGCGGCAGAGTGAGATCCGGCGCCAGTTCGAGCAGAGGCACCAGCACAAAGGCCCGCTGACACATGTACGGATGGGGAACGGTCAGGCCCGGCTCCTGGATCACCTCCCGGCCGTACAGCAGCAGATCGATGTCAATGGTCCGGGGGCCCCACCGCTCCAGCCGTACCCGGCCCAGACTCCGCTCCACATCCAGCAGGTGAGTCAGGAGTCCCCGGGCGTCCAGCGTGGTCTCCACCACCGCCGCCATATTGAGAAAAAGGGGCTGGTCGGTCTTGCCCTGAGGGAGGGTCTCGTAGACGGAACTGACAGCGGTGAGGTGGGTGTGATCGGCCTCCAGCCGCCGCAGGGCCTCGGCCAGGTACGCCTGGCGGTCCCCCAGGTTCGAACCCAGGGAAAGGTACGCGGTGGTGGTCACGACCGTCCCCTCCGGATTTCCACGGTGACCCGGTCCAGGGCGCCCGGAATGGGCACATTCGGCTTGTGCACCCGCACCACCACCTCCGCCACCGGGAAGGCCGCGAGGAGCCGGGCGGCCACCCGCTCCGCCACTGCCTCGATCAGTTTGTACGGCTGGCCTTCCACCACCTCTTTGATGAGGCGGTACACCTTGGCGTAATCCACCGTGCGGCGGAGGTCATCGTGCTGCCCCGCCTCCCGCAGGTCCAGGCAGAGTTCCACATCGACAATGAAATTCTGCCCCAGACGCGCCTCTTCCGGATAGACCCCGTGGTACCCATAAAACTGCATACCCGACAAGATGATGCGATCCATTGATGCCATCCTTTCTCCCCTGCCGGACGTTACAGGACCAGGCCGCCCCGCCCGGGCCGGACGATCGCGTCCGTCATCGCAGCGACGCGCTTCATGGCCCGAACGTCATGCACCCGGATGATGTCGGCTCCCCGCTCGATGCCGATGGCCACCGTGGCGGCGGTCCCCTCCAGCCTCTCTTCGGGAGGCAGGCCCCCCAGCACCAGCCCGATGGTGCTCTTCCGGCTGGTACCCAGCAGGATGGGGGCATCCAGCACCTTCAATTCAGCCAGGCGGTTCAGCAGCTCCAGGTTCTGCGCGGGCGTCTTGCCAAAACCGAAGCCCGGGTCGACGATCACCCATTCCCGGGGCAGGCCGGCGGCGACGGCGGTTTCAATGGAACGGGCCAAAAACGCGATGATGTCGCCCATCAGGTCCCGGTACGAGGTTCCCTCCTGATTGTGCATCACCACCACGGGCACCTGGTATTCCGCCGCCACCCGGGCCATGTCCGGATCCCGGCTCAGACCCCATACGTCGTTGATCATGTTGGCGCCGGCCTCCAGGGCCGCCCGGGCCACCGAAGCCTTATAGGTGTCCACCGAGATCACCGCCCCGGGGGCCGCCTCCCGCACCGCCCGGAGCACCGGGAGCAGGCGCCGCAGTTCCTCCTCCGCGTCCACCGGCGTATGGCCGGGGCGGGTAGACTCGGCGCCGATGTCGATGATGTCGGCGCCCTCCTCCAGCATGGCCAGGGCCCGCTCCACCGCCTGGTCCACCGCCGGGGCGCGGCTGGCTTGATAGAACGAGTCCGGCGTCACGTTCAAGATCCCCATCACCAGGGTCCGTTCGCCCAGCGTCAGGACGGCGGGCCCGCAGGGAATCTGTCGAATCCCCACCACGGAAAACACCTCGAATCCAGGATGAATCATTCCGCTAAAAGACTACCACGGCGAAAGGCCGGGGCCAACTGGCGCCCGGCCTTTGGGCTGCAAAGCTTGTCCGTTGCGGAAGATGGCCCCGAGCCTGGGGGCTGGTCGCCCACGTGCCCGGCGCCGCCGGTATTACGAACGCGAAACGGACGCGGCATCGTGCTGCCGGGCGAGCATCCGGTAGGCCTCCACCTGCCGGTTCCGTTCCGCTTCGTCCCAGCCGAGGAGGTCGCCCATCACCCGGGCCGCCTCTTCCACGCCGGCCAGCCCGTGGTCGGGGCTGAAGATCAGCAGGGCCGCCCGCCGGTCCATGAAGTCCTCCAACGTGAGGGCCATCTCCCGCTCGACGGCCAGTCGCACTTCCCCCCGGATGGCGGGCACCCCTGGCCCCAGCGGAGCCAGCCAGGCTGGATCCTCGTCGCCGTAGCGAAGCAGTTCCCTGATCGCGGTACCGTACATCCAGGTAATTCGCCTGACGGCCTCCGGTGCCACTCCCCGCCGCTCCAAGGCGGCGGCCAGTTCGGCCCGGCAAGATTCAAAGTCCTGCCCATCCAGGTGCGCGTTGGGCAGCAGTTCCTCCGCCGTGCGTCTGTTGTCGCCGAGGGATCGCCCCAGTTCCCTGGCAACCTGGTCCATGATCCGGGCGGCCATCCGGCGGGCCGTGGTCAGTTTGCCTCCGGCTACGGTCAGCAGCCCGTCGGCAATCTTCCACACCTCATCATGGCGGGAGGTCTCCCGCGCCGACTTTCCGGGCTCGAGGATCAGCGGCCGTACACCCGCCCAGGTGCACAGAATGTCCGCCTCTGTCAGGCCGGCCTCCGGGAAGCACTCCTGGGCCATCTTCAACACGTGCTCCAGGGCAGCCCGGTCTGCCAGGGGCCTGTCGATGGGCCCGTCGTAGGGGACATCGGTGGTGCCCACGTAGACGTAGTCCCACCGGCGGATTGCGAACCCTTCCCGACCCTCAAACCCCTTCAGGTAGACAGCCCCTTCGATGGGGATGCGGGAAGCGGAGAACAGCAGATGGATGCCCTTGCTGATCAGCATGGGCTTGGGCGTCTTGAAATTCTGCTCGAGCATGATCTTTTCGGCCCAGGGACCGGTGGCATTGACCACCACCCGGGCGTCGATGGAGATCTTCCGGCCCGTCAGCGTGTCCTCCACTTCGGCTCCGACCACGCGGTCTCCCTGGCGGCGGATGGCCGTCAGCCGCACATGGTTGGCCACCGCCGCCCCCCGCAGGGCTGCATCGAGGGCGTGTTCCATGGTGAGGCGGGCATCTTCGGTAATGTACTCTCCGTACACGAAGCCGCCAGTAACCGGACCCCTCAGACCGGGCGCGACCGCCAAGATATCCTCAGGCTTCAACACTCGATGCTTCTCGTCTTCGGTGTTGCCCGCCAGTTGATCAAACAGGATGAGCCCTGTGCGAATAAAAGCCGTGTGCTCGCCCTTGTACATGGGAATGTACCACGACAGGGGATGCACCAGGTGCGGGGCGATGCGCCGCAGCACTTTCCGCTCCACGGCCGACTCCCGAGTGACCCGGATGTCTCCCTGGGCGAGGTAGCGGAGGCCGCCATGAACCAGTTTTGAAGAGCGGCTGGAGGTGCCGTAGCCGAAATCCTCCTTCTCTACCAGGGCAACCTGCAGCCCCCGCAGTGTCGCATCCCGGGCCAGCGTACAGCCCGTAATGCCGCCGCCAACCACCAGCAGGTCGAACTGCTCCCGCTCCATCCGGTCCAGGGCAGCCTGCCTTCCCGCGGGGCTAAAAGGATATATGGACATGGCGATCCGCTCCTTGTGTATGCGTTTTATGGGCCATCAGGGTCCGAAGACCGTTGGTCACTGCCTGCCACTGCTCGAACCGGGTCTGGAGGGCAGGTGCATTTTCGCTGGGAAGGAAGCGCTTGCCAGGAATCCGGGTGGCCCGGATCTCATCGATGCCGGACCAGTAGCCCACCGCCAAGCCGGCCAAATAGGCGATGCCCAGAGCCGTCGCCTGATTGGTGGCGGGCCGCTCCACCGGAATCCCCAGCACATCGGCCTGCAGCTGCAGGAAGAACTCGTTGGCAGCCATGCCGCCATCCGCCCGCAGGGTCTCGAAAGCGGGTACCGGAGAGTCCGCCCGCAACGCCTCCACCACCTGTCGGGTCCGAAAGGCAATGCCTTCCAGAACGGCCCGGGCCAGATGGGCGCGGGTGGTGGCCCGCGTCAGCCCCACAATGGCGCCCCGCACACCGGGCTCCAGGAACGGGGTTCCCAGTCCCTGCAGGGCCGGTAGGAAGAGGACGCCGCCGCTGTCTGGGACACTGGAGGCCAATTCCGCGCTCTGTTCCACCGAGTTGATGATGTTTAGGTCCTTCACCCAGCTAATCGTGGCGCCACCGGTGATCACCGTGCCCTCCAGCATGAAGAAGTCCCTGCCGTTGAGCCTCCACAGCGCCAGGGCATAGCTTCCCTTTCCTTCAACCCATTGGTGGCCGGTGTTGAGATCGACCATCACGGAAGTACCGTAGGTGGCCTTGCCCTCTCCCGGTTCCGTGCAGAGATGGCCGAACATGGCTGCCTGCTGGTCGCCGCAGACAGCAGCCACCGGCACGGTAGCGCCGAGAACAGCGGGACTGGTCTCGCCATAGACCGCGCTGGAAGGCACAATCTCCGGTAAAGCTTCCACAGGCAAGCCGATGAGCCGGGCCATCTCCGGAATCCAGGTGCCTGTGGACGGACTCCAGAGTCCGGTGACGACGGCGTTGGACGGGTCGGTCACGTAGGCCCTTCCACCCGTCAGTTTCCAGACCAGCCAGGAGTCTACGGTACCCATCACTGCATCGCCTTTGAGGATCTTCTCGCGGAGGCCCGAAACGTTTTGCAACAGCCACTCCATGCGAGTGAGGCCCATCATGGGGTTGATCGGCCGGCCCAACAGGGCAGTAAGCTCCTGGCACCGCGCCTGCGTCCGGACGTCCTGCCAAACCAGAGCGTTATACAGGGGCCTGCTGCTAACCCGTTCCCAGGCCAACACTGTAGAACGCTGCCCCGTTACGCCGATGGCTGCCACCGCTTCAGGGCCCACCCCGGCCTTTGCCAGGGTTTCGTAGATCAGACGTTGAGTAACGGACCAAATCTCCTCCGGATCATGCTCCAGTAGCCCGGGCGCCGGCGTGATTTGCGTGAACTCCCGATACGTACGGGCCACTTCACGGCTGCTGCGGTCATACAGGACTGTGCGGATGCCGGTGGTTCCTGCGTCAATCGCGAGAATCAGCTTGGTCACCGCAGACATCCTCCTTCAGCAAGAGCGGAAGGCCGGCAATACTGGCTCAGGTCTGGGGCTTTTTCACATCCGGACCAGGAAGCAGCGTACCGGGGTTCATCAGGCCGTCCGGATCCATGGCCTGCTTGAGCCTCCTAAGCAACGTGAGGCTGCTGCCCAGTTCGTCGGCGATCCAGGGGATCCGGACCTTGCCGACGCCGTGGTGGTGGCTGATGGTGCCGCCGTGGGTCAGCGTGATCTCCATGATCCGAGACCAGATGGACCAGTAGACTCGCTCCACCGCTTTGGGATCCCTGGGCGGTTGGGCGCCGAACGTGAAGTAGAGATTGGTGCCCTGGGGGTAGCAGTGAGAGGAGTGGGCGAAGATCACTACCAGTTCCGGCACCTCCTTGCGGACCCGCTGCACCACCTCGGTGTAGATGGCGCCGATCTGATCCCACCCAGCGGCCACCTCGACGGTGTCCACGATCACGCCCATGGCCGTGTACTGGTAGAACTCCTGCACATCGTTGCGGTGCTCCAGCCAGTCCTCCACCGGCTTGGGTCCCAGGGGACGGCCGCCACCCTCGGTCACGATCTGGTGCAGCGCCTCGCTTTCGGCCTTCACGTACCCGGCCGGACCCTCCGAAAGCAAAAGCAGGATACATTCGCCCTCCTGCACCACGCCCTTGTGGCTTCTGGCCGTCTCCACAGCATCCCGAAGCCGGGCCACCGCCGGGCGCCAGCCTTCCTGCATGAACCGCTGCATGATGCCCAGGCCCACGTCCATGCTGGGCACGGCATACGCGTGGAGCCACCGCTGGGCAGGCTTGGGGAAGATCTTGAGCGTCACCTCCGTAATCACGCCGAAGGTGCCTTCAGACCCCAGCCAGATGTGGCGGAGATCCGGTCCGGTGGACTTACGGGGTGCCGGCTTGATGCGGACCACCTCACCGGTCGGCAAGACGGCTTCCAGTCCCATCACCAGGTCCTCGATGCAGCCGTACTTGGTGGAGAACTGGCCCGCACTGCGCGTGGCCACCAGGCCGCCGACCTGGGCCAGGTCGAAGGACTGGGGATAGTGGCCGGAAATGTACCCCCGCTCGTTCAGCCAGGCCTCCAGTTGGGACTGATAGAGGCCTGCCTGGACCGTGACCATCAGGTTGGCCTTGTCCAGGGAGAGGATCCGGTTCATGGATCCCAGGTCGATGACGACGCTATCCGGGGTGGACGCTTTCGCTCCGCCGCAAACGTTGGAGCCGCCGCCGTAGGGGATCACCGGAATCCGCTCCCGGTGCAGCAGGGACATGATGGTGGAGACTTCCTCGGTGGTCCGGGGCCGCACCACGCAGATGGGAGGCGGGGGTTCGGGAGCCCCCACCGCGATCTGCACTGTGGGCAGGGGCCAGGTATCGATGGCCCGTTTGGCAGGGATGATCCCTTCGGTGTACACTCGCTCCTTGCCCACCAGCGACTGCAACGCACGAATCAGGGATTCACGCTCCATGCTCATGACACACACCCTCTCTGTGGGGCTGTCGGTGGCAGAGTTTCGTACAGATTTCTGTACGCATTTTATTTCGGTTCCGGTACCCGGATTCCTGTTCAGCTAAATAGAACTCTTGT
Organism: Symbiobacteriaceae bacterium; assembly: GCA_036562385.1. Classification (GTDB taxonomy): domain Bacteria; phylum Bacillota; class Sulfobacillia; order Symbiobacteriales; family Symbiobacteriaceae; genus DATCKG01. The sequence goes on from DATCKG010000024.1 coordinate 12,724, forward strand.
ATCATTTACTCAACGAATAGTTGCCGTGTAAAACTACCCGGGCGCCTATGGGTCCCGATCGGGTGTTTTGGTACAATAAACATGTTTGGAAGGCCGGGGTCTGCCGTAGACCCCGGCCTTCCTGTCACAAAGGCCCCGGCGCTGGCGCCGGGGCCTGCCTCATCGCCGGCCCCTCAGAAAAGGCCGGTGATCCTGCCCTGGGAGTCGATATCGATCTGTTCCGCCGCCGGACGGGCCGGCAGTCCGGGCATGGTCATGATGTCGCCGGTGATCACCACCACGAAACCCGCCCCGGCCGCGGGTCGGACCTCCCGGACGGTCAGGCGCCAGCCGGCGGGGGCCCCCAGTCGTTTGGGATCGTCAGAGAAAGAATACTGCGTCTTGGCAATGCAGACCGGCGCCCGATCAAACCCCTCCCGGCTGAGCCGCCGGAGCATCCGGGCAGCCTCCTTGGTGTAGTCCACCCCATCGGCGCCGTAGACCAGGGTGGCCACCTTCTCGATCTTCACCGGCAGGGGATCCTCGTCGGCGTAGGCAAAGGCGAAGCGGCTGGGCTGCTCTGCCAGGGCTACCACTTCCCGGGCCAGGTCGATGCCGCCCGCTCCGCCCCGGGCGTGGACGTCCACCACCACGGCCCGGGCGCCGGCCCCCGCCACTAGTTCCTGGACCGCCTCGATCTCCCCGGGGGTGTCCGCCGGAAAGCGGTTGATGGCCACCACGCAGGGCAGGCCGAACACTTCCCGGATGTTGCGCAGGTGGCGAAGCAGATTGGCTCCGCCGGCCCGCAGCGCTACCAGATTCTCCTCCCCCAGCCTGTCCAGGGGCTGACCGCCGTGCAGCTTCAGCGACCGCACCGTTGCCACCAGCACCGCCGCGGCAGGGCGGAGACCGGTCATCCGGCACTTGATGTCGATGAACTTCTCCGCGCCCAGGTCCGCGCCGAAGCCGGCCTCGGTGATCAGGTAATCGGCCAGCTTCAGGCCGAGGCGGGTGGCCGCCACCGAACTGCACCCATGGGCGATGTTGGCAAAGGGCCCGCCGTGGATCAGCGCCGGCGTTCCCTCCAGGGTCTGCACCAGGTTCGGCTTGATGGCATCCTTCAGGAGCACCGCCATGGCGCCCTGGGCGCCCAGCTGGTGAGCCCGTACCGGCTCGTCGTTGAAGGTGTAGCCGACGATGATCTCACCACACCGCCTCTTCAGGTCCATCAGGTCCTCGGCCAGGCAAAGGGCCGCCATCACCTCCGAGGCCGGGGTGATCATGAACTCCTCCTGCCGGGGCATGCCGCCGGTACGGCCGCCCAGGCCGATGACGACCTGGCGCAGGGCCCGGTCGTTGACGTCCAGTACCCGGTGGAAGGTAATCCGCCTGGGGTCCAGCCCCAGGCGATTGCCGTGCTGGAGGTGGTTGTCGATCATGGCGGCCAGCAGGTTGTTGGCCGCGGTCACCGCGTGAAAATCTCCGGTAAAGTGCAGGTTGATCTCCTCCATGGGGAGCACCTGCGCGTATCCGCCGCCCGCGGCACCGCCTTTCATCCCGAAGGACGGCCCCAGGGAAGGCTCCCGGAGGGCGATCACCGCTCGGCAGCCAATCCGGTGCATGGCCTGCCCCAGCCCCACCGTCACCGTCGTCTTGCCCTCGCCGGCCGGTGTGGGCGTCATGGCCGTCACCAGAATCAGCTTGCCATCAGGACGATCCCTCACCCGCTCCCACACCTGGGGGGCGATCTTCGCCTTGTAGCGGCCATACGGCTCCAGATCGTCGGGCCCGAGGCCCAGCATCTCACCGATTTCCTCAATAGGCTTCAGCTTGGCTGCCTGTGCGATTTCGATGTCCGTTGTCACGGTCGAAAATGCCCTCCCTACCGGAGCGGGCCCACCGCCGCTTCCACGGCCTTCACCAGCCCGCCGCTGTGGATCAGTACCGCCAGACGCTCAATATCCGGAGCCAGAACCCGGTCCCCATCCAGTGGGGGAACCACATCCCGGACGGCCCGGTACGCCGCCCGTGTGCCCGCTCCCAGGCCCTCGGGCCCCACGAACTCCACCGCCTGGGCCGCACATAGCAGTTCAATGGCCAGGACCCGGGTGGTATTGGCCACCACCTGGCGCGCTTTACGGGCCGCGGTGGTGCCCATGCTGACGTGGTCCTCCTGGTTTGCGCTGGAGGGGATGGAATCGACGGAAGCCGGATGGGCCAGCACCTTGTTCTCACTTACCAGGGACGCCGCCGTGTACTGCGGAATCATCAGCCCGGAATGCAGCCCGCCCTGCCGGGTCAGAAAGGCCGGCAGGCCGGACAGGGCGGGATTGACCAGACGCTCGATGCGCCGCTCCGCCATATCGGCCAGTTCCGCCACGGCAATGGCCAGGTAGTCCATCGCCAGGGCCACGGGCTGGCCATGGAAATTGCCTCCGGAGATCACCGTGCCGTCGTCGGGAAACAGGAGGGGATTGTCCGTCACCGCGTTCAGTTCGCCACCCAACACCTCGGCCACGTGGCTGAGGGCGCCACGGCTGGCTCCGTGCACCTGGGGAATGCACCGAAGCGTATAGGCGTCCTGCACCCGTAGCTGCCCCGGCCGGGTGATCAGCCGGCTCCCCCGGACCAGAAGCCGCAGGTTCTCCGCGGACTCGGCCTGCCCTTTGTGGCGGCGCAGGGCCTGGATGCGGGGATCCCAGGCGGCCGCGATCGCGCCCAGCGCCTCCGCGGTCAGCGCCGCGGCGATATCCGCCACTTTGGCAAGCCCCAGGGCATCGTAAAGGGCCAGCGCCCCGATGCCGGTCATGGCCTGGGTGCCGTTAATGAGCGCCAGCCCCTCCTTGCTGGAAAGCTCCACCGGCCGGAGGCCGGCCCGCCGCAGGGCCTCCTCCCCGGACAGCCGCTGCCCCTGGTAGTATGCCTCACCCAGGCCGATCAGGGGCAGCGCCATGTGGGCCAGCGGTGCCAGGTCTCCGCTGGCGCCCAAGGAGCCCTGGGACGGCACCACCGGATGGACTCCCCGATTTAGCATCTCCACCAGAAGCCTGAGCGTTTCCGGACGGATACCGGAGTGGCCCTGGGCCAGCGCCTGGGCCCTGAGCAGCATCATGGCCCGGACCACTTCCTCCGGCAGCGGGTCGCCTACCCCGCAGGCGTGACTCATGAGCAGGTTGCGCTGGAGCTGCACCGTCTGATCCGGAGAGATGATCACATCGCTGAACTTCCCGAATCCCGTGGTGACGCCGTACACCGGCGTGCGCGACCGAACCAGCTGGTCCACCAGTGCCCGGGCCCGCTCCACCCGTCGGATCGCTTCCGGGCTCAATTGAACGACGGCTCCTTCGCGAGCCACAGCGACAACGTCAGGCAGCGTCAGGGTGCCGCCCAGCCAGACTGCAGGCACGTTCAATTCCCCCCGGAGTCAGACTGCCGCTTCACCGGCTCCATTATAGGAGCCGGCCGCGCCCGGGCGCAAACCGGCTTACTGACGCGTTAACAAGGCAAAGGTTAAACCAAAATGGGCACAAAAAAAGTGCCAGCGCTCTTGGGGGAGAGCACTGGCTGCGGCAAAGGGGAGGGTTGTCCCCGCCCTGTGGGGGTAGAGCGAGGACACAACAAAGGAGGGTGAGCGGTGGGAGATGCTTGAGCCATCCAGGCAACGACAAGTGGGGGTGTGTCGACTGCCCGTGCGCCACAGCTGTCCACAGAAGTGCTGCAATCCTTGCTGCGACGTTGGGTGCGATCCCGACGCTGTGGCGAAGGGCTCAAGTATCGCCTGCACCTTTAGATTACACGAACCGCCAAATAGACTGACATCCACCGTTTGGATGTGAAAAGTCTATGGGCGGTCACTCCAAGGGCCTAGGGTCCTTTACCCACCCACCTTTGCACCACTCCATCACAGACCGCCCACCGGAAGGCGCCTTCCGGCGGGCAGGGATACCCGCACCGGCGGGGGCGCCGGCTACTTTGGGTAGATGATGGAGGTGGCTGCGTATTCCGGCAGGAAATGAGACCGCAGCCGCTGGTTGGCCGCCTCCACCGTCAGCTGCTGGGCCACGGGAATGAAGTCAAAGAGGCTGATGCCCTTGAAGGCACCGTCCACGCAGAGATAGGCCAGCGTGTCCACGTCGTTCATCATGCTGATGATCCGGCCGATGGTCTTGTTTCGGACCCGCCGGAAATCGGCCTCGGAAATGCCCTTCTCCCGGGCCTCGGCGATGCCCGCCAGCAGCCTCGCCTCCAGCTCCCCAGGGTCCCGGGTGGGACCGGCGAAGCAGCTGTAGGCAAAGGTCTCGTCGGGATTGTACGAAAAGCCGAAGCGGTGGTCAATCAGGCCACTTTCGTACAGGCGCGTATAGAGTTCAGACCCACGTCCGCAGATCACATCCATCAGGATAGCCGTAAGCAAATCCTGCTCCAACAGGGCCCGGCCCCGAAGACCTACCTGCTGGTCCTTGAATCCCAGCCGGAAGAGGGGCTGACTGACCACCAACTGCTGGACCCGCATCCGTTCATTGACCGTCGGCGGCTCCTCGGGCAACAGGCGGATGATGGTCCCCTGAGGCTCATACTTGCGGCCGGAGAAACTCTCCTGCACCAGCTTCACCACATGCTCCGGATCCAGATCCCCCGCAGCAAAGAGGATCATGTTGGACGGATGATAGAAGACCCGGTGACACAGGTACAGCGTCTCCTTGGTAATCTGCCGGATCGATTCCAAGGTCCCGGCGATGTCGATGCGCACCGGATGGTGGACGTACAGCGCTTCCAGCAGGTTCGCGTTGGACCGCCACCCCGGGTCATCCATGTACATCCGGATCTCCTGCTCGATGATCCCCTGCTCCTTGGCCACGCTCTCATCGGTAAACCAGGGGTCCTGCACAAAGTCCAGCAGCAGGCGCAAGGCATCGTCGAAGTTTCGGGTGGTGTTAAAATAATAGACCGTGTGAGTATAGGTGGTGTAGGCGTTGCTTTCCGCGCCCAGTTCGGAGAAGCGGTCCGCCACACTGCCGTCCTCGCTCTCAAAGAGCTTGTGCTCCAGGAAGTGGGCGATGCCGTCGGGCACCTGCACTTCCTGCCCGGACTGGGGGTCGATAAACCGGCTGTCCACCGAGCCATAATGCACAGCAATCCGGGCGGTGGCCTCCTGAAACCCCGGCTTGACCAACACGGCCACCGTCAGGCCGTTATCCAGCCGCTCGGTGTAGAGGGAGTCCTTCAGGATGGGATCGTAGTGCCTCTCCACAGCTACTTATCCCCCTCTTTCCGGTTCAGGAAGTAGATCGTGTCCACCTGGAAATGGCGGGCAGCCTCTGCCACCTGCTCCTTGGTCACCTGCTGGAAGAGCCGAACCCTGTCCTCGATCGAGAGATCCTTCCCGGAAAAGACCCGATCCACCGCCAGTTCAGCCATGGCTCCGGGATCGTCGGCAGCCGCCAGCATGTCGTTCACCAGCGCACGGATGGTCATCTCCAGTTCCTCATCGGTGATCTGGCCGTCTTGGACCGCTTCCAGTTGCCGGAGCATGATCTCCTGGCAGCGGTTTCGGTTGGCAAAGTCAATCCCCGCGTACATGAACCCCACGCCCTTGACGGTCTCCAGGAAGGACTGGGCGTAGTAGGCCAGCGAGTGCTTCTCCCGCACCTCCTGGAACAGCTTGCTGTGGGAGTAGCCCCCCAGCACGCCATTGGCCACCAGCATCGGGAAGTAAAGATCGTCCTGGACGGTCAGACCGGTGCGAAGGCCGATCACCAACACCCCCTGGTTGACATCCATCTGATCCTCCACCAGGCGGGGCGATCCCGATACCGTGCGCTTGACGAGGGTACGGGGCATCTCCCGGCCCTCCGGTCCGGCCTCCGGCAACCGGAGCGTGCTGCTGACCAGGTCCCGGATCGCTTCCACATCGACGTTGCCGACCACAAACATGTCTACGGGTGCGGTCCGCAGCACCCGTTCATGGTGCTGCCGCAGCGATTCCGGGGTGATACGGGCAAGGTCCTCCACCCGCCCCAGCCGGTACAGCGCAAAGGGCTCCCCCGCGCACATCGCGGCAGTGCACCGGAACAGCGCCAGCTGGCGCTTGTCGTTGACCAGGGACTCGATCGTCTGCTTCAGATTGGCCGACTCCTGCTCAAAATAGTCCTTCCGGAAGCCGTTCCCCTCCAGCGCCGGGCGCGTGATGATGCCGGCCAGGGTCTCCAGCCCCCGCTTGAGCAGCCCCTCTTCCCCGGGGATATGTTGCTCTCCGGCCACTTCCAGGGTGAAGACGATGGAATGCGTCTCCCCCCGCCGAACCACGTCAATGCCGAAGGAAGCGCCGTAGAGTTCATCCAGATGGCGAGCCAGGCCGGCAGTGGTGGGGTAATCCGCCGAACCCCGGGCCAGGACCATCGGCAGCAGCGCATTCGGGGTCACCGTATCCGGGGCCAGGGGCATGTGAAAGTAGACATACACCACGTTGGTCTTGAACTTCGGGGTGGAATGCACGTGGAGGTGAACCCCGTCGGCAAGCTCATAGCGGACAAAATCCGCGGCCAATCCGCCTTTCCCTCCTCATTTCCCGATCCGGCGCACCCGGCGCCGCAACCTTACGTTCCATCCGCCCTTTGGCGGTATTCTATACCGAAAGGCACCGGTCCAACAGCATCTCCGTCCCGGCCGCTCCAGCGGAGGCACCGCTCCACCGCGTCGGTGACCGGCAGCTGCCGGACCTCGGTGATGGGCACCCATCGGACGCAGGAGGCGTCATCGCCGGCCCTGAGCTCTCCACCCGTCACTTCGGCCTCAAAGTACAGGATCACGTGATGGTACTGTACCCGACCCGTGCTGTCGTGCTGAATGCCGTCGGCGTAGCCGAGGAAGCGGGAGACCGCGACCGAAAGGCCGGTCTCCTCCCGCACTTCCCGGATCACGGCCTCCTCCACCCGCTCACCCAGTTCCACGCTCCCACCGGGCAGGCTCCAGTATCCCTCAAAGGGAGGACGGCCACGCCGCACCAGAAGGATCTGGTTTCCCTGCCGGACCAGAGCGTGGCAGGAAGGAACGGGATACGGCGGATACGCTCGCGCCATATTTTCGTCGCTCCTTCATAAAGAAGGGCCTCGCCCTTCCCGGCGGGAAGAGCGAGGCCGCTGCCATGCCTCATTATGCTTGGGCAGGCTGCAGCCCCGGCAGACCGTTGGCGTTGGCAGGTTTGGTGATGTCCTTGGGTTCCGGCCGCGGGGGCAGAAGCTGTGCCAGCAGGTCTTCCAGTTCCTTGCCCTCCAGCGTCTCCTTCTGCAGCAGGGTTTCCGCGAGCTTGTCAAGGGCTTCCCGATGCGTGAGCAGGATGTTCTTGGCCCGCTCGTAGGCTTCGTGGACGAACCTGCGCACCTCTTCGTCAATAAGCGCAGCCACGTCCTCGGAGTAGTTCCGCTGTCGGGCAATATCCCGTCCCAGGAAGACCTCTTCCTGCTTGGTGCCGAAGGTGAGGGGGCCAAGCTTCTCGCTCATCCCCCACTCCGTCACCATCCGACGGGCCATATTCGTGGTCCGTTCGATGTCATCGTGGGCACCGCTGGTGATCTCCCCGAAGGTGATCTCCTCAGCGGCGCGGCCGCCCAGCGCCATGGCCATCCGGTCCAGAATTTCGCTCTTGGACACGTTATAGCGATCTTCCACCGGGAGGAACATGGTATAGCCCATCGCCCGCCCCCGGGGGATGATGGTGATCTTGTGGATGGGATCCATGTGGGCCAGCATATGCCCCACGATGGCATGCCCAGCCTCGTGCCAGGCAGTGACCCGCTTCTCCTTCTCGGAGATGATGCGGGAGCGCTTCTCGGGACCGCCGGCCAGCACCCGGTCGATGGCATCTTCCAGGTCCTGCATATCGATCTGCTTCTTGCGCCGCCGGGCCGCCAGAAGTGCCGCTTCGTTCATCAGGTTGGCGATGTCGGCACCGGTAAACCCGGGGGTCCGTTTGGCCAGGATCTCAAGGTCGACGTCGGGAGCCAGGGGCTTGCCTCTGGCGTGGACCTTGAAGATGGCCACCCGACCCTTCAGGTCAGGCCGGTCGATGACGATCTGCCGGTCAAACCGGCCGGGTCGCAGCAGTGCGGGGTCAAGCACATCCGGCCGGTTGGTGGCCGCCATGATGATGATCCCTTCATTGGGGCTGAAGCCGTCCATCTCCACCAGGAGCTGGTTCAGCGTTTGCTCCCGCTCATCATGGCCGCCGCCGTACCCGGCGCCGCGCATGCGGCCCACGGCATCGATCTCGTCGATGAAGACGATGCACGGAGCGTTCTTCTTGGCCTGCTCGAAGAGGTCCCGCACGCGGCTGGCGCCGACGCCCACGAACATCTCCACGAAGTCAGAGCCCGAGATGCTGAAGAAAGGTACGCCCGCCTCACCGGCCACCGCCTTGGCCAGCAGGGTCTTGCCTGTACCCGGTGACCCATACAGCAGGATGCCCTTGGGGATGCGCGCCCCCAACTCGAGGTACCGCTTGGGATGCTTGAGGAAGTCGACGATCTCCACGAGTTCTTCCTTTACCTCGTCGATTCCCGCCACATCGTCAAACGTGACGCGCTTCCGATCATCCGTGACCAACCTGGCCCGGCTCCGTCCGAACTGCATCACCCGATTCCCGGAACCCTGGGTCTGCTGCATGATAAAAAAGAAGGCTAACAGAACCAGAATCACCGGGAAGAGCGTCTGGAACAGGATGGACCAGATCCCGGGCGTGGTGTTCTGCACGAACTTAAAGTTTATTTCGGGATGCTCATGAATCAACTCGACTAAGGGCTCAGGCACGGCTTGATCGCCAACGATGACCACGAACTCAGTACCGTCGGTCAGGCTTCCCTCTGCCCTGGTGCCGGTAATGGTCAGCCGGGTGACGTCTTTGGCCTGTATATGTTGAATCAGTTCGGAATACGTCAGCGTTGTCTTGGCTGGCCCGGTTCCACCCAACTGCATGGCGATCGCCACCGAGATCACCAGCAGCAGCAGCCAGAAAGCCAAGTTGCGCAATACTTTGTTCAAGTAGGAGAGCCCTCCTTCCACCAGGGGGAAGCTTTTTCCCGGCCCGAGTCACGTTCTCTTGCTTCTCTTGCCATTGTTGAGTCGACCCGAGACCTCCTAAAGATACTCATCCAATCTACCATATTTTATACCCCAGGACAACTGGAGTCCTCCGACCTGTCCAGGCCGCCCAAACCGCCTTCCACGTCCGGTCTCAGCGGCTGCACCCGGACAAGCAGGATGTTGCGGCTGCCGGCACCGGCCAGGTACCGACGGTCCAGCCGGTGGCCGATCACCCAAATCACATCGTCGCCTGACACCAGCAGCGGAACCCTGTCCCGCAGGCGTCGGGGAACCTTCGCGTCCACCAGCAGGTCCTGCAGTTTCTTGGACCCGGTCATGCCGGTGGGATAGATCCGGTCGCCAGGTCTCCGAAAGCGCACCGCCAGCGCTCCGGGCAGCCGGTCAGCGTCAAAGGCTGCCTCCCAGGGCCCGTGGGGAACGCCTCCCCGCTGCACCTGCACCCGGATGCCCGCTTCCGGCAAGAGGGTAACGCCCTCAGCCGCCACGGGCCACTCCGCTCCCACGGCAGCCGGCCACGGTTCCTCCGGTGGCAGAAACCGGCAGACATCATATTCCACCACCGCCCGGAGACCGCCCGGAAGGTCCAGCACCGTGCTGCCCGCGCGGCGCTGCATCGCCTCCAGAACCTGGCTCACGGCGGTGTACCCCAGGTCATACCCGTCACCTGCCGCCTCCCGGGCGGCCAGGCGGATCACCCGCCTGGCGAGGGCCACCGGCTCCGACAAAACCGGATCGCAGCGAAAGCCGACGCCGTCTCCCGGAACCCGGTGGCGGTTCAGCACCGACGCGGCCAGCTGATCCAGAAAATCGTCCTCATCCCTCAAGAGGGCCGCCGTCTGGGCGAGGTTTGCCACCAGGGCCGGATTGTACTCCCGTTCCAGCATGGGCAGCAGATGCAGGCGAATGCGATTGCGGAAGTATTCAGGCTTAAGATTAGACTCATCCAGGCGCGGAAAAAGTGCGGCCTGCCGGCAATATTCCTCGATTTCCCTCCTACTGACCCCCAACAGTGGCCGAATGTACCAGAGATCCCCCTCCCTGCGGACGGGGGGAATCCCCGCCAAACCGCGGGGGCCCGATCCCCGAAGCATCCGCATCAGTACGGTCTCGGCCTGATCGTTTTGGGTATGCCCCAGGGCCACCCGGGTAGCCCCGAGGCGGCGGGCCAGGGCCGCAAGCTCCCGGTAGCGGAGGGCGCGGGCGTTGGCTTGCAGGGAGCCGGGCATTGCCCGGAGCTGCCCCGGCGGTACCTCCACCACCGTCACAGGCAGGCCCAGCCGGGCCGCCAGCGCCTCCACATACCGGGCATCCTCCCGGGAGGCTTCGCCCCGCAATCCGTGATCCATGTGAAAGACGTGCAGCCGGATGCCAAATTCCCCCGAAAGCGTATGGAGGGCATGCAGCAACGCAACGGAGTCCGGGCCACCGGAGACGGCCACCACCACCAGGGCGCCCGCAGGCAGCATCCCGTAGCGGCGGGCGTCCTTCCGGATTCGATCTAACACAGGCCCCCCTCCTCCGACAGACAGATCCCCGGTAGTACGTCGAAAGGCTTCGACGACTGCCGGGGATCTCCCTACTTGCTGCCGGCTTTCTGCTTGCGCTGGCCGGGCGGCTGATACTTGGGCGCCCGGCGCACCGGCACCCAGTCGGTGGACGATGCCGTCCGTCGCTCAGGCCGGTCCGCCGCGCTGGTGATGAGGTCCACCCGGGCCACCAGCACCGTCATGTCGTCGGTGGCTTCAGGCAACAGTTCCCGGGCTCGGGCCAGCAGGCTCTCGGCGATCTCCTCCGGATCGGTGGAGGTCTCCCGCTGCAGCTGCTCCAGCAGCCAGCGCTCCTTGTCGACGTCCTCCTGGATCGCGTCCCAGACGCCGTCGCTCAGCATTACCACCAGGTCACCGGGCCGCAGCATCCGGTATTCCGCCTCGACGTCCACCTGATTGATGATCCCCACGGGCACCGAGGACATCTTGACCACCGTCACCTCGGAACCCCGCTTGATGAAGCTGGGGGCCGCGCCCACCTTGACGAATTCCGCCCGGCCGGTGGTCAGGTCGATCACCGCCAGGTCCACCGTGGCAAAGGTCTCGTCCGGCGACCGGAGCAGCAGCACCGAGTTGACGGTGTTGACGGCGATCTCGGTGCTGAAACCCGCCTGCATCAATTCGTGCAGGAGGTTAACGCACTGCCGGCTCTGGTTTGCCGCTTCCTGCCCCACGCCCATGCCGTCGCTGAGGGCCAGCAGGTATCGGTCGCTGCCCAGGGGAGCGCCCAGACAGGAATCGCCGGAGATCGTCCCGCCCCGACGGGGCAGGCGGGCCATGCCGGAGACCACCTTGTACACCGCAGGCCGCCGGGAAGCGTCCTCCGCACCGCCGGCCTCGGCCACAAACCGGTCCAGCATGTTGGTGACGTTCTTCAGGTAACCCCCTACCATGGCGCGGCCCTCCTCCAGCCTGCGCTCCCACCGCCGCTGCGTGCGGTCAAGGTCGTGCAGGTAGTTGAGTGTCGCGATCACGGCTTCAGGCCGCATGCAGTAGCTGTCCAGTACGTCCGGAACAGGGTGCACCGGCAACGGCCCTTCTTCCTCAAGCTGCTTCCACAGATCGGTGTAGATCTGGTAGGTCCGGTGAAACTCCCGCTCCCAGCATTCCCGGTAGGCCGAGCAGCCCCGGCAAACCCGCTCCGAAACCTGCTCAAAGGCTTTGCGGGCGCCCTGCATCGGCGGTGCCGTCGCAGCCACCTGCTCAATGCTGCGGTGCACGCCCCGCAGCGCCCGGGCAAGGCTGCTGACCCGCTCCAGCAGGGCCTCGGAGGCTGGACCCAGATCCCGCCTCCGGGTGCGAACCCCGGCGGGCGTGGACAGGGAGGCGGGAATGGCCGCCAGCCAGCGGCGGGGCACCGCACCGTAGAGGACGGCCCCGAGCCCGGCGCTGTAGCCCAGGGAGAGCAGTTCCGATGCAGCCGGGAACATCACCGCTGCATATGTTACCAAGCCGAGGAGAAACGCCGCGCTCAGGCCGTAGCGGCCCAACTCCCGGAAGGCACCGGCCAGCACCCCGCCCACCACGAAGGCCATGCTCCGGGACTCAGGCAGCGCGTCCAGCGCCGGCAGCACCGCCTGCGTGGCCCCGGGCCCCCCGAAGGCCGAGAAAAGATAGCTGATGCCGATGATGGCTCCGGCCGTGGCCCCCAGGGCAGCTCCCCCGGCATGGGCACTGGCGATGACGATGAGGGCGCCGGCGGTGTCCCGGAGGGAAAGCCACCCGAAGGGCGACAGCTGCAGTCCGTCGAGACCGCAGAGGGCCGCGGCAAGCACCACCACCGCCGGAATGGGGCTTTCGACGGTACCGCCGTGCAGCAACCGGCCCGCCCGGGCGTCACTGACCCCCACCGAAAAGACCATGGCCAGGATGCTGGTCAGTCCCGTCCAAAACAGCAGGGCCAGCCAGCCGATGTTCGCCACCGCCATGGCCGCGGGAATGGCACCGGAAATGGCCGCCAATACGGCAGTGGCCACCGTGGGAAGCCCGCCGCTGCGGGGCGCGACCAGCATGAACAGGAAATGGCTTACGGCGACCGCAGCGGTGACCGCCAACGCCTGGAGAGGAGGCAGCACGGTGAAGGCGCCCGCCGCGACGGCAAGCCCCACGGGTACCGCCCGCAGGGGCTGTACCCCTGCCCCTCGCACCGCCGCGTAGAAGGCGATGCCAAAGGGAGCGACCTGGCTCTCCGGAAGGGCCCTGCCCAGGAGAAACCCCAGGAGGATGCCAGCATAGAGCCGGGGCTGCCAGAGCCACCCAAACCGCTGCTCCATCTTCTCCCGGAAGCGGGTCCACCGGGAACGCCTGAGGCCTGGGACGGCGGAGGCATCCCGAACCGCCATCCGCACCACCACCTTGCTAAGTCTTGCTTGCGATTCCTATTTTATCCAGCCGAGTATGTCGAATCCTGTCAATTCTTTGACGATGCTGCGCCATTCATTCGACAAGAATCGCCACCGGCAGAGGCCGCTGGCAATTCTCTCCGGACATCAGACGCCCTGTCCAGGAATCGATTTCTACCAGCAGGGTTCCGGTTTCCCAGAACTGCGTATTTCGTTTTATTTTCAGACCTCATGCGCCGGCGGTATCGCCTTATTTCATGCAGACTCCTTCGAGGGGGATGGTGATGGCTGAGCTCCCTCTGTACAACCTCCTGGCCGGCCTGGTGGCCGGCCTCATGGAAGGATCTGGTATTCCCTTCCCGGGCGGCTTGTTGCTCACGGCTGCCGGGGCCACCACCCCCACCCTTCCGGCCGCCTCCCTGCTGGCGACCACCTTTTCCGCCGCGTATGTGGCGGGGGCAGCAGCTCAGTACTATGTGGGGGCGGCCTTCGGCCCCTGGGTAAAGCGCCTGCTGCCGCCGAGGATGCGGCGGCGCACCATGCAGATCCTGAAGCGCTACGGCGAAGTGGCAGTGCTGTGGACCCGGCCCCTGGTGGTGGGCAACTACATTTCGATCCCGGCCGGTATGATCCGGATGCCCATGGCCCGGTTTGTGCTCTACACGTTTGTCGGAATCTGGCCGTGGGCCTTCGCGATGGCCCTTGCGGGCACCTACCTGGGAACCCTGCTGACCCAGTTGTCTCGCTGGCTGCCTCATGCGGGGCTGGCAGGGACGGTGGTGGCCCTGCTGGCAGGCCTCCGCTGGCTCTGGCTGCGCCTTCGGGATGTCAGAGACCCGGACCCCTGAAGAATGCCAATCGCCCCGCTGATCCCAGCGGGGCGTTGGTTTACCAGGGCACCTTGCCGCCGTCCACATTGAAGGCCTGTCCGGTGATGTAGCGGGCATCGGGACCGGCCAGAAATGCCACCAATCCGGCCACCTCCTCCGGCTTGCCGAGGCGGCGAGCCGGGATCTCCCGCATCCACTTCTCCATCCAGGCCGGGTTGGCCCGATGGGCCGCTGTCATCTCCGTCTCAATCACACCGGGACAGACGGCGTTGACCGTAATGCCGTAGGGCGCCAGCTCCCGGGCCGCCTCCCGGGTAAAGCCAATAACACCGGCCTTGCTGGCACAGTAGGCAGACCGGTCCGGCAGATAGTTCTTCCCTGCAATGGAGGCGATCTGAATGATGCGCCCGCCGCGACCCTGGGCCACCATCTGGCGGGCCGCAATCTGGGTACAGAGGAACACGCCGGTAAGGTTCACCCGAATGGCGTGCTCCCACTGGTCGTCCGTCATATCCAGCAGCGAGGCTTTCGGCTCCACCCCGGCGTTGTTCACCATGATGTCCAGGTGGCCGAACCGCTCCACCACGTGGTCCACCATGGCCTGTACCTCGGCCCGGATGGAAATGTCCCCGGGGCAGGCCTCAGCCCCCACACCATCCAGGAATGTATTCTGCAACTCTTCCTCCAGGATGTCGTTGATCACCACAGTGGCGCCTTCCTTCTGCAGCCGCTCGGCAATCGCCCTGCCGATTCCCCTGGCAGCGCCAGTGACCAGGGCAACCTGTCCTTCCAACATCGGTCAGTCGCCTCCTCCAAATCTTGCGACCGCTGCTTCGGCAACTCCGCTTTGCACCAAGAACCCTCACGGCGGCTCCAGCGTGCCGGCTGATCCGTCCCATGGCGGCGCCAGGTATCGGTTCCGGTTTCCCGGCCTGGCAGGCCGGCGGAAACCGGCCTCCGCTGTTCATGGTAAACCGGTGCGCGCCCGGCTTCAAGGTGCCTGTGCGGATCGACTTGGGAAGGCGGACCCGTGCCGAACAGCAGGCCACTGCCCTGGCCTCAGCGGCCCCCGGTGATGGCCGCCACAAACTCCTCTACCGTCAGCACCGGCACGGACAGCCCCAGCCGCAGACCTAGCTGGGTAATCTGCGGCGGCTCCAGTCCGGCGGCCTTGAGTACCTCCGGACGGGTAAAGATCTCCCCGGCGGTGCCGTCGGCCAACACCTGACCAGCCTGGAAGACCAGCACCCGCTCGAAATAGCGGGCCACGAAATCCATGTCGTGGGTGATGGTGATCACCGTCCGGCCCCGGGCCTTCAGCCAGGCCACCACCTCGCCGAGGCGGCGGACACCGTCCCGGTCCTGGGCGATGGTGGGCTCGTCCAGTACCACCACCGGGGTGTCCATGGCCAGGACGCCCGCCACCGTCACCAGCTTTCGCTCGGCAAGGCCGAGGTCGTAGGGGTTCTTGTCCTCCACCCCCTCCAGCCCCACCTGCCTCAGGGCCTCCCGGGCCCTGGCCCGGGCCTGGTCCGCCGGCAGCTTCAGGTTCAGCGGACCAAACATCACCTCGTCCAATACCCGGCTCCGAAAGAGCTGATCCGATGGGTTCTGAAAAACCAACCCCACCGTGCGGGCCAGGGTGGCCACGGAGACCGTCCGGGTATCGACGCCGTCCACCAGCACCCTCCCCCGGACCGGTTTGAGCAGCCCGTTCAGAAGCCGGACGAAGGTGGATTTGCCAGCACCGTTCTGTCCGATGATGGCCACCGTCCCGGGCGTGATGGTCAGGCTGATCCCCCGAAGCACCGGCACCCCCGGCGTGTAGTGAAAGTGCACATCCTCAACCCGGATTTCCGCCACGGGCAGCCCCTCCGATCTTCACCGCTTCCTCCACGGTCACAGGGTAGGTTCCGTCCGGCAGCCGCCAGCCCAGCCGCCGGCACGCCTCGGTCACCGGGGGAATCGCGACCCCCAGGCCTGGCAGGTCCTCCCGGCTGAAGACCTCCCGAGGCGGGCCGTACGCAATGCACTTGCCCCTGTGCAGGACCAAAATCCGGTCAGCCCGCTCCGCCAGCCGCTCCACCTTATGCTCCGCCATGACCACCGTCATCCCTTGGCGGCACAGGTCCGTCACGGCGGTAAAGACCTCGCTGGTGCCCGCGGGATCCAGCTGCGACGTCGGCTCGTCCAGCACCAGCACCTGGGGCTGCAGTGCCAGCACGGAGGCGACGGCCAGCCGCTGCATCTGGCCGCCGGAGAGGGCAAAGGGATTTCGGTCCCTCACCTCCCACAGCCCCAGCAGGTGCAGCACGTGGTCGATGCGCCGGATCATTTCGTCCCGGGGAACCCCCTGATGCTCCAGGCCAAAGGCCACTTCATCGTAGACGGTAAACTTGGCTCCCGACATCTGGGTGAAAGGGCTCTGAAAGACCAGCCCCACCCGCCTGCATACCTCCGAAACCGGGTGCCGGTGAACATCCAATCCGGCCACCACCACCCGGCCGCCAATCGATCCCTGATAAAAATGAGGCACCAGCCCCACCAGCGCCTGGCACAGGGTCGACTTGCCGGCACGGTTGGGCCCGATGATCCCGATGAACTCGCCCGGTTCCACGGTAAAGGAGATGCCATCCAGCGCGGGTTCGGTCTGCTGCGGATAGCGGTACCGCAGGTTCTCCACTTCGATCACAGCCATCCCATCCACCGCCCTGCAATTGCCAGGATCAGCGCTGTCAGGTACAAAGCCCGAATCACCCACGCGTAGGGCGGGATCACTTCCTCATGCAGGAACGTGGGCTTGCGGTTGCCCGAAAACCCCCGCACCTCCAGGGCCAGGGCCCGCTCCTCCGTGGCGATCAGCGAACTGGTGACCAGGGGCCCCATCAAGGGGATGAAGGCCCGCAGGCGGGTCCAGAGGCTGCCTTCCGTCTCCATCCCCCGGGAGCGCTGGGCGTCCATGATGGTCCCCGCGGCTGCGGCCATGTTGGG
Source organism: Symbiobacteriaceae bacterium (assembly GCA_036562385.1). Lineage (GTDB taxonomy): Bacteria > Bacillota > Sulfobacillia > Symbiobacteriales > Symbiobacteriaceae > DATCKG01. Next base: position 29,512 of record DATCKG010000024.1, read on the forward strand.
GATGATCTGCAGGACCGATACCAACACATACCCGAAGCGGGGGGAAACGCCCCTACGCACCAGGGACTCCACCAGGTCCGCGGGACTGGTAAGGAGGATGAGCACCAGCGTGGCAGCCAGGATATTAAAAAGGCGCAGGGTAAGCCGCAGGCCCAGCAGCAGGCCCTCCCGATAGAACGTAATGGGCCCCAGTGTCAAAGCCGGATGCTGGTTGCCGGGGTAAACCAACCCCTGCACCACCACAAAGGTCAGGGCGATCACCAGGACGCCGGCAAAGACCGGGACCGAGCGCCTCAGGACCCCGCCGGCTGCCAGCACCCCCAGCGAAACCGCCAGCAGCGCCACGGCGGCGCCGAATCCGGGCAGCAGAAAGACCAGGGTGACGGCGACGACGGCCATGATCAATTTGGTCACCGGGTCCAGCCGGTGGACCCAGGTGTTCCCGGGTACGTACAGACTCAGGCGCAACCGGTTCACCTGCCCTTTTGCTGCTGAAAGGGGCCGGGGCCGCTGGTCGGCCCCGGCTCCGCCTGTTCGATGTTTAGAAGGACTCGACCCGGTCCCCTCCGCTGAAGAGGCCCACGAGCCGCCGGGGCAAGGCCCGGTACATCAGGAAGGAGATGATCACGGTGGCCAGCTTGTCCGGCACGTCCACCACCAGTTCATCCAGGAACGAGGCCGCCCAGATCGGCCACCCCCTGTCCACCAGGGCGCCGTAGAGGGCATCGCCCCAGACGTTGCCGGTCATCCCCTCCCAGAGGATCACGTTGATGGGGGTGGAGACCACCGTGGCCACCAGGGCGACGATGAACCCCAGGACCACCGCCCGGCCAAAGGAGTTGATCCAGCCCGTGAAGGCGAGATAGCCCACCACCAGGCCCATGGCGATGCTGGTGATCAGGTACCAAAACGAAATGGGATCAGCGGTCAGCCCAAAGATGATGTTGTTGACCGCACCGGAGATAGCGCCGACCCAGGGTCCTGCCAGCATGCCGGAGAGAACCGTCCCGATGGAATCAAGCCAGAGGGGCAGCTTCAGGGTGCTCGCGAACAGCTTGCCGACGTAGTTGATGCCCACGGCCACAGGAATGAGCACCAGGGTCAGGGTCGTGAACCGGAAAGCCCATGGACTCTGACGACGATAGGCCATAACAGCACCTCCTTGCTGTTTCGTCCACCGGCATCGCTACCGGGCTGCCTCGTACGCGGCGGCCAGCACCCGCTGCGCCTGCAGTCCGTCCTCCAACGTGGCGGCCAGCGGTGGCATCCTCCGCTCCCACTCGGGGTCGGCCATCCGCCTCAGCCACCAGTGGAGGGAGGCCGTGTGGCTGTCCACGAAGATCCCCATCGACAGCTTGGGCGGCGGCATCACTTGCAGCAAGGCGGCCGTGTAGCGACCCTCATCCGTCTCGCTGCGGCAGAGAAGCCGCCGGCCGGAGCGGTCAAACCAGAGGGGGTAGATGTCCGCCCCGGCGGAGGAGATCCTCAGCGACCCCTCGCTGCCGAAAATCTCCAAGGTGGTTTCCTCCTGGCCGTCGCCGGCCCGGGTGGCCTCGATGGTTCCCACGGCGCCCGACGCCAGGGTGCAGGTGATCTCCGCCCAGTCATCCACTTCCACCCGGGCCTTTCCCCCGGGCCGATCCGGCGCCGGCCGCTCCGTCACGAAGGTGCGGATTCGGGCCTCCACAGTGGCAAACTCCCCCAGCAGGAAGCGCACCAGGTCGATCAGATGGACACCCAGGTCCGCCAGGGCGCCGCCCCCCGCCAGGTCCTTATCCAGCCGCCAGGAGTACGGGCGGGCCGGGTTCAGGTAGCCGCCATGGACCATCCGGGCCCGGAAGGAGAGGATCCGGCCGAGGCGTCCTGTCTCCAGCAGGTCCTTGGCCCGGGCCACCGCCGGCCAGAAGCGGTAGTTGAAGGCGATCTGCGAGGCCGCCGACCGGGCGGAACGAGCGGCCGCCTCCCGCCAGGCAGCAGCCATGCGCTCCGCCGCAGGCAGGCTCTCGGCCAGGGGTTTTTCGCAGTACACCGCCTTCCCTGCCTGCCAGGCCGCCATCGCGGTGGCCTCGTGAAGGGCGTTTGGGGTGCAGATGTCGATGGCATCCACCGCCGGGTCGGCGACCAGGTCCGCGGGGGATGGGTAGACGCGGGCAAATCCGGCGGATTCAATCCAGGTTCGGTTCCGGTCGGGGTTGCGGGTGGCCACTCCGACCAGTTTGATTTCGAAGGGTAAGTCGGGAAAGATGACGGGCAGGGCCCTGAGGCCCAGGGTGTGGATCCGGGCGATGCCGCCCCAGGCATCCAGACCGATACGGATGGGTACGCGCTGCATGGTGATCGCCTCGGGGGTGTGCAAGATCGGATTCGGTGGCGACTTGTTCTTGGAAAGCGTTTGCAAATGGTTAACTTAGCATTCCATGTTTCTGGGAAATCTCCTCCCGGACAACCAGAGGTTCGTACACGCCCCACTTTCAGCGCGCAGCGGCCCGAGGCCGGTTTTCGCCGGCCCTCGGGCCTTACGTCGGCCGCCCTCAGGGCAGTCTCCTGCCCCTAGTCAGACAGCTGATCGTCGTCCCAGTACCATTCGGCGAGCAGCGGCCACTGGCTGACAGGCAGCCGGCTCCAGGGCAGCGGCTTCCCGGTGGCGAAGTCACGGGTCAGCATCTCGTACCGCCGCCGGGTGATCCGGGCCACCCGGGGCGACGCCGTACCGGGCGAGGCCAGCCGCACATCCTTCACCAGCGGATTGGCGAACAATCGGCCTGCTGCCTCGAGCTGCGCCTGCCAGGCGTCCATCCGCTCTTCTCCAGCGGGCACCCAGAGGGCCACCATCAGTCCCCCGTCGTTCCAGCCCAAAAAGAGCAGGGTTGCGTCGGGCACCTGCGCCTTGATCTCCCCGGCCCACTGCTCCCACCTGGGCTCAGCGGGCTGGTCTCCCACGGCTGTCCACTCCGGCCACAACGCCCCATCCCAGCTGTGGATGGGTTTGTCGGCGTACTGCTGCCACTCCTCGGGCTTCATGCCGGCGTTTCGCCACCACTCGAACTGGACCCAGCTTTCGCTGAACCGCTCTTCCTGGCCGTCCGGGCCCCGGAAGCGAAGCTCCATGATGCCCACGCGGACGAGATCGCTGCCGAGCCGGCCCATGATCGCCGCAAAGGCCGCAGGTACCTCCTGCGCGGGCGGCACCGTTTCGGACCGCCGGATGACGGCCGAGACCCTCACCTCATCGACGCTGCGCTCGGCCACGGTCAGCTCCAGCAGCCGGTCCCCGAAAAGTTCCTGCAGGTGCCAACGCACAGCCGGCTCGTAAAGGTCGAAGATCGTCCATCGCAAGGGGGAGTGACCGCCCACGAGCGGCTCCAGGGAGTCTTCGCGCACCGGACGCCGATTGAAGGCGAACTCACCGAGATAGGGATCGGCTTCCAACCAGACCATTTCCAGCTCCTGGGACCGGGCCATCAGCGACCAGGTGAGCTTCTCCAGGCCCCACGGCACGTCATCCAGCGTGGGGTCCGCAAACTCCCGCTCCAGTCTGCCCCAAAGACTCGGCTGGCCCCAATGGTTGAAGCCCAACAGGTAGCTCTGCGGGGGAAGGTTGGCGCCGTCCAGGGCCTGGGCGACGGCCCTGAGGGCCGACGGATCGAACGGGGCGGGAAGGTCGGACCCTGCGGCGGAGACCGGTTCGTAGGTGTTCGTTTCCGGGTTGAACTGGTAGTACTGAGATGAGATGGAAAAGCCTCCCCCGTCCTTGTACCGCCGGCCGGAAACCTTCACCCGGTCGCCCTCGGCGGTCACCCCCCAGTCGGTCTGCACCTCCAGCGCAACCGCAAAGGAGTCAGCGGAAGGCACGAGCACCCAACCCCAGGCGTGGTGGCCATCCTCCACTGTCACCAGCAGGTGGTCATTCCCCCCGTGCGCCACCGTGGCCAGGTCATAGTGGGCACCGGAGGCAGCAGGGTTCTCGAGCGCGATTTCCGGCCCCCCTGAGATGGAGACGTAAAGCCGCTGGGGCGTGCGGTAGAGCGTGGCAACAGTGCTCTTTCCGGCGAACCGCAGCTCGACCGAAACGGTGAACTCCTTGTCCTCCGCCCCGGCCGCCGACTCGTTGGCCGGAGGGGACGAGACGTCCGAGCGGGTCGGCCCCGCACAGGCGGAGGCGGCCACCGCCACCAGCAGGAAGAGGGGAAGCCAGCGCAGTCTCAACCTTGCCATGGAACCCACCACTCCTTGACGGTGTCGATGACGTCCAGCAGTTTATGCGGGTATCTGCTGTCCGCGGCGTAGCCGCCCTCGCAGATTGCCTGCGCCACGCAGGCCGGGTTGCCGTGCACTTTCGTGCTGCATCGTACCGCGGCAGATTCCGCACCGCCCAACGGCGCCGGCACCTTTGCGGCCTTGCGATGCTCGGCAAGACGGTGGAGTAAGTTGGCGGCCGGGGTGAGAGATCACACGTTGAGGAATTCTACAGGAGGCGTTTTTATTGTTCGCCAAGTTGTTGTCTTTGGTTTGAGGTGCAATTTTCCTGCTAGAATACATAAGAGTGGTGTAAAAAGCACCCACACTAGACGATCATCCATTGGAATCGTCTAGGAGCCTGTCCGGGTAACCGCACGTGAGATAGGGGCAGACTCCCAATGATTGGATATCAACGATCGTGCCTACTTCTTCATGCGCTGTCTGAAGGCAGATTTCGGGTCTATCCGGCCTGGCTGAAGGCGTAGAGCTTC
>DATCKG010000039.1:0-2782 GCA_036562385.1 Symbiobacteriaceae bacterium
CGTCCCAGGCCGTCAGCACCGCCAAAATGACCGTCGTCACGAGCCCGGGCCGGGTAAGCGGCAGCGCAATGCGCCTGAAGGCACCAAACCGGCTGGCCCCGTCCACCCAGGCAGCCTCTTCCAGCTCCACCGGAATGGCGGTGAAAGCACCCCGCATGACCCACACCACGTACGGTGTGACAAAGGAACTGTATACGAGGGAAAGACCCAGCACCGTATCGCGAAGCCCCAGGATCCCCAGGATCAAGTAGAGGGCGATGGTCAGGGCGATGGGGGGCAGCATGTAACTTCCGAGGAAGGTCAGCGTCAGCAGGCTCCGGCCCCGAAACCGAAACCGGGCCAGCGCGTAGGCGGCCGGAACCCCTGTCACCATGGCGATGAAGGTGCTGAGGGCGGCCACACGAATGCTGTTCCACAGAGCGTGGCGGAAGGTGTAGGCGGCCGCGCCGGTGTCGGTGGAGGTGAAGATGGCCCAGTACCGCGCCAGGCTGGCATTTTGCGGCCACCAGTGCAGGGGCTTGCTCAGCAGGTCCGCACTGGACGCGACACTGGAGATGACCAGCCAGGCAAAGGGGGCAAGCACGAACACCGCCACCGCCGCAGCGGCTGCGTAGAGGCCGAGTTGGCTGATCAGCTTGTGCCAACGCAATGACCGCATGCGGACTCCCCTTTCAAGTGGCCGTCGTTTCATCCCGAATGAGGCGGAAGTACACGACAGCCATCAACGTGATGGCGATCGCGATCAGGTAGGAAATCGCTGCGCCGCGCCCGAACTGCAGGCTGCTGAAAGCCTCGGTATAGGCGTAATAGGCGATGGTCTGGGTGCCGTTGGCGGGCCCGCCTCTGGTCATGATGTAGATGATGTCGAAAACCTTAAATGCCTCAATCGTCCGGAAAACCAGCACGACCAGGATGCCCGACCGGAGCCACGGCAGCGTGATGAACCGAAACCGCTGCCAGGAACCGGCGCCGTCGATGGCAGCAGCCTCATACTGTTCCTGAGGAATCGCCTGCAAATTTGCCAGCAAGATCAGGGCTGCCAGGGGAGTCATCTTCCAGACGTCGGCGAGAATGACCATGTTCATGGCCAGCAGCGGGGATCCCAACCAGTTCCGGTACTCCGAAATCAGACCGAGTTGCGTGAGAAGCGCGTTGAGCGCTCCGTAATTGGGATGGTAAATCCACCGCCACATCATGCCGTTGACCATCGTCGGCAGCGCCCAGGGAATCAGCACAAGCCCCCGCAGCAGGCCGCGTCCGGCGAATCGCTGGTTGAGCAGCAGAGCGATCAACAGCCCCAGCACCAGTTCCAGCCACGTAGACATCCCCGTGAAGTAGGCGGTACGGCCCACCGCACGCCAGAATGCCGGGTCACTGAGGGCGCCCAGATAGTTGGCCAACCCGACGAAGGGGCGTTCGGGCAGCGTGAGGGTGTATCGGTGCAGACTGGTCCAAAAGGCGAAGGCCAGGGGAGCCAGCACCAGACAGAAGGTAACCAGGAGAGCCGGACTGATGAATATCAGAGCATATATACGATCCCGGCGGGACCGCATGGGCATTCCCCCAAAGGTAGCTCCCGGCGGGGCGGTGCTCCCGCCCCGCCGGGAGCCGCGTCTGTGCTTGCGCAACCAACTGGCTCAAAAGGCGATCGCGCCGCTCCTATTTGCGAAGCGCTTCCACCTCAGCGGCCAGTTCCTGCATGGCCTGTTCCGGGCTCTTCTGTCCGAGCAGAACCTGCTGCAGCGCCACCTGGGCCTTCAGGGAGAACTGGTTGTACCAGGGCACGTGTTCCGGACGCCCCTTGATGGTGGCGAACTGCTCCTTGGCCACCTGTACCAGTTCCATCGGCGCGTTCATCTGCTCAGGATGCTCGAAGGAATCCTTCCAGATGGGCAGGGACTCGGACGCATACTTGTTCTGGTTTTCCTGGCTGGTCAGGAACTCCACCAGCAACCAGGCTTCGTCGGGATGGCGGGAGGGCGCAGTGATCGCGAGGCCCATGGAACCGCTGATGCCATAGGCGCCGGCGGGACCAGCGGGGAACGGGGCGATGCCGACCTTGCCCGCCACCTGAGACTCCTGGGGATCGTTGGCCAGTGCGTACATGTAGGTCCAGTTGAGCGCGAAGGCCGCTTCCCCACGGGAGAAGATGTGGCGGACATCTTCCTCCAGAGCCGTCGTGGAAGTGGGGTTAGATAGCCCCTCTTCGAGGGTGCGGACCATCCACCGGAGCGCCTCCAGGGCCTTGGACTCGTGGAACTTCGGGCTGCCATCAGCGGCCAGGATTTCGCCGCCCCACGAATAGACCAGCGGGGTGTAGTCGCACATGATCGCTTCCGCCTGGGCCCAGCTCCAGATCAGCGGGTACTCCACGATCCCCTTCTCCTTCAGGGTCCGGGCCTGCTCGATCAACTCATCCCAGGTCTTGGGCGGGTTCTCAAATCCGGCCGCGGCCAACATCTCCTTGTTGTAGAACAGGAACTTGGTGTCCAGGATCCACGGAATGGCGTACGTCTTATCCCCGACCTTAAACAGGTCTGCCACAGCAGGCACCACACCGGACTTCATCTTGTCGGTGAGGCGAGGGGTCAGATCCTGGATGAACCCGGCTGCAGCAAACTCGGCCGGCCAGATCTCGTCTACTGCGTATTCCGGCCAAGTCGACCACCGGTTCCGGTTCAAACCGACCACTGATTCCGATCGAAATCGACCGGTCGTTCCGGCGCAATCCGACCGGTTAGGGTGGCTGGCGAGCGAAGGGGCTGTGGGCTGGGAACGCTAG
>DATCKG010000042.1:0-42258 GCA_036562385.1 Symbiobacteriaceae bacterium
AAGGGAGTAAGGCCGCTGGCAGACTACCAGGTTGATAGGCCGGGAGTGGAAGCGGGGTGACCCGTGAAGCGGACCGGTACTAATTGGCCGAGGGCTTGACCTCAAGAGGGAAGCTTTGCGAAGCCACTGTGCAGTTTTGAGGGTGTAAGCAAAACGCCACCGCAAGAGTTGCGGTGGCGTTTTCGCGTCTTTGCACGGTATCGCTCGTTGCATCAGCGGGTCAGGGCCGGGATCAGCGACGCTGCCCCCACCACGCCGGCCTCCCTGCCGAACCGGGCGGGCACGATGTCAAAGGTGCCGCGGATGCCGGGCATGGTCAACTCGTCCACGTAGCGCCGCAGGGGCTGGAACAGCTGGTCCCCGGCCTGGGCCACGCCGCCTCCGATGATCACCCGCTGTGGGTTCATGAGGTTTACATACGTGGCGATCCCCACGGCCAGGTCCCGGATGACTCGATCCACCAGTTCCGCGGCGGCCCTGTCGCCGGCAGCCGCCTTCTCGAAAAGCTCCCGGGACGTGTTGGCGATCTGCGCCTCCCGGGCCCGCCGGCCGATGTTCTTGCCGCTGGCGATGGCTTCGAAACAGCCCCGCTTGCCGCATCCGCACAGGGGCCCGTCGTCGGGCCGGAGCGGAATATGGCCGATCTCGCCGGCCATGTTGGAAGAACCGCGGTACAGCTCACCGTTGATCACGATGCCGGAGCCGATGCCGGTCCCCAGGGTGAGCAGAATGAAGTGCTGCAGTCCCTTGCCCGCCCCGAAGTGCAGTTCGCCCAAGGCGTGGCAGCGGACGTCGTTATCCATGTCCAGAGGCAGGCCGAACTCCTCAAACTCCCGCAGCACCGGCACGTCCCGCCACGGAATGTTCGGGGAGAAGATCACCTTTCCGGCTTGCCGGTCCAGCAGACCGGGAATGCCCAACCCGATACCCACCACGGGCGTGGATCCTGCCTCTCGAAGGAGATGGGCAATGATCTCTTTGATCGCCCCCAACACATCCGGGGGCGTCAGCGAGGCCGGTGTGGGCCGGTGGATGGTGGCATGGGGATTTCCGTCCTGATCCACTAGTCCGCCGACGATATTGGTTCCGCCCAGGTCGATTCCGATGGCGAAGCGCTCCATAGTGTGCCACCTCTCAGGAAATGACAGAGTCAGAGTTGGAAGGACGATGAGGACGGTCGGGACTAGGGCGCCTGACGAAGCCGCGCATCGCGGGCAGCCGCGCGACCCGCACCATTACGGCCATCCCGGCCTGGACGGCGGGCCCCATGCCCAGGGCCACCACCACGGTTCCCACTCCCAGCGGCCCGCCCATCTGCCACCCGGCCAGTGCGACGGTGATGTCCAGACCGTTCTTCACCACCGCGACAGGCAGTCGTAGCTTGCGGGTAAGGCCGACCATCAGCCCGTCCCTGGGACCTGCACCCAGGCCGGCGCTGATGTACCAGGCCGTGCCGAGTCCGGCCAGCCCGAGTCCCACCCCCAGCATGGCCCAGCGCGCGGCCGTCCCGGAGGGGTCGGGCAGGGCGTTCAGAAACAACTCCGTCTCCGGCCCGACGATCAGCATGTTGAGGACCGTGCCGATGCTGGGGCGCTCTCCCAGGGGGATGTTCATCAGGATGATCGCGAGGCCCACCCCCTGAACCACCAGGCCAAAGGAACAAGAAAGCTGCCTCGCGATCCCCAGGTGAAAAATATCCCATGGCGCCGCGCCCAGTCCGGGTCGGATCACCATGGCCAGCCCCAGGGACATGACGGTCAGTCCCACCAGGAACCAAAGAAGCTGCAGGATGAAAGTCCGCGTTGCTGCTGCCATGTGGTGCCGTCTCCGTTCTTGCTGCAGTGCGTGCTCTCATTTCGCTGTCGGGCTTCTGTCTTCCTTTTTTCGGCCGACAGGAGAGGGGGCCGTCGCCTTGCCGGAGCGGTGCAATGTTGTGCTATGTTTACTTGCTTGATATACTGACTATAGATTTGCAACATCACGCAACAAAACGCCACACGCAAGCGCACCGGATGGGAGGCATCAACATGGCGGACCGTGTTCCCACCTTCGATGTGGCGGTGGTAGGCGGCGGCATCGTCGGCTGTGCCATTGCCCATCGCCTTTCCCGGCACACCCGCTCGCTGGTGCTGCTGGAACGGGCCCCTGATGTCTGCGAAGGGACCAGCAAGGCCAACAGCGGCATCGTCCATACCGGTTTTGATGCAAAGCCAGGCACCCTGGAAGCCAGGCTCCTGGGCGTCGCCCGGCGGCTCTGGCCGACTTTGGCCGAGGAACTGGGGATCCCCCTGATTCGGACGGGCGCCGTCATGGTGGCCCGCAGCCCTGCGGACATGGACTACATCCAGAACACGCTGGTGCCCGGCGCCGCCGCCAACGGCGTGGAAGTACGGGTGCTGACCCGGGAGGAAGTGCTGCAGCTCGCTCCCCACGTGACGGACCGTGCAGTGGGAGGCCTGCACATTCCCGGGGAAAGCCTCACCGATCCCTTCTGGGCCACCCGGGCCTTTGCCGAGGCGGCAGCCCGCAACGGAGCCGAGATCTGGACGGAGAACGGTGCGGAGGCCATGGAGATCGTGGACGGCGGTACGGCCATCCGCATCCGCACCACCGGGGGTCGGGAACTGAAGGCCAGGAAGGTGATCAACGCCGCCGGGCTGTGGTCCGATGAGGTGGCGAGGCTGATTGGCGATACCTCCTTCCGGCTGACTCCCCGGAAGGGCCAGTTTCTCCTCAGCGAGGACGACCTGGGGATTCAGGTGATCACGCTCCCTGTGCCCAATCCCAAGTCGAAGGGCATTCTGGTGACTCCTCTGGCCATCGGCGGGCTGCTGATGGGACCCACGGCTGAGGATCAGGAGGACAAGACGGATTTTGCGACCACCCGGGAGGGGCTGGCCCGGGTGTTGGAAGAGACATCGCAGTTGGTCCCGGCGGTGGCCAAGGTGAAGCCGGTGAGGGCCTTTGCCGGCCTCCGGGCGGTCTATGCCGGGGGCGACTACATCATCCGGCCTTCGGAAGTGACGCCGCTGATGCTGCATGTGGCAGGGATCCGCTCCACCGGCGTCTCCGCATCTCCGGGGATTGCCGCCTACGTGGCGGAACTGCTGCAGAAAGAGGGGTTTTTGCCGCCGGAGCGCACGGACCTGCCGCCCCGTCCGGAATGGGCGGCGGAAGAGGGCTCCAGCGAGGTGGTCTGCCTGTGCCGGAACATCACCCGCGGGGAGATCGAACGGGCACTGTCCGGCCCCATTCCGATCCGCAGCCTGGATGCCGTCAAGCGCCGCACCGGCGCCATGTTGGGGGAGTGCCAGGGCAACCAGTGCATGGTGCGCATCATGCAGATCATGACCGAAAAGCTTGGGATCAAGCCCACCGAGATCATCAAGCACGCCGCCGGCTCCTATGTGGCCGTGGCGCCCGGGGAGGAACGCTGAGATGACCGTCTATGCCGCTCTGGTGATCGGATACGGCCGCGCCGGCCGTGCTGCCCTCTCTGTCCTCCAGGAAAGCGGCCTGGGGCCGCTGCTGTGCGTGGAGCGCCGCGCACCGGAGCCCGGGGCCCCGCCGGAGGTGCGCTGGGATACCACCGCGGTGGGCGTGTTGCCGGGATTTCCGGGTGAGCCCCATTCGGTGATGCTGCGTTCCGCCGGCGGCCAGGAGGTGGTACAGGCGCAGCGGGTCCTGATCTGCACCGGTGGCCATGAGGTGCCCCGGGAGGGCCTCGGCATCCCCGGCACCCGCCCCAGCGGGATCATGACCGGTGTCATGGCCGAGGAACTGATGGCCATGGGGCTGCTGCCCGGCTATCGGGTGGTTCTTTACGGCCAGGGCACCCGCGCCCGCCGGGTGGCGGACCGACTCCGGCAGATGGGGGGCCGTCTGGTGGCTGAACTGGACCCGGTGACCACCGAACTGGTCCGTGTGGAGGGCTTCCCCAGGCTGCAGCGGGTTTGGGTGGCACGCCGCTCCCACGGTGCGGAAGGCGGCGCCGGTGAGGAGACCGGCATCGACTGTGACACCCTGGTCATTTCCGCTCAGTTGCAGCCCGGCGTTCACCTGCTGAAGGGCACTGGCGTGATCCTGGATGAGTACACCCGGGGCCCGCAAGTGGATCCCTGGGGGCGGACAAGCCTGCCTGGCGTCTGGGCGGCAGGCACCTGCGTGGCGCCCCTGCTGGAGGGCGAGTTTTCCGCCGAACTGGGGTGCACGGCTGCCGGTGCCATGGTGCGGGAACCGGCGGCGATCAGCCGCCCGGTGCGGCTTGTGCCGGGGAAGGGGCTGCGCTGGGTGGTGCCGCACTTGGCCGATGCTGGCGCCACGGAGCCCCTGCGGGTCTATGCGTGCACCGGCCGAGGGGAGGCCGTCACGGTGACGATTCCGGCCGGCGCCCTGCAAGACCGGGATACCTACGTTGTCGAGGCGGAGGAGGTGAATCGGGGGTGAGGCTGCAGGACCGCTTTGAGGTGCCGGCCGGACTGTCCGAGCTCTGGGCGGCCTTTCAGAATCCGGCCGAACTGGCCGGTTGTATACCCGGAGTGGAGCAGGTGACCATGACCGACCCGGAGCACTTCACCGCGACGATGACGGTGAAACTTCCCTTCATGAGCCTTACCAGCCGCGTGCAAGGATCGATTCGGATGGAGGAGGCCCAGCACCGGATCCATGTGGATCTGACCGGCCAACCCCTGGCCTTTGCCGGGGCTTTCCGAGCCCGCCTTTCGGCACAGCTTCAGGCCGTATCGGCCTCGGTCACGCAGGTGGCCTACGACATGGACCTGCAGATGGCCGGCCGTCTGGCCAGCCTGGGCGAGCCCCTGATCCGGTCTACCGCCGTCAAGCTCAGTCAAGCCTTTGCCGAAAACCTGCAGGAGCGATTTCGGTGAGCGGAGAGAAGCCCATGTTCCCGGAACAGCGGCTGAATGAACTGCTGGCCCTTTTGCGGGAGCGCGGGGTGGTGCGGATTGCCGAGATGGCCCGCCACTTTTCGGTCTCCCGGGAGACCATCCGGCGGGATCTGGCCGAACTGGAGGAACGGGGGCTCGTCCGCAAGGTCCACGGCGGCGCCGTGTTGGCCGGCCCCCGATCGCAGGAGCCGCCCTATGCCACCCGCATGGTCTCCATGGTGGAAGAAAAGCGCCGGATCGGGGAAGCCGCCGCGGCTCTGGTCCGGGACGGGGAGAGCCTGCTGCTGGATCTCGGCACCACAACCCTGGAGGTGGCGCGCCACCTGCGGGGCCGCAGGGGGCTGACCGTCATCACCAATTCGGTCCCTGCCGCCCTGACCCTGGTGGAGGAGCCGGGGGTAGAGGTCTTTCTGACCGGCGGACGCTTGCGGGGCGGTGACCATTCCCTTTCCGGTTCCTGGGCCCTGCGCTCCATTGGCGAGGTCTTCGTGGACAAGGCGATTGTGGGCGCCGGCGGTCTGACGCTGGAGCACGGCGTCACCGATTACCACATGGAGGAGGCCGCCACCCGGCGGGCCATGATCCAGAAAGCCCGGGAAGTGATCGTGGTGGCGGACTCTTCCAAGTTCGGGGTGACGGCGCTGGCGGCCGTCATGCCGGTGACCGCGATTGATCACTTGGTAACCGACGCCGGAGCGCCCCCGGAGGTCCTGCGGGAACTGGAGAAGGCTGGCGTCAGGGTGACCGTGGTTCCTGTACCTGGAAGGGACGCAGACGACGCAGAACCGTAGCAGCAACCACCTACCCAACTTGTTCGGGGAGAGGACAGAGTCATGACCAAGGAAATCATCCTGGCCATTGACCAGGGTACCACCGGGACCAAGGTCCTGGCGCTGGACCGAATGGCCCGGGTGGTGGGACAGGGATTTCGGGAGCACACGCAGCATTATCCGCAGCCCGGGTGGGTTGAGCACGATCCGGAGGAAATCTGGCAGATGGTGAAAGCCGCGGCTGCCGACGCCCTCCGGGATGCCGGAGCGTCCCCGGCCGATGTCGCGGGGGTGGGCCATGACAACCAGGGCGAGACGGTGATGATCTGGGACGCGGAAACGGGCCGTCCCCTGTACAACGCGGTGGTCTGGCAGTGCCGCCGGACCGCGGCGATGGCGGAGGCCTGGGCCCGGGACCGGGACTGGTCCCAGCGGGTGTTGGCGAAAACCGGCTTGCGCATCGATCCCTATTTCTCGGCCACCAAGATCCGCTGGCTGCTGGACCATGTTCCGGCGGCGCAGGAGGCGATGCGGGCCGGCCGGTTGCGCATCGGCACCCTGGACACGTGGCTCTTCTGGTGTCTGTCGGGGGGCAAAGCCTTTGTGACCGATCCGTCCACAGCCGCCCGCACGCTCCTGTTTAACATCCACACCGGTACGTGGGATCAGGAGATCCTGGACTACCTCCAGATCCCCCGGGAGGCCTTGCCGGAGGTCCGGCCGACCATCGGGCACTTCTGCGACACCGATCCGGATGCCTTTCTGGGCATCCAGGCACCGGTGGTGGCTAGCCTGGTGGATCAGCCCGCCGCCCTGTACGGCCACCTCTGCCTGGATCCGGGCGGGGTGAAGTGCACCTACGGCACCGGCTGCTTCATGTACATGAACACCGGTTCGGTGCCTGTCGCATCCCGCGCGGGCCTTCTGACCACCGTGGTCTGGGACAAGGGACAGGGACCCACCTACGCGCTGGACGGAGGGGTCTACACGGCCGGGACGGCCATGAAGTGGCTGCAGAAGGTGGGGCTGCTTCAGACCGCCGAAGAGAGTGCGGAGTTGGCCCTGTCCATTCCATCCACCGAGGTGATCTTTGTGCCGGCCCTTACCGGGATGGCCGCGCCGTACTGGGATTCCGATGCCCGGGGGGCCTTCGTGGGCATCTCCGCGGGGGCCGGGCGGGCGGACCTGGTTCGGGCTGTGCTGGAGGGTGTGGCCCACCGGGTGGCCGACGTGGCTGAAACCATGGGCCAGGAGTTGGGGGCTCCCCTTTCCTACCTGCGGGTGGACGGCGGGATGACCCGCAATCCGTTCCTGATGCAGTTCCAGGCGGATATTCTGGGGGTGCCGGTGGAGGTGTGCAACTTTCCCGACCTGACGTGTCTGGGTACGGGGTTCCTCACCGGCGAGGCCCTGGGCTGGTGGAGCCCGGCGGACCTGGAGACCAGGAGGCCCTCTGTCCAGACCTACTATCCAAAGCAGTCGGCCGAGTGGCGGCAGGCCCAGCGGGAAAAGTGGCGCACCGCTGTGGCCGCGGTCCGGACCATCCGCTGAGAGAACCGCTGTGGAGCCGCCTTCCGCCCCATGGCCGGGGCGGAAGGTGGCTTCCTGCGTCCGGACACCGAGTATCCGCAGCGAAAGGGACAGGCGGTCCGGAGGCGAATGCTATGGAGGACCGGCGCCGATCCCCGGTGCTGCACGGCGGCAACGGGGGGAACGCCAAGGCTTCGGAGGATGGGCATCCGGCTACGCACCGGCATAGGGTGAGCCGGAAGAGGGGGTACGGATCGTTGTACGAAGATCTCGAACAGGTGCTTCTGGAAGCTGTCCGCGCCGGCGGCGACTACATCCGGAAGCACAGCGGTGACCGTGCCAGCGTGCAGTTCAAGACGTCGTGGGCCGATCTGGTCACCGAGGTGGATAAGGCGGTGGAACAGCAGATCCGCTCGCTGATCCGGAACCGTTTCCCCGACCACGGCTTCCTGGGCGAGGAGGGCGGCGGCGACTGGGACCGGGAGTACACCTGGGTCTTGGATCCGGTGGACGGCACCACCAACTTTGCCCATACGCTGCCCAACTACGTCTGCTCCCTGGCCTGCTACCGGGGCCAGGACCCCATCGTGGCCGCCGTCTATGATCCCAACCGGGATGAACTCTTCTGGGCCCGCAAGGGGTGCGGTGCCTACCTCAACGGCACCCGGATTCATGTGGACAGGGCCAGGCATCTGCACGAGTGTCTGATCTGCACCAACCTCATGTGGGACCTGCGGGAGGACCGGTTTCACCGGCTGCCGCAGCTTCAGGAACTGGGGAAGCACGTCCGGGGGATCCGCTCCCTGGGGGCGGCGGCCCTGGAGATCGCCTACGTCGCCTGCGGGCGGGTGAGCGCTTTCATCCAGTACCAGCTTTCCCCCTGGGACTATGGAGCCGGCGCCCTGTTGGTGACAGAGGCCGGCGGTACCATCACCCGTATGGACGGCTCCCCGCTGGATGTGCGACAACCCGGTTCCGTCCTGGCCACCAACGGTCTCATCCACGAGGAGATCATGAGGTATCTGCGGGCCTGACCGGAACAGATGCGCTCTTTATACAAGAATTCGCCCCGGCTGCATGCAGCAGCCGGGGCGAACCGTCTTCGCCGGCCGGTGGCTTACCGGGCGCTTCCCTGCACCTGCTGGCCTGCCAGGGATGCCTCGGCGTACAGCGACTGGCCCACCAGTTCGGCCAGCTCCACGACCCGGCAAGAGTAGCCCCATTCGTTGTCGTACCAGGCCACCACCTTGACCAGGTTGTCCGGCCCCGCCATGGTGGAGAGCCCGTCGATGATGCAGGAGCGCTCGTCCCCCACGAAGTCCACGGAAACCAGGGGCTCCTCTGTGTACCCGATAATCCCCTTCATGGGACCTTCCGCGGCTTCCCGCAGGACGGCGTTGACTTCGGCCGCAGTGGCGCTCTTTTCCAACCGGGCCACCAGGTCGACCACCGAAACGTCCGTGGTGGGAACCCGGAGAGCCATCCCGGTCAGGCGCCCGGCCAGCTCCGGCAACACCTGGCCCACCGCCTTCGCGGCGCCGGTGGTGGTGGGGACGATGGATGTGGTCGCGGCACGGGCCCGACGCAGATCCTTCTTGTGCGGATTATCCAGCAGCTTCTGGTCGTTGGTGTATGCATGAACGGTGGTCATCAGGCCGCTGATGATGCCAAACTCCTCGTGCAGCACCTTGGCCAAAGGCGCCAGGCAGTTGGTGGTGCATGATGCCGCTGCGATCACGTCGTGAAGCTGAGGGTTGTACTGGTCCTGGTTGACGCCCATGACGATGGTGGTGTCCGCATCCTTTGAAGCCGTGGTGATGATGACCTTGCGGGCTCCGCTCTGCAAGTGCAGGGCCGCCTTGGCCCGTTCCTTGTGTTTGCCCGTGGCCTCGATCACCACGTCGACCCCCAGGGAGGCCCAGGGCAGCTTGGAAGCGTCACGCTCTGCCACCAGTGCCACACGGTGACCGTTGATCACCAGGGCATCTTCCTCGGCTCGGACCTCGCCATCGAAGCGGCCATGGGTGGAGTCATACCGCAGCAGATGCGCGAGGGTAGCGGCATCATACGAAGCATTGATGGCAACCAGCTCGAGCTGGGAGCTCCGCATGATGCGCCGGCAGACCATCCGGCCGATCCGGCCAAAGCCATTGATGGCCACCTTTGCCTTCAAGTCCTGTCGAACCTCCCGCCTCACCGGTGGTACCGGCGATCAGTATTGTCCTGCTTTTCCACCATAACACAGCCTTATTGATAGCATCAAGCAATATGCTTGATCCGCGATATCAAATTTACCTATTTGACACCGCTATCAGAAATCACGAATACAGTGAACGACTGAAAGCGAGGGGTCGACAGAGGCGGAAGCCGGCGCTGGCATGCGGGGCAGGACGCGGGGCTTTGCAGGCACGGTTCTGCAATCGGCTGCAGCCCTCTGCAGCGGTGTGCAGGGGGCATGCCCCTGGACCCGGATCCGCGGACGGGGGCGGCCCGGCACGACTGTTGCATGGAGAATGGAGGTGCCCCGCGTTCCCGGCAGAGTTGGGAGAGGAAAGGGGACGAAGGCTGTGGCCCGATTCGACGTGGTGGTATTGGGGGGCGGAACCGGCGGGTACGTAGCGGCGATCCGGGGCGCCCAGTTGGGTCTGAAGGTGGCGCTGGTAGAGAAGGACAAGGTGGGAGGCACCTGTCTCCACCGCGGCTGCATCCCCACCAAGACCTACCTGCGGAGTGCCGAACTGCTTCATACCCTGCGGCAGAGCGAAGCCTTCGGCCTCCGGCACGGGGGCGTCACCCTGGACTTTGCAGCCGTCCATGCCCGCAAGGAGCAGGTGGTGGCGACCCTCCATCAGGGCGTCCAGGGGCTGCTGAAGCGTCACGGCGTGACGGTCTATTACGGGACGGGGACCCTGGTGCCTCCGTCCATTTTCTCCCCGGGGGGCATGGTGGCGGTCACGGCCCCCGACGGGAAGCAGGAGATGCTGGAGCCGGAGAAGGTGATCATCGCCACGGGCTCCCGGCCCAGGACTATGGGGCTTTCTGTGGACGGTATTCATACCATGACATCCGACGAGGCCCTCGCCCGGACGGCGCTGCCCAGTTCGGTCGTCATCGTGGGCGGCGGCGCCGTGGGCGTCGAGTGGGCCAGTCTCCTGCAGGATTTCGGGGCCGCGGTCACCCTGGTGGAGGCGCTGCCCCGGATCCTGGCCAGCGAGGACGAAGAGGTGGCCGCCGAGGTCGCCGGCGCGATGCAGCGAAGGGGGATCCGCATCCTCACTGGTGCGGAGGTGCTGCCCGGGACCGTCCAGGTGGAAGGCGGCCGGGTCTCGCTGCAGGTCCGGGCGGAAAAGCAGGTGCAGACGCTGCAGGCTGAAACCTTGCTGCTGGCAGCCGGGCGGGAGCCGGTCACCCAGGGGATTGGCCTGGAGAACCGGGAGCGGGTGACTCTGGGTCCCGGGGGCTTCATCCAGGTGGATGCCTTTGGCCGGACGGGCGATCCGGCGGTCTATGCCATCGGGGACGTGGTGGGCGGCGGGCTGGCCCATGTGGCTGCCCGGCAGGGGATCATCGCCATGGAGCACATCGCCGGCCTCCGTCCGGAGCCCCTGGACCGCCAGAAGGTGCCCCGGTGCGTCTACGGGCGCCCGGAGGTGGCCGCCGTGGGATACACCGAGGCGGAGGCCCGGGCCCGGGGGTTTGAGGTGAAGGTCGCGAAGTTTCCCTTCCGGGCGATCGGCAAGGCCCTGGTCCACGGGGAGACCGGCGGCTTTGCCAAGGTGGTGGCGGACGCCCGGACCGGAGACCTGCTGGGGGTGCACCTGGTGGGTCCCGATGCTACCAATCTGGTGAGCGAGGCCGGACTGGCCCTGCTGCTGAACGCCAGCGCCTGGGAAGTGGGGCAGCTGGTCCATCCCCATCCCTCCCTCTCGGAGGTCCTGGGGGAGGCGGCCCTGGCGGTGGAGGGCCGGGCGCTTCATCTGTAGCGGCGGACCGTTCCGGCCGTGGGAGAGGCAGGGGAGGCTGAGCTACATGATCACCGGTACACCGTCGCGGCTCGCGGAACTGGGACTGACCCGTGAACAGGCGCTGGAGATGTACTACTACATGCTCCTCACGCGGCGTATGGATGAACGGATGTGGCTGCTGCAGCGGAGCGGCAGGATTCCCTTCGTGATCTCGGCCCAGGGCGCCGAGACGGCCCAGGTGGGCGCCGCTTACGCCTTCCGGAGGGGCCAGGACTACTTCGCCCCGTACTACCGGGACGTGGGGGTGGTCCTGGTGGCGGGGATGACGCCCCGGGAAATCCTGTTGGGCGCCTTCGGCCGGCAGGCCGATCCCTCCTCCGGCGGCAAACAGATGCCCAATCACTGGAGCAAGCGGTCCCTGAACATCATCTCCGGCTCCAGCCCGGTCACCACCCAACTGCTGCATGCCGTGGGGGTGGCGGTGGCTGCCCGGATGCGGGGCGACGACGTGGTGGTCTACACCGCGTGCGGCGAGGGCTCCTCGAACCAGGGGGATTTCCACGAGGCCTTGAACTGGGCCGCCCTGCACCGGCTGCCCGTGGTCTTCTTCGTGCAGAACAATCAGTTTGCCATCTCCGTGCCCCTTTGTAAGCAGGTGGCCGGGGGCTCGGTGGCGGCCCGAGCCCATGGGTACGGCATCCCGGGGGTGCAGGTGGACGGGACGGACGTACTGGCGGTCTACGGGGCGGTCCGGGAGGCCCACCAGCGGGCCCGGCGGGGCGAGGGGCCTACCCTCATCGAGGCCCGCTGCATCCGCCTCACCTCCCACTCCTCTGATGACGATCACCGGCGGTATCGGCCGCCGGAGGAACTGGAGGCGGCCCGGGCGGCCGATCCCCTGATCCGGACCCGGACCGAGTGGCTGGCCACCGGCCTGATGACCGAGGCGGAGGAGCAGCAACTGGAGCAGCGGGTGGCCGCGGAGGTGGATGACGCCACCGAATGGGCGGAACGGCAGCCCTACGCGCCCCCGGAGTTTGCGCTGCGCCATGTCTACGAGGAGGGCTGAGCCCATGGCGCTGCTGAGTTTTTTGGAGGCGATTCGGGAGGCGCTCCGGCAGGAGATGCGCCGGGATCCGGACGTCTGGGTGGTGGGGGAAGACGTGGGCCGCAAGGGCGGCGTCTTCGGGGTCACCCAGGGGCTGTATGAGGAGTTCGGGGAGCAGCGGGTGCAGGATTCGCCCCTCACGGAGTCTGCCATCGTGGGGGTGGGCATCGGGGCGGCCCTGTACGGCACCAGGCCGGTCTGCGAGATCCAGTTTGCCGACTTTATCTTCCCGGCGTTCAACCAGATCATCTCCGAGGCCGCCAAGATGCGCTACCGGTCCAACTCCGACTGGTCGGTGCCCATGGTGATCCGGGCGCCCTACGGCGGCGGCGTCCGCGGTGGCCTCTACCACAGCCAGTCGGTGGAGCACTACTTCACCAGCACGCCCGGCCTCAAGGTGGTGGTGCCCAGCACCCCCTACGATGCCAAGGGGCTGCTCATCAGCGCCATCCGGGACCCCGATCCGGTGCTCTTCTTTGAACATAAGGGCCTCTACCGGGCCGTCCGGGAGGAGGTGCCTGACGAACCGTACACCGTTCCCATCGGCAAGGCCGCGGTCCGCCGGGAGGGGTCTGACATCACCGTCATCAGCTACGGCAAGACCCTCCATTTCTGCCTGGAGGCCGCGGAGGAGCTCGCCCGGGAGGGGTACGAGGCGCTGGTGCTGGACCTGCGGACCCTCTTGCCCCTGGATCGGGAGGCCATCGTCGAGGCGGCCCGCCGCACCGGAAAGGTGCTGATCGTCCACGAGGCCAACAAGACCCACGGCATCGGCGCCGAGGTGGCCAGCATCATCGCCGAGGAGTGCCTCTTCGACCTGGATGCGCCCATCCGGCGCCTGTGCGGGCCGGACATTCCCGCCATGCCGTTTGCCGCTCCGATGGAGCAGTTCTACATGCTGAGCCCGGAAAAGTGCCTGGCCGCCATGCGGGAACTGGCGCAGTTCTGAGGGGGGCGGGAGCGTGGAGATCAGGATGCCTCAGTTGGGGGAGTCGGTGACGGAAGGGACCATCGGCAGGTGGCTGGTGCGGCCGGGGGATCGGGTCCGCCGCTACCAGCCCCTGGCTGAGGTGATCACGGACAAGGTCACGGCCGAACTGCCGGCGCCGGCCGAGGGGACGATCCTGACCCTGGAGGTCCAGGAGGGGGCGACGGTTCCGGTAGGGACGGTGATCGCGACCATGGACGCGGGGGAGGGGAGCGGTGAGGCGCCGGCAGCTCCGGCCGGTGAGGGGCCGGTTCCCAGGACGGAGGCGGAGGACCCTGGCCCTTCAAGCCCGGCGAACAACGGCACTGCGCAGCGGAGCCGGTACAGCCCGGCCGTCCTGCGCTTGGCCCAGGAATACGGCCTGGATCTGAGCCAGATCCGGGGCACCGGGCTGGGCGGCCGCATCACGCGCAAGGATGTGGAGGCTGCGGCAGCCGCCCGTGCCAAAGAGGCGGCGCCGGCGGCCTCGTCCAGCCCGGCAACCCCGGCGGCGGCCGCGGCCACGGCAGGTCCTACGGGGACAATCCCGGCCTCTCCCCAGCCTGCCCCCGCCGCTTCCCTGCCGTCCCCTGGACCCGGGGACGAGGTGATCCCCGTGGACCCCATCCGCCGGCGCATCGCGGAGAAGATGGTCCTCGCCCGCCGGGAGGCGCCCCACGCCTGGAGCATGATCCCGGTGGACGTCACTGGCCTGGTGAACCTGCGGGAGCAGGCCGCAGCGGAGTTCCGACGCCGGGAGGGGGTGCCTTTGTCCTATGTGGCCTTCTTCATCAAGGCCACCGTGGAGGCCCTCAAGGAGTACCCCATCCTCAACAGCCAGTGGGCCGGGGACCGGATCATCATCAAGCGGGACATCAACATCTCGGTGGCCGTGGCCACCGAAGACGCGCTGGCGGTGCCCGTCATCAAGGGGGCGGACCGGCTCTCCATCGCGGGGCTCTGCCACGCGGTGGCAGACCTGGCAGCCCGGGCCCGGGCCGGGAAGCTGACCCTGGAGGACGTCTCCGGCGGCACCTTCACCGTCAACAACACCGGCGCCTTCGGTTCTATCCTGTCGGCGCCCATCATCAACTACCCGCAGGCCGCCATCCTCAGCTTCGAGGCCATCACCAGGACTCCGGTGGTGGTGGGGGACGACGCGATTGCAATCCGCTCCATTATGAACATCTGCCTGAGCATCGATCACCGCATCCTGGACGGGCTGGTGGCCGGGCGGTTCCTACAGGCGGTCAAGGCCCGGCTGGAGGCCTTCGGGCCGGATACGCCTCTTTATTAGGGAAAGTAAGGGCCAGGGATGACCCTGTGGATCGGGGCATCCCTGGCCTGAAACGTGGAGGACGCTACTTGCCCAGGCTATCCATCCACTGGCCGAAGACGGGGTGCCGATATTCCTCGCCCTGAAACGCCCGTACGGCAGCGATGACGGCCAGCACCAGCACAGCGATCTCCAGGCTACCTAGCAGGAGCACACCCAGCAGCCCGACGGTGGCCCGAGGTGCGAATCCGAAAGGGGCGCCCAGGCTGAACAATCCGATGGCACTGATACCGAAAGCGATGGGGAGGGCCCATCCCAACACCAGGGAGATGACCTGCAGGCCCAGCGACTGTTTGGCATGCCGGGTCACGAAGGCTGACTTGGGCCGGTACAGGGTGTAGACCACAAGGGTGGCGACCAGCCCGGCCAGGTTCAGCAAGAGCGCCAGATGGACAAGACCTGCCACTACCTTCTCTTCACTCGTCGGTTGCACCATCTTTCCCCCTATAACGTGATTTGCCCCGGGGCGCAAAAGAGAACACTTGACAAGTTTCGTTTGTCGAGGACAAAATCCTGTCAACGCAGGTAGGTTGCGTGTATTTCCTGGGAAGGGTAGACTAGGCGCGTGGGCATCATCGCACGTTAGGAAGTGATCTGCGTGGCTGGTCCGTTTCATGTTGATCCTGAGATGGAGCTCCCAGTGGTGCCCAGTCGGTCTCGGGCCGATGTGGGCCGGAAGCCGGAGTGGCTGAAGATCAGCCTGCAGACCAATCCGGAGTTTCTGGAGCTCAAGCGGCTGATGCGTTCCCAGGGCCTGCACACGGTGTGCGAAGAGGCGCGGTGCCCCAACATCTACGAGTGTTGGAACCGCCGGACCGCCACCTTCATGATCCTGGGCGATATCTGCACCCGCAACTGCGGGTTTTGCGCCGTCCACTCGGGCCGGCCGGCTGCGCCGGATCCGGAAGAGCCCGAGCGGGTGGCGGAAGCCTGCGCCGCGCTGAATCTGCGGCATGTGGTGGTCACGTCGGTGGCCCGGGATGACCTCCCCGACGGCGGCGCCAGTATGTTTGCGGCAACGATCCGGGCGATCCGCCGGCGGAATCCCCACACCGGCGTGGAGGTGTTGATCCCCGACTTCCAGGGCAACTGGGAGGCCCTGGACATCGTCCTGGAGGCGGAACCCGACGTTCTCAACCACAACGTGGAGACGGTGCGGCGGCTCACGGATCGGGTCCGCTCCCGGGCGCAGTACGACCGCTCCCTGGAACTGCTGCGCCGGGCCAAGGACGCCAAGCCCCATATCATCACCAAGTCCTCCATCATGGTGGGGCTGGGGGAGACCTGGCAAGAACTGTTGGAGACGCTGGATGACCTGCGGGCCCATCGGGTGGACGTGGTCACCATCGGCCAGTACCTGAGGCCCACCAGCCGGCACCTGGCAGTGGAGAAGTTCTACACGCCCGCCGAGTTTGCCGCCCTCCGGGAGGAGGGCCTGAAGCGGGGCTTCATGCACGTGGAGTCCGGGCCCCTGGTGCGCTCCAGCTACCACGCCGATGAGCAGTCGGCGGAAGCGGTGGCCCGCCGCCGGGCCAGGGGCCTGCGGCCGGCGGAGGCGGAATGAGAAACTGCCTGGCTGCCCCTTTTTGGGGGCGGCCAGGCAGTTGCTACACCGGCAGGTAGCGGTCTCCCCGCTTTTCCAGTACCCCCTGGCCGATCAGGTAGACCAGGTGGGCCAGGGTTTCGGACATGGCGAACCGCACCTGATGGATGGTGAGGGTGTCGGGCTCGAAGATCTGCCGGCAGACCTCCCAGGCGGTGGCGCCGCCGGGGACCCGGCAGGCCGCGGCCATCAGCGCCAGCCGTTGGCGGTGGTGCTCCCGGATCTCCTGGCAGCGGCCGGCCACGTCTTCGATCACCGTCCGGTGTCCGGGCAGGGCCAGCCGGGGGGCCAGGGCTGCCACCCGGTCCAGCGACTCCAGGTAGTCTCGGAGGGGATCGGGGCGACCGTTGGGCCAGATGCTCACATTCGGGGTGATGGTGGACAGCAGCATGTCGTTGGCGAACAGGATGCCC
The DNA here is from genome assembly GCA_036562385.1 of Symbiobacteriaceae bacterium. Classification (GTDB taxonomy): domain Bacteria; phylum Bacillota; class Sulfobacillia; order Symbiobacteriales; family Symbiobacteriaceae; genus DATCKG01. The sequence continues at coordinate 16,600 of DATCKG010000042.1, forward strand.
TCCTGCTCCGCCCAGAAGACCGCCAGCCCGTCGGAGTGGCCGGGGGTCCAGAGAACCTGGCAGCGGTACGTGCCGATGCGGAAAAGAGCGCCGGTGGAAAGAGGGGTGATCTTTGGCAGGGGCAGGACCTCCCGGTAATGCTGCCAGTGGACTTTGAGGATCCCCTCGACCAGTTCGGCCGGCATGCCCTCGCTGCGGAACAGCTCTTTCAGGTCCTGAAGCTGCCGGGGCATCTTCGCTCCCCAGAAGAGCTCCACCTGGGCCAGTTCCTTCTCGTGGAGGTAGACCGGGGCGCCTGTCCACTGCTGGAGCCAGCCCGCGGCGCCCAGGTGATCGGGATGGTAGTGGGTGACCAGGATCTGCTCTACCTGCTCCGGACGGATATCCAGCGCCTCGAAGGCCCGGTGCCAGGCGTCCACCGCCAGGTCATCGTGGAACCCGGCATCCACCAGGGTCCAGCCCTCCGGGCCCTGGCATAGGTAGCAGTTGACGTACCGCAGGGGAATGCGGATTGGCACCTGCAGCAGGTGAACCCCGGGGGCCACCATCACGGGCGGCCGGTAGGGGGGCGCTGTCGTTGCCAAGGTCGTACCCCTCCCGTCTCTCTGGATTGGTACACCAGCAGGCGGATGCCCCTGCGGGGGCGAATGATTTTTCTTATGCGCGTACGAGGTTTCCGCATCACAAGAGGAACAGAACGGGAGAGTGTGTCCGTGCGACGCCGCCTGCATGTTTACGGTTGTATCATCAGTTTGCTTCTGCCCCTGTTGGTCGGGTGCGGCCCGAAACGGGACATGGAAGCAACGTACCATATCCGGCTTTACCGCATCCTGCCTGTGGCCCGGGAGAGCCAGCTGACTGAGAACGAGGGCGAGGGAGAGGCCATCGCCCTGATCAATGCCGGTGACAAGCCCCACACCCTTTCGGGGTGGACCATCACCACCAACGCCGGCCGCCTCACCTTGCCCAAGCTGACCATGGATCCGGGAGAAATTCTGTACCTGGCCAACAACGCGACGTACTTTCAGGCGTACTGGCACTTCTCACCGGACTTCGAATACGGCGTTGATGCGGAACTGGAAGTGCCGGATCTGAAGGTTCCGGAAGGGGCTGTCCCCCTTCTGAACGATCATGGTGACGAGGTTCGTCTTTTAGACGATCAGGGGAATGTGGTAGATATTCTAGCTTATGGAGAAATTTCCAATCCTTCGCCGCCGTGGTCGGGACCGCCGGTCCAACTGGTGGAATCGCCCGCGGTACCCCGGGAAAATCAGGTGCTGACCCGCCGCTGGTCTGGCGGCGTCCTGCGCCTGGAGGCCTCGGCCGCCGCCTGGACGGGGGAGAACCCGGCAGATCCGGTGCGGGTCTATTACCCCGGTCAGAGCGATCTGCCGATCAGTCAGGTCCATGGCACCGCGACGTTTATCCCGGCGCCGGAGGATCCCCGGGAGTTCATGGCGGAACTGCTGAAGCAGGCCCGGAATACCATCCGCCTTGCCGGATACCAATTCAGCAGTTGGGAACTGGCCGAGCACCTGGTGGACGCCGTTCAGAGGGGTGTCCGCGTGCAGGTGGCGGTGGAGCGAAACCCGGGCGGAGGGGATCTGAGCGCCGCCGACCGGGCCCTTCATCAGTGGTTGACGGCTCACGGCGTTGAGATTCTCTACGCCTACGCCTGGGACGGCCCCGGCTCGAGCCGGTACAGCGTCATCCACAGCAACTACGTGCTGATCGACAATGATGCGGTGATCATCAGTTCCGCTCCCTGGACCGATGAGGCCTTTGGCTCGCCTCCGATCTGCGGCAGCCGGCAGTGGGTGGCGGGCATCGCGGGCAGCGCGGAGATGGCGGACATGTTCCGGAAGGTCTGGTCCGCTGATTTCGGCCGCCTCACTCCGGATGTTCGTCCCTTTAGCCGGGAAGAGGACGGGGTTTCCACCGATACCAGGATCCGACCCCGGGGGGAGGAGGTCACCTCGTCCGACCGGTGTCAGGGCTCCGACTCCACGGAGGAGAGGGGCGTGGTGAAACGGATCCGCGGCACCGCCACCGTCACCCGGCTGCTTTCCCCGGACAACTCCCTGGACCGGGACAACGGCCTTCTGGGGATTGTCCGGCAGGCCCGGGAGGAACTGCTGGTCAGCGGCCTGTACATCGACCTGTGGTGGGGGAACCAGGATCGCCCCAACCCCTATCTGACCGAGATCGTGGAGGCCGCCCGCCGGGGCGTTTCCGTCCGGGTCCTGCTGGACCCCGAAGTCACCAGCCCCGACGATCCCAAGGGGAACCAGCAGGTGGTGGCGTACCTCAACGACCTGGCCTGGAGGGAGGGCCTGGACCTGGAGGCCCGGCTGGTGAACCGGGAGGAGGCGGGTATCGGGGGCCGTTACCAGGCCATCGGGATGGTGGTGGACGACTCCGTGGTGATCGGGAGCATGAACGGGTCCGAAAACTCCTTCCGGCGGGCCCGGGAGTTGGCCATCAAGGTGGATGGGCTGCCACCCTTTACCAGGGCTTTCCGTGACCTGTTCCTCCGGGACTGGGAGGCCAGTGCCGCGCCCCCGGCGTCGCTGGCTCCGGTGAGGCTTCAGGCCGCGGCTGCTGTAGGGGCCGCTGCTGACGCTGCAAAACCCGTGCCCTCCTTTGATTCGATGCGGGACGGGATGGCTTTTAGGGTGTATTATGAAGATAGCAAAGAGGCTGACGGGTTCCGGGTAGCGGCCGTCAGACAGCCTGGCTGCATTCCGGATCCCGTAGCCTGCAGAGTGGGCGGGCGATCATGTCCACCCGGTAAGGAATCCGATCGGAAACGGCACGGCTGATTCGGCTTTGGTATGCGACAGAGGGGGGCAGATTCGTGTTGGCACGGGTGGGCAACAACCGGGTTTTGGTGGTGGCGGCCGCTTTCTCGCTGGCCGCAGGCCTGCTGGCCCTGACGGGCTGGGCGCCGGGGCGGTGGCTGGTTCCGGCGCTCCTGTCGGTGCAGATTCTGGTGCTGGCACACCTGCTGACCCGCGGCGGGCAGGAGGAAGAGCCGCCGTCACCGCAGCTTCTGGAATCCATCTCCAGTTTCGATACGACGCTGCGGATCGGCGATGAGACCCTGCCGGTCCTGAAACAGGGCCTCAACGAAGAGTCCGCGCAGAAGATCTGTGAGATCATCCACAAGATCACCGAGGTCGACGCCGTGGCCATCACCGATGACAAGAAGATCCTGGGCTTCCACGGGATCGGTTGCCGGCGTCACCGGCAGGGGAACCCCATCCTGACCGGGGCGACCCGGTACGTGCTGGAACACGGCGAGACCAAGGTGGTCAACGACCCCCGTTTTCTCTCCTGTGATGAGCCGGACTGCCCCCATCCCCTGAAGGTGGCGGTGATCGCACCCCTCAAGTATCGGGGGAAGGTGGTGGGCACCTTCAAGATGTACCGGGCCTCGTCCCGGCCGATCCCTACATATATGGTGCGCCTGGCGGTGGGTATCGCCGCCCTGCTGGGCCTGCAGATGGAACTGGCGGAAGTGGACCGTCAGCGGCAGTTGGTGACCAAGGCTCGCCTGGAGGCCCTGCAGGCGCAGATTCGCCCCCATTTCCTCTTCAACGTGTTGAATACCATCATCATGTTTTCCCGTACGGACCCGGAGCGGTCCCGGGAACTGCTCATCACCCTGGCCCAGTTCTTCCGCCGCTCTCTTTCGTACCGCGGCAACTTCCTGACCCTGGGGGATGAGATCGAATACATCAGCACCTATCTGGAACTGGAGAAGGCCCGGTTCGGCGATAAGCTGAAAGTGAAGCTGAAGGTCGATCCCCGGATTATGGGGGTCAAGGTGCCGATTCTGACCTTGCAGCCGCTGGTGGAGAATGCCGTGGTGCACGGCCTGGCCGGCAAGGAAGAGGGGGGCGTTGTGGGCGTCAGGGCCCACCGGGTCCGGGATGAGATTCACGTCTGCATCATCGACAACGGCGTGGGGATGGACAAGGAGATCTTGCGGAAGGTCTTTGAAGAAGGCTACGGCACCAATATGGGCCTCGGCCTGACCAACGTGAACGACCGGCTGGTTTCCCTGTACGGGGAGGAGTACCGACTGCAGATTCGGACCCGGCCTGGCCGGGGTACGGCCATCCGGGTGCGGATCCCCCTCAAGGGCACTGTGGACGCGGCGTAGAGTCTTGATGGCGAAGGAGCGGTGAGCGCATGGTGCTGAAGGCGCTAATTGTCGACGATGAATATCCCGCCCGCATGGAACTGCGGTTTCAGCTCAGCAACTTCCCGGACGTGGAGATCATCGGTGAGGCCACCAACGCCCGCGAAGCGCTCCGGCTGATCGATGCATTGGACTACGATGTGGTTTTCCTGGATGTGCAGATGCCGGGCACCACTGGCCTGGAGTTGGTCAAGCAGCTCAAGGGCAAGGATCCCATGCCCGCGGTGGTTTTCGTGACGGCCTACGAGAACTACGCGGTGCCGGCTTTCGAACTGCGGGCGACGGACTACCTCCTGAAGCCGATCGAGACCGAACGGCTGGCCGAGACGATCCAGCGCATTCGGGAGCTGAAGGGCGGGGTGGCACCCAACGGCGGCCGGGAAAAGGGCGAAGGGGAGTCCCGTTCCGAAAAGAAGCAGATTTTGACGTTCCTGCTCACGGAAAAGGACGATAAGCAGATCCCGCTGCCGCTAAATGAGATCGTCTATATCTTCTCGGAAGGCTATAACGTCTACGTGCAGACGCATAACGAACGGCTGCTCACCCGGTATACCCTGCAGGAACTGACCGAGCGGCTGCCGTCGGATCAGTTCTTCCGGTCCCACCGGAGCTATCTGGTGAACATCTATCAGGTGAAGGAGATCAGCCCGTACTTCAACGGCACCTATATCCTGAAGATGAAGGACAAGAACCAGTCTGAAGTAATCGTCAGCCGCTCCAATGTCAAGCGCATGAAGGAACTCTTTTCCATGGGTTGATGACAAGGCGGCCGGCCTTCTCCCCGTGCGGGAGAGGACCGGCCGCAGGTTTTTACTGGTGGAACCCCTTGATCAACGCCATTGCTTCGGCCCGGGCGGCTGTGCTGCGCTGGAAGACCCCCCGCACCGCAGAGGTGACGGTGCTGGCGCCGGGCTTCCGGACGCCCCGCATGCTCATGCACATGTGCTCCGCTTCGATGACCACCATCACCCCCTCGGGCTGAAGCTTTTCCATGAGCAGGTCAGCCACCTGGGAGGTCAGCCGTTCCTGAAGCTGGGGACGCCGGGCGAAATCCTCCACCACCCGGGCCAGCTTGGAAAGGCCCACGACCCTGCCCTTCTTGGGGATGTACACCACGTGAGCTTTCCCGAAGAAGGGAAGCAGGTGGTGCTCGCACATCGACTGGAACGGGATATCCCGGACGATCACCATCTCCTCATGATCTTCGTTGAAGATGGCCGAAAGCCGTTCGGCTGGGTCCCGCTGCAGTCCGTCGAACACTTCCTCATAGAAGTCCGCGACCCGGCGGGGCGTATCCCGGAGGCCCTCCCGTTCCGGGTCTTCCCCCACGGCCTCCAGGATCATCCGCACCGCCGTCATGATCTTTTCCTTATCTACTGCCATGTTGGCCCACCGCCTTTCCCTCGATCGATTTTTGGGCGCTCCTGCTGCCGCTTGCTTGCCGTATCAGCCAGTCAGCGGACCGGACTGCAGCCATCAGATCGGGCCTGTCCGGAATCACCACAAAATCAGCCCCGCCGGCCACCGCCAGGGAGAGCGCCGCACAGGCGCCCGCTGCATCACAATCCGGACCTTGGGCCCGGAGAGTGGGAATGTGGATTCGGGCTGGTTCCACCAGCAGGGGACGGCCCAGGCTGGTCAGCTCCCGGAGTCGACGGAGCACCGCCCGATTCTGTCCCGGCGTCTTGTCCGGTCCCAGGCCGGGGTCCAGGATGATCTGCTCTTCCCGGAGGCCCAGTGCAGCGGCCGCGGATAGGGCCTGGTCAAATGACATAGCAATGTGACTGAGCAGGTCACCCTCTACCCACTCGGCCGCATCCGCCACCGGCCGGGCTGCATCCACCGCGGGCCCGGCCGAATCCTCCATGGTCTCGGTCAAACGGTGGGAGATGATGAGCAGCGCTTCCGAACCCGCCGCGGCCCGGAGCACCTCTTCGTTCTGGCTGTCCGCCAGGTGCAGCATCGCCGCGCCGGCGGCCAGGGCCGCCTCCGCCACCGCCCCCCGGCTCGTCCGCACTGCCACCGGAGTGCCGGGGCAGCGCGTCCGCAGGTGCCGGACAGCTTCCGACACGGCTTCGGGAACTTGCGGGGAAGGCCCGTCGGCCTCGATCATCAGCACGTCGGCCTCCAACGCTGTCGAGGAGAGGCTGGCCGAGACCCCTTCCGGCGTACCGCTCGGGGGGAGCGTCACGACCACGTAGGTTTGCGTGCCGAACTGCCACTCCCGTCCTTCCACCGGCAGCAGGGTGGGCAGCCCTGTGGCCCGCCTGTCCGGCTCCGCGGGAATGCGCCCCCCGGCCAGATCATCCAGGATCTCTTCCGCCACCGCAGCCGGAAGGCTGTGGTGCCGGGCCACCGGCAGGTAGCCGGGGGTGGTTCGAATCAGGACCTGCTGCACGGCATCCGCAATCGCCGGCAGGTCGTAAACCCGCTGCCGGTACAGCTTGCTGATGGTCGAACGCAATGTGGTCAGACTGCCGATAAAGATGACGTCCACCCTGGGTTCTGAAAAGGCTGCCGCAGATCGGGGCGTGGCCAGGTCGCCGCCGCGGGCCAAAATCTCCTGCTTAATGATGTTGGCGGCCGGAGTGGGGATCTGATCCACCCGGATCAGCCGCAGGACTCCCTTGGCGGCCATGATGGGGATGCCGCCCCGGTGCACACCCAGACGGGTCAGTTCCTGCCGAAGTTCCTCCAGGGTGGAAAGGGTAAGCAGTCGCGCACGGTAAGCTCCGTGGGCCATCGGCACACCTCTTCCTCTGCGTTAGAAGAATTTCACAGCGGTAGCGGCGCACCACCAATCACTCAGTTATGACGGGCATAAGCCGTATTCTGGTACTGATAAATTGAGTTAGAATGAGTTTGACTTCCGATGGAACGTTCCCTACAATGCAGTGCAAAGAGGGGCGGCGGAGCTTGCGGAGAGTCTCAGGCGAAGCCGACGGAAGGGAGCGGGAAGACATGGCACGTCGCCATTACACCCCTGCCGAGGTCAACCGGATGATTCCGGAACTCGAGGCCATTGTCCGGTATGTCCGGAACCTGGAAGCGGAGATCCAGGAGAAGGAGTGGCAGCTGAAGCTTGCCAAGGTCGACGCCAACCGCAGGGGGGAGCCCCTCACGGAGGCTTCCTTCATGAAGGAAGAGGCCGAGATCGACTTCCTGAAGATCCTGGTGCGGTCCCAGGTTGACCGGATCCGGGAAATGGGCGGCGAGCTGAAAGGCGGCTTCCTGGTGGATTTCCCGGCGATCATCGACGGGCAGGAAGTGCTGCTCTGCTGGAAGCCGGGCGAGAAATCCGTCCGCTGGTACCACGGCTTGTATGAAGGCATGATGAACCGCAAGCCGATCCCCGCGGAACTCCTGGAGGAGCCGGAAGCTTAGGGAACCCTGGAAGGAAATTCCCCCGAGCGCTCTGCGCTCGGGGATTATTTTGTTCGCATGTTCACTTCCCTGGATCGGTCAGTCTCCGGTTGACCGGCATTCGGCGCCAGGGCCTCGGCCAGTACGTCGGCGATGTGCCGGACCCGGATCCGGTTCGCCAGCCCTGCCCGTTGAATGCCTTCGATCATCTCCAACTGACAGGGGGCGTTGGCCACCACTAGGGTGTCGGCGCCGGTGGCCTTCAGCTTTTCGATCTTTTCGTCCAGAATCCGGTCGGACATCTCGGTCTGGAAGATCGCATAGGTTCCGGCGGCACCGCAGCACCGGTCGGATTCCGGCAGTTCCACATACCGGATCCCGGGGATGGCTTGCAATAGCTTCCGGGACTGGGCTGTGACCTTCTGACCGTTACGCAGATGGCAGGAGTCCTGATACGTCACCGTCCCGTGAAGGGGCCGCCGGGGAAGGGTGTCCGTACCCAGGCTGTCGAGCAGCTCGGAAAAGTCCCGGCAGGCCGCGCTGAACCGCCGGGCTCGCTCGGACCACTCCGGGTCGCCGGCCAGCATCCGGCCGTATTCCTTGAGGGCGGCACCGCAGCCGCCCGTGGCGGTGACGATATAGTCGTATGTGACCTTTTCAAAAGCCGCGATGTTTCGCTTGGCCTGTCGGAGGGCGGTCTCGTGCTCCCCGGCATGGCTGTGCACCGCACCACAGCAGCCCTGACCGGGCACCACCACAACCTCGCACCCCGCTGCCGCCAGCACCTTCATTGCATTGTCGTTGGTTTCCGGAAAGACGATGTCGGAGATGCAGCCGGTAAAGAAGGCCACCCGCAGCCTGCGGCGGCCGGACAGGGGGCGGTAGATCTTTGGCCGCCGGGCCCGACGAAGGGGGGAGGGGACGGGCGGGACCGCCTGCTCCATGCTGGCCAGCCCCGGTGTCGCCAGGCGCTCCAGTAGATGCAGACGCCGAACCAGTCCCCGCAGTCCGGACACCTGGTAGAGCCACAGCGCCCAGTTCGCCAGCCGGATCCCTCCCGGAGTACCCAGGATCCGGTTGTACGCAAACCGCACCAGCGGAGGAAGGGGGCGGGCCGCTGCCACCAGGGCACGGCCCTGCTCCAGCAGATGCCCGTAGGGCACACCCGCCGGGCAGGCGACCTCACAGGCCCGGCATCCCAGGCACAGGTCCAGGTGATCTGCAATCTGCAGGATGTCCAACTTGCCTTCGTAGACTGCCTTCATCAGGCCGATGCGGCCCCGGGGCGCCGCCGACTCCACCTGCCGGATGCGGTAGGTGGGGCAGGCCGGCAGGCAGAATCCACAGCGCATGCACGTGTACAGGCTGTCCTCATCCAACGACAGCGGACGGGCCGTCATCGGATGGGCCGGCTCGGCTATCATGAGCGGACCACCACCCGCCGGCGAGTCTGGTGGCCGAACAGCTTCCCGGGGTTGAGGAGGTTATACGGATCGAAGGCCTCCTTGATCCGCTTCATCAGGTCCATCCCCGTCTCGCCCATCCGCCACTCCAGGTACGGGGCCTTGGCCGCCCCCACTCCGTGTTCCCCGGTGAGAGTGCCGCCCAGGCGCAGGGCGTAGTCGTAAATCTCGTCAAAGGCCCGCTCCACGCGTTCCATCTCCTCCCGATCCCGCTCATCGGTCAGGCAGGTCGGGTGCAGATTGCCGTCGCCGGCATGGCCGAAGGTGCAGATCAGGACGCCGTATTTCGCAGCGGTGGCGTTGATCATTTCCACCATCTCCGCGAGGTGACTCCGGGGTACCGTCACGTCTTCCAGCACCACCGTCGGCCGCTTCCGGGCCAGGGCTGACAGAGCAGTGCGGCGGGCCTCCATCAGGGCCGATTCCTCTTCCGCATTGTGAGCCCGGCGCACATCAAAGGCCCCTTCTTCCCGGCAGATCGCCGCCATCCGGTCGATATCCCGATCGCAGATGGCCTCCGGGCCATCCTGCTGCATCAGCAGCAGGGCGCCGGCCTCCACCGGCAGTCCGATCCGGGCATACTCCTCCACCACCCGGATGGTGGCGTTATCCATAAACTCGAGCGTCACCGGGATGATCCGGTTGGCGATGATCCGGCTCACGCTGCGGGCCGCACTCTTCAGGTCCCGAAAGAGGGCCATCGCCGTCCGCTTCGCCTCCGGAAGCGGCAGCAGCTTGGCCGTGGCCTCGGTGATCACCGCCAGCGTTCCTTCCGATCCCACCAGCAGCTTTACCAGGTCATAGCCTGCCACGTCCTTGGCGTTCTTGCCCCCCGCCCGGAGAATCCGGCCGTCCGGCAGCACCGCCTCCACGCCGATGATGTAGTCCTTGGTCACCCCGTATTTCAGTCCCCGGAGCCCGCCGGCGCACTCCGCGATGTTGCCTCCCATCGTGGAGGTGGCCATGGACCCCGGATCGGGCGGATAGAACAAACCCACCGCCTCCACCGCCTGGTGGAGCCGGGCCGTCACCACCCCCGCCTCGAAGGTGGCCGTCATGTTCTCCTGGTCGATCTCCTTGATCCGGTCCATCCGGTTCATGGCCAGCACGATGCCGCCCTGCAGCGGCACCGCCCCTGCTGACAGACAGGAGCCCGCACCGCGGGGAACCACAGGGATCCGGTGGCTGTACGCCACCTTCATGATGGCCGCAACCTCCTCCGTGGAGGCCGGCAGCACCACCACATCCGGCACGTGCTGATAGGCGGGCGTTGCATCGTAGGAGTACGGGATCAGATCGGCGGGCGAGTCCAGGCACCACTGAGTCCCGACGATACTCCGCAACTCACGCAGGACTTCGGTTTTCATCGGGACAGTCATCCTTTCTGGGACCGAATCATACTGGGCATTTCGCCTGCCGGCCGCCGATCCCCTGCCGTTTTCCGGTACCTGTCCCCGCTCCCCGGGAAAGGGGGGCCAGGATATCCCCTCCCGGCCCCCTCGGGTTTGTTCGCAGAAGTTGTGGCACCGCCCCCGCACGTCTGCCTTGTTCGCAAACGCTGTGGCGGATCGCCCGCTGCTCCGGTCTGTTCGCAAAAGTTGTGGCACGCCGCTGGCCCTGCGCTCGCACCACCTCCGCCCAGCGGCTTCATCGCTTGTTCGCAGAAGCTGTGTCTGTGGCAGATGTTCGCAGCTGTTCGCAGGACCTGTGGTCGTTCCCTGAACCTATGGGCTGTTCACAGAACCTGTGGCTCTGCGCAGAACCATACGATAGCGCCGCCGGCGAGATGGGCGCTGCGATCCGATGTGCATCTTTCGCGCTTGACCGCGAACATGTGTTCGTACTATAATGGAAAAGACTACCAGACATGGGCGGAGGTGGCGGTGGTGGCAGTGCTGGCGGCGGTGGCGGATCCCGTTTCAGCGCCGGTCCCGGAGCGTTTGCCGGTGGGAGGGGCACCGGCGAGGTCGGGCCGTTCGGATCTGTCCGTCTCTTGCGGTGCAGAGACCGCCGTCACGATGTGCCCGCATTGCCGCGGCACTCGCCTGCGGAAGCACGGCCGTTTTGTCCGCAAGGACGGCGGTCCGCAGCAGCGTTATCGCTGCCTGACCTGCGGCCGCACGTTCAATCCCGATACGAAAACCCCCGCTGCTTTCCTCAAAAAGCGCACCCGATGGCAGCAAATGATTGCCCGCATGAACCAGTCCTGTACCCTGCGCGCCATGGCCGCCGAATTGGGAGTCCACCTTTCCACCGCTTTTCGGTGGCGCCACCGCTGGCTGGCCGATCGCTGCCGGCAGCCACAGCCGGCTTTGGAGGGGCAGGTCTCCGTTGCCATGGTCGCGGTGCCGTATTCGGAAAAAGGGAGCCGCGTGTGCAGGGGACCTGGGAGCTGGGGGTATTGGAACTGGCTGCGGCGGGGGCCCAAGCCCGGCGGCGAGCCCTGGCCGGACCGGAATCCGACCCGTTTCCGGCCGCTGATTGACGGGCGGCCGCACTGGGTGCTGCTGGGGCGCAGTGACGCGCTGCATCGGAGCCTGGTGGTCGGGCCGAAGCCGGGGGTGGAGACCCTCGGGGAGGGGCTGGAGGAACTTGTTGATCGGGATGCAGAGGTCTACGGATTTGAATGGGTGGTGGAAGGAGCGCCGTCCCGCCTCGCCGAGGCGTGCCGGCGAGTGGGCCTGTCGTACCGGGACGGCCGGGAGGTAAGCCGGAACTACCGGGACGGGGTTTCGCGGCGGAGCGCACGCGGTCAGGTGGGGGTGGCCCATCCGGAGTCTCCCATCGGTTGGCTGATGCAGTTCCGGGGGGTTGCTACCAAGTATTTGCATCATTACATGGCCTGGTTTAGTTACCAGGTAACCGGCATGCTGTGCAAGGAGGCGACTTTCGCCTTCTCACCTCGCACCGCGCCGGAGGCGTGACGGCGCAACTGAATCGTCACGTGTGCTGGGCAGGTCCCTTTCGCTCGGCGGAAGGGGCCCGATTCAGCGCGCCTTTACGAAGGAATCTCTTCTTGATGGGGGCAGGCACTCCGCTGTAGGGCACACGCCGGACACGCGGAAAGAGCGCAGTTGGAAAGGTACGCCAGGGGACCGGGACACGTAACCACATCATCTGCGAACAGTTGCGTGGGAGGCAGCGGATTGGCAGTGGTCACGCCCATTCTGACCACCCGCCACACCATCTGCGAACAAACCGGATGCGGCGGGAGGCATGCCTATGGACGGCGGGCCCCCCACGAAAACAAGAAAGCGACCTGACCGATCCCGGGTCAGGTCACTTCGGTGTGCAGCGGATCGCGGGGGAAGCCTTTCGCTACTCGTCCGTGGTACCCATGGCTTTCCGAGCAATGTACTCGGCCATCAGGCGGTCATAGGTTTCCTGCTTGTACGGGTACGAGACCACCGTCATCAGCAGTACCATCCCTTCGCTGCGCTGGATGTGGACCGAGTCGCACTGGGAACCATCGTTCAGGTCCTCCAGGAACGACTCCATCACCTCATGGGCGGCCTCCTCCGAGAAGGGCTTCTTGAACCCCTTCTGCTTCGCGATCTTCTTGTAGTCTTCTTCAGGCAGCATCAGGTCCAGGTACTGCTGAATGTAAATCCGCGGCTTTCCCCGCTGCACTCTTGCATGTTCCCAATCTGACATTGCCACGGACAGGCCCCCCTTTCTCCTACGAGTATACCTTTCTCCCTGGCCGGGCGCCAAGGTTCTGCGGCTATGAGACCCGGCGGAGAATCTCATCAGACGGCAGGCCAACCAACTCACGGATGGCGTGATTGCCATATCGCTCCAGGTACTCCCGGCAGATGCTGTATCCCACATAGTAACCGCTGATGGGGGAATACATGCTGAAGTACCGCAGATACGCCTCCATTCCCCCTGTGTGGAACTCCGATGCCACTACGGCCCGGACATACTGGTCGTTGGCCTGGTGCCAGGCGAACTGTTCGGCGGGCATGAAGGTGGTCAGGGTGGTCCGGCCGAGCAACAGATCGGTGAAGACCAGCGCGGTCCCTTCCAGCATCACCATGTCCAGCAGGGTCAGCTTCCGAGGGGTGGGCGGAAGCTTCAGCACCTGCATGCGGGCCACGTGGGCCGCTTCGTGGGGGATCATCTCTTCGGCTTCTCGTGGGTGGTACCAGTACTTGAACGGGCCGGGAGGCGGAGAGGGGTGAAAGCGCTCCAGCCCCAGGGCGATGGCCGGGCGCTCGAGGATGGACAGAGTGGCAGCGGGGCTCAGGAAGAAAAGGACACCGAGATACACGTTGGAAGGAATGCCTGGCAGCAGGGGCGTGACCTGATCCAAAAGCTTCTGAACGTACTCTTCCATCTGGTACGAGGACGCCGGTTCCAAGGCGGCCCGCAGGATGGGTGCCAACTGTTCTACCGCTGCAGGCAGTCCGCCCGGGCCGAACACTTCGGGACCGTATGTAGCACTCAGACCTTCAAAGAAGGCCCGGTGGGGCAGAAAGACCTCGCTTTCAAAGGCCGGCCACACCGGTGTACCTGGCGGTACAGCCTGGAGCACGCGAAGGACGTCTTGGTAAACCGGAATCAATGCCATCGCCACCACCTCAGGGCTTAAGCTATGCGGCTCCGGGGTGAGCGCCACCTGTGCGTACCTTGTCAGACAAGCGTGACGTCTCAATAAAAGGAAGAATTTCCATCCAATAAGGAGGGGTTTTCAGGTGGTGCGGTGGAGATGGCTGACCGGCATGGCCCTGGCCCTCAGCCTCCTGTTGTTAGCCGGGTGTGGGGGCCGGCAGAGCAACCTGCTCCCTGAGGATGCGAACGTGGAGCAGGCGGCGGAGACCCAGGGCGTAGGCGATGCGCCGGCGGAACCTGCTGCCGCAGCGGTGGAGGGGGACCGGTACCAGGTGGTAGCCGGGGAATCTTCCGCTTCGTACCGGGTCGGGGAGCGATTCCTGGACAGGAACCTGGACGCAGTCGCCGTTGGAACCACCACGAACCTTTTCGGGGAACTGATTCTCAGGGACGGGCGGTTGCAGCCATCGAAGGTGACGGTGGACCTGCAGTCCCTCACGAGCGATCAGCAGCGACGGGACCAGAAGCTGAAGACCTCGGCCCTGGAAACCGACAAGTACCCCACCGCGGAGTTTACGGTAACCGGGATTTCAGGCGATGCACCGGCGCTGGTGGAGGGGCAGGAGGTCGCCGTGAAGCTGGAGGGGAACATGAAGCTGCACGGCGTGGAAAAGCCCTGGACCTGGGACGCCAAGATCAAGGTGGAAGGCGATACGCTGCACCTGAACGCAACCACCACTCTGAATATGAGAGACTTTGACATCGAGCCGCCCAACGTGCTCAACCTGATTTCGGTAAGGGAGCAGGTCGAGCTCGAAGTGAATATTGTTGCCCGAAAGCAATAAGCTGGAAACCGACAAAAGAACCGAGGCGCCGAACCTGCAAAGGGTTCGGCGCCTCGGATGCTTATGCCGTACGGCTCAGTTCTCACTCAGTTCCGCGTTGGAATAGACGTTCTGGATATCCTCATGCTCTTCCAGGAGTTCCAGAAGCTTTAGCAACTTTTCCGCGTTTTCGCCCTCCACCGGGACGGTGGTGGTGGGAATCATCGCCGTTTCGCCGCGCTCAACGGGAACCCCGGCCGCTTCCAGGGCCCTCAGCACGTCATCGAGGCGGTCCGGCGGCGTGTAGATCTCAAAGCTGTCATCAGAGGTCTGCACGTCGTCTGCCCCGGCATCGAGCACAATCAGCAGCAGGTCGTCTTCGGTGATGTTGGTCTGGGTCCGGTCGATGGAGACGACGCCCTTCTTCACGAACATCCAGCTGACGCAGCCGGTCTCCCCGAGGGTACCGCCATATTTCGAAAAGAGATGGCGCACGTCGGCAGCCGTGCGGTTCCGGTTGTTGGTCAGGATGTTCATCAGGATGGCCACGCCACCGGGGCCATAGCCTTCGTAGACCAACTCCTCGAACCGTTCGCCCTCAATCTGTCCGCAGCCCCGCTGGATGGCCCGCTGAATGTTTTCGTTTGGCATGTTGGCCTTCCGGGCGGCGGCGATGGCGGTTTTCAGGCGGATGTTTGCCTCGGGGTCAGGCCCTCCTTCCTTGGCGGCCTTCATCAGGTCCTTGGCGATCCGTGAAAAGAGGGCGCCCCGTTCTTGGTCCAGCTTCGCCTTCGAACGCTTGATGTTTTCCCATTTTCGACCCAACGGAATCGCCTCCCGCCTCCAACTGTGCGCACGTATTGTAGCACGTTGTGCTAACGGCCCGCCAGGGAAGCCGTTTCCATTTTCGGGGAAGGCTGTGCGCTAGCATTTTGTTTGGTTTCGCTCTGCCGGTTTCGGTATAATCTTTTCGATGACTCTCTAACTAGGGGGCTTACGCATGACCGCTGGAATCTGCTTCGATTACAGCAAAGCATTTCCATTTTTGAAGCCCGAAGAAGTGGCCTACCTGGAGCCCGCAGTGCGTACGGCCCACGAGTTGCTGCACCGCCGGGCCGGTCCGGGCCACGAATTTCTGGGCTGGATCGAACTGCCCCTGAATTATGACCGGGAGGAATTTGCCCGCATCAAGAATGCGGCTGCTCGGATTCGGCAAAACAGCGATGCGCTGGTGGTGATCGGGATAGGCGGCTCCTATCTCGGCGCCCGGGCGGCCATCGAGGCCCTCCGCCATTCCTTCTACAACCAGCTGCCCAAGGACCGCCGGCAGGCTCCGGAGATCTATTTTGCCGGCAACAACCTGAGCGCTACGTATCTGGCACACCTGTTTGACGTGCTGGAGGGCAAGGAGGTCTCCATCAATGTCATCTCCAAGTCCGGCACCACCACGGAGCCGGCCATCGCCTTCCGGATCTTCCGGGACTATATGGAGAAGCGCTACGGAAAGGACGGCGCCCGCAAGCGAATCTTCGCCACCACCGACCGGATCCGTGGTAGCCTGCGGATGCTGGCTGAGCAGGAAGGTTACGAGACCTTCGTGATTCCGGATGACGTGGGCGGCCGGTACTCGGTGCTCACCGCCGTGGGGCTGCTGCCCATCGCTGTGGCCGGCGCCGACATCGACCAGCTCATGGCCGGTGCGGCCGATGCCGTTACCGCTTTCGGCGTGGCAGACCTGGAGCAGAATTTCGCCTACCAGTACGCCGCGGTCCGCAATGCCCTGCACCGGAAGGGCAAGCTGGTCGAACTGTTCGTCCACTACGAGCCGGCCCTGCGGTACACCGCCGAGTGGTGGAAGCAGCTGTTCGGCGAGAGCGAAGGCAAGGATCACAAGGGAATCTTCCCGGCCTCCGTGGAGTTCTCCACCGACCTGCACTCCCTGGGCCAGTACATCCAGGACGGGATGCGGATCCTGTTTGAGACAGTGGTCCATGTGGAGAAGCCCAAGGCCGACGTGACCATCGAGTCGGACCCTTTCAACCTGGATAACCTGAACTTCCTCGCGGGGCAGACCGTCGATCACGTCAACAAACGGGCCTTTGAGGGGACCCTGCTGGCCCACACCGACGGCGGCGTTCCCAACCTGGTGGTGACGGTGCCGGAGCTTAACGAGTACAACTACGGCCAGCTCATCTACTTCTTCGAGAAGGCCTGTGCCATCAGCGGCTACTTGTCGGGCGTCAATCCGTTCGACCAGCCGGGAGTTGAAGCGTATAAGAAGAACATGTTCGCGCTTCTGGGCAAGCCGGGTTATGAAGACCGGCGGGCTGAACTGGAAGGGCGTTTGAAGTGATTACGGTTTATCTGCAAGGGGTCCTTCAGCGCTTCATCGAGTTCGGCGGGTTCGAACGGCTGCCGCCGGAGGCGATGCCCGAGACCCTGGGTGAGTGGGCCGAGGATGTCCTGATCCGCCGGGACGCGGGCCTGGTGACCCTGGTGGCCTTTGTGCCCTGGGCCATGGAGGGCGCGCTTCGCATCGCCCGGGATGAACTCGCGACTTTGGTGGACCGGGAGGCAGCGGTCAGTGAGGCCGCAGGGCTGGGGCTGCTGGTGATTGTGTTGGACCGGCCGCTGACCAGCGAAGAGTACGACCGGTGGCAGGGGCTGGCCGTTCGGCAGGGAACGGTGCGGGTGGTTCCCTGGGTGGTGGACCTCGCCCGGGGACGGCTCTTCCCCCATCGGGGTCCTTCTTACGGGATTGACCCCGACTTGGCCATGCTGGCGGCTCCGGAGCCAGTGGAACATCCTCCGGCCCCTCAGCCGGTCCGGCGTCCCGTGCCTTGGGCCACCGCGGGCCTGCTGGGAGTCATCGTGGGCGTCTGGCTGGTCGTGACCCTGCTGGGGGGATCGATCCACGCCACCGAGCAGACCGACGTGCTGATCCGCTGGGGGGCGGTAGTCCGGCCGGATCTGTTCCTGACCGGTCAGTTCTGGCGGCTGTTGACCGCGGCCTTTCTCCATATCGGTCTGCCTCACCTGATGGTCAACGGGCTTAGCCTGTGGTGGGTCGGGGGCGCGGTGGAGACCCTGTTTGGCCCCTGGCGCATGCTCTATATCTTCCTGGTGGCTGCGGTGTTCGGTTCCGCGGCCAGCAGCCTGCTGGGTCCGCCGGTCATGGTAGGTGCCGGCGCCAGCGGGGGGCTGTTCGGGTTGCTGGGAGCCATCATCTGGTACCGGCTCTCCTCTCCGCTGGGAGAGCGGATTCCCTGGCGTCCGCTGCTGACAACCCTGGGCATCAACTTGCTGTTCGGGCTGCTCCTGTATCAGAATATCGACAACTGGAACCACCTGGGCGGGCTGCTGGGAGGCTTCCTGGCGGCTGTGGCCGTGGGGGTTCCGGTGGTGCAGGGCTTGCGGGCGCCCCGCCTGCGCCTGCCCCGTCCGCTGCAGGTGGCGGCCGTGGCCGTGCTGCTGCTGCTTACGGGCAGCCTGGTGACCGGATGGGTGCAGGTGCCAGGGCCTGCCAGGGATCTGGCCCAGGCCATCGTTGCCCTGAACGAGGGGCGGCCCGCCGACGCGGAGCCGCTGCTGGCCCGGGTGGTCCGGCGCCAGCCGAACGATCCCCGGATTCGCTATTTCTTGATCTGGACCTATTACGAGTTGGGCCGCTGTCGGGAGGCCCAGATGCAGCTGGATCGCTTCCTGGAACTGGCGCCCAATTCTCCTATGAGAGCGGAACTGCAGGAAGTGGTGGGTTCCTGTCAGGGGACTGACACGTAAAAGAAGCGGAATCAACAAAAAACAAGGCGCCCGTGCGGGCGCCTTTGGTTTCTGCTGCCGGTGAACTAACCCCGGGCGGGACGGCTTTGGGCGAAGTTCACGGTGAGGGGACGGCCGCCGTACTCTTGGCCGTTCCACGCGTTGATCGCCTTGACAGCGTCGGCCTCTTCCATGTCGACAAAGCCGAAACCACGGCTCCGGCCCGTCTCGCGATCGGTGATGATCTTCGCACGCTTGACTTCGCCATACGGAGAGAACAGTTCAGCCAGATCCTTGTCCGTGGTGCTCCAGGGCAGATTCCCGACAAAAATGCTCACAACGGCCAAAGCGGACAGCCTCCCGAAAGAAGAAAATGACGTCAAGGATAACAACGGGACACATGGGACACATATTTCGTTCGCTGCGCGTTGCCGAGTCCCTGCTAGCAACTCCATTTTTCTCCGACAAAATGGGACAAATCGTGAATCAGGGTGAATCCTGTCACCAAAGGAGGATCGTGGAGGCTACCCGATAGCCGGTTTGAAGTGGGCCGAAGGTGTCCTGGCTTCGTCTAGCGCAGCAAGAAGCCGCCCAGGAGCATGGAAGCCACCACTCCCCAGAGCGGGCTCAAATGCAAGTAATGGACGGAAACGAAAAAGAGCGCGGCGATGCCAAAGGGCAGCCAGTTCAAGGGCCCGCTGCCATGGGCCTGAAAGGCGTACTTGGCAAAGTCCCAGGCGAGCATGGCCAGCATGACGAAGACCACCGGACGGATCCCGTTCACCATCCCCTTCACGAAGGGGCTGTCCTTAAACCGCTCCAGGAGGGAATAAAAGAGGATCATCGCGATCCCCACCGGCAGGGTAACCGCCGCCAGGGCCACCAGGGCGCCGGGCCATCCCGCGACGTGATAGCCGATGTACATGGTCAGTTTGGTGGCGATGGGGCCGGGCAGGGCGTTCCCGAAGGCCAGGGCCTGACCGAACTCCTCCCGCGTCATCCAGCCATACGTCTCCACCGCCTCGTGCTCGTAAAGGGGGACGATGGAGGGACCGCCGCCGTAGCCCAGCAGGGTGGCCCGGCTAAGGCCGATGAACAAATCCCAAAGGGTCTTGAGCTGCATGGCACGATTCACATCCTCGCCCGTACTCAGGGATGCGGAGTCGTTCCCTTGACATTCAGCTTTCCACATGACACCCGTAAACTTCCTTCTCCGTCCGGGTCGCTTCGTTCTGCAGGGGAATCGTTTAGGGCGGGCGAAATCTTGGCCTGGTGACACGGGCAAAAGCGGCGAGGTGTTGCGGCATGCCATCGGTCAGGATCCTGCACATGGCGGACATGCACCTGGAATGGCCCTTTGCCGGCCTGGGCATGGATCAGGCCGCGGGGCGGCTTCGCCGGGAGGAACTGAAGGCGGTCTTCGAGGGGATCATCGATCTGGCGCTGCGAGAGGAGGTGCAGGTGCTCCTCATCGCCGGGGACTTGCTGGAGCACCTTCACGCCACCCGAGGCACGGCCCAGTTCCTGGACCGGCAGTTCCGGCGGATTCCCCGGACCCGGATCTTCATAAGCCCGGGCAACCACGATCCTTTCCTGCCCAACAGCTACTACCAGACCTATCCCTGGGCGGAGAATGTCCATATCTTCGGTCCCGAGCCCGAGCGGGTGGACCTTCCGGACCTGCCGGTCTCGGTGGTGGGGTGGGGGTTTCCCGCCTGGGAGGTGGACCAGTGGCAGATGGGCACCATTCCGCCCCTGGATCCTGGCCGCATCAATCTGGCCGTCTTCCACGGCGGCGAGGGTTCCTACCATCCCTTCCGCCCGGCGGACCTCGCGGCCCTGGCGGCCCGGGGGATCGACTACATCGCCCTGGGCCATATCCATCAGGGCGGCGTGATGCTGGAGCAGCGGGGCCGGGTGATCGCCCGCTACAGCGGCAGCCCGGAGGCCCTCAGCTTCGGGGAGCCCGGGGAGCACGGCGTCTTCGTGGGTGAGGTCAGCAAGGAGGAGACCCGGCTCACCCTTGTGCCCACCGGCCGGCGCCGGTACATCAGCCGGGAGGTGCCGGTGGATGGCGCCGTTTCCGTGGAGGATGTGATGGAGCGGATCCTGGCGGTGGATGAGCCGGAGGCCCGGCGTCAGCACTGCTATCGGCTGACGCTCACCGGCGCGGTGGATCCCGGACTGAAGCTAGACCTGGCGGTGCTGCGGGAGAAGACCGCCGGGGCCTTCTTCCACGTGAAACTGCTGGATGAGACCCGTCCGGACTGGGACCTGGAGGCGCTGGCCCGGGAGAAAAGCGCCCGGGGCCTCTTTGTACGGCGGATGACTGCCCTTGCCGAGGTGGAGCCTGATCCGGTGAAGCGGCGGCGCCTCCTGAGGGCCCTGGACCTGGGGCTTACCGCCTTTGAGGCCGGAAAGGAGGGCGCCCGGTGAGGTTTCAGCGGCTCACGCTCTTGGGCTTTGGACGGTTTCAGGGGGCGACCTTCGACTTGGCGCCCGGCTTCAACCTGCTGTACGGGCCCAATGAGGCCGGCAAGAGCACGCTACAGGCCTTTCTTCTGGGCATGCTGTACGGTTTCAAGAAGCCGGGGCAGCGCCGGGATTACACGCCCGATCTTGAGCGCTACCGCCCCTGGTCCGGCGGCGAGTACCGGGGCGTGCTGGAGTACGAACTGGAGCGGACCGGTCAGCAGATCCGGGTCGAGCGGGTATTCGAACCATCCTGGGAGCAGGTGCGGATCTACGACCGGGTCACCGGAGCGGACCTGACCGCTGGATTTCCGATGGACCGGCGGAAGGAGCGGCTGTTTGCGCAGGAGCATCTGGGGCTTACCGCGGAGATGTTCCGCTCCACCGCCTGGGTGGGGCAGATGCAGGTCTCCCGCCTGGAGGCCGGCCGTGAACTGGTGGCCCGGATTGCCAATCTGCAGCAGTCGGGCCGGGAGGACCTTTCCGTCCGATCCGCCCTGGACTGGCTGAAAGCCAAGGCTCGAGAGATCGGGACCGATCGCGCAGTGACCCGTCCGTACGGCCGGACGCTGAGGCAACTGGCGGCCCTGCGGGAGGAGATGCAGCGGGCCCGGGAAGCCCGGGAGCAGACCCTGGAGTGGGAGGCCCGCCTCACGGAGACCCGGGGCGCGCTGGCCGAGATCGCCGGAGAGCTTTCGGAACTGCAGCGCCGGCTCCGCTGGGCACGGCACCGGGAGGCGGCAGAGCGGCTGGCCCGGGCCGAGGAGCTTCGCCGGAGGTGGGCGGAACGAGCGGAAAGCCTCCGCCGGGAGCAGGCGACGCTGGAGAAAGATCTGGCGGATGTGGAAGCCGAGTTGGCGCCGCTGCAATCGCTGGCCGAGCGGGGCGAGGAAATTTTGGCGGAGCTTGACTGGCTGGAGGGGCAGCTGGCCCGGCTGGGCACGGGTGAAGACCCGCAGGCCGGGAAACCCGACGACGGCGTGGGTGCCTTCCGGCTTCTGCAGGTGGCAGCAGGCCTGCTGGCGGCGGCCGGGGTGGCCGTCTGGCTGCTGGCCCGTTCGGTCCTGGCGGGGGGCGTGCTGATCCTCGCCGCGTCCGGTTTGTTCGCATACGCTGTGGCTGCTGCCCGGCGGAGAGATCGCGAGACTCGGGAGCGGCAGCGGCGCCGGGAGGCGGCGGAGCAAGAGCGGCAGCGTCTGCAGGCAGAGCGCGACCGGCTACTGGCGGAGGCCGGGGCTGGATCGGCTGCGGAGATCCGGCAGCGGCTCCTGCGTCACGGGCAGCTGGCCGCCCGCCGGGACGGGCTGAAGGCCCGCGTGGAGCAGATCCGGATGGAATTGGCGGAGCAGCCCGGAGCCGCTGGGGATGCAGAACTGGAGACCCTCCGCCGAGAGGTGGCCGCTCTGGCTACCCACCTGGAGGGGGAGGATCCTCGGGATGAGCGCTCCGCGGCCCAACTGGAGGAGGCGGTCCGGCAACTGGAGGCCCGGCAGGCCGACCTTACCGCTCGGGCCAGTGACCTGGCCGCCCGGGTGGAGACGGTCCTTTCCGGTGCTCCGGATATCGCCGATCTGCACCGGCAGTTGGCCGAACTGGAAGAGGAGCGGGAGGCGTACGAAGAGGAACTGGCGGTCATCGAACTGGCCCTGGAAGGGATCGAGGCCGCCGCGGCGGAAATCCACCGGGAGTTTGCCCCGCAGTTGAACGAAGCCCTGAGCGAAACGGCAGCGCGGCTTACCCGCGGGCGCTACCGGCAGGTGCGGCTCGACGAGCAGATGACCCTGCGGGTGCTCACAGAAGACGATCGGATCATGGAGGCCTCCGCCCTTTCCGCGGGGACCGTGGATCAACTCTACTTCAGCCTCCGTTTGGCCCTGCTGGATCTGCTGACGGAAGGCCAGGAGCCGGTGCCCCTGATGCTGGATGATCCGTTTGTGCAGTACGACGATCAGCGGGTCCAAGCTGCCATGCAGCTGCTCACATCCGTGGCCCGGGAGCGGCAGGTGCTGCTCTTTACCTCGCACCGGCGGGAGCTGGAACTGGGCAGGGCGCTGGGCGCCCATGTGATTGAACTGGATACGGTAGAGGCCGGGGTGAACTAGAAGGCCGGCGGCAAGACAAGGGGAGGGAGACAAGATGCAGATGCGTGTGGCTGTGATTCAGATGGACATTCAGCTCGGCGATCCCGCTGCCAACCGGGCCCGGGTGGCTCAGCGGGTACGGGAGGCGGCTCAGGGGGCGGACTTGGTGGTTCTGCCGGAACTTTGGACCACCGGCTACGTGCTGCCGGATCTGGCGGGCAATCTGGCGGACCGCAACGGGGAGCCCACGGGGAGCTTTCTCAGCAATCTGGCCCGGGATTGCGGCGTCTTCCTGTATGGCTCCGTGGCGGACCAGCGGGGGGAGAAGGTCTACAATCACGGCACCGTCTACGGGCCGGATGGGACCCTGGTGGCAGCCTATGACAAGGTCCATCTGGTGCCCATGATGAAGGAGGACCGGTACCTGACGCCGGGGGACCGGCTCACGCTGGCCGACCTCAAAGGCATCAAGGCGGGGCTTGCCATCTGCTACGACGTCCGCTTCCCTGAACTCTTCCGGACCCTTACCCTGGCGGGGGCGCAGCTTTTCCTGGTCAGCGCCGAGTGGCCGGCCAAGCGGGTGGACCACTGGCGCACCCTGCTGATGGCCCGGGCCATCGAGAACCAGGCCTTCGTGGTGGCCTGCAACCGGGTGGGGCGGGATCTGGAGAACGTCTTTGCCGGCCGGTCCATGATCATCGACCCCTGGGGCGACATCCTGGCCGAGGGCAGCGACGACGAGGAGGAGATCCTCCGGGCCACGCTCGATTTCGACAAGGTGGCGGAGTGCCGGAAGTTGATCCCGAGCCTGCGGGACCGGCGCCCGGAGAGCTATCACGTCAAAGCATGAAGAAGGGCCCAGCCCCCTGCTCAGGGCTGGGCCTTTGTGCGGATAAAGCCGTTATCATCCACGCCGTATTTGCGAATCATCTCGTCCAGGAGCATGAACTGGTATCCCTGCTGCCGCAGGTTGCGGATGATCGCGGGCAGGGCCTGGTCCGTCTGCTTGCAGGAGTCGCTGGCGTGCATCAGGATGATGGCCCCCGGATGGACCAGCTTGGTGGTCCGGTTGAT
Organism: Symbiobacteriaceae bacterium; assembly: GCA_036562385.1. Lineage (GTDB taxonomy): Bacteria > Bacillota > Sulfobacillia > Symbiobacteriales > Symbiobacteriaceae > DATCKG01. The sequence continues at coordinate 40,397 of DATCKG010000042.1, forward strand.
GATGGTCCCCACACCCGGGTTCTTCCAGTCCAGGGAGTCCACCGACCAGATCACCGTGGCATAGCCCAGATCCTTGGCGCCCAGGACCGATTCCTTGTTGTAGGCGCCGTTGGGCGGCCGGATGTAGGTGGGCTCCCGGCCGGTTAGTTCCTTCAGGATCTCGTGAGCGGCCGCGATGTTCCGGGCGGCGCCCTCCCGCCCCAGGGTGTTCAGGTCCACATGCTCCTGGCCGTGGCTTTCGATCTCATGGCCGTCGGCCTGAATCTGCCGGACCAGTTCGGCATGATTCTTGGCCCAGGGGCCTGAAAGGAAGAAGGTGGCCTTGACGTTTTCCTGACGGAGGATCTCCAGCACCTTGGGAGCCATCTTGCTGCCCCAGGAGATGTCGAAGGTGAGGGCCACCACTTTTTCATCGGTCTTGGCTGAGTAGATGGGCCGCAGGGTGGGCTGGAGCGAAGCGGAGACCTCCAGGGCCTTGTCGTTCTGCTCCAGCACCTCCGGTGCCGCGGCCATCCCGCTCATCAGGAAGGCCGCAGCCAGTGCAGTCGCCATGAGGGGCACTCGTCGGAACCAGCGCTTCATCAGCAGCGGATGCCCCCTTCCGGTTAAGTGTGTGCTTGTAGTCTCTCCCGAAGAGGTTGCTGCGGATGCACCGGCCGAGGCGCTTGCAAAAACGGGAAAGTGGCGCGCCGTAAATAACCGAACGTGGACAAAATGGAAAGGCCCGGCGGGCATGTGACCTGACGGGCCTCACTACTTTATTTCAGGCAAGATATCAACGAATGCTTGAAATTCGGGTGCGTCTTAGTTTGCATGTATTGAGACAGGCTGCTAAGTCGACTACCAGGGTGTGAACGCTGCAAGCCTGCGAGGGCAGGGCGGCGTGCTTTTGGTGGCGTCTCTACTCACGCCTTCCGGACTCCTCCGATCTGTTCGGTAATGCTGTGGCGAACCAGAAAGCGAGCGTACGCTCGTTCGGTTCCGTCGCCTATGTTGGTTTTCCCTGAGTTCCCCTCCACCAAAGGATTCTTTGAGGCGTAGGGTGAGGGCAGTGCACATTGACCGTTGGGAGGATCGTGGGTCTTCGAAGTGAAATTATCAAACCAGTCCTGAGTGTGCCGGATCCATGATTTTACAGCGCTTTGATACTAACGCCTTCTTTTCTCGGGAATGGCCTAGTTCTGATGCGGGTTTCGTTAGTATTGTCCCCACGCGTGTGGGGGTGGACCGGCGGAATGGGATATCCTGGATGGGATCTTGAAATTGTCCCCACGCGTGTGGGGGTGGACCGGCATCGCCCGCCGCATTATCTCCGACCCCGCCGTTGTCCCCACGCGCGTGGGGGTGGACCAGTCCGATGACGGCTGCGATGGCCTGCTTGGTCGTTGTCCCCACGCGCGTGGGGGTGGACCGCCCCCACCTCCACATAGGAGATGGGGGCCTATGTTGTCCCCACGCGCGTGGGGGTGGACCGAGATCCCACGCATCCGCGCCGCATTTTTCGCAGTTGTCCCCACGCGCGTGGGGGTGGACCGCCGGCCGCCATCAACCCGGACAAGCTGGAGGCGTTGTCCCCACGCGCGTGGGGGTGGACCGAACCAGGTCATTCGGGTTCTGGACGGCATCGTATTGTCGATACGCGCGTGGGGTGCTGATGGCAAAGGTTGTGGGTCTGAGATGGTCTGTCGGTCCGCCGGGAAGTCAGCCGAGTGCATGAGCGACCACAGGACTTGTTGCGCCCCTGTTCTCCCCACGTTTCCCCCTGTGCCGGGGGTTAGCGTCCGTGGCTCCGCCACAATTCTAGTGAACAAACCAAAAGCGGCCGAAAACTATTCCCTACTGGCAACCGTAGACTTGCCACC
>DATCKG010000054.1:0-94126 GCA_036562385.1 Symbiobacteriaceae bacterium
TCGGTCGCCACCTGGAGGCTGCGCTTGGCCGAACCGGTGCAGCCGGCCCCCAGCTTCCAGCGGCCGATGTTCAGGATGTTGAAGGCGATCACATGGCCCCGGCCCACTTCGCCCAGCAGGTTCTCCACCGGCACCCGGGCATCCTCCAGGATCAGGGAACAGGTGGAAGAGGCGTGCAGGCCCAGCTTGTTCTCCTCTGGCCCCACGGACACCCCCGGGAAGTTCCGCTCCACGATGAAGGCCGAGAACTTCTCACCGTCCACCTTGGCGTAGACCACGAAGACGTCGGCAAAACCGGAGTTGGTGATCCACTGCTTCGTGCCGTTGAGGATCCAGTACTTGCCGTCCTCGCTGAGCCGGGCGGTGGTGCGGGCGCCCAGGGCGTCGGAACCGGAGCCGGGCTCGGTCAGGGCGTAAGCCGCAATCCACTCGCCGGTGGCCAGCTTGGGCAGGTACTTCGCCTTCTGCTCCGGGGTGCCGAAGTAGACGATGGGCAGGGTTCCGATCCCGGTGTGGCCGCCCAAGGTGACGCTGAAGGGGCCAGCCAGGGAAAGCTGCTCCCCCACCACGGTGGCGGTGATCTTGTCCAGCCCCAGGCCCCCGTACTGCTCGGGCACCTCCAGCCCCAGAAGCCCCAGTTCCCCTGCCTCCCGCAGAAGCGGGCGGGACTTGCCGGGCTTATCCTTCTCGATCTCCGGGAGCATGCCCCGCACCTTCTCCGCATAGCTGCGGGCGGTCTCGGCGATCATCCGCTGCTCCTGGGTGATCTCCTCCGGCATGAAGACATCCTCGGGACGCTGCGCCTGCAGCAGGAAGGAACCGCCCTTGATCTTCGCCCTGGTCTCCGCCATCCTCATGCCCCTCCTCAGTGCACGAACTCCAGTACCCCGGCCGCGCCCATGCCGCCGCCCACGCACATGGTCACCAGACCGTACTTCGCCTTCCGGCGCAGCCCCTCATGGATGATGCTCACCGTCAGCCGGGCCCCCGTGGCGCCCAGCGGATGGCCCAGGGCGATGGCGCCGCCGTTGACGTTCACCTTCTCCAGGTCCATCTCCAGCATCCGGATCACCGCCAGGGCCTGAGAGGCGAACGCCTCATTCAGTTCGATCAGGTCGATCTGATCCAGGGTCAGTCCGGCGATCTTCAGGGCCTTGGGCACCGCGGCCACCGGACCGATGCCCATCACATCCGGATCGACACCGCCCACCGCAAAGGAGCGGAACACCGCCAGCGGTTTGACCCCCATCTCCGCGGCTTTCTCCGCGCTCATGAGCACCACGGCCGCCGCTCCGTCGGTGGTCTGGCTGGAATTGCCGGCGGTCACGTTGCCGTTCCGGGCAAAGGCCGGCTTGAGTTTGGCCAGGGCCTCCATGCTGGTATCCCGCCGGACCCCCTCGTCGGTGTCGAAGATGAACTCCCTGGTCACGGCCTGATTGCCCTCATAGGCGGTTTGCCTCACCTTGATCGGAACGATCTCGTCCTTGAACTTGCCCGCATCGATCGCGGCTGCCGCCCGCCGGTGGGAACGGAGCGCAAAGGCGTCGCAGTCCTCACGGGAGACATTGAATCGGGCGCAGACATTCTCCGCCGTATGGCCCATGGCCATGTACAGCTGCGGATAGGTGGCCGTTATCTCCGGATGCGGCCGGGGGGTGAAACCGCCCATGGGCACGCGGCTCATGGACTCCACGCCCCCGGCCACCACGATGTCGGCGCAGCCGGACTGGATAAAGTGCGCGCCGATGGCAATGGCATTCAGCCCGCTGGAGCAGAACCGGTTGATGGTAAAGCCTGGCACCGTCGGGGGCAGGCCGGCCCGGATGGCCGCGACCCGGCCGATGTTCATCCCCTGCTCCCCCTCGGGGAAGGCACAGCCCAGCACCACGTCTTCCACGCTGGTGGGATCCAGCCCCGGCACCCGTCGGATCGCCTCCCGGATCACGGTGGCCGCCAGATCCTCGGGTCGCACGCTCCGCAGGGACCCCCTGGGGGCCTTGCCCAGCGCCGTCCGGGCGCCGCTCACGATGACCGCTTCGCGCACCTTGGCCACCTCCTAGTTCCGAAGGGGTTTGCCGGTTTTCAGAATGTACTGCATCCGCTCCTGGCTCCGTTTCTCGCCGCAGAGGCTCAGGAACGCCTCCCGTTCCAGATCCAGCAGGTACTGCTCCGAGACATAGGTCTTGCCCGGCACGTCACCACCGGTCAGGACATAGGCGAGCTTCCGGGCGATGACGCCGTCGTACTCGGTGGCGTAGCCGCCCTGCTGCATGCCGTAGATGGCCATCTCCAGCACTGCCCGGCCCTCGGGGCCCACCACCGGAATGCTCACCGGCACCGGCGGCCGGTAGCCCTGATGGTACAGCTCCAGGACAGCCTTCTTTGCCTCATACAGCAGGTGGTCCTGATTCACCACGATCCGGTCGGTGCGGCGCAGGTAGCCCAGCCCCCGGGCCTCGGGTCCGCTGGTGGAGACCTTGGCCAGGGCGATGGTCTCGAAGACCTTGTTGACCAGCGGCTGCAGGTCGATGCTTACCCCACTGGCCAGCGGCACCGTGGCACCCAGGCCGCCGCCCGCGACGGGCAGTCCCTCCAGGGCCCGGATCAGCATCTCCTTGTTGCCGCCGCCGCCGGGAATCAGGCCGGCGCCCACTTCCACCAGGCCCATGTAGGTCTCCGCGGCTGCCACCACCCGGTCGGCTGCGGCCACAATCTCGTAGCCACCGCCCAGGGTCATGCCGTAGGGCGCCGCCACCACCGGCCGCGGTGCGTACTTCAGGCTCATCGCGGCGTCCTGGAACTGCCGGAGGATCAGGTCAATTTCGTCCCACTCTTCCTCCTGGGCCTCCATGAGAATCATCATCAGGTTGGCGCCGACGCAGAAGTTGGGGGTCTGCGCGCCGATCACCAGGCCCGTCCACCGGCCGGAATGCAGTTCCTCCGCGGCCTGCCGCATCATGTACACCACGTCCGGCCCGATGGCCGCCTTGGGGGAGTGCATCTCCAAGAGCAGGACGCCGTCGCCCATCTCCATCAGGGTGGCGCCCTTCCGCTCCTTTACGATCCGGCCCTGCTCCCGCAGCCGGGGGATGCGGATCACCCGCTCATCCGCCGGCACGCCTTGCAGCCCGCCGCGGTAGAAGCCGCCCCTTGCAGCCGCTTCCTCCACCCAGGCGGGCACCTGGGCGCCCTCCGCCTTCATCCGGGCCACGGACTCGGCGACGCCGATGGCATCCCACACCTCGAAGGGGCCAAGTTCCCAGTTGTAGCCCCACTTCATGGCATTGTCGATGCTGACCGGATCGTCGGCGATCTCGCCCACCTTGGCCGCGCTGTAAAGCAGCGTCGCCTTCAGCACCTCCCAGATGAACCGGCCGCCCTTGTCCTGGGCATAGGCCAGCGTCCGGAGGCGCTCCCGCAGATCCGGCTGCGCCTTGGCCGCCTCCAGGGAGGGGAAGGTCGGCTTCCTACGGGGCCGGTACTCCAGGGTGGCCAGATCCAGTGTCAGGATCTGGTCCCCTTCCTTCTTGAAGAAGCCCTGCTGGCTCTTCTGCCCGAGCCAACCCCGGCGCACCATCTCCCGCACCGGCTCGGGCACCGTAAAGGCCGCCGCCTCCGTGGGGTCGGCGATGCTCGCGCGGCAGTTGTCCGCCACGTGAACCAGGGTGTCCAGCCCCACCACGTCCAGCGTCCGGAAGGTGGCGGACTTGGGCCGGCCGATCACCGGGCCGGTCAGCGCCTCCACCTCATCGATGTCCAGCCCCAGCCGCTCCATCGCCTGCAGGGTGACCATCAGCCCGTAGACGCCGATGCGGTTGGCGATGAAGTTGGGGGCGTCCTTGGCGATCACCACGCCCTTGCCCAGCACCTGCTCGCCGAAGGCCTGCATGTGCCGGACGACCTCCGGATCGGTGTCCGCGGTGGGCACCAGTTCCAGCAGCTTCATGTACCGGGGCGGGTTGAAGAAGTGGACCCCCAGGAAGTGCCGCCGAAACTCCAGGGGCAACCCCGCGGCGATTTCCGCGATGGAGATGCCGGAGGTGTTGGAGGCCACCACCGTTCCGGGCTGCCAGTATTCAGCCACCCGCCGCCAGAGGGACTGCTTGACGGCCTTGTCCTCCACCACCGCCTCGATGATGAAGTCCACTTCCGCCAGCCGGGGCAAATCGTCTTCCAGATTTCCGGGGGTGATGAGTTCCAGGACCTCCCGGCTGTAAAGGGGGGAAGGCTTCAGCGTGGTCAGCCGGTCCAGGGCGCCGCGGGCCAGCCGGTTCCGAACGGCTTTGGACTCCAGGGTCAGCCCCTTGCGCTCCTCCTCAGGGGTCAGTTCCCTGGGGACGATGTCCAGCAGCAGGCAGGGAATGCCGACGTTGGCCAGATGGGCTACGATCTGGGAGCCCATGACGCCGGCTCCCAGCACCGCCGCCCTGCGGATCGCCTTGGGCATGCATCTTTGCCTCCTTTACCAACCAGCTCTTCGGCCTGTCACCCCGGTGCCTACCCCTGGGCCAGCAGCGCCTTGAATTCCTGGGTAAGCAGCGGCACCACCTCGAAGAGGTCGCCCACGATGCCGTAGTCGCACACCTTGAAGATGGGCGCCTCGGGATCCTTGTTGATGGCCACGATCACCTTGGAGCCGCTCATGCCCGCCAGGTGCTGAATGGCGCCGGAAATGCCGCAGGCGATGTACAGGTCCGGCGTCACCGTCTTGCCGGTCTGGCCCACCTGCAGGGCGTAATCGGCATACCCGGCGTCGCAGGCCGCCCGGGAGGCCCCCACCGCGGCCCCCAGCACCTCGGCCAGTTCCCGCAGCGGCTTGAAGCCCTCGGCGCTCCGCACGCCCCGGCCGCCGGAGACGACAATCTTGGCCGAGGTAAGGTCCACACCGCCGGTGGCTTGACGGACCACTTCCTTGACCACCGTCCGGAGGTCCGCCGCCGGCACCTCCACCTCCGTGACGTCACCGGTGCGGCCGGCTTCCTCCTCCAGGGCTGCGATGTTGTTGGGCCGGATGGTGGCGACAATCAGGCCCTTGCGAACCACCTTGGTTTCAAAGGCCTTGCCGGCGTAGATCGGGCGGGTGAAGACCACCTGGCCCCCGTCCACCTGCAGGTTGATCGCATCCGATACCATCCCGGCGTTGTTGCGCATGGCCAGCCGCGGGGCCAGATCCCGGCCGATCCCCGTGTGGCCGGTCAGCACCACATCCGGCGCCTGATCCCGGATCACCGACTGCAGGGCGGAAAGCCACCCGTCGGGCGTGTACTGCTTCAGGTGCTCCCCCTTGAGCACCAGCACCCGGTCCGCCCCCCTGCGGATCAGTTCGGGAGCAAAGGAAGCCTCCTGGCCCACCAGCACCGCGGTCACCGTGCCGCCTTCAGCAATACGCCGGCCCGCGGCAATGCATTCGAAGGAAACCGGCCGGAGCGCGCCGTTGCGTACCTCCGCCACCACCAGAACATTCCGAGCCATCTCGCACCGCCCCCTTAGATCACCTTGGCTTCGCTGCGCAGCAGCTGCACAAGCCGTTTGGCCTGTTCGGCCGGTGTCCCCGCGATCAGGGTGTTGCGCCGGTTTTGTTCCGTCTGGTAGACCGAGGTCACCTCGGTAAGCGGCTCGGTGTCCACCCCCAGTTCCGCGGCAGTCACCCGGGCGATCTTCTTCCGCTTGGCCTTCATGATTCCAGGCACCGACGGATACCGGGGCTCGTTGAGGCCCTGCTGTGCGGTCACCAGGGCAGGCAGCGGCACCTCCACCACCTCGGTGTCCCCCTCGGCATCCCGGTGCACCGTGGCCTTGTTGTCCGCCACCGACAGCTTCAGGGCTGCCGCCACGTGGGGCAGGTTCAGCAGTTCGGCAAAGCGCAGCGCGGTCTGGCCCGCACCGGTGTCCACCGAGACGTTGCCCGCCAGCACCAGGTCGAAGTGCTTGTCCCGGGCCCAGGCCGCCAGAAGCCGGGCCACCACCACTTCATCGGCCCCCTCCGGCCGCTCGATCAGGACAGCCTCGTCCGCCCCCATGGCCAGGGCGCGCCGCAGGGCCTCCTCCACCCGGTCATCCCCCACCGAGACCACGGTGACGGTGCCCCCCACTGCTTCCTTGAGCTTCAGCCCTTCCTCCACCGCGTACTCGTCGTAGGGGTTGATCACGAGGGTGACGTCGTCGTCCAGGATCCGGCCGTCCTTGACGGTCACCTTCGCCTCGGTGTCAAAGGTCTGCTTAAGCAGCACCAGAATCTCCATTCGCTCCCACTCCCCCCTGGTTTCCGCCGCATGCGCCGCGGGTGATCAGTTCAAAGGTGGGTTCCGCCATCGCCACGAGGTCGAATTTGAAGCCCGACAGGACCCAGGCCGTCACCGTTTGATCCAGTGTGCCGTAGATCATGTTCCGGATCTGGCGGGCATCGACGCACCGGCGGATGTAGCCGGTGGCCTGGCCCTCGGCGATGATCTCGTCGATCACCTGGAAGTACGCCTTCATCACCTCGCTGATCTGCCGCTGGACCCGGAAGTCCGCCTGCCGCATCTCGATCTGGGTCACCACCGCCAGATCCTGTCTGGCGGCCAGCGATCGCAGGTGGTGTCCGATGAACCGGCGGAGCTTTTCCTCCGGGTTCGGCGCATCTGACAAGCTCCTGCGGGCGTTCTCCACCAGCCGGCCGAGCCGGTTGCGGAACAGGCTGAGCAGCAGGTCAGGCTTGTCCCGGAAATACAGGTAGACGGTGCCGGCGGCCACGCCGGCCTCGGCTGCGATGTGGGCAATCCGGGCCCGGTGATACCCCTCCCGGGCAATCACCTTTTGGGCCGCATCCAGGATCGCCTCGTACTTGTCGCCGCTTCTGACCGCCAACCTCAGCCCACCCCCTCTTGCTGCACGCCCTGTGCCGGTGAATGAACGTCCATTCACCGCTTTTCTCTATTCGCACTTCTGTCCAAATTGTCCTTCTGTTCGCTCAAAAGCCAGGAAGTTATTGTCGTCACGAACCCTCTTCGCCGCCCGTAACAGTTCTCACGAGCTTGGCCGTCAACAAGCGAAGCACCGTCGGGGTCCTCTGCACCCTCGCTGCCCAGTGGCGCAAATCAAACAGGCCCCGGCTGTTTTCGGGGCAGTGTAACAGAAGAGTGTGACAGTTCAGAGGACGGCGGCAGGGCGCGCCGAAATCCCTGTGCCAAACATCGTGAGGGGTGAGCAGGGATGACCATGAGGTACCCACTGACGACCCGGGGCATGCTGGAGCGTGCCTACCGCTTTTTCCCGCGTCAGGAAATCGTGAGCCGGACCCACCAGGGCATCCACCGCTACACCTACGCCGACTACTACCGGCGGGTCAGCCAACTGGCCCATGCCCTCCGGGCCCTGGGGGTTCGGCGGGGCGACCGGGTCGCCACCTTCGCGTGGAATCACTACCGGCATCTGGAGGCCTATTTTGCCGTTCCCACCATGGGCGCCGTGCTGCATACCCTGAACATCCGGCTGCCGGAGGAACACATCGTCTACATCCTCAACCACGCGGAGGACCAGGTCCTTCTGGTGGACGCCGACCTGCTGCCGGCCATCTTGGCCGTACGCGACCGCCTGAAAACCGTCCGGGAGATCGTGGTCATGGGGGATGCGCCGCTTGCAGAACCCGGGCTCCTCGATTATGAAACGCTGCTGGCGCAGCAGCCCGACCACTACCCCTGGCCGGAGGACCTGGACGAGTGGGAACCGGCTGGTCTCTGCTACACCAGTGCCACCACGGGCAATCCCAAGGGCGTCCTGTACGCGCACCGGGCCCTGTGGCTGCACGCCCAGATGGTGGGCATGGTCGACACGGTAGGCCTGTCCCACCGGGATACGGTCATGCCGGTGGTGCCCATGTTCCACGTCAACGCCTGGGGGCTTCCCTTCGCCGCGGTCATGCTGGGCGCCCGTCAGGTCCTGCCCGGTCCCCGGCCGCGTCCGGAGGACCTGCTCCGCCTGATCCAGGATGAGCAGGTCACCGTCACCGCCGCCGTGCCCACCGTCTGGCTGGGGGTTCTGCAGGTGCTGGAGCGGGAGTCCTACGACCTCTCCAGCCTGACCCGGATTCTCAGCGGCGGATCGGCGGTGCCCCGGGCCCTGGCGGAGGCCTTCCAACATCGATACGGCGTGCCGGTGCTCCACCTGTACGGGACCACCGAGACGGCCCCTTTGCTGACGGCCGGCCATCTCAAGAAGCATCTGGAGCGGCTCAGCCCCGAGGAGCAGCAGGATTACCGTGACAAACAGGGGCTGTTGATGCCCGGGCTGGAAATCAAGCTGGTCGGAGAGGATGGCCAGGAGGTGCCCTGGGACGGCAAGAGCATCGGCCAGGTACTGCTCCGGGGACCCTGGGTGGCCTCCGAATACTACCGGGATGAGCGCAGTGCCGAGTCCTTCCGCGATGGCTGGTACCACTCCGGCGACCTGGGCGTCATCGACCCGGAAGGGTACCTGAAGCTGGTGGACCGGGCCAAGGACGTCATCAAGTCCGGCGGCGAGTGGATCTCCTCCGTCGACCTGGAAAATGCCATCCTGGCCATTCCCGGCGTGGCGGAAGCGGCGGTGGTGGCCTGCCCCCATCCCAAGTGGGATGAGCGGCCGCTGGCCTGCGTCGTGCCCCGGCCGGAAGCGGCAGGGCGCCTTACCCGGGAAACCATCCAACACGCCCTCCGCAGGCGCTTCCCCTCCTGGTGGATTCCCGATGACGTCGTTTTCCTTTCCGATCTCCCCAAGAACAGCACCGGCAAGTATGACAAAAAGACCCTGCGGGAGCGGTTCCGTGACCACTATCGGACCGGGATCCCACAGGCGGCCGCCGCCCGGTAAAGGGCCGCCCGCTGCACGCCCGCCATGGGCTCCGGTATCGGGGACCAAACCCATGGATTGGCATATCAATGGAGAGAAAAGGTTTTGAAACCCGAGGTGCTCGGTTTGGTAGCGGATACGCGCATGAGCGTGCCCCTTCGGAAGCTGCGGCGGTTCATGATGGAAGGGCTGCCGGTGGCGGCTGTTGCCCACAGCTACCACGTGGAGGCCCTCAGCGATCCGAAAGTGGGCAAAGACCCGGCGTTTCAGCGGTTCAGCCTGGTGGAACTGAACGAACTCCATCACCAGGTGGCGGCCCTGGGCGCCCTGCTCCGGCTGCAGATGGGCGACCCCTCCGCCATGGCCAGCCTGGGCGCCAACCTGCTGGGATTCCTGCAGAACCGGGGCCTGGGGATGTATCTGATCGAACAGGTACCGGCCTCCGTCCGCCAGGATCCCCGGGTCCAGCGGATGCTGGTGCTGACCCAGCGGTCCAACCAGCAGATCGCCCGCCACTGGCCGCTGCTGATGCGGGTGGTGACGGCCTCCGGAGCCTCTGCACCGGGCCCCATGCAGGTGGCCTGTCCATAACACCCCCACTGGGCCCCGGACGTTGTCCGGGGCCTTTGTGATTTGACACATGATTCCGAAAAGAGGAGGAAATGACTATTCACTGCCGAATCAGATCCTTCACAATCAGTGGGGGTGAGTCGCGAATGACCATGCGCTATCCGCTGACGATCCGGGGGATGCTGGAGCGGGCTTATCAGTTTTATCCCAGGCAGGAGATCGTCAGCCGGACGTTGGGTGGGATGCACCGATACACCTATGCCGACTACTACCGGAGGGTCCACCAGCTCGCCCATGCTCTGCGCAGTCTGGGAATCGGGCGGGGCGACCGGGTAGGCACCTTCGCCTGGAATACCCACCGCCACCTGGAGGCCTATTTTGCCGTCCCTTCCATGGGCGCCGTATTGCACACCGTTAACGTCCGTCTGCCGGAGGAGCATATCGTCTACACCATCAATCACGCAGAGGACCGGGTGCTGCTGGTGGACGCGGACGTTCTGCCCACCATCCTCGCGGTCAGGGATCGCCTGAAAACCGTCCAGACCATCGTCGTCATGGGCGGGGAGCCGCCCGCGGAGCCGGGCCTGCTGGATTACGAAACCCTCCTGGCGGCTCAGCCGGACCACTACCCGTGGCCGGCGGATCTGGATGAATGGGAGCCCGCGGGCCTCTGCTACACCAGCGCCACCACCGGGGTCCCCAAGGGCGTCCTGTATTCCCACCGGGCCATCTGGCTTCACTCCATGATGCTGGGGCTGGCCGATACCACCGCCCTGTCCCAGCGGGACACCGTCATGCCGGTGGTTCCCATGTTCCATGCCAACGCGTGGGGCCTGCCCTTTGCAGCCACCTGGTTCGGTGCGCGCCAGGTCCTGCCGGGGCCCCGCCCCTCTTCCCAGGACATCGCCCGCCTGATCCAGGCGGAGCGGGTCACCGTCACCGCCGGGGTGCCCACCGTCTGGCTCAGCCTGCTGCAGGCGCTGGAGCAGGAGCCCTGCGACATCTCCAGCCTCACCCGGATCCTGGTGGGCGGCTCCGCTTTCCCTCGCGCGGCAGCCGAGGCCTTCCAGAAACGGTACGGCGTCCAGGCGGTTCCCGTCTACGGCATGACCGAGGCGGCGCCCCTGGTCACCGTCAACGCCCTCAAACCCCATCTGGAGCAGCTCAGCCCGGAAGAGCAGCTTGATTACCGGACGAAGCAGGGCCTCATGGTCCCCGGCGCGGAGATCAGGCTGGTGGACGAAAGCGGGCAGGAAGTTCCCCGGGACGGCCAGTCCATCGGCCAGGTTTTGCTGCGGGCGCCCTGGATCGCCAGCGAGTACTACAAGGATGAGCGGACCAAGGAGACCTTCCGGGATGGCTGGTATTACACCGGCGACCTCGGCGTCATCGACCCCGACGGGTACCTGAAGCTGGTGGACCGGGCCAAGGACGTCATCAAATCCGGCGGGGAATGGATCTCCTCCGTCGATCTGGAAAACGCGATCATGGCCATCCCCGACGTGGCCGAGGCCGCGGTGGTGGCCTGCCCGCACCCCAAATGGGATGAGCGCCCCTTGGCCTGTGTCGTCCCCAAGCCCGAAGCCGCGGGCCGCCTGACCAGGGAGGAAATCCTGGACGCCCTGCGCCGGCAATTCCCCTCCTGGTGGATTCCAGACGATGTGGTCTTCCTCTCCGCACTCCCCAAGACGGGCACCGGCAAGTTTGACAAGAAAGTCCTGCGGGCCTGGTTCCAGGATCGTTACCGCGATGCCTTCCCGCAGTCGGGCGCCGCGGACTGAGCCGCCCGGCCTTGCTGCAGGCTCGGGCCCCGGACTTGTGCCGGGGCCTTCTTTTTTTGACGGAATCTTCGTAACGATTTGGAGGATGCTGTCAGTTTTCGGAGAATCTCCCAGATGACAAACAGTGGGGGGTGAGCGAGGATGACCATGAGGTATCCGTTAACGATTCGGGGACTTCTGGAACGGGGCCGTCGCTTCTTCCCGAACCAGGAGATTGTCACGCGGACCCACCGGGGCATGCATCGGTACACCTATACCGATTATTACCGCCGGGTCAACCGCCTGGCCCATGCCCTCCGGCACCTGGGGATCGAGCGGGGAGACCGGGTGGCCACCTTCGCATGGAACACCCACCGGCATCTGGAGGCCTACTTTGCCGTGCCCACCATGGGGGCCGTCCTGCATACCGTCAATATCCGGCTTCCCGAGGAGCACCTGATCCATACGATCAACCATGCGGAGGACAAGGTGCTCCTGGTGGACGCGGACCTGCTGCCGTCCATCCTGGCCGTCCGGGACCGCCTGAAAACGGTCCAAGCAATCATCGTCATGGGTGAGGAGCCGCCCGCCCAGCCAGGCCTTCTGGACTACGAAACACTGCTGGCGGAGCAGCCCGACCAGTATCCCTGGCCCGAGGATCTGGATGAATGGGCGCCATCGGGCATCTGCTACACCAGCGCCACCACCGGCAACCCCAAAGGCGTCATGTACACGCATCGCGCGATCTGGCTCCACTCCATGATGATGGGCATGGTGGATACCGCCGGCATCTCGATGAAGGACACCGTCATGCCGGCCGTCCCCATGTTCCACGTCAACACGTGGGGCCTTCCTTATGCCAGCATCCTGATGGGCGCCCGGCTGGTGTTGCCCGGTCCCCGGCCCTCCTCCGAAGACCTGGCCCGCCTGATCCAGGACGAGCGGGTCACCATCACCGCGGGCGTCCCCACGGTCTGGCTGGGGGTGCTGCAGGTGCTGGAGCGGCAGCCCTATGACATCTCCAGCCTCACCCGGATCATGTGCGGCGGTTCCTCCCTCCCCAGGGCCCTGGCCGAGGCTTATCGGGAGCGGGTCGGGCGCCCGGTGTTTGTGCACCTCTACGGCATGACCGAGGCGAGCCCCCTCACCCACATGTGCCACCTCAAGAGCCACCTGGAGCGGCTCAGCCCCGAGGAGCAGCAGGACTACCGGGACAAACAGGGCCTGCTGATCCCCGGCCTGGAGATGAAGGTCGTCGACGAAAGCGGCAACGAAGTGCCCTGGGACGGCCGTACCATGGGCGAGGTCTGTCTCCGGGGGCCGTGGATCGCAGCCGAATACTACCGGGATGAGCGGAGCAAGGACGCCTTCCGGGACGGCTGGTACCACAGCGGCGACATCGCCGTGGTGGATCCGGAAGGGTACCTGAAGCTGGTGGACCGGGCCAAGGACGTCATCAAGTCCGGCGGGGAGTGGATCTCCTCGGTGGATCTGGAAGACGCGATCATGGGCATCCCCGGCGTGGCCGAGGCGGCCGTGGTGGCCTGTCCGCATCCCAAATGGGATGAGCGGCCCCTGGCCTGCGTGGTGCTGAAGGAGGAAGCCATCGGCACCCTCACCCGCGAAGCGATCCTGAATGCCCTGCGTCAGCGCTTCCCCTCCTGGTGGATCCCGGACGACGTCGTCTTCCTCTCCGAACTGCCCAAGACCGGCACCGGCAAGTTTGACAAGAAGGTGCTGCGAGCCCGGTATCAGGACCACTACCGCCAGTCCGTTCCTGATGCCCGCACGGGCTGAGCCGATTTCGTCCCTGCGTCTACAGCCCCGGCTGATGCAGCCGGGGCTCGTTGTTTCGTCTGATTTTTCGGGATTCTTAGAGGACCGAAGCGATTTCCGTCGAATCTCCTAGATGCACAACCTACGGGGGGTGAGCCACCATGACGATGAGGTATCCGTTGACGACCCGGGGGATGCTGGAGCGGGCTTTCCGCTTCTTTCCCAACCAGGAGATCGTCAGCCGGACCTTAAGTGGTGTGCACCGGTATACCTACGCCGACTATTACCGGCGGGTAAACCAGCTGGCCCATGCCCTCCACCAGTTGGGAGTGCGGCGGGGAGACCGGGTCGCCACCTTCGGATGGAATACCCACCGGCATCTGGAGGCCTACTTTGCTGTCCCCACCATGGGGGCGGTGCTGCACACCGTAAACATCCGGCTACCTGAGGAGCACCTTATCTACATCTTCAATCACGCAGAGGATAAGGTCGTCCTGGTCGACGCCGACCTCCTGCCCTCCATCCTCGCCATCCGGAACAGCCTGAAAACCGTCCGTGCCATCATCGTCATGGGTGAGAAACCACCCGCCGACGCAGGGCTCCTGGATTACGAAACACTGCTGGCCGAGCAGCCCGACCGGTATCCCTGGCCCGAAGACCTCGATGAATGGGAACCGGCCGGTCTCTGCTACACCAGTGCAACGACCGGCAGCCCCAAGGGTGTTCTCTATGCGCACCGGGCCCTGTGGCTCCACTCCATGATGCTAGGCATGGTCGACTCCTTCGCCCTTTCCCACCGGGATACCGTCATGCCCGTCGTCCCCATGTTCCACGTCAACGCCTGGGGCATGCCCTTCGCCTCTGTCTGGCTGGGCGCCCGCCAGGTGATGCCCGGTCCCCGGCCCACGTCTGCGGACCTTGCCCGCCTCATCCAGGAGGAGCGGGTCACGATCGCTGCTGCGGTACCCACCGTCTGGCTGGGCCTGCTGCAGGTGCTGGAACAGGAACCCTACGACCTTTCCAGCCTGACGCGCATCATCTGCGGCGGTGCGGCAGTCCCCCGGGCGCTTGCGGAGGCGTTCCGGAAACGCTTCGGCCTCAATATCGTCCAAGGGTACGGCATGACCGAGGCCGCCCCTGTCACTCACGTGAGTCATCTCAAGTCCCACTTGGAGCGGTTGAGCCCGGAGCAGCAGCAGGACTACCGTGACAAGCAGGGGCTGCTGGTCCCTGGCTTGGAGATGAAGGTCGTCGACGAGGGTGGCAATGAGGTGCCCTGGGACGGCTGTACCATGGGCGAGGTCTGTTTCCGGGGCCCGTGGATCGCGTCCGAGTACTACCGGGATGAGCGGAGCAAGGACACGTTCCGGGACGGCTGGTACCATAGCGGCGACATCGCCGTGGTGGACCCGGAAGGATATCTGAAGGTGGTGGACCGGGCCAAGGACGTCATCAAGTCCGGGGGCGAGTGGATCTCTTCCGTTGAACTGGAAAACGCTGTGATGGCCATCCCCGGCGTGGCAGAAGCAGCGGTGGTCGCCTGTCCCCATCCCTTGTGGGGGGAACGGCCCCTGGCCTGTGTGGTGCTGAAAGAGGAAGCCGTCGGCACCCTCACCCGCGAAGCGATCCTGAATGCCCTGCGTCAGCGCTTCCCCTCCTGGTGGATCCCGAACGATGTCATCTTCCTCTCCGAACTGCCCAAGACCGGCACCGGCAAGTTTGACAAGAAGGTGCTGCGAGCCCGGTACAGCAACCACTACCGTTCGCAGAGCGAGCTATGATGTCTGTTCCTCCTCCAAGTTCCTCCGACAAGTGGGGCAGTACCTCCAGTCCGGCTCCAGCACCGTCCGGCACGTGGGACAGGTGATCTTCAGGCCGTAGCCGCAGCGCACACAGTAGGCCGCGCCAGGAACGATACCAGCCCCACAGCCCGGGCAAACCTGTGGTTGCGGCGGAATGACCTGGGCAGGCCGGCTGATCAGCCAGACCGCCAGGGCCAACGGCCCCGTCAGCAGGCCCAGTACCACCCACCCGGCGACCGCCGCGACGCCTCGGCGATTTCGGCATAGGTCAAGTCGTGGTAGTAGCGCAGCATAATGGCCGACCGCTGCTCAAACGGCAGTTCCAGCAGCGCCTTCCGCACCCGCTTCACGTCGATGCCGAGCAGCACCTTCTCCTCCGTGTTGTCGGATGTGGATACCTTGCCCTGCGGGCGGTATCGCCCGGCCGCCTGAAGGGCCCGGACGAATGGCACCTGCATCAGTTCTTCGGCCAGGTCCTGGTCGCCGACCATGCGGTAGAGGAAGGCGAAGAGGGCGCCCTGATGCTGTGCGATGAACTGCTCCAGGTCCACCCTTTCAACACCTCCGCCAAGTGAAACGCATTCCCCACGGGAAAGTTCATCGTTTCCACTAACAAGTAACCAAAAAAGGGCGAGCGCTTCTCGGCGCTCGCCGCTTCGCTATTCCGGGGCAACCCCACCGGGAACGCAGATGAGCTGGTTCGGACAGACGGCCGTGCAGGCACGACACAGGTGGCAGCGCTTCAGGTTCAGCGTCCACATCCGGTGGTGGTATTGAAGGGCGCCGGTAGGACAGGCCCGCACGCAGCGGAGACAGAGGCCGCACGGCGGGATCTCACCGTTGGCTTCGACAGGTGCGGATCGATTCGGCGGCAGCGGCCCCCGCATTCCGGCACCCCCCAACCATTCATGTTTTGAATAGGATACCATGGACTTTCGCTGCCGGTCATGAGCAAAACCTGCAGGGAAAGGGCTAGGGTTCTCGCCGGGGACGCGCGGCAAGGCCCCCCGACGCGCGGGGGGCCTTGCCCCATCCCTCAGGAGACCAGGGAGCCTCTTCGGGCGACCGCCGGATGCTGCCGGTTCAGGGCGAATCCGTCTTTGCCGTCCTCGGTGGTGCACGGTTGCAGCACCTGATGGGTGACCATGATCTGAATCCATTCCACGGGATCGATGATGCCGTCTCCCACCACCGACCGAACCTGTGCCAGGACCGCGGCCCGAGGCACCGCCTTTTCGATCCCGAAGACCGCCAGCAGTGCGTCCAGCACCGCGTCCCGCAGGGCCAGCGCTTCCCGGGTGTGGGGATGGTCCATCTGCAGGTAGGCCCCGGTGGTGGGCCGGACCCCGAACTGGTTGGGCTGCTGCCGGACGATGATCACACCCGACTCGCAGGCGATCCGGATGGCCCGCTCCATCTCCCGCCGGCCGTACACCACCAGGTGCTGGCGGAGCAGTCCCATGGACATCCAGAGGTAGCCGGTTCGGGTCAGATACTGGTCCATGTGGACGATCAGGCGCATGAGCATCGGCCGGGGGTCCTCGCCGGGAATGATCTGCTGGACAAAGGGGTGTTCCTCGTTGAGGTACAGCACCGAAGTGGGAAACTCCGGGTTGCGGGGATTCTCCTTCCGCTCCAGGCGGAGCAGCCCCTCGGCCACGCATAGATCGATCCAGGCCCGCCGCTCGGCCTCGGTGGGAGATCCCTCCACCATCTCGGGATCGTTGGCCAGAGCCTTGTCCAGCAGGCTGTACGAGACCCAACTGGCCCCCGGCATTTCAGCCAGGAGCTGGCGCATATGGAGGATGACGCGGCCGGCGCTTTTTAGTGTAAGGGCTACGGTGGGGTTCTCTTTCTTGAGAAGGATGAAAGTGGTTTCCGTACCGGGGCGCTTCGGATTCGGCTGTTTTTTGGTTTCCAAGATCTCTTCGTGCAGACAGCGGACGATGAGCTGGCGGTTCTGCTCGATGTTCGAGCCAAAAATGCCATAGGAACCCATTTCATTCAGCAACGTAAGAAACGGCACCTGCACCCAGCCCCGGGCCAGCATCACGCTCTCCGCTCGCAGAATCAAGGCCCGGACCGCGGTGTCCCTGGATGGAGGCCCGGAGGGCCGGGTGGGCACCCACTGCGGCCGTTCCCGCCGTCCGTTCCGGGACGGTATGATCCCGTAGTTGGCCAGCAGCGTCTGGATGTTCACCAACTCGGCCACCCGGGCAGCCAGTCTGGAACTGATGGAGCCTTCGACCCCCCAGACCACCACCCGCTTGTTCTCCTGCTGCAGAATGCGGATGACATGGATGAAGTCGCCGTCGCCGGTCACCAGGATGAAGGTGTCCGCATCCCGCCCCAGGCGCAGAAACTCCTGAATCTGCAGGCTCATCACCAGGTCCGCGTTGTCTTTCCGGCCGCCTTCCACATAATCCGGCTTAATGTCGTGCCGGTCCAGGACCGACATCGCCTCCGGATAGATGTCCCAGGGGGCGTACGCCCGTGCGTAGATCACCTCACCCAGCTTGCTGGCCTCGGCCTTGAAAACCTCCGCCAATTGTTTATGAGTGACGTGGATATTCTGTCCAATCAGAGATTTGTAAACATTCTCGTAATCAATGAACAGAGCACAGGTTCCCACCGATTCATTACCTCCGTGTACAACCATCCGGACCTTTGTTCATGTTCCGAGTGGGAACAGGGTGAAACCTGAGCCGACGTGACATAAGTCTGCCATCTGTGCCAATGGATTCTGTGCAAAGGCGGGAATTACCTGTTGGCGATTCACCGAAATCTCCCCTGTTTCTGTGCGGAAAGGCAGAAACAGCAAGAGGCACGCCCCGTGCGTTGGGGCGTGCCTCTTGCCTTCCGCAGACGTACCGGATCAGCCCATCAGCACCGTCAGGATCGCCTTCTGCACGTGCAGCCGGTTCTCCGCCTCATCAAAGACCACCGACTGAGGCCCGTCGATCACCTCGGCGGTGACCTCCTCCCCCCGGTGTGCCGGGAGACAGTGCATGAAGATGGCGTCGGGCTTGGCCAAGGCCATCAGCGACGAGTTCACCTGGTAAGGAGCGAACCGGGACCGGCGCTCCGCCGCCTCGGCCTCCTGCCCCATGCTGGCCCACACGTCGGTGTAGATCACATCCGCTCCGGCAGCCGCCTCCCGGGGATCATGCATGACCCGGACGGAACCGCCGTGGGCTTTCGCCACGGCCGTGGCCCGCCGAACCACTTCGGGATGGGGCTCATAACCCGGCGGACAGGCCACCGTCACGTGCATGCCGAACTTGGCGCAGCCATCCATCAGGCTGTGGGCCATGTTGTTGCCGTCCCCCACGTACGTCAGCCGCAGGCCCTCCAGCCGGCCCTTTTTCTCCCGGATGGTCATCAGGTCGGCCATCACCTGACAGGGATGCTCCAGGTCGGTCAGCCCGTTAATCACCGGCACGCTGGAGTGCTCCGCCCACTCCAGCACCTCCTGATGGGAAAAGGTGCGGATGACAAACCCGTCCAGGTAGCGGGACAGGACCCGGGCGGTATCGGCCACCGTCTCCCCCCGGCGTAGCTGCAGGTCGGCGGCGGACAGAAAGAGGGAGCTCCCGCCCAGTTGCTGAATGCCCGCTTCAAACGAAACCCGGGTCCGGGTCGACGGCTTGGCGAAGTACAGCCCCACAATCTTGCCCTTGAGCGGCTGCTCCGACACCCCCGTCTTACGCTGCTGCTTCATCTCGTCGGCCAGGGCCAGGATCTGCTCCAGTTCCGGACGGCTCCAGTCGTGCAGCGACAGGAAGTGGCGCCCTTTCGGGGTGGTCACGATCGCCACCGCCGTTCCCCCTCTCTCGTAAACACGTTCTGTGATGTAACACAGTGTATCGCATGGTTATACGTATTTCAAGTATAATTATGCAGTTCGTTGGCCATCTCCCGCCAGCACCGCTACCTGCGCCGCTTTCCCCGCTATGCCCGGAGGCGTGGGGCCGTCACTGGCGTTCTTATTGACCGTAAAACATCATAGCGGGCTGCGTGAACCCGCAAGCCCGCTTGCCGCCACCCTGGAACCAGGGTGACCCCACTCGCCAGTATAATTATGCAATCTCGCAGGGTGCAGCATCAGTACGGTCCCCACGGCCCCCTGCGGTACCGGTCGCCGTAACGGCGTGACGATCCCATGGGCCGGGGCAGGTGCTTGATCCGGTTCCACTCCATCGCACCCAGGATCGCCGCCACAGTGCCCCAGATCAGAAAGCCGCCGGCCTCCGTAATCCGCAGGTTCAGCAAGGCCATGGGCAGGAACATGCCGATCCGCAGCCCGCTGGTCAGCCAGACGGACTCTTTCCGCAGGAAAATCAGCGACAGGGCCACCGACATCGCCGACTGCCACGGTCCGTAGATGCCGGCGGTGGAGAAGCCGCCCAGCACCGCCGTCGAAAGAACGGCCCAGGCAAAGGGGGTAAGTACGCCGGCCAGGACCGCTTCCTCATAGGAAAGGTCAGCCAGGTAGCGGGCCATGGTGACGCCCCGGAACATCAGTTCCACCGAAAAGCCCATGACGATCAGAATCAGCACATCCACCAGCAGGGCAGCCGAGAAGGGCGCCGGTCGGAAAGCTTCCAGGGAAATCGGAAAGCGGCCCAGAAGCGCCGATGCCAGATGAGATGCCACCGCTGCCGCGACGCCCAGCAACAGCCCCAAAAGGGCCATCCCGGCAGCCCCGGCTCCCCGCGGCAGGCCGATATGTTCCGGTCCCCAGCCCCAGCGCCAGTCCAGGTAGAGAAAGGTGGCCACCAAGGGCACGATGGCAATGGCGGTCTCCCGCAGGGGCGCGGTGATGCCCAGGGGCAGCAGGCCAAACAGGGTGAGCAATTGGGCCACAATCACCTGCAAGAGGCCGATGGCAAACAGGTAGGCGGCAACGCTGCCCACCGATCTCCAGAAACGGTTGACTGGCATATCGTCCCTCCTATGCAGCGGGAATACTGGTCGGGTCTGCCCTCCGCTCTACCATTCCGGCCGTTCCACTTGGTGATCATTCTAACATATTTTCCTTCCCGCCATCGCTCCGCAACCGGGGCGGACCGTGGAATAAAAAGCCGTCCCTGAACGGAAACTTGCCGGGAGAAGAGTTTTGGCACCAGAGGGTGAACGACATGCTGACAGTGCTGTTTCTGATCGCCCTGGTCATGGTGGCCGCCATCGTCTGGGTCACCCTGGAATCCAGGTCCGGAGCGGGTGCGAGAAGGCGCCCTGAACCTGGCTGGCACCGGCCGCGGCCAGACGATGCCCGCCTGGAGACCGCCGAAGAATTGGGCGGCCCGGTCTTTCCGCGCGGGAAGGTGGCCCCTCCCCACATCCGCTGGTTCCGCCCCACCGGAGCGGCCGCCGCTGGTCGGGCAGAAGCGCAGGCCGATGAGGAGGGGCTGGTGGTCCTGGTCCGTAATCCCCGTTCCCTGTATGTCTACTGGGATGTGGACACTCCCCAGGAGCGGCGCCTGCGGGCCATGCTGGGGGAGGATCAGTGGCACCGAACCACCCCCTGCCTGCGGGTCTTTGATGTCACCGGGGACAGCCTTCAGTCCTTTGAAGGCCACACCCAGGTGATCGACCTCCCTGAAGGCGCCACCTATGCCTTCATCACCCAGGGGCTGCAGCCCGGGCGCCGCTACATGGTCTCCCTGGCCCGCCGGACCCCCGACGGCATCTTCTACATGATCCACCACTCCGATCCCGTCACCATGCCCCACGACACCCCCGAGGAAGAGGACTACCTTTACCGGCTCTACGGCCGCCAGCCGGCCTCCTGGTCTGGCAGTCCGTGGCGATGAGCGCCGGAGCCCCTGTGGGGTATGTGGCCCTGGTTCTGCACGCCCACCTTCCCTTCATCCGGCATCTGGAGCCGGCCGGTGCGCTGGAGGAACGGTGGCTCTTTGAGGCCGTGGCCGAGTGCTACATCCCTCTGCTGTCCATGCTGGAACGGCTGAAGGCGGAAGGCATCCCCTTCCGCCTCACCGTCTCCCTCAGCCCCACCCTGATGGCCATGCTGGACGACCCCCTGCTCAGGAGCCGGTGCCGGCAGTACCTCGAAGCCGCGGTGGATCTGGCCGAACGGGAGACGGCCCTGATGGCCGGGCGCCCGGAAGAACGGGTGGCCCATTTCTACCTTTGCCATTTCCGCACGGTCCATCGCCTCTATACCCAACACTTCCGGGAAGATCTGGTGGGCGCCTTTCACCGGCTGGCCCGGAAAGGGTGCCTGGACCTCATCACGTGTGCCGCCACCCATGGCTTTCTGCCCCTTTACCAGCACCAGCCCGAGTCGGTGCGGGCCCAGGTGCTGGTGGGCGCCGGGGAATTTCGCCGCCGCTTCGGCCACCAGCCCCGGGGTTTCTGGCTTCCCGAATGCGGGTACTTCCCCGGCGTCGACCGCGTCCTGCGGGAAGCCGGGGTTGAGTATTGCTTCCTGGAGACCCACGGCCTCACCCACGCCCGCCCGGCTCCCCGGCGAGGCTGCTTCAGCCACGGCTGGACCTCCGCCGGCGTGGCGGTCTTCGGCCGGGATATCCCCTCTTCCCGACAAGTCTGGAGCGCCCGGGAAGGCTACCCGGGGGATCCCTGGTACCGGGAGTTCTACCGGGACATCGGCTTCGAGCGCCCTCCTGAGCACCTGGGGGCCCTGGCCGGCCCCTCCGGCGCCGGCGCCTTCACCGGGTTCAAATACTGGCGGGTCACCGGACCCACTGCCGAAAAGGCCCTGTATGATCCCCACATGGCAGAACAGACTGCCGCCCGCCATGCGGCCCACTTTCTGAAGCAGATGAGCCTCCATCTGGCCCGGGTGGCGGGGATGCTGCCGGAGGGGCCGCCGCCCCTGGCGGTGGCGCCCTACGATGCAGAGCTCTTCGGGCACTGGTGGTTTGAGGGGCCGCTGTTCCTGAAGCACCTGGCCCGCCTGGCCGCCCGCCAGGATGCCGTGCGATTCATCACCCCGGGCGACTACCTGGACCGTTTCCCGGCCGGGCAGGGAGAACTGGAACCCTCAGCCTCCTCCTGGGGAGCCCTTGGCTACGCCGACTTCTGGTGCAGCGAGGCCAACCACTGGATCTACCGGCCGCTGCACCGGGCCGGCCGCCGGATGGCCGAACTGGCCCACCGGTACCGGGCGCCCGGTCCGGCGGTGCGCAGGGCCCTGAATCAGGCTGCCCGGGAACTCCTCCTCGCCCAGGCCAGCGACTGGCCGTTTCTGATGCAGGCCGGTACCGCCGCTGAGTATGCCCGCAGCCGCCTGACGCTACACCTGGAGCGCTTCAGCCACCTGGCAGACCACCTGGAATCCGGCACACTCCCCCGGAACGAGTGGCTCCAGCGGGTCGAGGCGGAGGACAACCTCTTCCCCGCCCTTTCCTACACGGTGTACCGGCCCGCGAGCTGAACCGACCACATGCCAACACCCCCGGGATACCCGCCCCGGGGGTGTTTCGCGGCTGCGTCTGCCCTATTCCGAATCCTCTCGGTGCGCCTCTTCCGGCGCTGCCGCCGCCGTCCCGTCAGGTCCAGAGCCGGCTGTCTCCTCGCCGGGGAACTCCGGTGCGAGGAAGAACTCTTCCCACGCACAGGCCGCCGGCGCGTCTGCTGCCACCGAAAGAGCGGGAGGATCCTCCGGCCGTACCTCCACCACCTCCCGCCCGGCAACGGCGGCTGCCACCAGGCCCTCCACGTCCAGCCGGGCCTCCGCCCGCTCTGCCTGGTCCCGACGCGGCTTCGTCTTCGGGTGCCGGGGAAGGAAGACGGTACAGCAGTCCTCGTACGACAGGATGGAAAGATCGTAGGTGCCGATCTCCCGGGCCTTGGCGATGATCTGCCCCTTGTCCATGGTCACCAGCGGGCGCAGCACCGGTATGGTGGTGACAGCCTCGATGGTGTTCATGCTCTCCAGGGTCTGGCTGGCCACCTGGCCGACGCTCTCCCCGGTGACCAGGGCCAGGGCGCCCACCTCCTGGGCGATGCGCTCCGCAATCCGGAACATGAACCGGCGCAGGAGCGTGATGTGCAGGTTCTCAGGGCAGTGCTGACGGATCTGCTTCTGGATCTCCGTCACCGAGACCAGATGGACGCGAATCGGCCCGACCCACTGGGCCAGCACCCGGGTCAGATCCAGGACCTTCTCCTCGGCCCGCTTGCTCGTGAAGGGGAAGCTGTGGAAGTGAATCGGCTCGATGCGGATCCCCTGCTTCATGGCCATCCAGCCGGCCACGGGGCTGTCGATCCCACCGGAAAGGAGGAGGCAGGCCTTGCCGCTGGAGCCGTACGGCAGGCCGCCCGGCCCCTTCAGGGTGCGGGTGAACAGGTAGGCCTGGCCGTCCCGGATCTCCACGGAGACCAGGATCTCGGGCTCATGAACGTCCACTGTCAGATTCGGGACCCGGCTGAGGAGAAACCCTCCCAACTGCCGGCTCAATTCCAGGGAGGAGAGGGGGAAGCTCTTGTCTGCCCGCCGGGTCTCCACCTTGAACC
Organism: Symbiobacteriaceae bacterium; assembly: GCA_036562385.1. Taxonomy (GTDB): domain Bacteria; phylum Bacillota; class Sulfobacillia; order Symbiobacteriales; family Symbiobacteriaceae; genus DATCKG01. Next base: position 23,219 of record DATCKG010000054.1, read on the forward strand.
GGACAGGCTCCCTCCGGCCCCGGTAGCCATCCGCCAGGGCGGCCTGCAGTTCAGCCAGCGCGGCCCCCTGAATCGCCTCCACAGTGGCCTGCACCCGCAGGGCAGGGCTGACGGAGACCACGCCGAAAACCCGGCGCAGCCGGCTGAGAGCCTCGTCCAACTGGGTCTCCTCCACCTCGGCAAAGAACCGGCCGTAGGCCTTGCTGATCCGGATGCCCTCGAGGTCCCGGACAGCGTACCGGAGCCGCTCCCGGAGTACGTCCTCGAAGACCGGGCGATTCTTCCCTTTCAGGCCCAGTTCGCCAAAACGGATAAGTACGACCCGCTGCATGATGTCACCTCATGTCCAATCGATCCGGCGGCAGGAAACACTCCCCGGGCTCCTCACCGCATGACGCGCCGCAGCTCCGGCACCACCTCGGTGACCGCTGCGACAAAGGCATCGATGTCCGCTTCCGTGGTCAGAGGCGAAAGGCTCACCCGGATCGCCCCGGTGGCCCGGTCCTCGGGCAGGCCGAGGGCTTCCAACACGTGGCTCACGGTCCGCCGCCGGCTGTGGCAGGCCGATCCCGTGCTGACGAAGACCTGCCGGGCCTCCAGGGCGTGGAGCAGCACTTCGCCCCGGGGCACTCCCCGGAAGCTCACGTTCAAGATGTGGGGGGCACCTTCCTCGGGGTCCGGGCCGTTGATCGCGTACTCCAGACCGCTCTGCTCCAGTCCCTCCAGCAGCCGGCGCTTGAGGGTCCTGAGCCGCTCCGGGACCTGATCCAGTTCCGCCAGGGCCAGGGCCGCCGCCGTCCCCAGCCCCACGATGCCGGGCATATTCTCGGTCCCCGACCGCAGTCCCGCCTCCTGGCCGCCGCCGTACAGAAGCGGGGCAATCCGCACGCCGGTGCGGATGTACAGGGCCCCCACTCCCTTGGGGCCGTGGATCTTGTGGCCGCTGAGGCTCAGCAGGTGGCAACCCAGGTCGTCCACCCGCAGGGGAAGCTTGCCCACAGCCTGGACCGCGTCCACGTGCAGCAGCGTCTCCCGCCCCCGTAGGAGCCGGCCTACCTCCGCGACGGGCTGGATGGTGCCGATCTCGTTGTTGACGGCCATCAGGCTGACCAGAATCGTGTCACGCCGGAGGGCCTTCGCCACCTGGTCGGGGTCGACCCGGCCGGCTCGGTCCACCGGCAGAAAGGTGACCTGAAATCCGGCGGCCGCCAAAGCCCGGCAGGCTTCCAGGGTAGCGGGATGCTCGGTGGCCTGGGTGATGATGTGCCGGCCCCGGCGGCCGTAGGCCCGGGCGACGCCGAAAAGGGCGGTGTTAATCGCCTCGGTGCCGCCGGAGGTAAAGTGGACCTCTTCCGTCCGGGCGCCGATCAGCCGGGCCACCGCGGCTCTGGCCTCCTGAAGCCGCTTTTCCGCCTCCACCCCCAGCCGGTGGGCAGAAGAGGGATTGCCGAACTCCTCGGTGAGCACCGCTGTCATCGCCGCCAACACCTCCGGCCGGGGCCGGGTGGTGGCGCTATTGTCCAGATAGTGGATGGTCTCAGGCATGACTATCTCCTCCCTGCGAGTGCAAGGCTCTCTCCGGCCCCTCTGTCCTGCCAAACCGGGTCCTGGCCGGGTGAGTGAAAACCCAGAGGGCTCCCAGTTCCGCCATCATCCCCAGCACCGTGGCCCCGGCAGCCAGGGCAGCGCCGGGAATGGACGTCAAGAACGCGCCCGCGTACACCAGAGCAACGGTGGTGCCGCCTCCCACCAGGGCGGCCAGGTTCACCCGGCCCGTGCGGCCGGTCTGGACCAGCAGCCCCTGCAGCCAGTTCTGCAGGGCCACCTGCAGGGGAAACAGAACGGTCAGGATGAGCACCGGCCTGGCCACCTCGGCCACGTCAGGCGGCAGGGCCAGCACTTCGGTCAGGTAGATCCAGCCCAGGGGCGAAAAGCCCAGCGTCCCAAGCAGGAGGCTGAACGCGAGGCCCACCCCCACGGCAAAGCGGCGCAGCATCAAGTCGGAGGTCTGGTCCCTCGCCAGGCTGATGGTCATTTGCTGCACCATCCGGGTCCCGTTGGTCAGCAGGCTGACGGTCGTCCAGACCGCCGGCCAGGCGGTGAGGCTGGCCGCAGCCAGGTTCGCCCGGGCAATGCCGCCGGTCAGCAGCGGGCGGCTGACCCAGACCAGCACCTGCGTCCCTGCCAGGGGCAGGTACCACCAAAACAGGGGGCCCAGGCGGTCCGGTATCTCGCCGCGGCCGGTCGCGTCCTGCTCGCCTGCTGGTGCGGCTGACGCCGCCGGTTCCCGCCGCAGCCGCCGGAAAAACCAGGCGATGGCGGCCGCTTCCCCGATGACGCTGGCCTGCAGGGCCAGCCCCGCGGCCACCGCCCCGGGCACCTGCAGCCGGGAGCCGGGCGCCAGAAACGTCGGGGCCGCGGCAGCGGCCAGGACAGTCACCAGACTGAACAGACGGACCAGCCCGCCCAGCAGAATCTGCCGGGAGCGCCGGTGGTGGATGAGCTGGCCCTGCAGGTACCGGCGGTAGCCGATGGCCGCCGGCCAGAACAGCATCACGCCGAAGGCCGGGCGGGCGGCCAGGGCAATCTCCCGGGGAAGGCCCAGGGCCACCTCCGTCAGCCAGAAGTATACCGGAGTGAAGGCCAGGAAGGCGTAGATAACCGTCAGGGCCCCGTTCCAGAGCCACATCAGCCGGCCCAGGGCCCGATACGCCCGCGGGTATGGAGCCGCCGCGGTGGCCGCCTGGAGGAGCATGATGATGGGGCTCTCCAGGAGAATCGCCAGCGTTTCGGCCACGCCGTAGGCGGCAATCTGAACGGTGGCTTCCGGCATCCGGCCCAGTACCGCGCTGATCACCGGGCCGGAAACCACCAGAATCATATCGCTCAGGCTGAGAGGCAGAAACAGTTTCAGGAGCCCCCAGTACGTCAGGGGCGGCTGGGTCGGTTGCCTCATTTCCTTTACCATGGCTTCATCCTAACATCGGCCCGTTTCCCAAGGCAAGGCCACCCCGGTCGCGGCGGCAGGCAGCCCCCGAAGGCCACGAACAGGGCAGTGCCAAGGCACTGCCCTGTTCGATGCGCGCACCGGAAAGGGTTACTGGGCGCCCCGCCCGGCCAGCACCCAGCCGGCCACGGTGGCTACCCGCTTGCCCAGATGGCGGGCTGCCTCCAGGGCCTGCTCCGAAACCCCCTGCTCCGTACTGGTGGCACTGGCTCCATACGGGTTGCCGCCGGCGCTGAAGACCACCGGATCGGTGTACCCCGGCGCCGCCACGATGGCGCCCCAGTGGTAGAACACATGGTACAGCGCCAGCAGCGTGGCCTCCTGCCCGCCGTGGTCGTTGGAGGCGGTCACGAAACCGGCCACCACCTTGTTGGCCAGCTTGCCCTGGGCCCAGAGGCCGCCGGTGGTGTCAATGAACTGCTTCAGCTGCGAGGCGACGTTGCCGAAGCGGCTGGGCGTCCCCAGGATGATCGCATCGGCCCACTCCAGATCCGCCAAAGAGGCTTTGGGCAGGTCCTTCACCTTTTCGTAATGCGCCTTCCAGGCCGGATTCTGGGCGATGGCCGACTCCGGCGCCAGCTCCTCCACCGGCAGGACCCGCACTTCGGCCCCCACCGCCCGGGCACCCTCCGCCACTGCTTCCGCCATCCGGGCCGTATTGCCCGTGGAGCTGTAATAGATCACCGCAACCTTCGGAGCTGTCACGATGCCTTCCTCCTTTGCCGCGCTCTCCCCGGGGGAAGGTCCGCCTGCCCGCAGGCTGCTGCAGGAGTCCCCCGAGTCATAGCTTGTGTTTCTCTAGCAACTTATTAGTCGTAACCGAGTAGCAGAAGGTACGGATGTTACCGTATGGGGGCTTTGTGGTAGGATGTGTACCGGGGGGTGACCGTCGTGGATTACGAGCACATGTGCCCACGCTACGAAAAGGCGGCGGAAATCCTGGGCCGGAAATGGACGACCCTGATCATCCGTATCCTGCTGGGGGGCAAGAAGCGCTTTGTGGAATTCCGCGAGCAGATTCCGCAGGTCAGTGACCGGCTTCTTTCCGAACGGCTGAAAGCCCTGGAAGCCGAAGGCATCGTGACCCGCCGGGTTTGCCCCACCAAACCGGTCCGGGTGGAATATGAACTGACGGAAAAAGGAAGGGCCCTGGAGCCGGTGGTCAAGGCCATTCAGGCCTGGGCCGAACAATATTGTGATCCGGAACCCCGACAGCCTCCCTCATCGGGGCAGGCGGACGCCGGAGGGAGCCCTTCCTAGCCTCCCAACGGCAGCGGTGCGGGTGCCTCAGGACTGCGGCTGCTGCCGCCTGGCCTCAGCCCTGGCCAGAAACCGCTCCGACTGGACGATGAACCGCTCATGGATGCCGGAACCGATCGGTCCCCGCTCATCGAAGGCTTCCACCTGAAACCGGAGTCGCCGGCCGTCCACCTCCTCCAGGCGGGCCAGCGCCCTCACGCGCATTCCCACCGGCGTGGCCGCCAGGTGCCGGATCTCGGCCAGGGTGCCCACTGTGGTCTCCCCCGGGTTCAGATGGGGCTCCACCGCCTGAAATGCCGCCTGCTCCATGAGAGCCAGCATCCGCGGCGTGGCGAGGACCGGGAGCCCGCCGCTGCCCACCCGGGCTGCGGTATCCGCCTCCGTTACGATCGCCTGTGCTTCGCCCGTAAGACCTGGCTTGAGCTGCAAGGGATTCCCTCCCCTTTCATCATGTGGATTCGTTCGTCCTAAATCGTACCGGAACAGCCAGAAAAAAGACAGGGCTGTCCGCGGAAGGAGGGACACGGCCCTTGACCCATAAGTTCAATCCGGACCTGGCGGATCAACTCCTCCGGGAAGAACGCCGGACGTGGCACGATCCGGAGCGGGTCCTGAAGCCGCTGCGGCTGGAGACCTGCATGGCGCTGGCTGATATCGGATGCGGTCCCGGCTGGTTCACCCTCGAGGCCGCCCGCCGAATGCCTCCGGGCGCCCGGGTCTACGGCATCGACATCCAGCCCGAGATGCTGGACCGGCTCCGGGCCCGGACGAAGGATGCGGGCCTCACCAACGTGGAAGCCGTGCTGGCGGAGGAAGAGGACGAATACCCCATTCCCACCGAGTCCGTGGATGCCGCCCTGATTGTCGATGTCTACCACGAAGTGGACCCCGCAACGCTGTTTCTGAATGAAGTCCGCCGCATCCTGAAGCCGGGAGGCCGCTGCCTGGTGGTGGACTGGCGGCCCGAGCCCACCCCCCTGGGCCCCCGGCCGGAGCGCCGGGTCCATCCGGAAGACGTCCGCGCCGAGTTTGAGGCAGCCGGCTTCACCCTCTTGGAAACCCCGGACGTCGGGCCTTACCACTATGGTTTGCTTTTCGCAAAGGGATCAAGCTGAAAAAAGCTGTACAGGCGGCCGGTCTTGGCTTCGGCCGCCTTCTTGCGCGCTTTAGCCGGTCTCTTCCCGCACCAGAGCGGAGACCTGGCGCATGAACCGCTCCAAGAGCGCCTGCGCCGCCGCGGGGCTGTCCGCCTCGGCCATGATCCGGCAGGAGGGTTCGTCCGGATCGGGCATCACCAGGACGGAGCCGTCCCCTCCTGCGACCCGGATCCCCTCCGGCAGCGGGGCCGGGCCTTCCGGGTACATCTCCAGCAGGCGCCGCATCACCCGCCCCCTGGCCTTCCAGGGGCAGGGTACCCTTCCCTCCGCCATGTATGCCCGGGGCAGGGACGCCATGGCGTCCCGCACCGTCAGCCGTTCCTGTGCCAGCCAGTCCAGGAGGAGGGATACCCCCAGGAAGGGATCGGTGGGGTGCCAGGCGGTCAGGGGTACGGTCACCGGGCGCCAGCCGTGCTCCCGCAAAAAGGCCGTTGCCGCGCTGGGGGCGGTGGGCGGCACGGCCACCTCCGTCCCCCGGGGCCGGCCGCGGGCCTGCAGGTAAAGGTCCAGCACCAGCATCCAGACGGGATCGGTACCGTCCAACCGCCACCCGCCCTCCAGAGGTGCCACCACCACCGTCAGATCCGCCCGGTCCCCATCCACCTGGCATCCCAGGCGCCGCAGCCACCGGGAAAGGAGCGGCCCTCCCCCGCCCAGGACCCGCACCGCAAACCCCGCTTCCCGCACGGCCTCCACCGCCACCTGCCGGGCCAGGACCTCCAGGTACAGTTCTTCCATGTCCGTTGCCCGCCGGACGGTCCCGGCCTCGCCCCGCACCCCCCAGGGCATCTCCTGCCGCTGGCATGCCTGCTCTAGGCGGCGCTGCAGTTCCCTGCCCGCGGGCCGGCCGCCGGGTCCCAGAAACCGCACCCGAACCTCCCGACCGTCAGAGAGCACATGCAGCGCCCCGGCGGCCCCTTCCCGGCCGGCCACAAACGCGGTGACCGGCGCCGCGGTGGTGCCTGCGTCCACCACGTCCCGCCCCGCTGCCAACACCCCGCAGATCAGCGCCTGCCGGACGAGGTCCGGCCGGCTCCCGGGGTCGCTGCCCACCACCACCGGGCCGCCGGCTCCCAGCACTCCGGCAAAGACGGTGCCGACCCGCAGCACCCGGTCTGGGAAGAGATCTTCCCCCGGCGTCCCCGTGAGGGACCCCCGCTGCAGCGGCCTGACCCGCCAGCGGACGGGGCTGCGCAGCGAGCACTCGGCCACCGCGCCGTCCTCAACCTGGGAACCCGGCCACAGGCGGACTCCCGGAGCCACCGAAGCCCCCGCTCCGATGCCGCAGTTGGAGCCCACCACCGCGCCCTCGCAGACCGCGGCCCGGGCGCCCAGGGAAACGCCTTGACCAATCACCGCCCCCGTCACCGTCACGCCCTCCTCCAGGTGGACGCCGGACCATGCCACCGAGCGGGTCAGGGACGCGCCTGGCCCGACCACCGTCCCGGGGCCCAGCACCACGCCACCGCGGAGGCAGGCCCCGGGCAGCAGCCGGCACCCTTCGCCGATCAGCGCCGGGCCCTCCACCGTCACCCCGGGCTCCGGCGCGCGGCTGCCCCAGACCCCCGGTGCCACTTCCCGCCCCGGCGGTGAGAACCGGAGGCGGCCGGCCAGCAGGTCCAGGTTGGCCTGCAGGTAGGCAGCGGGATCGCCGATGTCGCACCAGTATCCGTCCAGCACCAGCCCGTACAGGGGAGCCTCCATCTGCAGCAGGGACGGGAAAAGCTGCCGGCTGAAGTCGTAGGGCCGCCGGGGCGGGACCCCCACCAGGGCCGCCGGTTCCAGCACGTAAATGCCGGTGTTGGCTGTGTCGCTGAAGATCTCTCCCCACCCGGGCTTCTCCAGGAACCGCCGGATGCGTCCCCGGTTGTCGGTCAGCACCAGGCCGTACGCCAGGGGATTCTCCACGCGGGTCAGACCCAGGGTGGCCAGCGCGCCCGACCGGCGGTGAAAGGCCACCAGCGCCGACAGGTCCACGTCGGTCAGGGTATCCCCGGACAGCACCAGAAACGTCTCGTCCAGATGCTCCCGCAGGGCGGCCACGCTGCCCGCGGTTCCCAGCGGCTCCTCCTCCACCCGGTAATGCAGGCGCATGCCCCGGTACTCGTCCCCAAGTTGCCGGGGGATCGGCCCGGGCATGTACCCCAGTGTAAGAAAGACCTCCCGGACACCGTGATCGGCCAGGAGGTCCAAGGTATAGGTAATGACCGGCCGGTTGCATACCGGGACCAGAGGCTTCGGGCGGTCACAGGTCAGGGGTCGGAGCCGCAGGCCGTCCCCGCCGGCCATGATCACTGCCTTCACTGGCGCAGCCCTCCGCACGTAGTTCTCTGCCGATGGTGTACCGGTCCGGGAGGTGGAAAAGCGGTGTGGGACGCGGCAGAAGGCCGGTCCCCTGCCCCCAGTCCGTGTGTGCGCGGGCGGCCCGGACCTCGTCGTACAGCCGGGCCGTCGTGCGGGCGACGGCGGGCCACGTGTAGCGCTCCGCCACCCGCTGCCGGGCTGCGGCGGCCATCCGCCGGGCTGCCCGCCGGTGGCTCAGGAGCATGCCGATGGCCTCCGCCAGCGCCCGGGGGCGACCTGGCGGGACCTTCAGGCCCGTTTCCCCGTCGGTGACGATCTCGCCCAGGCCGCCCACGTCACTGACCACCAGCGGCGTCCCGGCGGCCATGGCCTCCAGAGCCACGATCCCGAATGGCTCGTAAAGGGACGGAACCACGGCCACATCCGCCATTCGGTACAGGTGCTGAATCACCTCGTCCGGCAGCCATCCGGCAAACAGGACCCGGTCAGACACCCCCAGGTCCGCCGCCAGCCGCACCAGTTCCTCGCGGTAGGGCCCCACGCCGCTGATCACCAGCCGTACCCGGTACCGGTCCAGCAGCAGCGGCAGTGCCCGGATGAGAACCGCAGCGCCCTTTTCCGGAACCAGCCGGCCCACGTGGATCAGCAGGTGCTCGTCCGGCGCCGCGAACCGCTCCCGCGGCGGGGCGCCTTCCCGGGGTGGATCCCTCAGGTCCACGCCGTTGGGAATGACCGTCACCTTCTCGTCCGCCAGGCCGAAGAGGTCCTGCACCTCCCGCCGCATGGACTGGGAACAGACCACCACCCGCCAGGCCTCATAGGTCAGCCACCATTCGACATCGTTAATGTATTGCTGGCCCGCGTCGTGTATGCCGCCGTTGCGGCCATGCTCCGTGGCGTGAATGGTGGCCACCAGGGGCGCCTGGAAGAGGTTCTTCAGCCCTCGGGCGGCAAAGGCGGTCAGCCAGTCGTGGGCATGGACGATCACGTCGCTGCCCAGGGTGCGCATCAGGTCCACCCCTGCCTCCAGCAGGGCAAAGTTCAGGTGCGCCACCCACAGCCGGAAGTCCTTGGGGTCCTGAAAATAAGGATGGACGCGGCGCACCCATACCCCGTCCTGGACGGATTCCGCCGGCAATCCTTCGGCCCCCCGGGTCAGCACGAAGACCCGGTGACCAAGCCCGACCAGTTCCCGGGACAGCGCATGGACGTGCCGCGCCAGGCCTCCCACCACCTGCGGTGGGTATTCCCAGGTCAGCATGACAACGGTATGCAAGGAGAACACCTCACGGACAGCCTCTACGGCTATCCTTCGCCCGCGGTCCTCCTGCTATACCTAGACCTTCTCCCCCCTGGCCCGGCGGCCCTCCAGCCAGCACTTGCGGCACCGGGCCTCGTACTTGTCTCCGGCGCCCACCATCACATCCTGAGTTTTCGCCTCCAGCGCAAAGGGCTTGGTGGCCGGCTCGCCGCAGACCGAGCAGACTCCATAAACCGAGGTGATGTGATCGGCAATGGCCAGAAGCTGCGGCATGCATCCGAAGGGCTTCCCCTCCGAGGTCTGGGAGAGGCCGGCGATGATCACGTAATGGCCCCGGTTGGCCAGCTCCTGGACCACATCCACCAAGGATGCGTCGTAGAACTGCGCCTCGTCGATGGCAATCACCGAAGGCCGGTGCATCTCGGCGTACCAGAGGATCTCCAGCGGATTGTCCGTGTGCATCGCCTCAAAGCGGATGCCGTCGTGGGAAACGATCACCTCGTCCTCCGTGTAGCGGCGGGCCATCTTGGGCTGAAAGACCGCGGCCGTGCGCTTGGCCAGGATGAACGTGCGTACCCGTCGGATCAGTTCCGTTGTCTTGCCGGCGTACATCGAACCGGAAGTGATGACGTCAATCCAGCCGTAGTTCAGGTTGCGATGCAAGAGCAGTCCTCCTCCTGCGAAGTCCGCGAAGAAGGGTTCGTGGCACCGGGGCGGTTCTCCTCTCCTTTAGCGGCCAAGCTCCCCTTCGGACCGGGCCGGGGGTACCTGCCGGCGGAAGAAGTCCGCCAGACCCAGGACCATCGCCTCCGCCAGGGTCCGCTGGTACTTCGGCTGCTGCAGCCGCCTGACCTCTTCCGGATGGCTCAGAAAGCCCACCTCGACAAGCGCGCTGGGCACCCTGGCCGTACGCAGGAGATAAAAGTTGGCCGGCAGGACTTCGCGCGTGGTGGGGGTAAGCCGGCGCATCTGGGCCTGGATCGCCTCGGCCAGTTCCTTGCCGATTTCGTCGCCCCGCTGGTGGAAGGTCTGGGCGCCCCAGCAGTGGCACGTGTCCTTGTTGGCGTGGATGCTGACCAGCGCGTCCGCGTTGTACCGCTCTGCCAGTTCCGCCCGCCGGGCCAGGTCCCGCCGGATCACCGGATCCAGGTGCATGTCGGTCTCCCGGGTCAGGATCACCGTGGCGCCTCGCTCCTGCAGCATCTCTTTCAGCACCAGTGCGATGGACAGGACCAACCCCTTTTCCTCCGTCCCGGCCACCACCGCGCCCGGATCATGTCCCCCGTGGCCGGGGTCCACCACAATCACTCGCCCTTCCAGCCACCTGGCCGCTTCCGCCAACTGCATCTGACGGAGGGCGGCCTGTGCCCGGTAGTAGCCCAGGGTGCCGGAGAGCAGCGTGGCCACCAGCAGCAGTCCCCAGGCGGCAGCCCGCAGCCAACCTCGCTCCCGCACTGGCTCTCCCTCCCTCCGGAGAGGTTATGCCAGCCGTCGGACAGGCTAGAACCCGTCCCGCAGCCCCTTCCCTGTTCCACGCGTCCAGGTCGGCAAAGCAATAGCCCGTGGCAGCTCTGCCACGGGCTGGTTGGCCTCCAGGTTAACGCTTGGAGAACTGCGGGGCCTTGCGGGCCTTCTTCAGGCCGTACTTGCGGCGCTCCTTCATGCGCGGATCGCGGGTCAGGAAGCCCGCCTGCTTCAGCACAGGCCGGAAGCCGGCGTCCACTTTGAGCAGGGCCCGGGCGATGCCGTGCCGGCACGCGCCGGCCTGCCCGGAAATGCCGCCGCCCCGTACGTTGATGAACACATCATACTTGCCTGCTGTCCCCGTCAGGGCCAGCGGGCTCTCCACCATCATCTGCAGCGTCTTGATGGTGAAATACTCCTCCATGGCGCGGCCGTTAACCGTGATGTTCCCCGAGCCGGGAATCAGACGGACCCGGGCCACCGCATTCTTCCGGCGGCCGGTCCCCCAATACTGAGTGAGCGCAGTGGTCATGGGCGATGCCTCCTTTGCCTCAGATCTCCAGCTTCTTCGGCTGCTGGGCCGCATGCGGGTGCTCCGGACCGGCGTACACCTTCAGCTTGCGGAACATCTTGCGGCCGAGCCGGTTGTGAGGCAGCATGCCCTTGACGGCCAGCTCAACGGCTCGGGTGGGACGCGTCCTCAGCAGGTCCTTGGCAGCGATCTCTTTCAGGCCACCGGGATAGCCCGAATGGCGCCGGTAGATCTTCTGCGTCATCTTCTTGCCGGTGAGGCGGACCTTCTCCGCGTTGATTACAATGACGAAATCCCCGCAGTCCACGTGGGGAGTAAAGGTGGGCTTGTGCTTACCCCGCAAAATGGCGGCCACTTGGGAGGCCAGGCGTCCCAGTGTCTTCCCCTCGGCGTCAACCACGTACCAAGTCCGCTCAACTTCATGCGGTTTGGCCATGTATGTAGCGCTCACTGGTTTCCCTCCTAAGGAAATGAAGGCAGGCGACGGAAGGTCATCTATGATAACGGCGACGCCCGGCGTACATGCCCGAACCGGGGAAGAGCATGAGATCCGGGTCGGCGCCTGGTGAAAACAACCTGTAAGGTCAACGTGAAGCATTGTACATGGTCATGGAAGCACTGTCAAGCTGTGCGTCCCCTGACACGAGCCCGCCTCAGGCGGTGTGTTCCGGAAAGGCCGGACCGGTCCATCCCCGTACCCCACCTCTTCCAGGCACAGTCCCCGGGCTGGCAGCGTCCGGCCGGCCAGATCCCGGTTGCCCGTCGCCAGCGCCTCGCGAACCTGGTCCAGGGACCGCAGGCCGCTGCCCACCTCCACCAGCGTACCGGCGATGATGCGGACCATGTTGTACAGGAAGCCGTCGGCGGTCACATCCACCAGGATCAGCGGCTCCTGTACCGTCACCTTGAGGTCGAAGATGGTCCGTACCGAGGTCTTGGCCGATCCGCCGGTGCTGCGGAAGGCGGCAAAGTCATGCCGGCCGACGAGCAGCGCCGCCGCCTCGGCCATGCGCTCCACGTCCACCGGGTAGCGCCAGTGGTAGGCGTACAGCCGGTACAGCGGCAGCGGAAACGGCCCGCACTGGATGGTGTACCGGTACCGCTTCCAGCGGGCCCAGAAGCGGGCGTGAAACCCCTCCGGCACCTCCTCGGCAGCCACCACGGCGATGTCGGGAGGCAAATGGCTGTTCAGCGCATACGGCCAGCGGTCCGTGGGGATCCGGCTGTCAGTGCGGAAGTGCACCACCTGACCCCGGGCGTGAACACCGGCATCGGTCCGGCCGGCAGCTCCGCCGATCCGCAGATCCGGGTTCCCCGTCACCTTCCGGAGCGCCTCTTCCAGCTTCTCCTGAATCGTCACGCCGTTGGGCTGGCGCTGAAAGCCGGCGTAATGGGTTCCGTCATACTGCAGGGTCAGCTTGATCGTGCGCATCCCATCATCCTTCCCCTGCCGCCTGTCACCCCAGGCCGGTGACCCGCAGGCCGATCACCGCCGCCACCACCAGCGCCAGCAGGGCCAGGGTGATGTAATCGGCGGTCTGCATCCGCAGCTCCCGCAGCTTGGTCCGGCCCTTGCCGCCCCGGTATCCCCGGGCCTCCATGGCGGTGGCCAGTTCGTCCGCCCGGCGGAACGAGGCCACAAACAGGGGGACCATCACCGGGATCAGGCCCCGGGCCCGGTTCAGCAGGTTGCCCGAGTGAAAGTCGGCGCCCCGGGCGGCCTGGGCCCGCATGATGCGGTCTGCCTCCTCGGTGAGGGTCGGGATAAACCGCAGGGCGATGGTCATCATCAGCGCCAGTTCATGGGCCGGAACCCCCAGTGGTGTGAGGGGACGGAGGAGCTGTTCCAGCCCGTCGGTGAGCAAAATGGGCGACGTGGTGAGGGTCAGCAGCGAAGCCACCATCACCAGCAGCACCAACCGCACCGCCGCCACCGCCGACAGCCTCAGTCCTTCCCGGGTCACGGCCCAGCTGCCGATGGAAAATACCGGCTCACCGGGGGTGAGAAAGGCATTAAACAGGGTTGTGATGACGATCAGAAGCAGAATGGGCCTCAGGCCCCTCAGGATGAAGCGCAAGGGCACCTGAGACAGCAGCACCGAAGCCACGCACGCGGCGGCCAGCACCGCATAACCCGGCCAGCCCTTGGGCAGGAAGATCGCAATACTGAAGATCAGGATGGCGATGATCTTGGTCCGGGGGTCCAGCCGGTGCACCACCGAGTCCCCCGGGTAATACTGGCCGATGGTCAGGGCCTGGAGGTTCACTTCCGGGTACCTCCCTTCCCGAGGGCTGCCAGGATGGCATCCACCGCCTGGTCCAGGGTCACGATCCCCTCGTCCAGCGGCCAGCCGCAGCGGCGCAGCCGGTCTGCCAGTTCCGCGGCCGCGGGCACCCCGAGCCCGATGGACTCCAGCTCCGCCTTCCGCCGGAACAGTTCCGAGGGCGAACCCTGCATGTAGACCTTCCCCCGGTGCATCACCACCACGTGGTCAGCCAGGGAGGCCACGTCATCCATGCTGTGGGAGACCAGGATCACCGTCATGCCGAGACCGGGGAAGGTCCGGATCAGCGAGAGAAGCTCCTCCCGTCCCCGGGGATCCAGACCCGCAGTAGGCTCGTCCAGAATGAGCACCCGTGGCTCCATGGCGAGCACCCCCGCCAGGGCCACCCGCCGGGCCTGCCCCCCGGACAGGCCAAAGGGGGAGCGGTCCTTCAGGGACGGATCCAGCCCCACCAGTTCCATGGCCCGCATCACCCGCCGGTCCACCTCCCGCGGGTCCAGGCGCAGGTTGCGGGGGCCGAAGGCGATGTCCTCGTAAATGGTCTCCCCGAAGAGCTGGTGCTCCGGATACTGAAAAACCAGCCCCACCTTCTGCCGGATTTGCTTCAGGTCAACTCCCCGCTGCGCGATGTTGACCCCGTCAACCAACACCTCGCCGCTGGTGGGCTTCAGCAGGCCATTCATGTGCTGCACCAGGGTGGACTTGCCGGATCCGGTGGGCCCGATGATCCCCCAGAACTGGCCATCCGGGATCTCCAGGCTCACATCGTCCAGGGCCCGCCACTCAAAGGGCGTACCGGGCTGATAGACATAGCTTACGTGGCTGAGCGTAATTGGCATAGCGCCTCCACCAACTCATCCAAGGTCAGAATCCCCTTCGGCAGCGGAACGCCCGCGGCCCGGAGCCGGTCTGCCACGGCCACCGCGGGAGGCACATCGAGCCGGAGGGCCCGCAGTTTCTCAGCCTGCTGGAACACCTCCCGGGGCGGCCCCTCCATCTGGACGCGGCCGTTGGCCATCACCACCACCCGGTCCGCCAGCGCAGCCTCCTCCATGAAGTGGGTGATCCAGACCACCGCCATTCCCATCTCCCGGTTGAGGCGGCGGACCACCTCCACCACTTCGGCCCGGCCGGCGGGATCCAGCATGGCGGTAGGCTCATCCAGCACCAGGCACGCCGGGCGCATTGCCAGGGCGCCGGCGATGGCCACCCGCTGCTTCTGCCCGCCGCTCAGCAGGTGCGGCTCCCGGTGGCGCATGGCGGTCATGCCCACCGCGGCCAGCGCCTCTTCCACCCGCCGGCGGATCTCCTCCGGCGGCTGCCCCTGATTCTCCGGGCCGAAGGCCACGTCGTCCTCCACCAGCGCAGCCACGATCTGATTGTCCGGGTTCTGAAAAACCATGCCCACCCGGTCCCGAATCTTCCACAGGTTTCGCTCGTCCCGGGTGTCCATGCCGTCCACCAGCACCCGCCCCTCCCGAGGCAGAAGGAGGGCGTTGATGTGCCGGGCCAGGGTGGACTTGCCAGAGCCGTTCATCCCCAAGACGGCCACAAACTCTCCCCGGCGGACCTGAAGGTTGACGTGGTCCAGCGCCAGCGGCGCCTCCTGGCCGGGCGCCCCCGCCGTGTAGGAGAAGGAGAGTTCCTCTGCTGCGATAAAGACATCCTCCATATGCGTGGCCACGCCTCCCGGCTCCGTGATCGTACCGAACAGCAACGAGACCTGCACGGGGGCTCGGGGGCGGCGGAAGCCGTCCCGGGCAAACCCACAGCAAAGGGACGGAGAACCCGGAGGCCGGAGTTCACCGTCCCTTCCTCAGCCGGGCTGGCCTTACACCAGCTCCAGGATCGCCATGGGGGCAGCGTCGCCCCTCCGAACGCCCGTCTTGATCACCCGGGTGTAGCCGCCGTTGCGGTCAGCATACCGCGGCGCGATGCTATCGAACAGCTTCTTCACCACAGACTCATCGTAGATGAAGGCGAGAGCCTGGCGCCGGGCATGCAGATCGCCCCGCTTGGCGAGGGTGATGTAATGCTCGGCGATGCTCTGGACCTCCCGGGCCTTTGCCTCGGTCGTCTCAATCCGCTCCTTATCGAACAGGGCGGTTACCAGGGACCGGAACAGGGCCTTGCGGGCCGAACTGTCGCGGCCAAGCTTCTGGTAGCCCATGTGTACTCACCCCTATCGTGGGTAGGTAGAGTAGATGCGTAGCCTCAGCTACGACGCCGGCCTGCTCAGTCCTCGGACTTCCGCAGGCTCAGGCCGATAGCCGCCAGCTTTTGCTTGACTTCCTCCAGCGACTTCTTTCCGAGGTTCCGGACCTTGATCATCTCTTCATCCGTCTTGGAGACGAGTTCGGCCACCGTGTTGATACCGGCCCGCTTCAGGCAGTTATAGGAGCGCACCGACAGATCCAGCTCTTCAATGGTCATCTCCATCAGCTTGTTGCGGCTGTCGTCTTCCTTCTCCTGCATGACCTCGATGCTGTCTGCATCCTCGGTCAGCGAGATGAACAGCTCCAGATGCTCCTTGAGGATCTTGGCCGCCCACGAGCACGCCTCATCGGGCCGGATGGTGCCGTTGGTCCAGACCTCGAGGGTCAGTCGGTCGTAGTTGGTCCGGTTGCCCACACGGGTATGCTCGACGGTGTAGTTGACCCGCCGAATGGGACTGAAGATCGAGTCCACCGGGATGACACCGATAGGCATATCCGGCGTCTTGTTCTGCTCTGCGGGTACATAGCCCCGTCCCTTGGCCACGGTAATCTCTGCCACCAGCCGGCCGCCCTTATCCAGGGTCGCGATGTGCAGATCCGGGTTGAGGATCTCCACATCGGGGTCCGTAATCAGATCGCCGGCCTTGACCTCCCCTTCCCCTTCGGCATCGATGCGGATGATCTTGGGCTCATCGCTATGTACCTTCAGGGAAAGCTGCTTGAGATTGAGGATGATGTCGGTGACGTCCTCCACGACGCCGGGCACAGTGGAAAACTCATGCAGAACGCCGTCGATCTTTACGGACGTGACTGCCGCACCCGGCAGGGATGACAGCAGGATGCGGCGCAGCGAGTTACCAAGGGTAATGCCGTAGCCGCGCTCGAGGGGTTCCACCACCAACTTTCCGTAGGTGTTGTCCTCGGACAGCTCGACGCATTCAATCTTGGGCTTTTCCATTCCGATCATATCTCGAAATACCCCCAATTCCCTGTCTCGCTAAAGAGAGCGCCCAACGCCGCGATCATGCCCTCGCCCCTGAAATTGGTGCCGGGTTCGGCATGTTTCCGGCAATCGATGGCAGTATGCTGCGCCACAGGGTTACCGTGAGTAGAGCTCGACGATGAGCTGCTCCTGGACAGGGGCATCAATCTCGTCCCGGGTGGGCAGGCGGAGCACCGTACCCCGCAGGTTCTCGTAATCCACGCTGAGGTAGGCGGGAACCGCACGGGTACGGTTGGCCACCACTTCCCTGATCCGCTTGTGATCCCGCGAGCCTTCCCGTACGGCAATCACGTCGCCCTCCCGGACGAGATAGGAAGGAATGTTGACCTTTCGGCCGTTGACCTCGATATGAGAATGCTTCACGATCTGCCGGGCCTCCGCACGGCTGGCCGCGAAGCCCATCCGGTAGACGATGTTATCCAAACGACGCTCCAGCAGCTGGAGCAGGATCTCGCCAGTGACACCCCGCTTGCGGGCTGCCTTCTCAAAGTACCGCCGGAACTGCCGCTCCTGTACTCCATAGAAACGGCGAGCCTTCTGCTTCTCCCGGAGCTGAAGGCCGTATTCCGACATCTTCCGCCGCACAGCGCCGTGCTGGCCGGGCGGAGTCCCCCGCTTGACCAGGGGGCACTTGTCGGAGTAGCACTTGTCTCCCTTCAGATACAGCTTCACGCCTTCCCGGCGGCAAAGCCGGCAAACCGGTCCGGTATAACGCGACATTTGTTACTGCTCCCCTCCTCTTCTTATACCCGGCGCCGCTTCGGCGGGCGGCATCCGTTGTGCGGGATGGGGGTCACGTCCTTGATGGTGGTGACCTCAAGACCGGCAGCCTGCAGCTGGCGAATCGCAGCCTCCCGGCCGGCACCCGGGCCCTTTACACGGACCTCCACCTCACGCATGCCGTGTTCCATGGCGGCCTTGGCCGCGGCCTCAGCAGCCATCTGAGCCGCAAAGGGAGTCGACTTCCGGGAGCCCTTGAAACCCTGGGAACCGGCTGTCGCCCAGGCGATGGTGTTGCCGCTCATATCGGTGATGGTAACGATTGTATTGTTAAACGTGGAACGGATATGGGCAACGCCTTTGTCGACGTTCTTCCGCTCCCTGCGCTTGACGCGTACAGCCCGCTTCGCCATTCAGACGTGCCCCTCCTTACTTCTTGGCTGCCTTCTTCTTGCCCGCAACGGTCCGCCGCGGACCCTTCCGGGTGCGGGCATTGGTCTTGGTACGCTGGCCCCGGACCGGCAGACCCCGGCGATGCCGCAGACCGCGATAACAGCCGATTTCAATCAGCCGCTTGATGTTGAGCTGAACCTCCCGCTGGAGGTCGCCTTCCACCTTGTACTCCCGGTCGATGATCTCACGCAGACGAGCAATCTCATCTTCGGTGAGGTCGCGCACGCGGGTATCCGGATTGATGCCGGTCTTCTTCAGAATCTCGCGCGAAAGGGACCAGCCGATGCCGTAAATATACGGCAAAGCAGCCTCTATACGCTTGTCACGGGGCAGGTCGACACCTGCGATACGTGCCATGCCTCAGTAATACCCTCCTCACAGGCGCTTCCAGAGTCAAAAGTGGCAGTCGCACGACCCGTCCCGCCCGCGGTGTCGAGGAAAAGTTGCCGAGGGAAGAGGGGCCTCTGACAACTCAGCCGCGTTCCTGTCCACCGAGTACGGGTTCCAGCGACGGTTTTTGCACGCCTCCCGGCAGTGTCCGCCGCCTCGAGCCCATGCAGGAAAGCCGGTACTCCCCACGGAGAAAGGAGGCCGGCGGAAAATCGCTTCACATTTTGGTAAACCTAGCCCTGCCGCTGCTTGTGCTTGGGGTTTTCGCAAATGACCCGCACAGTGCCGTGCCGCTTGATGACCTTGCACTTTTCGCACATGGGCTTGACAGACGGCCGAACCTTCATGATCCGCCCTCCTCTCCACGCGCCCGCGACCGCTTATGGACACGGGACGTCTTCTGAGTCGTGCTGTATGGTAAAAGGCACGAAAGGGCAAACAGACCACCTAGCGTCCGGAAATCCGGCCGCCTGCCATCGCAGAGTGGTCCGTTCACCGACCGCTCCTGGGATTACTTGAAACGGTAGACGATGCGACCCCTCGTGAGGTCGTAGGGCGAAAGCTCCACGGTCACACGGTCGCCCGGCAGAATCCGGATGAAGTTCATGCGAATTTTCCCGGAGACGTGGGCCAGGACCTTGTGACCGTTGGCCAACTCCACCCGAAACATGGCGTTGGGCAGAGGCTCGATCACCTTGCCTTCGACCTCAATCACGTCTTCCTTGGGCATACGTCCGACCTATCCCTCCTTCTCTGCTTGGGATTGCCAGGCTTCCAGCGCCTTCATGACCTCTTCATCGGAGACCCTGTCGCCTCGCTCAAGCCGGAGAGCTAGATCTCCCTCTACCCAGCCGAGCACCTCCAGGTGCCGCCGGTTCTTCGGCTTCGGCCGGCTCACAGGCCGCCGGCGGCCGTTGGCGACCGCTACTCGCCGTTCGTCCACCTGTCGCAGGACGACGTAATACGTCCCCTGATCGCGTCCAGCCAGGGAACGGACGATAGTTCCTGGCTTTATACCAGGTTGGTCCACCCAGGCGCACCTCCGCCGGCAAGATTACGTGTGTCCGCACCAATGCTCAATAGCTTTATTATACCACAACATCGGATCCGTTAAACCTCAGGGTTTGGTGAGAATGACCGGTCCATCCTCTGTGATGGCAACGGTGTGTTCGAAGTGGGCCGAGTACTTGCCGTCAGCGGTCACCACCGTCCACTGGTTGGGCAGGGTCCGCACCTTCCAGGTTCCGGCGTTGACCATCGGTTCGATGGCCAGGACCATCCCCGGACGCAGCACCAGCCCGGTGCCCGGGGAGCCGTAATTGGGGACCTGCGGATCCTCGTGCATCCTGGTGCCCACCCCATGGCCCACGAAGTCCCTGACCACGCTGAAGCCATGGGATTCGACGTAGGACTGCACCGCATGGCCAATGTCCCCTAGCCGCCTGCCAGGATAGCACTGTTCGATACCCTTTTCAAGGGCGGTCCGCGTCACCTCCAGCAGCCGCCGAACCTCCGGATCCACCTCGCCCACCGGATGGGTGTAAGCGGAGTCACCCACGTAACCCTTGTAGGTAACGCCGATGTCGATGGAGATGATATCCCCTTCCCGAAGCTTGCGCTTGCCGGGGATGCCGTGGACGACCTCTTCGTTCACTGAGGCGCAGATCGATGCCGGGAAGCCTTGATAGCCCTTAAATGTCGGAATGGCACCGGCCTTGCGAATGAGCGACTCCGCCAGGGCGTCCAGCTCTTCGGTGGTGACCCCCGGCGCCACCGCCTTCGCGAGCTCCTGGTGCACATTCCAGACAATGCGGCCGGCTTCCTTCATGATCTCGATCTCCCGGGGAGACTTGAGAATGATCATTTCAGCCGTTCGTCACCGCTCTCTTGATGGCCGCTGTGACGGCCTCCAGGGGCTGGTCGCCGTTGACGGAGCGCAGCAGGCCCCGCTTCCGGTAATACTCCAGCACCGGAGCCGTCTTGGTGTGATACTCCTGTAGCCGCACACGCACCTTTTCGGCGGTGTCGTCACTCCGCTGGTAAAGCTCACCGCCGCACTTGCTGCATACACCCTCTGTCTCCGGGGGATTGAAGCGCACATGGAACGTGGCGCCACACCGGCGGCAGACCCGCCGTCCCTCGGCCCGTTCCACCAGCAGGGCGTCCGGAACCTCGATGTTGATCACCCCGTCCAGCGGGAGATCCAGTTCCTGCAGCATCGCGTCCAGCGCCGCTGCCTGCTCCGAGGTGCGGGGATATCCGTCCAGAAGGAAGCCCCGACGGCAGTCCGGCTGGGCCAGACGCTCCTTGACCATCTGGTTGGTCACGTCGTCCGGCACGTACTTGCCCGCGTCCACATACTCCTTGGCCAGCTTCCCCAGGGGAGTGCCCTGGCTCATGTGAGCCCGGAAGATGTCGCCGGTGGAGATGTGCGGGATCTGCTCCTGCTCCGCCAGCAGTGCCGCCTGGGTTCCCTTGCCGGCGCCGGGAGGTCCCATGAGGATAATATGCATCCTTCAACCCCCTTTCCAATGCAATCCAGTCCGGGCCATTCCGGAGGACCGGCCATCCCCGAGGGGAATTCCGGTCCTCTGAATCGCCCTTGTTCCCATCAAGTCCGCATGAAGCCCTGGTAATGCCGGATCACCAGTTGGGCCTCCAGCTGGTTGGCTGTCTCGATCGCCACGCCGACCACGATCAGCAGCGCGGTACCGCCCAGGTACGCCTCCCGGACGCCGGTCAGGTTGATAATCACGATCGGCGCCACCGTCAGCGACGCCAGGAACAGGGACCCGACCACCGTCAACCGATTGGAGACGCGGGCCAGAAATTCGGCGGTGGGCTTGCCGGGCCGGTAGCCCGGGATAAACCCGCCGTTTTTCTTCATGTTTTCCGCAACCTCATCGGGGTTAAACGTGACAGCCGTGTAGAAGAACGTGAAGAAGATGATGAACACAAAGTTCAACATCCAGAACCACACGGTCCCCGAATGGAGGTACGTCAGGATGAACCGCGCCACTGCATTGTGGGGAAAGTACGTGGCGATGGTGAAAGGCAGGTACAGCAGCGACTGCGCGAAGATGACCGGAATGACGCCGGCCTGGTTGATCTTGATCGGCAGGAACGTCCGCTGTCCGCCGTAAATCCGCCGCCCGACCACCCGTTTGGTGTACTCCACCGGGATCTTCCGCACCGCCTCGGTCACCAGGACCACCAGGGCCACCAGGGCCACGGCGATGACCGCGACCAGCGCCACCTGGAACCAGGACAGGTCCCCGGTTTTCAGGAGGTCAAACATGCTCCCCAGGGCCTTGGGAATCCGCGAGACGATGCCGGCAAAGATGATCAGCGAAATGCCATTGCCGATGCCCTTTTCCGTGATCATCTCGCCGATCCACATCAGGAGGACCGAACCGGCGGTCAAGCTGATCAGGACCACGGCGAAGTTCGCCCAGCTGTCCCCCAGCAAGGCATGATTGTTCTTCAGGTAAAGCCCGATGCCAAAGGCCTGAACCAGGGCGAGGAGGACGGTGCCGTACCGGGTGTATTGCTGCAGCTTCTTGCGCCCCTCCAACCCTTCCCTGCGCCACTCCTCCCATTTCGGGATCACGACGGTGAGGAGCTGCACGATAATGGAAGAGTTGATGTAAGGGGTCACGTTGAGTGCGAAGAGGGCCAGACGGGCAAATGCGCCACCGGAGAAAAGATCCACCAGTCCCAGGAGGCCGCCCTGCGTCAGAAGCCGCGCGACCACATCCGGGTCGGCGCCCGGGACCGGGACATTTGCGCCAATCCGAAGAACGGCCAGCATTAGCGCGGTGAAGATGAGCCGCTTCCTCAATCCGGGTAGGCGCAGCGACGTGCGCACCGTCTCCAGTAATGCCATGGGGGTTATTTCACCTCTTCGGTGGCTTCTCCGATGACCTCCACTTTGCCGCCGGCCGCTTCGATCTTGGCCCGGGCCGATTCGCTGACCCGATGGACCCGCACCGTAAGCGGCTTCGTAATCTCACCGGTGCCCAGAAGCTTCACGCCCTTGAGGGCGCCCTTGCAGACTCGGGTCTCCTCCAGCAGTTCAGGGGTCACTACGGTACCCGCTTCAAACCGCTCCAGATCCTCCACGTTCACCACGTTGTAGCGAACCCGGAAAGGAGCATTCGTGAAGCCCCGCTTGGGCAGACGCCGGGTCAGAGGGGTCTGACCGCCTTCAAAGCCCGGCCGCACGCCGCCGCCTGAACGGGCGTTCTGACCCTTGTGGCCCCTCCCTGAGGTCTTGCCCAGGCCGGAGCCGACGCCGCGACCGACACGCTTCCGCGCGTGGCGGGCGCCCGGGTTTGGGGCAAGATCATGCAGCATCATCTCTGTCTTCACCTCGATTTCATCTACAGGCTGAAGGAGCGCCGGGCCACCGGTCTTCCCGGCGCCGCCTCTCCCGAAGAGAGAGTCCCCGGAGGTCCCAGGGGATCCTGTCTTGCCTTAGACCTCTTTTACCTCCACAAGGTGGGCCACCTTGGCGATCATCCCACGGATGGCGGGATTGTCAGGCTTCTCCACGGTTTGGTTGGTCTTCCGCAGACCCAGGGCCTTGCAGGTGGCAATCTGTTTCCTATTCTTGCCCGCCAGGCCCCGCTTCAGTGTAATGAGCAGCTTTTCAGCCACGTCCATCTCCCCCCTTAACCGAGGATCTGCTCGACGGGCTTGCCCCGCAGCTGTGCCACTTCCTCAGGGCTCCGCAGCTGCTTGAGGCCTTCGAGGGTGGCCCAGACTTGGTTGGCGGCGTTGTTGGAGCCAAGGCTCTTCGTGAGGATGTCCCGAATGCCCGCGGCCTCCACCACCGCACGGACAGCACCGCCGGCGATCACGCCGGTACCCGGGGAGGCGGGCTTCAGCAGCACCTTCGCGGCGCCCCACTCGCCGATCACTTCATGGGGAATGGTGCCGTTCATCAGCGGAATCTGGATCATCGACTTCTTGGCATCCTCGGCGCCCTTGCGCACAGCCTCGGGAATCTCAGCGGCCTTACCCAGGCCCGCGCCCACACGGCCCTGGCCGTCGCCCACGACCACCACGGCGGAAAAGCTCATCCGCCGGCCGCCCTTCACGGTCTTGGCTACCCGGCGCAGGTCCACCATTTTCTCCCTCAGTTCAACTTGGTTGCTCTCGTTACGCGCCACGCATCCTTCCCTCCCTCGACGTTAGAACTCCAGACCGGCTTCCCGGGCTGCTTCAGCGAGGGCGGCCACCCGACCATGGTACCGATATCCGGCCCGGTCGAAGACCACCTTGGTCACGCCGGCAGCCAGAGCTCGCTTGGCCACCACTTCGCCGACAATCCGCGCGGCTGCCACATTACCGCCGCTGGCGCCCTGCAGCCGGGCCTTCACCTCGGGGTCGAGGGTAGAGGCGGAGACCAGGGTCCTGCCGACCGTATCGTCAATAACCTGGGCATAAATGTTCTGGTTGGAACGGAAGACATTAAGCCGCGGCCGCTCGGGCGTGCCGTGGACTTTCTTCCGAACCCGCAAGTGGCGCACACGCCGGGCCTTGTTGCGGTCCTGCTTGATGATCATCCTCGGTCACTCCCTTACTTCTTGCCGGTCTTGCCTTCCTTGCGGCGCACCTTTTCGCCGACATACCGGATGCCCTTGCCCAGGTACGGCTCGGGCGGCCGCACGCTCCGGACGCTGGCGGCCACCTGGCCCACCAACTCCTTGTCGATGCCGTTTACGACGATCTGCGTCGGCGACGGAACCTGGAACTCAATTCCCTCAGGGGGAGTGATCTCCACGGGATGGGAGAAGCCCACGGAAAGGACCAGGTTCTTACCGCTCTTCGAGGCACGGTAACCGGTACCCACGATCTCCAGGGCACGGCTGTATCCCTTGGTGACACCCTCCACCATGTTGGCCAGCAGGGTGCGTGTCAGCCCGTGCAGCGCCTTGTGGTGCCGCTCATCCGAAGGACGAGAGACCCGGAGGGCGCCGTTCTCGAGCGTCACGGTCAGGTCAGGATGGATCTCACGGCGAAGCTGGCCTTTGGGCCCCTTCACCGTCACCACATTGCCTTCCACTTTCACTTCCACACCGGAGGGAATCTGAATGGGAGCCTTACCAACGCGAGACACGGCTGCACCTCCTTCCTACCAGATGTAGCAGAGCACTTCGCCGCCCAGGCCTTCCTGGCGGGCCTTCTTATCCGTCATGATCCCCTTGGAGGTGCTGATGATGGCGATGCCGAGGCCGCCCAGCACCCGGGGGAGTTGATCCTTCTTGGCGTAAACACGCAGGCCGGGCTTGGAAATCCGGCGCAGGCCGCTGATGACCCGCTTCTTGTTGGGGCCGTACTTCAGGTAGATCCGAATGACGCCCTGATGGCCGTTGTCGATCCACTCGTAGTCCCGGATGTAGCCCTCATCCTTCAGGATCTGGGCGATCGCCCGCTTGATCTTGGAGCCCGGCACATCGACCTTGTCATGGTAAGCGATGTTGGCGTTGCGGATGCGGGTCAGCATATCCGCAATCGGATCAGAAAGCATGGATCTTGTTCCTCCTTTTCAGATCGGGCGGTTGGAATCGGGAAGGGGGGCCACGCCCCCGCCCCGGTGTGGAGGTCCTGACACGTCTTCACCGGCGGCTCCCGGCGGCCCCTGATGACCACCGGCCGATTCCCCTGCCCGAGTCGCTCGTTACCAGCTGGCCTTGCGAACGCCCGGAATCTGACCCAGGTGGGCCAGTTTACGGAAGCAGTGCCGGCAGATCCCGAACTTCCGCATATAGGCACGGGGACGGCCACAAAGCTTGCACCGGTTGTAGGCGCGAACCGCGTACTTTTGCGGGCGCGCAGCCTTGACCTTCAGCGAGGTCTTTGCCACCCACGTCCCCTCCTTTACCTGGCTTTGTCGCTGAACGGCATACCGAGACCGGCCAGGAGCGCCTTGGCCTCCTCATCGGTCTTGGCCGTCGTCACGATGATGATATCCATACCCCGGATCTTATCGACCTTGTCATAGTCAATCTCGGGGAAGATCAGCTGTTCCTTGATGCCCAGGGCATAATTCCCCCGGCCATCAAACGACTTGGGCGACACGCCGCGGAAGTCACGCACGCGGGGGAGCGCCACGTTGATGAGCTTGTCCAGGAAGCTCCACATCCGCTCCCGACGCAGGGTGACCTTGCAGCCGATAGGCATGCCGGCCCGAATCTTAAACGCCGCGATGGACTTCTTCGCCCGGGTCACCATGGGCCACTGGCCGGTAACGGCGGCGATATCGGCCATAGCCGCGTCCAGAGCCTTCGGATTCTGGGCTGCCTCCCCTACGCCGCAGTTGATGACGATTTTCTCCAAGCGAGGAATCATCATCACGTTCTTATAGTTGAACTGTTTCTGAAGGGCAGGAACTACTTCCTGCTCATACTTGGTCTTCAGGCTGGCCAAGTGACACAAGCCTCCTTTCTACGGCAGCGGGGTGACTAACCGTTCTTCTTCGCCTTCTTCGCTTCGATCTTGGCCAGCGACATCACGTTAGAGGCATGGATCGGCGCTTCCATCTCGATGATGCCGCCCTGCGGGTTCTTGGCGCTGGGCTTCACGTGCTTCTTGACGATATTGACACCCTCGACCACCACGCGGTTGGTCTTGGGCAGAACCCGCTTCACCTTGCCCTGCTTGCCCTTGTCCTTGCCCGCGATGACGACCACCATCTCATCCTTGCGGACATGGACCTTGTTCCGGTTGGCCATTTCGCTACCTCCTCCCGATCAGAGCACTTCGGGAGCCAGGGAGATAATCTTCATGAAGTCCCTGTCACGCAGCTCGCGCGCGACCGGCCCGAAAATACGGGTCCCCCGCGGCTCCTTATCTTCCTTCAGGATGACGGCAGCGTTCTCGTCAAAACGGATATAGGAACCGTCAGGCCGGCGGACGCCCTTGCGGCTGCGGACGATCACAGCCCTGACGACCTCACCCTTTTTCACGCTGCTACCGGGAACGGCCTCTTTGACAGAGCAGACGATCACGTCGCCGATGTTGGCATACCGGCGCTTGGTGCCGCCCAGAACCTTGATGCACATCAGTTCCTTGGCGCCGCTGTTGTCAGCGACGTTCAGTCTGGTCTGGACCTGAATCATGCCCACGAACCTCCTCTCGCTAGCTAGCCGGTTTCCCTGCGCAAGGTCGCGGGGACCTGGCTAACCTGCCTAACAACAGGCTGGGAAAGGTACTATCTATCTCTGGGCAGGCTCGATGATCTCCACCACACGCCAGCGCTTTTCCTTGGAGAGGGGACGCGTCTCCATGATCCGGACCTTGTCCCCGACCTTGCACTGGTTGTGCTCATCGTGCGCCTTGAACTTCTTGGTCCGCTTGATCCGCTTCTTGTACAGCGGATGCTCCACAAGCGTCTCGACGCTGACGACCACCGTCTTATCCATCTTGTCGCTGGTCACCACGCCGACACGGGTCTTGCGAAGGCCGCGCGCTTCGCTCATGCTGAAACCTCCTCCCCGTTAGGCGTTGCCCTTGAGTTCGCGCTCGCGGAGGACGGTCTTGCACCGGGCGATGGTCCGGCGAACCTCACGAATGCGAGCGGTATTCTCCAGATTGTTGACCGCCAGCTGGAAACGGAGGTTGAAAAGTTCCTCCTTCAGGGAAGCCACCTTCGACTTGATTTCCTCGGTGGACATTTCACGGATATCCTTCACCTTCACTGCGCTTCACCACCAGTCTCAGCGGTCACAACCCCGGTTTCCTCACGCTTCACAAACCGGCACTTGACCGGCAGCTTATGGGATGCCAGCCGCAAAGCCTCCCGGGCCACGTCCTCGGAAACGCCGGCCACTTCGAACATGACCCGCCCCGGCTTGACAACGGCCACCCAGTACTCGGGGGTGCCCTTGCCGGAACCCATACGGGTCTCCGCAGGCTTCTTGGTCATCGCCCTGTCGGGGAAGATCTTGACCCAAACCTTGCCGCCCCGCTTGAGGCAGCGGGTGATGGCGACACGGGCTGCCTCAATCTGCCGGTCGCTGACGAAAGCGGGCTCCAGGGCCTGCAGCCCATACTCGCCGGACGTCACCGTCGTACCGCCCTTGGCACGGCCGCGGTTCATCTTGACGACAGCCTTATGGGGCTTGCGCCACTTCACGCGCTTGGGTGCGAGCATCAGCTAAGACCTCCTTCCCGCTTCACCGGGGCGGGACCAGCTGCAATGGCCGCACGCTCCGCAGCGGCGTTCCGGGAGCGCCCACGGCCCCGGCGCCCGCCGCGGCTCCGTTCGCCGCGCTCACGACGCTCGCCGCCCACCTGATTCACGTTCTCGCCAGGATAAATCCAGCACTTGACACCGATCTTCCCATAGGTGGTGTCGGCCTCGGCAAAGCCGTAATCGATGTCCGCCCGGAGGGTGTGCAGCGGAACCGTGCCATCCTTGGCGGTCTCGCTCCGGGCAATCTCGGCGCCGCCCAGACGGCCGCTGACCGTCACCTTGATGCCCTTGGCTCCGGCCCGCATGGCCCGCTGGACCGCCTGCTTCATGGCCCGCCGGAAGGCGACGCGGCGCTCAAGCTGCTGGGCGATGTTCTCGGCGACCAGCTGGGCATCCAGCTCCGGCACCCGAACCTCCACCACGTTGACGGAGACTTGCTTCCCCGTCATCTCCTCCAGTTTCTTCTGCAGCTCGTTGATGCCGGTGCCCTGCTTGCCGATCACCATGCCGGGCTTGGCAGTGTGAATGATCACCTTGACACGGTTGGCAAACCGCTCGATCTCGATGCGGGAGATACCGCTATGGTAAAGGGCCTTCTTGATGTACTCACGGATCTTTACATCTTCAATCAACAGGGCGCTGAAGTTTTGCTTATTTGCATACCAGCGGGCGTCCCAGTCCTTGATGATGCCGATCCGGAGGCCCTTCGGGTGTACTTTCTGACCCACTGCTACTTAGCCTCCTTTTCCTTCACCAAGACGGTGATGTGGGAGGTCCGCTTCAGAATCGGGAACGCCTGTCCCCGCTGCCGCGGATGGTAACGCTTCAGGGTCGGCCCCTGGTCCACATACGCCTGGGAGATGATCAGCGCATCCCTGTTGAGGTTAAAGTTGTGCTCAGCGTTGGCGGCAGCGCTCTTGATCACCTTGGCCACCGGAACACTGGCCCGCCGGGGGACAAACTTCAAAAGCTGCAGCGCCTCGTCCACGCTCTTGCCGCGAATCAGGTTGATCACGGGCCGCACCTTGGTCGGCGAGATGCGGACGTAGCGCGCACAAGCCTTCACTTCCATCTGCCATAACCTCCTTCACTCAGACTTCAAGGGTCGTGTCTAGACAACCCGGCTGGCCCTCTCCTCGCCGCCGTGACCCTTGAAGGTCCGGGTCGGAGCGAACTCACCCAGCTTGTGGCCCACCATCTCCTCGGTGATGTAGACCGGGATATGCTTGTGCCCGTTGTGGACGGCAATCGTGTGGCCGACCATCTCCGGGAAGATGGTGCAGTCACGAGCCCAGGTCTTGATGACCTTTTTCTCGCCTTTTTCGTTCATGGCGCGGATCTTTTTCTCCAAAGAAGGGTCAATGTACGGGCCCTTCTTGAGGGAACGACCCATCCTCTTGCACACCCCTTCCCTTACTTGGTCCGCCGGCTCACGATGTACTTGTCAGACGGCTTGTTGGGTTTACGGGTCTTGTACCCCAGGGTGGGCTTGCCCCACGGCGTCACAGGGCTCGGACGGCCGATCGGAGCCTTGCCTTCACCACCGCCATGGGGATGGTCCACCGGGTTCATCGCCGAACCGCGCACCGCCGGCCGGCGCCCCAGATGCCGGGCACGGCCCGCCTTGCCGAGGACGATGTTCTCGTGCTCCAGATTGCCCACCTGGCCGATCGTGGCACGGCAGGTCAGGTGAATCCGCCGCTGCTCACCCGACGGCAGCCTCAGCAGGGCGAAACCGCCCTCCTTGGCCATGATCTGCGCCGCTGCTCCGGCGGCCCGGGCCAACTGACCACCCTTGCCGGGCTGCAGCTCAATGTTGTGCACCACGGTACCCACCGGAATGTTGGCCAGAGGCAGCGCGTTGCCGACCTTGATGTCGGCGTCCGGGCCGCTGACCACCGTGTCGCCCACCTTCAGCCCCACAGGGGCGAGGATATACCGCTTGGCCCCGTTGGCATAGTGCAGGAGGGCAATCCGGCAGGTCCGGTTGGGGTCGTATTCAATGGCAGCCACCTTGGCGGGGATGCCATCGAATTCGTTCCGCTTGAAGTCGATCACCCGGTACATCCGCTTGTGGCCGCCGCCCCGATGGCGAACAGTGATGCGGCCGTAGACGTTCCGCCCAGCCTTCTTGGTCAGGCGCTCCAGCAGGGACTTCTCCGGCGCCTTCTTGGTAATCTCCTCGAAGGTGTGCGTCGTCATCTGGCGGATACCCGGGGAAGTCGGCCTATAGGTCTTGATTCCCATCGCGTACCCTCCTTACAGGCCTTCGAAGATCTTGATGCTGTCGCCTTCCTTGAGCTGGACGATGGCCTTCTTCCAGTCGGAGCGGCGCCCCTGGAACCGGCCGAACCGCCGGAGCTTGCCAGGCATCCGCATGGTGTTGACGGAGACGACTTTCACGCCGAAGATCTCCTCAACAGCCTGCTTGATCTGCGTCCGGTTCGCCTTGGGATGCACCCGGAAGGTATACTTACCCTCCGCCATCAGCTTCATGGACTTCTCCGAGATAACCGGCTTGAGGATGATGTCGCGGGCATCCATCAGGCGAGCACCTCCTCAACCTTGGCCACCGCATCCCGAGTCATCACCAGCTTGCCGGCGTTCAGCACGTCATAGACGTTCAGGTTCCGGGCCTCGTTGACGTTGACACCGGGAATGTTCCGGGCCGACAAATACACAACCGGATCATAATCCGCCGTGACGATGAAGGCCTTGGAAGAAGCGTTCAGGTTCTTGAGCAGCGCCACAATCTCCTTGGTCTTGGGCTTCTCCATCTGCAGCTCATCCAGCACGATCAGGTCCCCTGCGGCAACCTTCGCGCTGAGGGCAGAACGAAGCGCAGCCCGACGCGCCTTCTTGGGCATGCGCCAACCATAATCCCGGGGATGAGGACCAAATACGATACCGCCATGCCGCCAGTGGGGGGCACGAATCGAACCCTGACGCGCCCGTCCGGTACCCTTCTGGCGCCAGGGCTTCCTACCGCCGCCGGAGACCTCGGCCCGAGTCTTGGTGTCAGCTGTCCCCTGGCGCTGGTTGGCCAGGTACATCTGCACGGCCTCGTGCATCAGGCCGACGTTGACCTCGGCCCCGAACACGGCGTCCGAAAGGGTGATTTCCCCGACGGTGGCGCCTTCCTTATTGTAAACGGCCACTTTCGGCATCTTCTGCTCCTCCTTTCGGAACGACTAGCGGGCCTTGGCCGCCTTCACAGACTCACGGATGGTGACCAGGGACCCCTTGGCGCCCGGGATCGCTCCCTTGATCAGGAGCAGGTTCTTCTCCGGAATGACCCGGACCACCCGCAGCGCCTGCACGGTCACCCGCTCACAGCCCAGATGACCCGGCAGCTTGCGGCCCTTGGGAACGCGGGCCCAGGCACGCTGGCCCAGGGTACCAGGCGCCCGATGGTATTTCGAACCGTGGCTTTGCGGCCCCCGGTGGAAACCCCACCGCTTGATGCCGCCGGCAAAGCCCTTACCCTTCGAGATACCCGTGACATCCACCAGATCGCCTTCGGCGAAGATGTCCACCCGAATCTCATCGCCGACGTTGAAGGCGTCAATATTGTCGAAGCGGAACTCCCGCAGGTAGCGGGTTGGCTTTACGTTATGTTTGGCGAAATGACCCATAAGGGGCTTGTTCACATGCTTTTCCTTGATGGCGCCAAAGCCGACCTGAATGGCGTTGTATCCATCGGTGGCTACGGTCTTTTTCTGTACGACTACACACGGCCCAGCCTCCACCACCGTCACGGGGATGACCTTGCCGTCGGCGTCGAAAACCTGGGTCATGCCGAGCTTCTTGCCGAGAATACCTTTTTGCACGGAAGCCACCTCCACATCAGTGGTCGCAGGGATCCCTCCGGTCCCGGCGACATGATCCACGCAGACCGCTCGGTTGGTCTGGCCGGAGTAGCCATTCTCCGGACTTTACAGCTTGATCTCGATGTCGACCCCCGCCGGCAGGTCAAGCCGCATGAGCGCCTCCACGGTCTTGGAGCCCGGCTCGATGATGTCGATGAGCCGCTTGTGAGTGCGCATCTCGAACTGCTCACGGATGTCCTTCTCGCCGTTCGGCGCCGTCAGGATCGTGTAGACAGACCGCTCCGTCGGCAGCGGAATCGGGCCGCTGACCGTCGCGCCGGTCCGCAAAGCTGTCTCCACAATCTTCGCAGCCGAGCTGTCGAGGATCTTGTGATCGTAGGCCCGCAGCTTGATGCGGATCTTCTGGCTGGCCATCTCGCTATCCCTCCTCTTTGTCAGAGTGGAGGCTCGGGGTGCCGGACCCCACTGGGGGAGTCCATCCCTTGCGGGAGGACTCCCCCGGGATCCCGTGATGTTACTCGGTGATCGCGGTCACGACGCCGGACGCAACGGTGTGGCCGCCCTCACGGACCGCAAACCGCAGGCCTTCCTCGATGGCGATCGGCGAGATCAGCTCGACGTAGATCTTCACGTTGTCGCCAGGCATGACCATCTCAACGCCCTCGGGCAGCTTGATGGTGCCGGTGACGTCGGTGGTCCGGAAGTAGAACTGCGGGCGATAGCCGTTGAAGAACGGGCTGTGCCGGCCGCCCTCTTCCTTCGTCAGGACGTAGATCTGAGCCTCGAACTTGGTGTGCGGCTTAATGGTGCCGGGCTTCGCCAGAACCTGGCCGCGCTCGACTTCCTTCTTGTCAATGCCGCGCAGCAGGCAGCCGCAGTTGTCACCCGCCTGGACCTCGTCCAGGGTCTTGCGGAACATCTCGAGACCGGTGACGACGGTGGTCCGCGGCTCATCGGCCAGACCAACAATCTCCACGGTCTCGCCGAGCTTCAGGCGGCCGCGCTCCACACGGCCGGTGACCACCGTACCGCGGCCGGTGATGCTGAAGACGTCCTCGATGGGCATCAGGAAGGGCTTCGCATCGTCACGCTGCGGCGTCGGGATGTAGTTGTCGACGGCTTCCATCAGGTCCTTGACGGACTGGACCCACTTGGGATCGCCTTCCAGAGCGCCCAGGGCGGAGCCACGGATGAAGGGGATCTCGTCGCCGGGGAACTCGTACTTGTTCAGCAGCTCCCGGACCTCCAGCTCCACCAGATCCAGCAGCTCGGGATCGTCCACCATGTCGCACTTGTTCAGGAAGACGACCATTGCGGGCACACCCACCTGGCGGGCCAGCAGGATGTGCTCCCGGGTCTGGGGCATGGGGCCGTCGGCCGCGGAGACCACCAGGATGGCGCCGTCCATCTGCGCCGCGCCGGTGATCATGTTCTTCACGTAGTCAGCGTGTCCGGGGCAGTCCACGTGGGCGTAGTGCCGCTTCTCGGTCTCGTACTCCACGTGGGCGGTGTTAATGGTGATGCCGCGCTCCCGCTCCTCAGGAGCCTTGTCGATCTGGTCGTAGGCCACGAACTGGGCCTTGCCCTGCTCAGACAGCACCTTGGTGATGGCGGCGGTCAGCGTGGTCTTGCCGTGGTCGACGTGGCCAATGGTACCGATGTTGACATGGGGCTTGGTACGCTCAAACCTAGCCTTAGCCATGATCGAGTTCCTCCTTACGGAATCTTAAGGGTCCATCCCCTTGCGGGGCTGATGCCTCCGGTAGTGATGACAACCGCCCAGATTAACGCTTGCCCTGGGCCTTCTCGATGATGGGCTTCGCCACGTGGGCCGGCACCTCTTCATAGTGGTCAAACTGCATGGTGTAGGTACCGCGGCCCTGGGTGGCGGAGCGGAGATCCGTCGCGTAGCCGAACATCTCGGCCAGAGGCACCTGCGCCCGGATAACCTGGGCGCCCATCCGCGCCTCCATGCCTTCGATGCGGCCGCGGCGACGGTTCAGATCGCCGGTCACGTCGCCCATGTACTCGTCCGGCACCGTCACCTCGACCTTCATGTACGGCTCGAGGAGCACCGGCTGTGCCTTCTCGGCGGCAGCCTTGAACGCCATGGACCCGGCAATCTTGAAGGCGGCCTCGCTGGAGTCGACCTCGTGGTAGGAACCGAAGGTCAGGGTCACTTTCACGTCGGTCATCGGGTAGCCGGCCAGGATGCCAGCCTCCGCGGCCTCCCGGCAGCCCGCCTCGACGGCCGGGATGAACTCCTTCGGAATGACGCCGCCCACGATCTTGTTCTCGAAGACGAACCCCTGACCGGGTTCGGCGGGCTCGAGGGTGATGACCACGTGACCGTACTGGCCACGGCCGCCGGTCTGGCGGATGAACTTGCCCTCGACGTTCTCCACCCGCGCCTTGACGGTCTCACGGTAGGCCACCTGCGGCTTGCCGACGTTGACACCCACCTTGAACTCCCGCTGCAGGCGGTCGACGATGATCTCCAGGTGGAGCTCGCCCATGCCGGCGATAATCGTCTGACCGGTCTCCGGATCCGTGTACATCCGGAAGGTGGGGTCCTCTTCCGCCAGCTTCAGCAGGGCCTGGGTTAGCTTATCCTGGTCCTGCTTCGTCTTGGGCTCCACCGCGAGCTGGATCACCGGCTCGGGGAACTCCATGGACTCCAGCAGAATCGGCTGGTCCTCCGGACAGAGGGTATCGCCCGTGCTGACATCCCTGAGGCCCACGGCAGCGGCGATGTCGCCGGTCTCCACCACCTTGATTTCCTCCCGGTGGTTCGCGTGCATCTGCACGATCCGGCCAATCCGCTCCCGCTTCCCCTTGGCGGCATTATAGATGTAGCTGCCCGCCTCCAACCGGCCGGAGTAGACCCGGAAGAAGCAGAGCTTCCCGACAAACGGGTCAGTGGCAATCTTGAAAGCCAGCGCCGAGAAGGGCTCGTTGTCATCGGCCTTCCGGATCACCGGCTCGCCGGTTTCGGCGTCGCGCCCTTCCACAGGCGGGATGTCCAGCGGGCTGGGCAGGTAGTCCACGATGGCATCCAGCAGCGGCTGAACACCCTTGTTCTTGTACGAGGAGCCACAGAGCACCGGCGTAATCTGGCAGGCGATGGTCATCTTCCGCAGCGCCGCCTTGATCTCCGCCTCCGTGAGCTCCTCACCGTTGAGGTACTTCTCCATCAGCGTGTCATCGGACTCGGCCACCGTCTCCAGCAGTTCGGTCCGGTACTGCTCTACCAGGTCGGCCATGTCCTCCGGCACCGGCTCTTCGTGGAACTGATCGCCCTTGTCGTTGTCCCAGATGATCGCCACCTTGCGGATCAGATCCACGATGCCCCGGAAGGTATCCTCCACGCCGACGGGCAGTTCAATCGGAACCGGGCGGGTTCCCAGGCGCTCCCGCATCATCTGGATCACCCGGAAAAAGTCCGCGCCCAGGGTGTCCATCTTGTTCACATAGGCCAGACGGGGAACCTTGTACTTGTCCGCCTGGCGCCAGACGGTCTCAGACTGCGGCTCCACGCCGCCCTTGGCGCAAAATACGGCAACAGCACCGTCCAATACCCGCAGGGAACGCTCCACCTCTACGGTGAAGTCCACGTGTCCGGGCGTGTCGATGATGTTAATCCGATGTCCCTTCCACCAGCAGGTCGTGGCGGCAGAGGTAATGGTGATACCACGCTCCTGCTCCTGCACCATCCAGTCCATGGTGGCAGTGCCCTCATGGACTTCGCCAAGCTTATGGGTGCGGCCGGTGTAGAAGAGGATGCGCTCCGTGGTTGTCGTCTTCCCTGCGTCGATATGGGCCATGATGCCGATGTTGCGCAATTTATCGATCGTTACCTGTCTGGACATCGTGCACCCCCCTTTGTCTCATCCTCTTGCCGCACCATGTCACCAAAACAGCCAGGCCGGTTCTAGGTCTAGGCCGGTTGCGGCTCGTCCAGGGACCGCCGCAGCCCGGCTAACCGGCCCGGCTGCAGCCAATTACCAGCGGTAATGCGCGAACGGCTTGTTCGCCTCGGCCATCCTGTGGACTTCCTCACGCCGCTTTACAGCGCCACCGGTGTTGTTGTAGGCGTCCACCAACTCAGCCGCCAGGCGCTCGACCATGGTGCGCTCCCCACGCTCGCGGGCAGCCTGAACAATCCAGCGAATGCCCAAAGCCTGGCGACGCTCAGGCCGAACTTCCATCGGTACTTGGTAGGTCGCACCGCCTACACGGCGGGGCCGGACCTCCAGCAGCGGCATGACGTTCTTGAGAGCCCCTTCCAGCACTTCCATCGGATCCTTCTCGAGCTTCTCCGAAGCCCGCTGGATCGCGTTGTAGAAAATCCGCTGGGCCAGGGACTTTTTCCCGTCAAGCATGACCTTGTTTATAAACTTGGTAACCAGCTCCGAGTTGTAGATCGGATCAGGCTGCACTTCTCGCTTGGGAACGCGTCCCCTACGCGGCATACATCTTGCCCCTTTCCATATTTACCCCAAGCGGCCAGTGTTCCCCGAAGGGAATCCTTCGTCAGAGGCCCCGACTACTCTGACCGCCCAAGGCCGGCCTTACTTCTTGGCCTTCTTAGCGCCGTACTTGGAACGACCTTGCTTCCGGTTGGCTACACCGGCAGCGTCCAGCGCGCCGCGCACGATGTGGTAGCGGACGCCAGGCAAGTCCTTGACGCGGCCGCCTCGAACCAGCACCACCGAGTGCTCCTGCAGGTTGTGGCCCACACCGGGGATATACGCCGTGACCTCCACCCCGTTGGTCAGGCGAACGCGGGCAATCTTACGGAGAGCCGAATTCGGCTTCTTGGGAGTGGTGGTCTTCACCACGGTGCAGACACCACGCTTGAAGGGGTTCCCCCTCAGAGCAGGGGCGCCGGATTTCTCAGTAAGCCGCTTACGGCCCTGTCGGACCAGTTGGTTGATGGTCGGCACGGACTGATGCACACCTCCTTCCGTCTGGGCTCGACGCAACAGAACGAGGCTCCGGTCAGGCTTCCAGGATGGCGGCAGCAGCCGCACCCACCTCAATGCCGCAGGCCTTGCCCAGCGCCGCCATGGAGTCGACCATGATCAGCTCCAGGCCTTTCTCCCGGGCCAGTTGAATGACATCCCGGGTCACGTGCTCCTCAGCATCTCGAGCCACATAGACCACACGGGTCTTGCCCTTTTCCAGGGCCTTGACCGTCTGCTTGGTGCCGACGGTCTTCTTCCTTGCGGCCTTCAGACGCTCCAAAGACATCGTTCCCAGTTCCCTCCTGCCCGGACGCACTTTCATATTCTACCTTGGACGATACCGCCCGTCAAGCAAAAACGCGGATCGCCGGCCGTTCAGCGCCGATTCTCGGCGGCAGGCGCGCGTTTTCGCCCCCTTTTATATTGGAAAGAGCGTGGTGCAGGATGGCTCAACCAGGACGCTCGCCCGATTCCTCGGAGGTCTCCCCCTGCTTCACCGCCCGGAACACGTGGTAGCCCGCCTGCCGGGCCGTATCTGTCACATTTCCGAACACAGCCTGCAGCCTGCGCTTCATGCTGGGGGCACCCTGCTTGGTCTGTACCACCAACCACAGCGTGCCTCCCGGCCGCAGCGCCTGATGGGCCTCATCGATCAGCCGCCAGACCACCGCCTTTCCGGCCCGGATGGGCGGGTTGGTCACCACCACGTCGAAGGCAATCCCCTGCACGGGGGCCAACCCATCTCCCAACCGCACCTCGGCGTTGGTGATCCCGTTTGCCACCAGATTGCGGCGGGCCAGGTCCACGGCCCGTTCGTTGACATCCACGAGGTAAACCCGGCCCCGATGGGCCAGGCGAGCGGCTACGGCCCCGATGGGTCCGTAGCCGCAGCCCAGGTCCAGTACCACCGCCTCCGGTCCAATCTCCATGGTCTCAATCAGCAGGCGGGTGCCAAAGTCCACCCGCTCCCGGGAAAAGACGCCGGCGTCGGTGGTGAACGTAAAGGGCATACCCCGCAGGGTTACCGTAAACCGGCGTTCCTCGTGGGCCGCCCCCGGCCTGCCGGAGTAGTAATGGTCGGACAAGCCCAACCCCTCGCCCCTGTTGTGCACACTTCTTTCATAAAGAGGGGGAGGACTAATCGTCCGCCCCCTCCGCCTGCTCTGAGTAGACTTCGTTCTCGGTCATCACCCGGATCGAGCGGTAGCGGGCCATGCCGGTACCGGCGGGAATCAGCTTGCCGATGATGACGTTCTCCTTCAGCCCCAGCAGCGGATCCCGCTTGCCCTTGATGGCTGCTTCCGTCAGCACCCGGGTGGTTTCCTGGAAGGAGGCCGCCGAGAGGAAGCTGTCGGTGGCCAGCGACGCCTTGGTGATGCCCAGCAGCACCGGACGGGCCACCGCCGGGACACCGCCCGCCATGATCACCCGTTCGTTTTCATCCTCAAAGTCGAACAGGTCGACAATGCCGCCAGGCAGCAGTTCGGTGTCGCCCGGATCCTCCACCTTCACCTTGCGCAGCATCTGCCGGATCATGATCTCGATGTGCTTGTCGTTGATGTCCACACCCTGGAGGTTGTAAACCTTCTGGACCTCCTTGAGCAGGTACATCTGGACGCCGCGCAGGCCCTTCACCCGCAACAGGTCATGCGGATTGATGGAGCCCTCGGTGAGCGGCTCACCGGCCTCCACCCAGTCGCCGTCCCGCACCTTGATACGGGCGCCGAAGGGGATCGAGTAGGTGGTCGTCTCGCCTTCTTCATTTGTAATGGTCACTTCGCGACGGCCCTTGGCCTCGGTGATGGAGACCACCCCATCCATCTCGGCGATAACCGCCTGACCCTTGGGCTTCCGGGCCTCAAACAGCTCCTCCACCCGCGGCAGACCCTGCGTAATGTCGTCGCCCGCCACACCGCCGGTGTGGAACGTGCGCATCGTCAGCTGGGTACCGGGCTCACCAATGGACTGGGCGGCGATAATGCCCACCGCTTCGCCCACATCCACCATCTGCCCGGTGGCCAGGTTCCGCCCGTAGCAGAGGCGGCAGACGCCGAAGCGAGTCCGGCAGGTCAGGCAGGAACGGATCGTGACCTCCGTGATGCCGGCCGCCTCGATCTCGTCACACTTGTCCTCGTCGATCATCTCGTTGGCGTAGACGATCACCTTGCCGGTGCGCGGATCCTTGATATCGTACAGCGACACGCGACCCAGAATGTGCGGCCGTAGCGGTTCCACCACCGTGTCGCCGTCCCGCTCCTCCCGCCAGGTGATGCCGGCCGTGGTGCCGCAGTCCTCCTCCCGGACGATCACGTCCTGCGCCACGTCCACCAGACGCCGGGTGAGGTAACCGGAGTTGGCGGTCCGCAGGGCGGTGTCGGCCAGACCCTTGCGAGTGCCGTGGGTGGACAGGAAGTACTCCAGCACCGTCAGGCCTTCGCGGAAGTTCGCCCGCACCGGCATCTCCACAATCTTGCCGGAGGGGTCGGCCATCAGGCCGCGCATGCCCGCAAGCTGGGTGATCTGCGAGACGTTGCCGCGGGCGCCGGACTTCATCATCATGTTGACCGGGTTGAAGTCGTCCATGGCGTTGACCAAGGTCTTGGTGATCTTATCCTTGGCCTCCGACCAGATGGCAATGACCCGCTGGTACCGTTCCTCGTTGGTGATCAAACCACGCCGGTAGTTGCGCTCGACCTCCTCCACCTTCTTGTCCGCCTCCGCCAGGATCTCGCCCTTGGCCTCGGGGACCTGGATGTCGGAGATCGCGATGGTGGCACCGGACTTGGTGGCGTACTCGAAGCCCAGATCCTTGAGCTTGTCGGCCTGCTCCGCCGTCTTCACGGTGCCCAGGCGCCGGTACGCCAGCTCGATGATCTTGCCCATCCGCTTCTTTTCCACCACTTCGTTCAGGAACCGCAACTTCGGGTGAAGCACTTCATTCAGGATGATGCGCCCCACCGTGGTCTTGATTCGCTTGCCCGAAGCGGTGCCCCAGTTGTCCGGGTGCTCCCACCACTCCTCGGAGCCTTCCTTCAGGTGGGCCGGCGGCTTCGGGAACCGCACCTCCACCCAGGAGTGGAGGTCCACCGCACCGGTCTGGTAGGCCATGATGGCCTCATGCGGATGGCTGAAGAAGTGGGAAGGCGGCGCATCCGGCTTCGCCAGGGTCAGGTAGTAGCAGCCCAGCAACATGTCCTTGGACGGCGTGATCACCGGCTCGCCGTCCTTCGGGTTCAGGATGTTGTGGGCGGCCAGCATCAGGATGCGGGCCTCGGCCTGGGCCTCGGCGGACAGCGGCACGTGCACCGCCATCTGGTCACCGTCGAAGTCGGCGTTGTAGGCGGTGCAGACCAGCGGGTGAATCTGAATCGCGCGGCCCTCCACCAGCACTGGCTCAAAGGCCTGAATGCCCAGGCGGTGCAGGGTCGGCGCACGGTTCAGAAGCACCGGATGCTCCTTGATGACCTCCTCCAGGACGTCCCAGACCTCCGGCTTGACCCGCTCCACCATCCGCTTGGCGCTCTTGATGTTATGCGCATAGCCGTCGTTGACCAGCTTCTTCATTACAAAGGGCTTGAACAGCTCCAGGGCCATCTCCTTGGGCAGGCCGCACTGGTGCAGCTTCAGGTGCGGGCCTACCACGATCACGGAACGGCCGGAGTAGTCCACCCGCTTACCCAGCAGGTTCTGGCGGAACCGTCCCTGCTTACCCTTGAGCATGTCGCTCAGGGACTTCAGGGGCCGGTTGCCAGGGCCGGTGACCGGACGGCCCCGGCGGCCGTTGTCGATCAGGGCGTCCACGGCCTCCTGGAGCATCCGCTTCTCATTGCGGACGATGATGTCCGGGGCGCCCAGGTCCAGGAGCCGCTTCAGGCGGTTGTTCCGGTTAATCACCCGCCGGTACAGGTCATTGAGGTCGGAGGTGGCGAAGCGCCCGCCATCCAGCTGCACCATGGGCCGCAGATCCGGCGGGATGACCGGAATCACGTCCAGGATCATCCACTCCGGCCGGTTGCCGGACTTGCGGAAGGCCTCCACCACGTCCAGCCGGCGGATGGCCCGCACCCGCCGCTGGCCGGTGGCGGTCTTCAGCTCCTCCCGCAGTTCCGCCGCGAGCTTGTCGAGGTCGATCTCCTGAAGCAGCTGTTTGATGGCCTCGGCGCCCATCCCGGCCTTAAAGGCGTTGCCGTACTTCTCCCGATACTCCCGGTACTCGTTTTCGGAGAGGAGCTGCTTCTTCATCAAGGGGGTATTGCCCGGATCCGTGACGATGTAGCTGGCGAAGTACAGCACCTTCTCCAGCGCCCGCGGGCTCATGTCCAGGATCAGGCCCATCCGGGAGGGGATCCCCTTGAAGTACCAGATGTGGGAGACAGGGGCGGCCAGTTCGATGTGGCCCATCCGCTCCCGGCGGACCTTCGCCCGGGTTACCTCCACGCCACAGCGGTCGCAGACAATCCCCTTGTAGCGGACCCGCTTATACTTGCCGCAGTGGCACTCCCAGTCTCGGGTGGGACCGAAGATCTTCTCGCAGAACAGACCCTCGCGTTCAGGCTTCAAAGTCCGGTAGTTGATGGTCTCGGGCTTCTTCACCTCGCCTCGGGACCACTGCCGGATCCGTTCCGGAGAGGCGAGGCCGATTCGTATCGAGTCAAAGTAATTGACATCAAGCACCGATCAGCAACCTCCCCTACCGGTCGTCTTCGTCATCGTCGTAAGCGCGGGTGCGGCGCCGGCGACGCATCAGCCGCTCCTCTTCCGCGTCCTCGTCAAACTCGCCGCCGAAATCATCCTCCAGGTCGCCGAACCCGGAACGGCGCCGGCTGGATACCCGCCGCCCCCGCAGGGAGCCCACCGGCTCATCCTCCTCCAGGTCCACATTCTCCAGGTCGTTGCCGTCGAGAAGATCTGCGTCCTCCAGTTCGTCGTCCGGCAGGGAGAGCCCCTTGGAACCCCGAGCGTCACCGGACGGACGAGCGGCCTTCTTAAGGGCGCCCGCCACTTTCTCCAGCTCCTCCGGGTCAAGCGGCACGTCCTCTTCCTCGGACTCGCTCGTCTCCTCTTCCGGCTCGGGCTGCTCCTGCTGCTGCGAGCCCTTGGCCGCTTCGGTGCTGGGCTGAGGAGCCGGCTCGGCCAAAGGCAGTTCCATATCCCGGATGACCGGCTCCATTTCGTCGTCCAGTTCCCGAAGCTCGATCTCGTTGCCGTTCTCGTCCAGGACCTTCACGTCCAGGCACAGAGACTGCAGCTCCTTGATCAGCACCTTGAAGGACTCGGGCACACCGGGCTCGGGCACATTCTCGCCCTTGACGATGGCCTCGTAGGTCTTGACCCGGCCCACCACGTCGTCGGACTTGACGGTCAGCAGTTCCTGCAGCGTGTACGCAGCGCCGTACGCCTCCAGCGCCCAGACCTCCATCTCGCCGAAGCGCTGGCCGCCGAACTGCGCCTTGCCGCCCAGGGGCTGCTGCGTCACCAGCGAGTACGGGCCCGTCGAACGGGCATGGATCTTGTCGTCCACCAGGTGGGCCAGCTTCAGCATGTACTTGTAGCCCACGGTGATCTCGTTGTCGTAGGGCTCGCCGGTCTTGCCGCTGTAGAGGACCGTCTTGCCCGTCGGAGGCAAGTTGGCCTCCTTCAGCATCGCCCGGATATCCTCTTCGCTGGCGCCGTCAAAGACCGGACTGGCCACGTAGGTGTTCAGGGTCTTGGCCGCCCAGCCCAGATGGATCTCCATGATCTGGCCGATGTTCATCCGGGACGGCACACCCAGGGGCGTCAGGATGATGTCAATGGGGGTGCCGTCGGGCATGAAGGGCATATCCTCCTCCGGCACGATCACGGAGACGACGCCCTTGTTGCCGTGGCGACCCGCCATCTTGTCGCCCTGGCTGATCTTCCGCTTCTGGGCGATGTAGACCCGCACCAACTGGTTCACGCCCGGGGCCAGCTCATCACCGTTCTCACGGGTAAAGACCTTCACATCCACCACAATGCCCGACTCACCGTGGGGCACCCGCAGGGAGGTATCCCGCACTTCCCGGGCCTTTTCGCCGAAGATCGCCCGCAGCAGCCGCTCCTCGGCCGTCAGCTCCGTCTCACCCTTGGGGGTCACCTTCCCCACCAGGATGTCGCCGGGACGGACCTCGGCGCCGATGCGGATGATCCCCCGCTCGTCCAGATCCTTCAGCACGTCCTCGCCCACGTTGGGGATGTCCCGGGTAATCTCCTCGGGCCCCAGCTTGGTGTCCCGGGCCTCACACTCGTGCTCCTCGATGTGGATCGAGGTGAAGACGTCATTCTGCACGAGCTTCTCGTTGATGATGATGGCGTCCTCGTAGTTGTAGCCCTCGTAGCACATGTAGGCCACCAGGACGTTGCGGCCCAGGGCCAGTTCGCCGTGGTCGGTGGACGGCCCGTCGGCCAGGACGTCGCCCTTCTTGACCCGCATGCCAGTGCGGACCAGGGGCTTCTGGTTGATGCAGGTTCCCTGGTTGGAGCGCGCGAACTTGGTCAGCTTGTAGCGCTTGATCTGCCCGTCATCGTACTGCACCACGATGTCGGTGGCAGTGGCCTTCAGGACCTGGCCGTCGTTCTCCGCGATGATGCAGACGCCCGAGTCAAAGGCCGTCCGATACTCCATGCCGGTGCCCACGTAAGGCGCGTCCGTGGTCAGCAGCGGCACCGCCTGGCGCTGCATGTTCGAACCCATCAGGGCTCGGGACGCGTCGTCGTTCTCCAGGAACGGAATCAGGGCCGTGGCAACGGAGACGATCTGCTTGGGCGAGACGTCCATGTAGTCCACCTGCTCGGCCGGCACGCGCACGATGTCGTGACGGTACCGGGCAGGCACCCGCTTATTGACAAACCAGCCGTTCTCGTCCAAGGGTTCGTTGGCCTGGGCGATGACGTTCTCGTCTTCCTCATCGGCCGTAAGGTAAACGATCTCGTCCGTGACCCGCTTGTTCTCCTGGTCCACCTTCCGATACGGCGTCTCGATGAAGCCATACTCGTTGACCCGGGCATAGGTGGCCAGGGCGCCGATCAGACCGAT
Source organism: Symbiobacteriaceae bacterium (assembly GCA_036562385.1). Classification (GTDB taxonomy): domain Bacteria; phylum Bacillota; class Sulfobacillia; order Symbiobacteriales; family Symbiobacteriaceae; genus DATCKG01. Next base: position 66,324 of record DATCKG010000054.1, read on the forward strand.
GTTCGGCCCTTCCGGCGTCTCGATCGGGCACATGCGACCGTAGTGGGAGTGGTGCACGTCCCGGACCTCGTAACCAGCCCGCTCCCGGGAAAGGCCACCGGGACCCAGGGCCGACAGCCTCCGCTTGTGGGTCAGCTCCGCCAGCGGATTGGTCTGGTCCATGAACTGGGAGAGCTGGGAGGAGCCGAAGAACTCCTTGACCGCCGCCACCACCGGCCGGATGTTGATCAGGGCCTGGGGAGTGATCATATCGACGTCCTGAATGGTCATGCGCTCCTTGACCACCCGCTCCATGCGGGCCAGACCGATCCGGAACTGGTTCTGCAGCAGTTCGCCCACGGAGCGCAGCCGGCGATTGCCCAGGTGGTCGATGTCGTCCACGCTACCCAGTCCCTTGCTGAGACAGACCATGTAGTTGAGGACCGCGACGATGTCCTCCCGAGTGATGGTCTTCTCGGTCGTGGGCGGCTGGCCGTTGGAGACCACCAGGACCGTGGAGCCATCCCGCAGCTTCACCCGCAGCCGGTTCACGCCAGCCGCGTCGATCCGCTCGGCCAGCTTCTTATCGATCTGCACCCCGGCCTCGGCGATGACCTCCCCGGTGTTGGGATCCACCACCCGCTCAGCCGTCATGGTGTTGACGATGCGGCGCTTCAGGGCCAGCTTCTTGTTCAGCTTGTAGCGCCCCACCGCGGCCAGGTCATACCGCTTGGGCTCAAAGAACAGGGAGTCCAGCAGCTGCCGCGCGTTGTCCACCGCCGGCGGCTCGCCCGGCCGCAGCCGCTTATAAATCTCGATCAGGGCGTCCTCTTCGGAGTCGGTGCCGTCCTTCTCCAGGGTCCGCCGGATGTATTCCGAGTCGCCGACCGCATCCAAAATGGCCTGATCGGAACTATAGCCCAGTGCCCGCAGTAGAATAGTGGCAGGAAGCTTCCGGGTGCGGTCGACCCGGACCGAGATCACGTCGTTGGCATCCGTCTCGAACTCCAGCCAGGCGCCCCGGTTCGGAATCAACGTGGCGAAGAAGAGGCGCTTGCCGCTGGCGTCCAGCTGGTCGGAGAAATACGCCCCAGGGGACCGTACCAGCTGTGATACGATAACCCGCTCAGCGCCGTTGATGATGAAGGTGCCGTAAGGCGTCATGAGCGGGAAATCGCCCATGAAGACCTCCTGCTCCTTCACCTCGCCGGTTTCCTTGTTAACCAGCCGAACCCGCACGCGCAAGGGGGCGGCGTAGGTTACATCCCGCTCCTTGCACTCCTCGATGCTGTACTTCGGTTCGCCAAGGCTGTAGTCGATGAACTCCAGCGCCAGGTTGCCCGTGAAGTCCTGGATGGGGGAGATGTCGCGGAACAACTCCCGCAGCCCTTCACGGAGGAACCACTGGTAGGAGTTCTGTTGCAGTTCGATGAGGTTCGGCAGCTCCAGGACCTCATCAATCCTCGCGAAGCTCCGCCGCTGTCTGGTACCGGCTTGCAGGATCTTCGCCATACGGTCTTGGCCTCCTCAGTTATGCTTTGGTGGCCATCAAGAAGCTCCCCGTTTGGAAGTACCCACCGCGGAAGCGCTCGATGTCTGATCTTCAATCTCCCGCAGGGTTCTTTGCAACCCTGGCAGGAGAATGCAATCCGACTACAGAAAAACAAAAAGGCAACACCAGAGAGCGGAGTTGCTGACGCCATGGATCGGCCCGGCATCCGCCCTTCCGACTGACCCGCCACACCGGGAATGGCGGGATTCGAGAACAGGGCATCGGCTATTGGTAATCCGATCCAATCACCCTATGCACGATGCATCCCCTTTCCGCCATGGAGGAAAGATGCCCAAGAGTAGGCTATGATGGCAAGTTACTATACTATCATGGCAAGGGGGCCCTGTCAATATTCCGGGCGCCGTGGCCGGCTTCCGTCGCAAAAAAGGGGCCGGGGACTTCGTCGGTTGCAGAAGTCCCCAGCCCCCTTTCCGCTAATCTGAGACTTACTTGATCTCGACCTCGGCGCCGGCTTCCTTCAGCTTGGCCGCGATGGCCTCGGCATCGGCCTTGCTGATCTTCTCCTTGACCGGCTTCGGAGCGCCATCCACCAGGTCCTTGGCGTCCTTGAGGCCCAGGCCGGTCAGCTCGCGGACAACCTTGATGACCTGAATCTTGTTGGCGCCGGCGGACTTCAGGATCACGTCAAACTCTGTCTTCTCCTCAGCAGCAGGAGCGGCGGCGCCAGCGGGAGCAGCCGGACCAGCAGCCACAGCCACCGGAGCGGCCGCGGTGACGCCAAAGGTCTCCTCGAACAGTTCCTTGAGCTCCTTGAGCTCCAGCGCATTCATGCCCTTGATGATTTCGATAACCTCAGCAGCCTTGGACATGGCGAAATCCTCCTTAGTCATTTCCGCAAAATGTATTCACGCGGACCGAGCCGGCGCTTTACCCTTGCGCCTCAAGCTGCTTGATCCGCGCATCGAGACAATACGCGAAGCTGGCCAGCAGACCGTTGACGGCGCTGACCACGCCGGCAAGGGGAGCCTGAATGCCAGCGAGCACCTGGGACAGCAGTACCTCCCGGGACGGCAGGTCGGCCAGTTGCTTGACGCCTGCGGCGTCAATCACCCTGCCCTCCAGGATGCCGGCCTTGGGAACCAGCTTGGGCTCCTTGTCCTTCGCGAAGAACTCCCGGATCTTCTTGGCGGCAGAAGCCTCATCCTTCATGGAGAAGGCCAGTGTGGTCGGCCCGTGCAGATACGGGTCCAACCCTTCGATCCCCAGCTCCTGGGCCGCGATCCGGATGAGGGTGTTCTTCGCCACCTTCAGCTCGACGCCGGCCTCACGCATCTCCTTGCGCAGCTTGGTCACCTGGGCCACCGTCATCCCCAGGTTGTCGGCCAGCACGACGCTCTTGGCGTTCTGAATCGCTTCCTTCAGTTCCGCGACAATCTGCTGCTTCTCCGGGCGAACGGGCAACGGTTTCACCTCCTTGGCAGCAACAAAAAAGCCTCCGACCACAGCGAGTCGGAGGCCTGCAAGTCACAGGCCCTCAGACGCCCCGGAGGAGGGCGTTTGAGTTTCCGACCTCGGCGGGCAGGCGCTCTGCGCCAATTAAGCCTTTCGGCACCAGCTGTCTATGGTCGCATATTCAGTTGAAGCACTGTAAGCAGTATATCCATGCGGGTGTGGGTTGTCAAGTTTTTGCTTTCCCGACCATACCCTACACCGCGTTTTCATCCTGATGCTGCTCGTCCAGCATCTCTTCCAGGCGGATCTTTTCGTGTATCAGCTGCAGTCGCTCGGCAGGTGAGGCTTTCAGCCAACGGTCCACCAAGCTTTCCAGCCGTGCCCGGATTTCCCGTTCGCTCATCCTCTCACCTCCCTCTCGACGGATCCGCCGCCCTCCTTTCCGGGGCTACCGCTGCCCTGTGCAGACTCTGCCCGCCCGCTGATCAGTCGCTCCGTCCTTGAAACAGTGCGCAACCTGCCCCCAGGGGGGCAGGTTGCCGCGCTGATATCCCTTTAGCGCTCCAACGCCACCCGGGCCGGGTTCACCTTGACGCCCGGACCCATGGTGCTGGAGACGGTGATGCTCCGCAGGTAAGTACCCTTGGCACTGGCCGGCTTCGCGCGGATGATCGCATCCATGAACGCGCGGAAGTTGGCGTACAGCTTATCCACGTCAAAGGAGACCTTGCCCAGCGGTGCGTGCACAATGCCCGCCTTGTCGGTCCGGTACTCCACCTTACCGGCTTTGATCTCCTTGACGGCGTTGGCCACGTCAAAGGTAACCGTGCCGGTCTTCGGGTTGGGCATCAACCCGCGCGGGCCGAGGATGCGGCCCAGCTTACCGACCATGCTCATCACGTCCGGCGTGGCCACGGCGACGTCAAAGTCGAGCCAGCCTTCCTGGATCTTGGTTACCAGTTCCTCGGCGCCCACGTAGTCAGCACCAGCGGCCTCGGCCTCCTTGGCCTTTTCGCCCTTGGCAAAGACCAGGACAGTGACCTTCTTACCAACGCCCGCCGGCAGCACCACGGCGCCCCGAATCTGCTGGTCGGCATGGCGCGGATCCACGCCCAGTCGGACGGCGATCTCCACGGTCTCGTCAAAATTGGCAGAGGCCAGCTTCTTAACCAGTTCCAGGGCCTCCACAGGATCGTACAGCTTCGTGCGGTCGTACTGCTTAATCGCTTCCAGATACTTCTTGCCGCGCTTCGGCATCTGTCATGTTCCTCCCTTGTGGTAAGTCGGTCCTACGGCCGCTCCCCTTCCCGGCGCCCGCCGGGGAAGGATCCCGCGGCCTCCCACAAGCCGAGTAGCCGCGCTACTCGCACTCGACGCCCATGGACCGGGCGGTACCCCGCACCATCCGCTTGGCAGCTTCCAGGTCGGTGGTGTTCAGGTCGGGCATCTTGATCTTGGCGATCTCCTCGACCTGGGCATCGGTCAGCTTACCAACCTTCTCCTTGTTCGGCACGCCCGAGCCCTTCTCGACGCCCAGGGCCTGCTTGATCAGAACGGCCGAAGGCGGAGTCTTCAGCACAAATGTAAAGGAACGGTCTTCGTAGATGGTGATCTCGACCGGGATCACCAGACCGACTTTATCCTTGGTGCGCTCGTTGTACTCCTTACAGAACGCCATGATGTTGACGCCGTGCTGACCAAGGGCAGGGCCGACAGGGGGGGCAGGAGTAGCCTTGCCCGCAGGCAGCGCGAGCTTGACCACTGCGGTGACCTTCTTCGCCACTGTGATTCCTCCTTAAATACAGTGTGGTCTGGCGGGCGATCCCATCGCCCTCCCACTGCGGGCAAAGCCCGCACATCAAAGAGCGCGCGCCCAAGCGCGCGGCCTTCCTACATACTAGCACAAAACCGAGGTCGGGAACATGGCGAGGCTCAAATCTCCTCGATCTGGCTCACATCCAGCTCCGCCGCTGTGTCCCGGCCAAACAGGTTCACCAGCACCTTTACCCGGCCCTTGTCCGGATAGGTCTCCTTGATAACCGCCGTATGATCCTTGAACGGGCCGGAGATCACGCGCACAGGCTGGTTGACCTCGAAATTCATCACGACACGGGCAGGTTCTTCGAGCTCCTGGGAACGCAGAATCGCCTTCACCTCGTCGTCCGACAGCGGCACCGGCTTGTTGCCGGAACCTACAAACCCCGTGACCCCCGGGGTATTGCGGACGACGTACCAGGAGTCATCGCTCATGATCATTTCCACGAGAACGTACCCGGGAAATATCTTTCGCTTGACCTTCTTCTGTTTGCCATCCTTGATCTCAATCGCGTCTTCCGTGGGGACCAGGACCCGGAAAATCTTCTCCTGCATCTCCATGGATTCGACGCGCTTCTCCAGGTTGGTTTTCACCTTATTCTCATACCCGGAGTACGTATGGATGACATACCACTTTTTCTCCGCCATTCCGTTCGGAACGCCAACGCGTCCCAGCGCCACCTGCCTTTAATCCCGTCCGAGGAACTTGATAACACCCCACGACAGCGGCAAGTCGAGAAGGAACAGGTATACCGCCACCAGGGCCACCATCCCGATGACGATACCGGTCATCTTGAGGGTGCGATCCCAGGTGGGCCAGATCACCTTTCGCAACTCGCCGATGACTTCGTTGATGAATGTGCGGGTCGATTCGATCCACGTCTTCATCTTGTCCATGACCACGACCTCGCAATCGCAAGAACATGCTCAACACAACAAAACCTGGCACCACAGCCAGTTGTACTGATTATAACATGGCCCACCCTGCCTGTAAAGCAAAACAGCGGCGGCGAAGCCGCAGACACACACAAACGCGCACGTACGTGCGCGTTTGCCAGCCATTTGGCAGGGGCAGTAGGACTCGAACCCACAACCGGCGGTTTTGGAGACCGCTGCTCTACCAGTTGAGCTATGCCCCTGTATGAGCCGCCGCCTGCTGAAACAGCATGTGCGCCGGCATTCTTGTTTCGGGAACGTTAACGGGTCTCCCTGTGAAGGGTATGGTGCCCGCAAACAGGGCAGAACTTCCTCAGTTCGAGGCGGCCCGCGTCATTCTTCTTATTCTTCCACGTCGTGTAGTTCCGGTTCTTGCAATCCGTGCAGGCCATGGTGATGATCACGCGCGCACCCGCCTTGGCCATTCCAGGGACACCTCCCCTCACACCGCAAATCGCTTGCCCTGAACTGTGCTCATATAAGGTATCACGCACAGCAGAGGCTGTCAACAGCCCAAAAAGGGCAGCAACCAGAGAACAGTCGTGTTCTCTGGTTGCCTGTTGGTTGCGGGGGTAGGATTCGAACCTACGACCTCCGGGTTATGAGCCCGACGAGCTACCAGCTGCTCTACCCCGCGGTGTGCATCAGCACATATGATAATAGCGCACCGCGGGGTAGACGTCAACCCACCGCAAGGCCCTAGGATTTTTTCCCTGTTTCAATCACCCAGCTGCTCGCTGCGGGTGGAAGAGGTGTCCGGAATCATCAGCGAGGCCAAGATGGAAACAGCCACCACGCTCAGCACAACGCCCAAGGAGACCCAGTGGTTGACATGGATCCCCAGCGGCAGGACCAGGAGCTTGCCGCCGATGAAGGCCAGCACCACCGACAGGCCAACCTTGAGGTAACGGAACCGGTGGATGACGCCGGCCAGGAGGAAGTAGAGGGCTCGCAGCCCCAGGATGGCAAAGATGTTGGAAGTCAGCACCACAAAGAAGTTCTGGCTCACCGCCATGACCGCGGGAATGCTGTCGATGGCGAAGATCAAATCAGTGGCTTCCACCATTACAATGGCGAGCCCCAGCGTAGTCAGCATAAGCCGGCCGTTTTGCCGGGTAATAATATGGTTCTTTACAAAGCCTGGGTACACCGGCAGGTTCCGGGTGATCCAGCGGTAGACCCGGTTCTGCTCCAGGCCGTCTTCTTTGTGGTCGCCTTTTAGCATTTTAACACCGCTGTAAAGCAGGAACAGGCCAAACAGGGGCAGAATCCAAGAGAAGCGTTCCACCATGCTGGTGCCGATATAGATCATGATGCCGCGCATCACCACGGCACCCAGGACACCCCAGGCCAGCGCCCGGTGCTGCAGGCCGCCCCGGACCCTGAAGAAGTTGAAAATCATCGCGATGACAAAGATGTTGTCAACACTCAGGGCTTTTTCCAGGGTATAGCCCGTCAGATATTCCGCCCACCCCTGGGCGCCGTACTTCCAAAACACATAGCCGCTGAAGAGCAGCGCCACGACCACCCAGGCCAGGGATGTCCAAGCTGCCTCTGCCAGCCCGATATCATGGTCATCCTTGTGCAGGACAAACAGGTCCAGCCATGTGGCAAATACAACGAATGCGAGGAAAAAGGCTAACTCTAGGCCGTTGACCTCTGCCACTGGAAAACCCTCCTCGTCAGGTTGGTCAGCCTTCCGCACCTGACCGTGCAGACGTCCGATCGGGGTCTCACCCCGCGATCCTCGCAACCACCCCCTGCACAACACAAAAAGGACACGACAAGCCTAGCTTCCTTTACAGGAACCTAAGGTCTTGCCGTGTCCCCAGTATTCGCTGGTGGACCGAAACAGCCGGGGGTTCATCACCCGCAATGACCGACTGCTTCACCTGACTGGCGTCAGGCAGGCTACTCCCCTCAGATGCCAATGCAAAGTATACCAGTGGGCGGCCCGTCTTGTAAAGACGGCTTATGCTAAGAAGAAGCGTTTCTTTTCTCCACCAACCGGGAAGAATCTTTTCTAAAAGTGTGCGTTTTGGAGGGAATCACCATGCCAATTCCCATGCCGCCGCTTTCATGGCAGTTCTGGATCATCGTGCTGGCCCTGGCGATCATCATCCTGCTGCTGTGGCGAGTCTCCTCGCTCCTGACACGGCGATCCGACATGCCGTACCGGACCCTCGGCGAACTGGAAGACGCCTACCGAAAGGGCGCCCTCTCCTGGGAGGAGTACGACCGCTGGCGCCGCCGGTTCAACCAGCGCTGAACCAGCGGCCCCTAGTCCGCCGCGCCTAAGAACTCCTCCTCAGCCTCGTCCCACTGGGTGTCTGAAGTATCCTCATCATCCACGAACTTGCCGGAAAAGCCGATACCGGAGACCGCTTCGGCCGTCACCACAGCCCCGGTCTCCCAGTTCTCTTCAAAGGTCGACACCGAAACAGTCCCCCTTTTCGGGCCACCGGCCCTCGTTCATCTTTGGCTTCAGCATACGCCGCCAGAGGCGTCCCTGCATGTGAATTCCGGCGAAATGTCGGCATTGTCTTTTAGAGTGTGTGGAGACCGCCGTCACGCGGCTCACCGCCTCTGTACAACCGTTCATCATGCGATTTGCGCGTCTCACCGCCCAACCCACGCGCCTGGCAACACAAAAGGAAAGGCCCCGAAGGCGACAGCCTTCGGAGCCCGCTATGTCTGGAGCTGGCGACAGGAATCGAACCTGCAACCTGCGGTTTACAAGACCGCTGCTCTGCCAGTTGAGCTACGCCAGCACAGGCGTTGCTTATTCTACCACACCTTGTGGTCCGGATCCAGGGGGCTACGGGCCATTTTCTCATGTAGGAGGGCCGAAGAGGCCCTCAGCAGTTGCACACCGTAGGGAACGGGCAGGTCAGTTGCGGAGCAGGCGTCTTCACCGGCGGCAGATGGCTCTGACAGACGACCGGGACCTTGCTGGTCTTTGTAACCGGGACATGCAGCACACAGCCGAAGAACGTGGGAATGGGCACATGCACGGTCTGTGTGACCGGGACCAGGACCAGATGATCCACCGGGCAGCTCAACACATTTCTGGCCTGGCCGGGCGTTTCAAAGGTCACCGGCCGGCAATCCACGGTGATGTTGCCGACGGGGATCAGATCCTTCGGGTCGAACCCGTTATCCGGGCTGCCATGGTGTTTCCGGTCGCCCGGGTCGTCACAGCCGCAGCGGTCCTCTTTCGCATCATGATGCTGAAGCAGGCGTGCCATCGGTTCCCCCCCTTCCCTACCTTCACCATATGTTTTCAGGAAGGGGATTGACATAACGCGGCGAAGTCCGCACACAGGAAGGACCGCACACTGTGCGGTCCGCTGTGCCGGCCGCCCGACCCGGCACCCGGTCAGGCGTGGCCGAGCTCTTCGCGGCTGTTTCGATGATCCAGATAGCGCTCCAGCTTCCGCTTCACCCGCTGCAGCGCGTTGTCGATCGACTTGACGTGGCGTTTCAGCTCGATGGCAATCTCATGATAGGACTTGCCATCCAGGTAGCTCATCAGGACCTTCCATTCCAGGTCGCTGAGGATTTCCCCCATCTTTTCCTCGATGTCCCCGAACTCTTCCCGGCTGATGATCAGCTCCTCGGGGTCCGTAATCTTAGAACCGGAGATCACGTCCAGCAGGGTCCGGTCCGAGTCCTCGTCATAAATCGGTTTGTTCAGGGAAACATAGGAGTTGAGCGGAATATGTTTCTGCCGCGTCGCGGTCTTGATCGCGGTAATAATCTGCCGGGTGATGCAGAGCTCTGCAAAGGCCCGGAAGGAACTCAGCTTGTCCGAACGGAAGTCACGAATGGCTTTGTACAGGCCAATCATGCCTTCCTGCATGATGTCGTCGCGGTCGGCACCGATCAGGAAGTATGAGCGCGCCTTGGCCCGTACGAAATTCTTATATTTATTGATCAGGTATTCCAGCGCTTCGTCGGATCCTTCCCGGGCATAATCAACGATATCTTCATCCATCATGGAATCATAATCGGTGAAGACATCCCGCTGCGGCGTCGCCGTCATGTACCCGTTCCCCTCCCTTTCCCCTATTCGAACAGCTCCGAGATTGGCGGCCCCCAGCCGAATAAAAAAGACCCTGCTGATCGGCTGTGAAGGGTAAGAGAGGCGCCTTTGGCAACATAACGCCGTAAACTCTACTGTGGATTATACTCGTTGCTCGGAGACACCGTCAAGGTGATCAGCCGGACAGGCTATCCAAAACCCTCTTTTAGCGCTATCCGTTAGAAGGGAATTGCTCGATTTCTGTCGAATAGCTTTTGAAATCACCTAATGCGCAGGCGCCTCCAACGAGGCTGGTGCTAACATGATACTACGCCTGCGCCGTCATAGTCCAAGAGCAATTCCTCCCAAAGCACCACCCGGGAGGTTTTTTCGCACAATCCTGCGGCAGCATGAGGGCCGGGGACACGGCGTACGTCGCCGTGTCCCCGGCCCCTTCCGTTCAGTTCATCCCGGACACCCCCACCCGGACCTTGCCGGGTTTAGGCAGGTATCGATCATGGGACACCAGCTCCCGGCGCTCCTCCGGCCCGGATCCATACACCCGATAGACCTTTACTTCCAGGCCGTAGTAGCCCTCGTCCACCACCTTTCGCTGGTTGGGCGGCAGGGAGGGATCGGGCTCTTCCTCCAGTTCCGGCGGAAAGTAACGGAAGTCCGCTTCCTCAATCCGAATCGGCGTGTCCAGAGGTTGCGGCGCCCGGATGCTCACCTCGATCTGCTGGGGCGATCCGGGCAAAATCCGGGCTGCCAGGACCAGGGGCATCTCCGTATTGTTGCGGAACTTGAAATCCAGCTCGTTCCACACCACCGTCGCGTCCCGCCCCGGATCCACGTACTGAAGCGGGCGATCATGATGATGCCGCTCCACCACCTCCAGCCCCGCCAGCAGGACGGCGTTGTACAGCGTGGAGGTAACCTGGCAGATGCCCCCGCCGTATCCCACCACATATTCGCCCCGGTAAATCTCCCTGGCCTGGGCCCAGCCGTAGGCCGGATCCCGGGGACCCACCACCTCGTTGAAGGAGAACACCTGCCCCGGCCGGATCACCAGACCGCTGATCTTCTCCGCCGCCAGGGCGATGTTCTGAACCCGCCCCGGGTCCGCCGACAGGATCGGCGTGACAAACCGGGATCGTTCGTACCAGCGGCCCTCGGGCAGGTCCGCCACCCGCACTGCCGGCTCCACCGGGCGCACCGCCACCTCCGCCTCCGGCCGTCCCTCGGCCAGGGCGGCCCTCACCGCTGCCACGGTGGCGGCCACGTCCACCTCCTGCCCCGGAACCTCTTCCCGAAACCGTCCCTGCTGCACATCGTACCGGGCATCCTCCGGCGGCCTGCTGACCTCCCGGGCCATCTGCCTGATCTGTTCCGCCAGGGCATCCTCCCGCAGCCCGCCCGTCAGCGGAAAGGGATACCCGTGCACGATGCCCACCAGAAAATCCAGCGATCGCCGCCACAGGGAACCCCGGCGCCCCAGTTCCGCCGCCTTCCGCAACACCGCGGCCGGATCTGGCTGCAGCCCCAGTTGCTTTGGGGAAAGCCACCAGACCTGGTCGCCGTAGCGCAGGGCGATTCCTTCACTCCGGCCGGACCGGTTCACGGAACCAGCCCCGGCGCTGGCCGGCAGGCCCCGTTCGGCCACGGCCTCTTCCACCCGGTAAAGGGCATCCTTCAGCCGCAGTCCGCCCACCCGGACGCCCCCCACGGTCACCCCTGGCAGCAGGCGGTCGGTCCCCGTATACCACTGCACCAGCCCCAGGAACCCGCCGGCTCCCAGCACCGTCAGCAGGATCCCCAGCAGAAGTCCCTGGGCGATGATCTGCCGAGGCGTCATCACCCTTCCCTCCCCACCGGCTGGAGGCGGGCACCTGGGGGCCGGGTCCTACCGCCTCTGGGAGAGGTCCCGCTGCCTGCGGATCTCGTACAGTAGGATGGCGCCCGCCACCGCCGCATTCAGAGACGAAACATGCCCCCGCATCGGCAGGCGCACCATCAGGTCGCACGTCTCCGCCACCAGGCGGCTGATGCCCTTGCCCTCGCTGCCGATCACCACCGCCAGCGGGCCGGTCAGATCCGTCTCGGTGTACAGATGCGGACCGTCCTGATGGGTTCCCACCACCCAGAGGCCCTGCTCCTTTAGCTGCTTCAGGGTTCGTACCAGGTTGGTCACTCGGGCCACCGGCACGTACTCCACGGCCCCTGCGGACACCTTGGCCACTGTCTCGGTGAGGCCCACAGCCCGCCGCTCGGGGATGATCACCCCGTGGACGCCGGCAGCATCGGCGGTGCGCAGCAGCGAGCCCAGGTTCTGGGGATCCTCGATACCGTCCAGCACGAGAATCAGAGGATCCTCCCCCGCGGCGGCCGCCCGCTCCAGGATGGTCTCCACATCGGCGTAGCGGTGGGCTGCCACCAGGGCGATCACCCCCTGGTGATTCCGGCCGTGGGCCAGCTGATCCAGCCGCGCCCGGTCCACTTCCTGGATCACGACCCCCGCCTGGCGGGCCAGCGCGAGGATCTCCCGGATGGACCCTTCCCGGGCCCCCCGAGCCACCAGCAGCTTGTGAATTTCCCGACCGGCTTTCAGCGCCTCCCGTACGGGAATACGTCCCTCAATCTGTGCCACTGTGGATTCTCCTTTGCTCTCAGTATGCGTACCGCCGCCGGAGCCTATCCGCGCCAGAGGCGGAGGCAGCCTGTCGCCTCCGCCCCTCCCCTGCGGCCTACCGCTTCAGCGGGTCATCTTCAGCGGGATCGGTGACTTCCAGGTATGGCGCAAGTTCCGGATACCGGGCCACCAGGGCCTGGTACATCTGATAGGCCACCGACCGGTAGGCAAAATGGCCGCCCTGACGGGAACGCAGCCGGATGATGTAAGCCGCCTCCGCCAGGTCCATGCGGAAGAGGGCCCGGCACCGAAAGCCCAGCGGCAGGAGGTAGTGAGCCTGCAGGGGATCCCACTGCTTGAGCCGCTCCACCCGCTCCGCCGCCTCCCGCATGTCGGCCCGGTAGCGCTCCTCCTCCGGCGTTCCGCACAGCGGCGCCGGCACCGCGGCGCCGTGCCGGGTGGTGAACCGCTGCCGGATCTGGGAGGTCCGGCGGTGCCGGTGCAGATCCCGGTAGCTGCCCACGTCGGTCAGGATGTCGAAGGCCAGCGGCGCCCCCTGAAACTCCCGGAGCCATTCGTCGTGGGGGCCCCGGCGGCGCAGGGCCGCCTCCAGCACCTCCTGCTTCTGGGCAGGGGTCAGTTCCGCCACCCGCTGGCACACCTGGTGGTAGGCCAGGTCGGATACCCGGTACAGCAAGGCCGAGACCGCCGCATCCACCGGATGCTGCTCCACGGTGAGCACCACGGTCCGGCTGTCATCCGGCTCCAAACCGGCCAGCAGTTCCCGGGCAACCGCTTCCACGTCCGTCCAGACCACCTGCTGATACGGCGTCGGCTCCGCGTACTTCACCAGGGTCGGCGCCACCGGCTCAGGGGCCAGGGCCGCCAGCAGTTCCGCGCGATACGGATCCGGCAGCCGCTCTGCGAACGCCCGCAGCCGCTCCGCCCGCAGGTCAAAGGGCTCGGCCTCCACCACGGCCCGCTTGATATCCGCCGCCAGCGCCCTCGCCTCCGGCAGCGCTTCCGCGGCCAGGCGGGCCACCTGCCGTTCCAACACCCGGGCGGAGGTGATCTGCCCCACCGAGGTATAGACGCCCAGAAACAGGTAGTACCGGGCGATGTCCAGCGCCCGGGCCCGGATGGCCGCCTCGTACTGCGCCGGGCGCATCGCCGGCGGGCAGGGATGCCGTTCCTTCAGCCGCTCCATCCACCGGGCCATGGTCTCCTCATAACGGTCCAGCAGCCATTCCGCCGTCTCCCGATACAGGGGCGGGGCCCCCTCCGGAACCAGGTACCCCGTCTCCCGGAAGGGCTGGTAGCGGGTGGACCGCTCCTGTCCGTCCCACAGCTGCTCGTCCACCAGCAGGATGGCCGCCCACAGCGAGATCTGTTCGACCCCCAGGGAGAGGTGAGCCATGTCCGCAATGGACGCATGGCCGTACTTGAAATACATGGTGTCCAGAAATTTCCGGGTCCGGTCCTGCGTCAGTTCCCGCGCGCTTTGGTCCAGGGACTGGGCCGATCGACTGTACTTTGCCATTGCATAGGCATGCCGTTCCGGCGGCACCCCGGTCACGGCATAAACTCTTCGCTGCTGCGTCATGCCCGCCTCACCTCTTGCCGCTTCCAATTCTCGCCCCATCCCCCGAAAGTCCTGCCCGCCCATGCAAGAAGGGCCGCCCCACAGGCGGCCCCTTTTTACCGGTTCTCCAGATACTCGGCGGCGGCTGTCAGCAGCTCCGCCAACCGCTCCCTCCGGCCCCCCAGGTAGAGGTACCCCACAAGCGCCTCGAAGGAGGTGGCTGCGGCGTACTCCGCCGGATCGCCGCCTGCTGGGGCAGGGTGCCCCTTGGCGTTGCGGCCCCGGCGAACCACATCCTGCTCTTCCGGCGACAGCCGGGGCGCCAGCGCAGCCAGCGCCTCCGCCTGGGCGCTGGCCCGGACGTAGCTCACCGCCTTCTGGTGCAGGTCGTGCACGCGCAGGTACCCCTGCTGCAGCAGGCGCTCCCGCACAAAGAGTTCGTAGACCGCATCACCCACGTAGGCCAAAGTCAGCGGCGAAAGCAGCAGCGGATTCTCCATGGGTGGAATGCTCATTTCCGTCTCCATCGCACTCCCTGCGGGGTGTCTTCCACGATGATGCCCATGGCGTTCAGCTGATCCCGAATCCGGTCGGCCTCCGCCCAGTTCTTTGCCTTCCGGGCTGCCTGCCGGGCCTCCACCAGGGCCTGGATCTCCGCATCCAGGGCGTCCTCCTCCGCCTCCCGGTCGTTCTGCAGGAGGCCCAAAACCCCCGCCAGTTCCTTCACCAGCGCCAGGGCGCCCTCCGCCCATTCCCGGGAGGTGGTGGCGGAAACCTGGGAGTTGATCTCCCGGACCAGATCGTACAGGGTCGCAATGGCCCCCGGGGTGTGGAAGTCGTCATCCATGTACTCCACAAACCGTTCCCGGAACCGGCCCAGCGCCTTCAGGCTTTCCTGCTCCTCCGGCGTGGCCCGCTCCGCCGCGGCGTTCCTGGCCACATGCCGCAAGTTGGCCACGGTGTTCCGCAGCCGCTCCAGTCCCGCCTTGGTCTGCTCCACCAGATCCCGGCGGAAGTCCAGCTGCGTCCGGTAGTGCGCGCTCAGCAGGTAGAGCCGCACCACCTCGCCCTCATATTCTTGCAGAATGTCCCGGACGGTGAAGAAGTTGCCCTTGGACTTGGACATCTTCTCGCCTTCCACGTTCAGGAAGGCGTTGTGGATCCAGTAGCGAGCAAAGGGCTTCCCTGTCACCGCCTCGCTCTGGGCGATCTCGTTTTCGTGATGCGGGAAGATCAGGTCCTCGCCGCCCGCGTGAATGTCGATGGTATCCCCCAGGAAGCGCCGGGCCATGGCGGAGCACTCAATATGCCACCCGGGGCGCCCGGCGCCCCACGGTGCATCCCAGGCCGGTTCACCGGGCTTCTGCCCCTTCCAGAGGGCGAAGTCAAAGGGATGCTCTTTCCGGTCGTCGGGATCCACCCGGTCCGAGGCGCCGGCCATCAGCTCCGCCAGGTTCTTGTGGGACAGCTTGCCGTAGTCTTCCTTCTTGCTGACCCGGAAGTAGACGTCGCCCCCGGGAACGGTGTAGGCATACCCCTTATCCAGCAGCTCCTGGATCATCGCGATCTGGTCGGCGATGACCTCCGTGGCCCGGGGATGGTAATCCGCCGGCAGGATGTTCAGCGCCTTGGCGTCCTCATGATACGCGGCGATCATCTCTTCGGCCAGCTCAGCCACGGTGATGCCCCGCTCCCTGGCCCGGGCGATCATCTTGTCGTCGATGTCCGTGAAGTTCTGGACGAAGGTGACCTGATAGCCCCGGTACATCAGGTAGCGGCGGATGGTGTCCACCACCACGAAGTTGCGGCCGTTGCCGATGTGAAACCGCCCGTAGACCGTGGGCCCGCAGTTGTAAAAGCGGACTTTCCCCGGCTCCAGCGGGATGAACTCCTCCTTTCGGCGAGTCAGGTCATTGTACAGCCGAATGGGCATGTGGCAAACCCTCCTGTAACGCTTTGCGCAGAACCTGGTTCTCGGCTTCCAGTTGCTCGATGCGCCGGGACAGGCGCTCCAGGTCCTTCCGCAGCGCATCGAATGCGTTGGCAATGGGATCCGGTACGTGCACGTGATCGAGAGGATCCACCCGCTTGCCGTCCTGGCGCACCACCCGCGCGGGGTTGCCCACCACCGTGCTGTTGGGCGGCACCTCCTGCAGGACCACGGCACCGGCGCCGATCCTGCTGTTCTCCCCCACGGTGAAGGAGCCGAGGATGATGGCGCCCGCCCCGATCACCACGTTGTCCTTGATGGTGGGATGGCGCTTGCCCTTCTCCTTTCCGGATCCGCCCAGCGTCACGCCGTGGTAGATCGTCACGTTGTTGCCGATCTCCGCGGTCTCGCCAATCACCACCCCGCAGCCGTGATCGATGAAGAACCCCTCGCCGATGACAGCGCCGGGATGGATCTCAATTTGGGTAAAGAACCGGGTGATCTGGGAGATGATGCGAGCCAGCAGCTTGAAGTTGTGTTTCCACAGCCAGTGGGAGATGCGGTGCGCCCAGATGGCCTTCAGGCCCGGGTAGCAGAGCAGCACCTCAAGCCAATTGCGAGCCGCCGGGTCACGTTCCAGCACCACCTGGATATCCCTGCGGATGCGATCAAACACACTGTCTCCCCCCACTCACTCAGCGCAGTCCCCCTAAACGTATGTGCTTGCGAGGAAGTGGGAACCAAAAAGCCCGCCGCTGGCACACGGCCAGAGGCGGGCGAAATTCACCCGTGGTTCCACTCTGATTGAGCGCACGACGCGCCCCACTCTTTTCGGGGTGCCAACACACCCTGTGCCTGATAACGGTGGCCTTCCGTGAGCGCCTCATGGGCGTACCATACGGACGCCCTTCGGACCCCAGCTCCCGGGCGCATCTTCCCTGCTTTCTTCCGGCCCCCGCTTGCAGCCTGGGCGGGAGCTCTCTGTGCGGCCTCCAGCAGGTACTTCTCCCGTTCATCGCCTTTTGCTGAGTTTGGGTTTCATTATAGGAGAGGTCAGGCCGCAGTGTCAAGCCTCTGCTTGCGGAGGAGCCTCCCCTGCCGGCCTGGTCTCCGTCACCAAGGCCACCGCGAAGGCCGCCATGCCCTGCCCCTGGCCGACAAAACCCAGCCCCTCGTTGGTGGTGGCCTTGATCCCCACCCGCCGGGGCGGAATTCCCAGCACGGCGCTGATCCGTTCCTTCATGGCCGCCACGTAGGGCCCTATCTTGGGCCGCTCGGCCAGCAGGGTAATGTCCACGTTGACGGGGCAGTACCCTTCCCGTTTCAGCAGCGCCACCACCTGCCGCAGCAGGTCGAGGCTGTCCGCCCCGGCGTACGCCGGGTCACCGGGTGGAAAGTGCGTGCCGATGTCCCCCAGCCCCGCGGCACCCAGCAGTGCATCCATCAGGGCGTGCAGAATGACATCCGCGTCGGAATGCCCCTCCAGCCCGTATTCAAAGGGAATCCGCACTCCGCCGAGAATCAGCGGGCGCCCCGCCTGGAGGCGGTGTACATCATATCCGATTCCCACCAGCATGCGTCCCCGCTCCCTCCGTCAGCGCCCCTGCCGGCGGCGGGCCAGGATCGTTTCGGCCACCGCCAGATCCTCCGGGGTTGTCAGCTTCAGGTTTTCCGCGCTGCCGGGGTAAATCCGGACCGCCTGACCCGTTCGCTCCACCAGGGAAGCGTCGTCGGTCCCCCGGTAGCCTTCCGCCATGGCCTTCCGGTACGCGGGAATCAACACCCCCGCCCAGAAGACCTGCGGAGTTTGGACCGCCCACAGGGTGGACCGGTCCGGCGTGGCCGTCACCACCCCGTCGGGCCCCGCCACCTTGATGGTGTCCTTCACCGGCACCGCCACCACCTGGGCCGGATACCGGGCGGCCGCCTCCAACACCCCTTCCAGCACGGACACCGGCAGCAGGGGCCTGACCGCATCGTGAATACAGAGGATACGGGGGCGGGAATGCACCACCTGCAAGGCCGCCCACACCGAATCCTGCCGCTCCGCTCCGCCCGGCACGATGCGGGAGACCTTGGGCATCGCTCCCACCAGTTCCCGGGTCCGCTCCAGGTCCTCTGCCGCAATTACGATCTCATCCACCAGCGGCGACTGGCTGAACAGCCGCACGGTGTGCACCAACACCGGTTCCCCACAAAGGGGGAGAAACTGCTTGGCAGTTTCTCCCCCCATGCGCGTTCCCCGGCCGGCGGCCGGGATGATGACACTGACCGGTACCTGCAGTCCCCCCACCTGAATGCTCACGGCGCCACCTTCTCCTGCACCTTTGGCTTGGCAAAAATCATGCGGCCGGCCGCGGTCTGCAGCACGCTGGTGACCACCACATCGATGGTGTCGCCGATGTATCGCTTCCCGCCGTCCACCACGATCATGGTGCCGTCATCCAGGTATCCAACCCCCTGGCCCACTTCCTTGCCGTCCTTGATCACCGTGACGGTCATCTCCTCGCCAGGAAGCACCGCCGGCTTCACCGCGTTGGCCAGCTCGTTGATGTTCAGTACCGAGACACCCTGCAACTCGGCCACCTTATTCAGGTTAAAGTCGTTGGTCACCACCTTCCCGCCCAGCTTCTTGGCCAGCCGGAGCAGCCGGGAGTCCACCTCCATGCCGTCACTGCTGTCTTCCTCGTAGATGATGACCTCCACGTTCAGCTCCTTCTGGATCCGGTTCAGCATGTCCAGGCCGCGCCGGCCCCGGTTCCGCTTCAGCACATCCGAAGAATCGGCGATGTGCCGCAGTTCTTCCAGCACAAAGCTGGGAATCACCAGGGGCCCCTCCAGAAAGCCCGTCTGCACGATATCAGCGATCCGACCGTCGATGATCACCGAGGTGTCCAGCACCTTGGCCGGGCTGACACCGCTGTAGGCGGCCTTTTCCTCGGGTTCAGACGCCGGTTCCGCCTTCTGACGCCTGCCGAGGCTTCCCACGAACAAAGCGGCTTCTTCCCGTTTCCGGGTAGCCACGCTGATACCCAGGTACCCGAAGATCACACCGGCCAGCACCGTCAGGAACGGTCCCACCGGCTTCACCTGGTTCAAAAGAATGCCCAGAAGGACTGCGATCAACAGACCGACAATGAGTCCGGCCGCTCCGAACAGGATATCCACGAAGGACGCTTTGGCCAGTCGGCTATCCAACCACAGGGCGAGAGGATAAAGAAAGAAACCGATGAGTCCACCAAGACAGCTGCCCAAGAGTACGGCGATAACCGACCAAACCCAGGGAGCGGCATAGGGAATGGGGGGGATCGCACTCAGACTGAAAAACGTGAGACTGAACCCGCCGAGCACGCCTGCTCCGGTAAGCAACAGCCTCAGGTTTTTCTTCAGCATTGAACCTCACCTCCCGACGATTTCCACACATCCACCGACCGCAGGAGGTCTCCACTTCGTCCTGCCTACAAAAAGACGTTCGGACCACCTCCAAAGGTTCTATGACAGGCAAGAACAAAGGGGCGCCGGTCGCTCCGGCGCCAGCCAAACATGGATATGGCTTGACTATTGGGCCAGCACCTGGTCCAGGAAGCGGTTGGCCTCCTCCACTGCCAGCCCTCTGGCGAGGGCAATTTCGGACAGCAGGATCTGCCGGGCGTTTTCCAGCATTTTGCGTTCCGCCGTGGAAAGCCCCTTTTCCCGATCCCGCTGGGACAGGCTCCGTACCACTTCTGCCAGTTCGAAGATGTCGCCGCTACGAATCTTCTCCATGTTTGTGCGGTACCGGTGGTTCCAGTCCGGTGAACCGGTGCCCTTGTGCGACCGCAAGACCTCCAGTACCTGCTCCAGCACCGGCTCGGAGATAACCTCCCGCAGCCCGGCGCTTTCCAGGTTATCGCAGGGGACCATCACTTTCATATCGTTCAGGGGCAACCGCATAACAAAGTACCGCCTGGTTTTCCCCAGTACTTCCTTTTCCTCGATAGCCTCGATAATTCCTGCCCCGTGCCGCGGATAAACCACCTTATCCCCGACCTGGAACATCCCCCACCCCCCAGTCCCTGGCCGCCCCGAATCGTTCGTTGTCATTCCGACCGGGTATCTCTATTTCAGGATACCAGAACGGGGTCCATCAGTCAATAAATTGGTTATTATACTACCATAAATGACTTTTTGTCAACGCTGCCGGCCATGCTTCCGCCCTCGGAAAGGTGGCCATCGTAACCATCCCATCTCCTTCGTTGCCCGGCGCATGGCACCAAAGAAGTGTCATTATACACAAATGGGTTACATAAGTATCTGTTCACGTGGTCTTATGGTACAATGGACTCCAAACGAATCAGGGGAGTGCACATGAAATGCCCACAGACGCTCTGCCATCTCACGGCGACACGTCCACCCGCCGGGAAATCATCAATATCCTCCGCGTCAGCGGTCCCCTCACCGTCAGTGAACTCGGCGAGCGCCTGGGGATCACACATGTCGCGGTGCGCCGTCACCTGACCTCGTTGGAGCGGGACGGCCTCATCACCTCCGTCCAGGAGCGACATCCGATGGGCCGGCCCACCCGGGTGTATTCCCTCACCGAGGCCGCTGATGAGCTCTTTCCCAAGAAGTACGGCGCCTTGACACTGGAGCTCCTCGAGTTTCTGTCCCAGACCCAGAGTGAACTGGTGGACCAGTTCTTCCGGACCAGGGGCCAGCGGCTGGCTGAGCAGTATGGCCCGGAGGTGAGCGCCTGCCCTACCCTGGCCGAGCGGGTGAAGCGGCTGACCCAAATTCAGGCGGCCAACGGCTATCTGGCCACCAGCGAAGAGGGAGCGGACGGAACCTTCATTCTGAGGGAGTTCAACTGTCCCATCAGCCAGGTGTCACGGTATTATCCCCATGCGTGCGAGCACGAGCTCACGTTTATCCGAACCGTGCTGGGTACCGATCAGGTGCAACGGGTCGAGTGCATCTCCCAGGGCGGCACCTGCTGCCGGTACATCGTCGGCCCGGAGGAAGCCAAGTGAATCGCCATCCAAACGGAGGGTCCCCTGCCTGACCGGGGGACCCTTTCTGTGTCCGGGCAGCAGGGGTTGATTGCGACCTGGCGCTGGAATATACTGGTAATGTCCAAACTGTACGGAGGAGGCGGGCACCGTGGAAGTGGCAGATCTGGCGGCCCTGCTGGCGGCCCGCCGCTATCGCGAGGCCCGGCACGCGGCGGAGAACCTGCTGCGCCGCGGCGACCTGACCGTCCTGGAACAGGCCCAGACTTATCTTTCCCTCAGCTACAGCCTTGCGGCGCTTCATCTGAACCAGGAGGCCCTGGGCCCCGCGGAACTGGCGGTCCATTACAGCCGCATGACCCCGGACTACGACCTGCTGGGCCGGGCCCTCTACCACCTGGCTGAGCTGTGCGCAGACCTGGCCCTGCACAAGCGGGCCCTGGCCTGCCTGGAGCAGTATTTCCGCCAGATGCCGCTGTACCAGCGAGCCCGCGCGCTGGAAGGTCGGGCGTTTCACCTGGCGGCCGTCTGCCACCGGAACATGTGGCGGGAGAGCAAGGCCGCGGAGTACTTTCGCAAGGCCTACCAGTGGCACCTCAGCCAGGGTCTTCCCCCGGATCGGGTGGAGCCCATTCGGGCCGAACTGATCTGGCAGTGGCTCCGGATCGGGCAGTTGGAGCGGGCCGCTCCACTGCTAGCCCAATCCCAGCAGTACGTGGCGGAGACCCCCCAGGACGTGAGGGCCCGCATCAGCCTCTGCAACAACCTCGCCTACAAGGCCTATTTGGAAAGCGCCCACCCCACCGCAGCCGCCCGCGCCGAGGAGGCCGTCCGGATCATCGGGGCCACGGCGGCCCAGAAGGCCTGCGCCTACCTCACCCTGCACTACACCGCCAGAGCCACCGGCCGCCGGTCGGACGCCGTGGCCTTCGGCATGCTGGCCCGCATGCAGGCCATCCTGGCCCGCCGTATCGACCTGGAGCGGGAACTGACCCGCTCCCTCCTCAGCATGCAGGACCACGTCAGCCTTCCCCACGTGGAAGCCCTGCTCCAGAGTCTGAGATCCCAGCCGGATATGCCAGGAAATTCACAAACCGCTGTCGAATAAGACAACTGAAACGATCTGCCGTGCTGGCGAATGGCAGTGGGAGGGAGGATGGATGGGTCCGTGGTGAAGCTGGTGGTCCTCTATCGGAAACCGGAGATGCCGCTGGAGGAGTTTGATGCCCGCTACCGGGAGCATATGGCCCTGATCCGTGAGGTGCCGGGTCTGCGTGGCGCCCATGTGGTGCGCTTTGCCCCGGCGCCCTGGGGACAGCCCGACTACTTCCAGATGGCCGTCCTTCGCTTCGACGACCGGGCCGCCCTGGAGGCTGCCTTGAATTCGCCCCAGATGGCGGAGGCAGGCCGGCAGCTGCGCACCTTTGCCAAGGGCTTGTTCACGATGTATGTGGCCGAAGACTGGGAAGCCTGAGGAAAGGAGGTCCGGCCTGTGAACTACGAACAGATCCTGGTGTTTCGGGAGGAGCCGGTGGGGAGGATCCAGCTGAACCGGCCCCAGGCGCTGAATGCCCTCAACTCGCAGCTGATGGGCGAACTGGTGGACGCCCTGCAACACCTGGACCAGGATCCCGCCATCCGTTGCCTGGTGATCCATGGCAACGAGCGGGCCTTTGCGGCAGGGGCCGACATCCGGGAGATGGCCGGTCAGGGCGCCATTGAGATGTACCAAAAGGACTTCATCTCCCTTTGGGATGCGGTCTATCGGGTGAAGAAGCCGATCATCGCCGCGGTCAGCGGCTATGCCCTGGGCGGCGGATGTGAACTGGCCATGGCCTGCGACATCATCATCGCTTCCGAGACCGCCCGTTTCGGCCAACCGGAAATCAACATCGGCGTGCTCCCAGGGGCAGGCGGCACCCAGCGGCTCACCCGAGCCGTGGGCAAGTCCCTGGCCATGGAGATGATCCTCACCGGCCGGATGCTGACGGCCCAGGAGGCCCTGGCAGCCGGGCTGGTCAGCCGGGTGGTGCCGCCGGAGTTTTACCTGGAGGAAGCCCTCAAGGTAGCCCGGGACATTGCCGCCAAGTCCCCCGTGGCGGTGCAGATGGCCAAGGAGGCGGTGCTCAGCGCCTTCGAATCCCCGCTGTCCGAAGGCCTGCGGCTGGAGCGGCGGCTCTTCTACATGGCCTTTGCCAGCCAGGACCAGAAGGAAGGCATGCAGGCCTTCCTAGAAAAGCGCACCCCGGTGTTCCAGGGGCGATAGGAGGCAGACCATGGGGTACGAGACCATCCTGTATGAAGTGGCGGACGGAGTGGGGCGCATCACGCTGAACCGGCCGGACAAGCTCAACAGCTTCAACAGGCAGATGCATCGGGAGTTCATCGCCGCCCTGCGGCAGGCGGCAGGGGACCCGGCCGTCCGGTGCCTGGTGATTACCGGAGCCGGGCGGGGGTTCTGTGCAGGACAGGACCTCAGCGAAATCACCGAAGGAAGCGCCGGCGATCTGGTCCGCAACTACTACAACGTGTGGATCCGCCTGATTCGAACCATGGAAAAGCCCGTCCTGGCCGCGGTCAACGGCGTGGCAGCCGGCGCAGGCTGCAGCCTGGCCCTGGCGGCGGACCTGGTCATTCTGTCGGAAGAGGCTTCCCTGGTGCAGGCCTTCGTCAGGGTCGGTCTGGTGCCTGACTCCGGTGCCTCCTACTTCCTGCCCCGGCTGATCGGCTACCACAAGGCCATGGAACTGGCCCTGTTCGGCGACCGGATCTCCGCCCGGCAGGCGCTGGAACTGGGCCTTTGCAACCGGGTGGTGCCGGCTTCGGAGTTCCCCGATGTGGTGGCGGACTGGGCCGCGCGGCTGGCCAGGGGCCCCCGGTCCATGGGCTGGATCAAGCGCCAGTTTGCCCGGGGCCTGGAGCAGAGCCTGGAGGAGATCCTGGAGCTGGAGGCCTATCACCAGGAGGCGGCCATGCAGACGGCCGACGCGCGGGAGGCAATTCAGGCCTTCCTGGAGAAGCGGGAGCCCCGCTTCACCGGACGGTAGATACAGCGCCTGAAAAAGGGGCTGTCCCAAAAGCCATCTGAGATGGCTTAGGGGCAGCCCCCTTGGCTACGACGGGGTCCGCTGTCGCCACAGGTCGGGATGCGGTGGGGTCAGTCATCACCACGGCGATGCAGCAGGATGACGAAGGCGAGCGCCACCACGGCCAGGATGCACAGTTCCACCTGGGCGATGGCAGCCAGTTCATGCTGTTCTCGACCACCGAAGGGGAAAACGTTGACCACCTCACGGGGCCCCTGTGTTGCAATTACAATGACCACATCCAGGAGGTGGAGCGAGCCCAGAATCAGGATGGTCAACAGCCACTTGGCTGCAGGAGACAAAGTATTACCTCCTTATTTCCATCTTGGGACCTGAAACTCGTCTTGTCACTTGTTCTCGCGGCTGTTCGCACGCATGACACTCATAGTACATCTCGGATGGTACTCACTTACCCCGCCCCTGGCAACTGAAAGTCCTCCGTCCTGCCTGAATGAGGGCGAGTGGGGCGACGAGTCTTGCAAACAGGGTCATGCCTTTCTGAAGACGTCAACAGCTGCTCACGTCATTGAAGGCGGCGCCCCCTCTTTCGTTGAGATTTATGGTGTCACGATCGATAACCTCGTCAAAGCATCCGTCCCCAACGGAGTTTGGCGTACGCTCCAAGACCGAGCCAAAGGATACATTCCCCCGGCTTCTTTGAGATTTACGACACTGGTGTCGGAAGCGTGTACAGTCTAGACTAGGCACAAAGGGGCTGTCCCAAAAGCAGATTGCTCTGCTCCGGGACAGCCCCTGTCCTTATGCCTCATATTCCAGAAATTTTTCTTCCGCCAGTTGGGTCACCGCCCGGTCCAGGCCCCAGGTCAGCAGGCCGAAGATCAGGAGCAGGGCCGGGAGCAGCAGCCGCGGGTCGGTCCACCACAGCAGCAGCGACACCACAACCAGCAGCCCCATGAACGCCATCATGATGATGGTGCTGATGAGGACGTTCAGATTCCCCTTCATCGCCCGTTGGGGATCGGTCCAGGTGAGGTTGGGCCGCAGGATGTCCGGCACCATCATCAAGTAGCTACCGGCAGCAACGCCCAGGGTTCCCGCGACCAGCAGGTACAGGAAGATCAGCGGCGTAAGCAGCCTCATCCACAACAGGACGCCCACCATCACCACCATGCTGCTGAGCAGGTTGAACAACACACTGTGCAGCACCTTCGCCCGGATCTGCAAGGTGGGAGAAACCGGCAGGGACCTGAGGATCCAGAAGAAGCGCCCTTCTCGGCTGATGGCCGTGGAGGCCAGGTTGGATACGGAGCTAATGAAAAGCATCATCCCCAGTGCGGCGGCGGGGATTCCGTAGCTCGCCCAGGGCCCGCTGACCTGCCGCACCAAGGCCAGGGCCTCCGGTTCCTGCAGCAGGGGGAGGAACATCACCAGGGGCAGCAATACCACAGGAAGCAGGGCGTTCATCAAAAAGGTAGGAGTACGGTTCAGCAGCCGAATCTCCCGTAGCAGGAGAGCCCACAGCGGCGAGCGGATCTTCCCCGTATCGCGGCGCAGCTCCTCCGCCGTCAAGCGGCGGCTCCGTCCTCCATCCCCGGCCGTGGTGAGCCCGCCCGGAAGCAGCCACTCCGCAAAACCGACCAGCAGCCCCAGGGCGACGGCGGAAGTGCCCAGATACAGCAGCATCCCCCAGGAGCCCAGGGCCGGCGCACCGGCCCGCAGCGCTTCCGTGGCCCAGCGGCTGGTAGGAATGAGCTGCGTCACCGCTGCCGCCATACCCTGCCGGGCCTGCAGAAACTGCTGCACCTGGCCCACCTGATCCGGCCCGACGGAGAAGGACTCAAACCGCGAGCCCAACTGGCCGAACAGGATGGCCAGGGCCACGCCGATCAAGGAACCGACCACCCGCAGCACATCCCGCCTCCTGCCCAGGTTGGTCACCCGCATCAGCACCAGGCTGAACAGCGCCGAAAGCACCAGCGGCACCACCGGCAGCAGCAGGAAGATCATCACCGCAAAGGGCACATAGGTCCAGGAGACGTCCGCCGCCAGTCCGTAGACAACCAGTCCCGGCACCACCACCGGTGCGATGGTCATGTACTCCCCGACCAGGATCCCCAGGAACTTGCTCAGGGCGATCTCGCTGGGACGGATCGGCAGCGGCAGCAGGATCGACAGGTCCTTACTAAAATAAAAGGCGGAAATCACATAAAAGACGCCAAACATCAGGCACAGGATCTGCCCCGCCGCGACCACCACGGTGATCAGCAGTTCCCCAAAGCCCAGCATGCTGGCCGCCAGATAGAGCGCCATGTAGCTGACGGTCAGCATGGCGATGGCGGGAACAAAGGCCAAAACCAACAGGGGCAGCAGCAAGAGTCCCCATCCGGATCGGCCTCCGCCCAGCCGTTCCCTGAAGTGGCGCCAGTTCTCCAGCGCCTGGATCCTCATCAGCGCCAGCAGCCGCCTGTTCATTGCTCGGTCAGCTCCAGGAAGATTTCCTCCAGCGACTCCCCGGACTGCCCGTGCCGGAGTTCCTCCAGGGTGCCGGAGGCGATGATGCGCCCATTCTTGATGATGGCCACCCGGTCACACAGCCGCTCCGCCACTTCCAGCACGTGGGTGGAAAAGAACAGGGTCCGCCCCTTGCGGGTGTGCTCCACCATCAGTTCCTTGAGTGTATAGGCCGACCGCGGATCCAGACCCACCATGGGCTCGTCCAAAATCCAGACCGGAGGATCGTGCAACAGCGCCGCCATCAGGACCAGCTTCTGCCGCATGCCGTGGGAGTACCCGCTGATGCGGTCCGCCAGCGCATGGGTCAGTTCGAACCGCTCTCCCAGGTCCTGGATCCGGCGCTGCCGGTCCGCCGGTGCGACGCCGTAGATGTCGCCGATGAAGTTGAGGTATTCCAGGCCCGTCAGCCGTTCGTACACCTCCGGGCTGTCGGGTACGTAAGCCAGCTGTGCCTTGGCCTTCAGGGGTTCCCTGGCCATGTCAAAGCCGTTGATGCGAATGGTGCCCGTATCCGGCCGGAGCAAACCCGCCATCATCTTGATGGTGGTGGTCTTACCGGCACCGTTGGGGCCCAGGAAGCCAAAGATCTCCCCCGGTGTCACCGTCAGGGTCAGGTCGTCCACAGCCTTCCGGCCCCCGCGGACGTAGCTTTTCGAAACCTGGTACAGTTCGATCATCCTTGTTCCTCCCAGGCACAGAATATGATGGGGTTCGGTACAGGCCGGAGCACCTCCTCCCCGTGGAGAACCATGGCAGTCTAAAGGATAGGATCACCGAAACACTTTGGTATAATGAGTGTTGTATTGGAGGTGGCAGGAATGGATCAATGGTCTGCCGCCCTGATCCATGCACTGGACAAGATCCGACCGGCCGTCGTTCATATCCATGCCAAGACTCCCAGCACCGGCCAGATTGCCTTGGGCACCGGAGTCGTCCTGGACCACTATCACGTGATTACCAGCGCCCAGATCGTGGCTATGGAAGATGAGATCACCGTCAAGACCGCCGACGGCAAGCGGCGTCCCGGTACCTGCATCGGCATCGATCCCCTCTACTTCCTGGCCATCGTCCGGCTGAAGGAACGGCTGCCCATGGATCCGCCGGTCTTCGCTCCGGACGACACCGTCCCGGTGGGCTTGGTGGTGATCGCCGTGGGCAACGCGCTGGGCCAGGAGCAGACAGCCGCGGCTGGTATCATCAGCAGCAGCGACCGCACCATCTACCGTCCCCCCCGAGTCCGGGGCGGTGGAAACCTGCCGGTGGACGGTCTGCTGCTCACCACCGCACCTGTGCACCCCGGTAACACCGGCGGCCCCCTGGTTGACCTGGAAGGACGGGTCGTGGGCATCAACGCCATCCAGTGGCAGGGAGGCCTCTCTCTGGCCCTGCAAGCC
>DATCKG010000074.1:0-1526 GCA_036562385.1 Symbiobacteriaceae bacterium
GGCTTACCGGGCCGTATACCGTGTCGGCGTGGTTCGCGGCCTTTGAGGCCACCACAGCCAACACCACGGCCAAGATCGAGCTGTGGGCGGTCGATTCCAACCGGACCCGGTTGAAGCTGCTGGCCACGGCTCAGGTGAGTATCAACGCCTCCGAGAAGTACAAGTGGAAGCGGGCATGGGCTACGGCACAGAACCTTCCCGCCAACACCGAATACCTGGAGATCACCATTTTCTGCGACCCCGACACGTGGGTGCTGTGCGATGGCGTTCAGTTGGTGCCGTTGCCGTACCCGGCTACCTACGACCCGGAGAGCAATGTCTGGCCCATTGCCCGGGCGCTGGATAGCCTAGCCGGATATGTGCCGCCGTCCATCCGCATTACACGCACGAGCAACCGCTCCGTCCCCGACAGTACGCCTGTCGCTATCCCGTGGCAGGCCCGATTCCCAGGATATAACCATTCAGGCATGTGGGACCCCGGCCAGGCGTACACGGAGCGCATTTACATCCCAGAGAGCGGTAAGTACCTGGTGATTTGCACGGTGCGGTGGGCCGCCAACGGGAATGGATACCGCCTTTTGGCCATCAAAGTTAACGGCGGGAACAACATCGCGAAGGTGCAGGAAGTGCCCGTCGCCGGCAATCCGATGTACCAGCAGGTGTCCGCCATGGCGCACCTGAATGCCGGCGACTACATCGAGATCGTGGCCCTGCAGAACAGCGGTGTGACGCTGAACCTGGAACTGGAGGCGGATACGGCGCCAGTGCTGCAGGTCATTAAGATCGGCTAGTAGGGGGTTTCGTCATGAACACCGTTCCTGCCGAGCGTGTGATCGACCGGCTCCTGAACCGGATCAAGGAGCTGGAGTACCAGAACGCCATCCTGCAGGCCCAGGTTGAGGGCCTCCAGGAGCAGGTCCACAAGCTCCTGACCGTTGAGGAGAAGCCGTCAGAGCAGAAGAAGGAGTGACGTAGGATGGCGCAGGCGTACATCGGAGGGGGCCGCACGACCGGGCGGTCCCCTTCTTCGTTGGCAGGGACTCCGCTCCTGCGGCGCGGTTCCACCGGAGCTGCGGTGAGGGGCCTGCAGCGGACCCTTGCTAAGCTCGGATTCTATCGCGGCCCGATCGACGGCATTTTTGGGCCGCGAACGGAAGCGGCTGTACGGGCGTTCCAGCGGTCTGTGGGCCTCCGGGTGGACGGCATCGTTGGCCCGCAGACCCGCATGGCGCTCTCGCAGGGGGCGTATGTGCGCCGGGTCACAACCCGGCCTCAGCCCCGCCCTGCGCCCAGGCCGGCGCCTCAGCCTACGAACCTCCTGAGCCGGCTGCGGCAGGGCGTCTCTAACGTCCTGAACCGGCTGCGGCAGTCGATCCAGCAGACCACCCGCCGGACGGTCCTGACGCCCTTCGGCTTCATGCCCGAGGACCTGGCCAGAACGATTACGGGGGATTTCTCGGACATCGGCCCGCCTCGTAGGCCGGCGACGGCCGCAGACGTGGCCCGGTTCTTCCTCTCCACGGCTG
>DATCKG010000111.1:0-2732 GCA_036562385.1 Symbiobacteriaceae bacterium
CAGCCGCCGCGCCACCAGGCCCTCGAGGGCAAGGCCCAGCGCCAGCAGCCCGATCCGGTTGCACCACCAGAAAACATCAGGCACAGGGCTCATCACCGTGGGGGTTAAGGATACCAGCCGCAGCCAGCCGATGGGGATGCCGGACGTGAGCAGGCTAAAGAGCCACCAGATCAGGGCGACGCCATAGCCCACGGCGGTCTGGCGGGTTAGGGTGGCGGCCAGAAGGGCCACGCCGCTGAGGGCCAGGCCTGAACAGATCGCACCCGGAAGCAGCATGACCATCGGGCCTACTGTGCCGTAGTAAGGGAGCAGGGCACCCGCACCGATCAGGGCCAGTACGCCCTGGACGAGCCAGGCGGCTTGCAGGTGGCGCATGAGCCAGGCCTGGGGCGAACGTAGTTTGGGATACAGCATCTCGAAGGTCCTGCCCTCGACTTCCTCCGCCACCAAGCCTGCGGTGGACAGGGCCAGCGCCACGGGGAACCAGCCCTCGAGAACCCAGACCAGATCGTCCCACGAGGGGCGTACAGCCCTCGCGTATTGCAGAACCAGGTGGGTTACGTAGATCCCGAGCCCAAGGGTGGTCAAGGCTGTCTCGGGCCGCCGAAGCAGGCGCAGGTACACCACTGCCCGTCACCGCCTTATGATGATCCGGACCTCAGCACTCCTTGCAGCTGGTTCACGGCGGGGGCCAGCTCTGGGGAAGGCTCCGGAAGGCTACTCAGCAAGGAGACCCAGAACGGTTGTCCCAATGGCCGCGGTTGCTGCGCGGCCCGGCGTACCTGGTCGAGGACCATGGACACCCCATTCTCCCGGGCCGCGAAGTCCAGGTAGACCGTGAGGGTGTTGCTGAGAGAGTTCATCGCCTCAAGGCCCAGCTCACGCAGTTCCCTGTCAACCGCCTCAACGGCACCCGTCGTCGCCAGGGTGTGTCGTATCTCGCGTTCCTCCTGGGCCACGGCGGGGTTGAACCGATCAAGAATCCATAGTGCCACGGCATCCCGCAGGCCCTGGTGCATAAACGACGGCGCCCCGGCGGCTTGCGACAAGCCCATCCGGTCTAACACGGTCCCTGCCGCGACCTGAAGGGCCGCGCGCCGGACAAAGGGGGTGGGCTCGTTCCAGTCGAGCATGTACTCCGGCAACAGGGTCACGTCACCATGTCCCAGCGGCATGGCCGGCGCCCGATCCCCAACACCGTTGTACGGTAGGAGGGCAATAGCCTTTTCCGTGACGGGAAGATCGTCGCCAGGTTGCACCAGCCCCCGGGCGCTGTCCAGGGCCTGCGCCACCAGGTTTGCAAAGGCCCCGGCTTGCCGGGCGTAGCTGCCGTCCGTCCAGACCACGACATCGCCACCCGGTGCCCCTTCTCCCGCCCGGTAGCCATGCCATGCCCTGCCAGCTGCGAGGGCGGGAAGGGGCCCCCTGCCTTCCTGCACCCACCGCCTGGTGGCACCGCCGGAGGAGGTGGCGGCGAACACGAGGGGCTGGGACGTTTCCACAGTCAGGGTCCATGAGGTATCCTGATCGACATCGCCAGCGGCAGGAAACCACATGCCTTGGGGGTGCAACCAAAGCCCGTGGGGGGAGAGGCGGTTCAGTACCAGCCGCCCATTGTAGTCGGTGAGCAGGGGATTGCCTTCGTAACCGATCTGCAGTTGTAGCGTCCCCCCCTGCCGCAGGGCCGACGGCAACTGCAGGCACCACCAGCCCGGCTTCATGGCAACAAACTGCACGGGTGCCTTTTCCGGCGCGATTTCCTCCGCTCGCACCGGCTGGAGTCGGGGATGGAGGCGAACGGTTACCGTCTGCACCGGTGTGGACAGCGCGTTACGGATGGCGGCGCGCAACTCGCCCTCCAGTCGGCCTCGATGCAGGTCCGCCTGGAGGCGGATGTCCATCCGCTCGACTGTGAGGGCCAACTCGGGTCCGGCCGAGTTGGCCCCGGCCGGGCACGGTGCCCCTGGAGTAAAGGGCGCCCAAGCCGCCTGAGCACGTACATCAGGCGGCATCGATGTCAAGCCGGCCACCATGCAGGCGATGGCGATCGCCAGCACCGCCGCCATGGCCACCTGGCGGCGGGCGCTCCAGCCTTTACCCAACCCCAGACGGTGTTCCTCCTTGATGTAGACCCAGAGTCCAAGGATCACGGCGACGCTGAGGAGAGTCATCCTGGCCCAGGCCACGGCTTGGCCCAGGCCACCGAACGTATCCAGGACAGAGAAGCCCACCCGGGCCAGCCCGGGGGAGAACAGCGGATGGGCCTGCGGCACCGTCAGGCTCATCACAAGGAAGGGGAGAAGCGAGGCCA
The DNA here is from genome assembly GCA_036562385.1 of Symbiobacteriaceae bacterium. Taxonomy (GTDB): domain Bacteria; phylum Bacillota; class Sulfobacillia; order Symbiobacteriales; family Symbiobacteriaceae; genus DATCKG01. The sequence continues at coordinate 2,312 of DATCKG010000111.1, forward strand.
GGATACTGTTTTTCGTGAGCATGTAGATCCATACGGGAACAACGAGGCTGAATAGAAGCGACGGCAATACGACGACGATCCAGGAGACCAGATAAGGGCGCGAACTAACGGTCGACGGCGCATGGTATAGATTGGCTGCCAACGCCATGCCGTACATGAGCCCGGCTACCGCCGCAGCCAAACATCCCACGGCCGCCATGCGTGGCCACAACAGGCCGAGAGTACGCCGGGTACGATAGGCCGTCATCTCCGCCGCCGCGTTGCGGTCGTCCCGGGCCACAACGACCGTGGTGAGGATGGGCAAGAGCATGAACAGGACCTGCAAGGGCATGCTGGTCAACTGCTCGACGAAGCCTTCCGAGGTCGGTGCCCGGTTTACCGGGACGCACACTTGCCAGGCACAGTAAAAAAGGGACACCCC
>DATCKG010000090.1:0-6461 GCA_036562385.1 Symbiobacteriaceae bacterium
TGTCGGCCATCGACCGTGAGGCGGCCCGTGCCGGCCTCCTGAAAGTCTTTCGGTACCTCAGGGAATTTAACCGGCTGCGCAATCCGGTCATCCGGGAGATCGGCCAGCAGCCCTGGGTGATGTGGTTCGAAGACCTGCCAGACCACCCGGCCATCAGCCGCCCGGGCCGGACCGGCCCCGGCGGGGAGGGGGCGGAGTCAGGGCAGGACGGAAGCTTTGTCTTGCGGGTTTGCCGTCCGGTTCTCACCGCGGCTCCAGAGCCGCCGGAGGAGATCCAGCCGTGGCTCAAGCAGGGGTGGAAATCACCGGACAATGCGCCGGAGGTGGTGGAGGAGCGGACGGAGACCTTGCCCGACGGAACGGTCCGGGCAGAGCGGTTTGCGGATAGCCCGATCCGGGAAGCCCTGTGGAGGGAGTACCGGGAGCGGCATGCCCAGTGGGCCCGGACGGAAAAGCCGGCCCGGGAGGCCATGGCGATCTTCGACCGCCTCTATGCGCTCCACTCCCGGCTCGACCGTGAATCGGAGCGGGTCGAACTGATGCTGGGCGACGGGTTGCTCAGGTGGCAGCCCCCGGGCGGGCCGCGGATCGACCATCCGATTCTGCTGCAGCGGGTCACCCTCACCTTCGACCCGGATGTGCCCGCGTTTACCATCGCCGAAGCAGACCAGCCGCCGGAGCTCTACACAGGCCCCCTTACCGATCTCACGGCGGTGCAGCCGGCGGTGGTGCACCGGTGCCAGGAGGATCTGGAGCAGGGGGGCTGGAGCCCCCTGGGGGGCGAGGAGACGGAGGCCTTCCTGCGGCGCACGGTGGCGCTGCTGGCCCCGGGCGGGCAGTTTGAACCGGCAGCAGATCAAGCTGTGCCCCCGGATGCCCCGGTGATCATTCGCAAGCCGGTCCTGTTCCTGCGGAACCGGAGCATGGGATTTGACCGGCTCCTGGAGGGGATTCTTGCCGATCTGCAGACCCGGGAGGAGATTCCGCCCGCACTGCTTCGGGTCCTCGGGATGGAGCCGGCGCCGGCGGGTCAGGGGGAGGCCGCCGAGCAGGCGGCATCGCCCAACGGTGAGGATGAGGAGATTCTGCTCACCAAGCCGGCCAATCCGGAGCAGGTGGCCATCGCGCGCCGGCTGGAGCGGTACGGAGCGGTCCTGGTGCAGGGCCCGCCCGGCACCGGAAAGACCCACACCATCGCCAACCTTCTGGGGCACCTCCTGGCACAGGGCAAGAGTGTCCTGGTGACCAGCCAGACCGCTCGGGCCCTGCGGGCCTTGCGGGACCAGGTGGTGGAGCCATTGCAGCCGCTCTGCGTGAGCCTGCTGGACGAAGGCACCGCTCAGCTGGAGGCGGCGGTGGATGCCATCAGCGACCGGCTGGCCACGGCTAACGCGGACGAACTGGAGGCCGAGGCCCGGGCGCTGGAGCAGCAGCGCCTGGACCTGCTGAAGCGGCTGCGGCAGGCCCGGGAGGCTCTCCGGAATGCCCGGATGGACGAATACCGGCCGATCGTCTTCGAAGGCCGGGAGTTTACGCCGGTTCAGGCCGCCCGCCTGGTGGCGGCGCGCCGGGAATCCGACGGCTGGATTCCACGGCCAGTGACGCCCGGAGTCTCGCTGCCGCTTACCGAAGGGGAAATCCTGGAGCTTTACCGGACCAACCGGTCCGTGCATCCCGACGAGGAAAGTGAGCTCGGGGCGGCCCTGCCCAATCCGGCCGAACTGCTGTCTCCCTCGGAGTTCGCGGCCCTGCTGGAGGAACGGCGGCAGATCGCCCAGCGGGATCTGGACTACCGCACGGACCTCTGGCAAGATCCGCCGCCGGAGCAGACGGCGGATGTGCTCAGCGACCTGTTGGAGCGGGTGCAATCGGCCCTGGCGGTGATTCCCTCTGCAGAGCCCTGGCGGCTGGAGGCCATGCTGGACGCCCGGACCGGAGGCTCCCACGAGCAGGGCTGGCGGGACCTGATCGCCCAGATCCGGGAAGTGGCCCGGCTGGCTTACGAGTCTGAGGCGGTCATCATGGGTGCCGGGCCGGAGCTGCCCGCTGACCGGCCGGACAGCGAACTGGAGGCGGTGGCGGAGGCGATTCTGCAGCACCTGCGCGGTGGGGGAAGGCTGGGCGGCCTGACCCTGCTGCTGCGGCGAGAGTGGAAGCAGTTCATCGATTCCGCCCGGGTCCGGGGCAGCCGGCCGGCCACGCAGGAGGACTTCGAGGCGATCCTGGCGGCGATTCGCCTCCGGCGGGCCCGCACGCTGCTCAGGGAGCGGTGGCAGCGGCAGATGACGCCCCTGGGAGGCCCGGCCGCGTCGGACCTGGGCGCCGAGCCCGAGCGGGTGGCCGGCCAGTTCATCCCCGAGATCGAGAAGGCCCTGACCTGGTTCCGGGAGACCTGGGAGCCCCTGCAGCAGGAGCTTTCCCGGCAGGGCCTTCTGGTGGAGCGGCTGCTGGCCGAGGTACCGGTGCAGCTTAGCCAGCACGGCGAACTGTTGCGGCTATACGAGGCCTTTGGGCAGCGGCTGGCGCCGGTGGTGGAGGCCCGGATCTGGCGGCTTCGAAAGGAGGCCCTGGATGCCCAGCTCGCTGCCCTGACCCGGACGCTGGAGACAGTCCGAGGCGCCGGGGAGGCCGGCTGTAGTCGGACGGTGGCCGACCTGCTGGAAGCAGTGCGTGAGGAAGACGAAGCCCGTTACCAGGAGGCCTTCACCCGGCTGGTGACGACGTGGAACAAGCAGGGGGACCTCACCCTGCGCCGGGAACTGCTCAGGAAGCTGGAAGCCGCGGCGCCGGGCTGGGCCAGCGCCATCCGGGCCCGGCAGGGGGTTCACGGACAGGACCGGCCGCCGGGAGATCCCAAAGCTGCGTGGCTCTGGCGGCAGCTGGAGGACGAACTGGACCGGCGGGGACGGGTGCCGCTGGTGGAGATCCAGCGGCAGATCAATCAGCTGACCGCGGATCTGCACCGGGTGACGGCAGCCCTGGTGGAGAAGCGGGCCTGGGCCCAGCAGATCCGGCGCACCACGCTGACGCAGCGGCAGGCGCTGCAGGGGTGGAAGTTGCTCATGCGCAAGGCCGGCAAGCGGACCGGCCGGCGGGCGCCGCAGTTTCTGGCCGAGGCCCGGCGGCTCATGGCCGAGTGCCAGTCAGCGGTGCCGGTGTGGATCATGCCCCTGAGCCGGGTGGCGGAGAGCTTCCATCCTGCCCGCAACCGGTTTGACGTGGTGATCATCGACGAGGCCAGCGAGTCCGACATGCTGGCCCTGGCGGCCCTCTACCTGGGCCGGCAGGTGGTGGTGGTGGGAGACCACGAGCAGGTAAGCCCCCTGGCGGTGGGCCTGGACATGGACCGGGTCCATTCCCTCATCGAAACGCACCTGGGCGGCATTCCGAACCGGCTTCTGTTTGACGGTCAGTCCTCGGTCTACGACCTGGCCCAGACGGTCTTCGAGCCGGTCTGCCTGGTGGAGCACTTCCGGTGCGTGGCACCCATCATCCAGTTCAGTAACCATCTCTCTTATAAAGGTAGGATCCGGCCGCTGCGGGACGACAGCCTGGTGCGCCGGCGCCCTGCCACCGTCGTCTATCGGGTGGAAGGGGCCTCGGTGAGGGGCCAGGTCAACGAAAAGGAGGCGGTGGCTGTCGCCTCGCTGCTGATGGCCGCGGCGGAACAGCCCGAGTATGCCGATGCCACCTTCGGAGTGATTTCGCTTTTGGCCGACGCCCAGGCCCGGCGGATCGATGAACTGCTGCAGCATCACATGTCCCCGGCTGAGTACAGCCGGCGGCGGATTCGCTGCGGCAGCGCGGCCGACTTTCAGGGGGACGAGCGGCACGTCATGTTCCTTTCCATGGTGGACGTGCCTTCGGGTCGGGGACCGCTACCCCTGCGGGGCGAAGGAGCCGGCCAGATGTTCAAGAAGCGGTATAACGTGGCCGCCAGCCGGGCCCGGGACCAGATGTGGGTGGTCCACTCCCTGGATCCGGGGGCAGACCTGAAGCCGGAGGATCTGCGGCTGAGGCTGATTAAGCACGCGTCGGATCCGGCAGCGGCCGTCCCGAGAATGGCCGGTGCCGGCGGCGGGCCGGAGTCGGAGTTTGAAAAGCTGGTGCTGGCTCGCCTTACCGAGGCCGGTTACCACGTGGTGCCCCGGTGGGAGGTGGGCGCCTACCAGATTGACATGGTGGTGCTGGACGGCCCCCAGCGGGTGGCCGTGGAGTGCGACGGGGACCGGTGGTACACGCCGGAGAGCCTGCAGGAGGACATCGTCCGGCAGGCGATCCTGGAGCGGATGGGCTGGCGGTTCATCCGCATCCGGGGAAGCCAGTTTTTCCGGGATCCGGACGGCACCATGGCGCAGGTGATGGAGCGTCTCCGGGAGCTGGGCGTGAGGCCCGTGGGACGGGACGCAGCGGTGGAGCCGGTGCGGCCCGACGGCGAGGAACTGCTTCAGCGGATCTTCCGGAGGGCGGCGGAGATTCGGCGGGAGTGGGCTCTCGAGGAGCAGCTGCTGGATACAGCGGCGGACTGAACGCAAAGGAAGCCAGGGCCTGGTCGGCAGGCTCTGGCTTCCTGTTTGGGGGCGGTGCGAGGGTCTCGGTTGATACTGTCAGTTGCCAACCGGTAGTGTCCCACTCTTGTTTTGCCAACCGGACACTCGGTAGTTCACGTCAAACAAAATGACGTCGACGCCGTATGACCACTGAAAGGACGAAGCTTGCTCTGGCGTGCCTAGGGCTGCTACCACATCATCCCTCGTGGATCCAACTCGAATTGGAGCCGCTCCCGGTTGTGGGGTATACCGACGCACCCGCAAGCGACCGCTGGAATTGCGCCAGCCGTTTACCCGTCCGTCTGCATCAAAGAACACTTGATCGTTTCCGTACCTCCAGAAAAAGGGCCAAGCCTCATCCGGTGTACCCATGACAGTCATTACCTCGTCAACGGTCGTGCCGAACCAGATTGGAGGTGCTGCAGGATTCGGCGTGACTTGGTGCAGGTTTAGCGTGCCGCTCCTATTAACCCAGCCTGACACCCGCCCGTCTATGTCGACAAATATCGTGTCAGGGCCATATTCCCAACTGAAGGCGTAAACCTCGTCCGGGACTCCCATGATTGCCCATGCCTCATCTTTGGTCATGCCCAGGCGGATTCCATCTGCTTCCGTAGTTTTCTGCCTTTCCGGGGTTTTTGTAGCTGTATCGAGTGTTGGTTGCTGTGATCTCTTGTCTGACTGTACATCTTTCATGAGTTCCAACGCCCTTGGATCCGTGAGATAGTAGGACTGCTGCTTCGTCTGTTGATCCTGTCGGTTCACTAGTATCGGCACGACCGCTACTACGACGGCCAAAGCGAGTCCACCAAGGCGTAGTCGAAGAGGCAGACGGGATATATGAGTACGCAGTCTGGCAAACCAGGAATCCAACTCAACAAATCCATCTATATCCGGCCCTGTGAGTGGATCGGGCAGATCCTGTGGCGGGCGCGCACCGGGCACGCGGCCCGTGACATACAGCCATCCGGCCCGGAGCAGTTGCCAATTGGCGTAGAGGGCCGGAAAGACCAGAATCATTTCAAGACCAGGGAAGATTTCCGCAAGCAATCCGGTGCCGATCGACCAGGCCAATCCAATCAAGGCGATGCGTTTGCTTTCTTTGCGTACAGCCTGGATACGCTGTCGGTGGGCCCATCGGGCAATAGCTATGGCAAGCGGACGAGGGCAACCCTCAGCCAGTAGTTCGGCGGCGATGACCGTCCACGGTGTATTGCGCATAGCCAGTACAGCGGCGATGTAAGTGAAGACATCATACAAATTCGACTCTTGGTCTTTCTCATACCGGTCACCCTCGGCCTCCTGGCGAGCAGCAGCATCCAGAGTGGCATCATAAGCGCGACGTGTAACAGGATTGGAAAGCACGGTGTAGGCTTCCGAGATCCGTTTGAACTTTGCTTCGGCCTGAGGATCCGTTCGATTGGCATCTGGATGATAAAGACGGGCAAGTTTACGGAAGGCGGCGCGGATTTCGGCTTGCGTTGCTGTCCTCGGAACGCCGAGGATGTCGTAATAGGTCTCCACACCTAGTTCACTCTCCGTTAGGCTGTTCCAAATTCGAGTATATCAGTCGATTCAAATAGCGAATAGTGCGCGGTATAGAAGAGACGTGTTGGGAACGACATAACGTAAAGGCCCTCGGTAAGACCGGGGGCCTTAGTCTCAAGCGTTCAGTGTATAGAGATCGTGTACCGGTAGAGTGGATGCTGCTCCACCAAGCGAGGGATTCAACAATAGGAGTTGCACACAATTTACTGAAGCAACCTCAATCCCGCGGCGCAGGCGGCGATGCCCACGATGCATCCGATCCGCAGAAGGCTCACGGGCTCCCGGAAGAACACCATCCCCACCAGGGCGCCGCCCAGGGTCCCGATGCCTGTCCATACGGGGTAAGCGACGGAAAGGGGCACT
>DATCKG010000091.1:0-11957 GCA_036562385.1 Symbiobacteriaceae bacterium
GGTGCCACCCTGCTTGCCGCCGGTCGGCGGCCACTTTTTCCCCGATAACGGGGGGAAGCCGGCTGGGCCTACTGGGACGAAAGTCCGTTCGGGCAGCGCTCACGGGTGTTCTTCCCCCGGGTCCGGCGCCATCCTTCCACCACACGGACAGCTCTCTGTGGCCGGAGGATCCGGAGTACTGGGTCCCGATCATCGCGATCACCGTATATGTTAGTTCCGCATGTTACAACCCGGCACGCGATCTGTCAAGGGCTCCGCCGGAACCTTTTGCCCGGTGCACTCCCGTGTGCTATAATTTGCTGGACTTAAGGCTTGACGTGGGGGAAAGGAGCCGAGAGGCTTGGATCTGTACCTGACCGAACAGCAGACGCAAAACCAGCGGCTTTCCGTCCGGGTGACGAGGACGCTGCATTCTGAGCGGACGCAGTATCAGGACCTGGTGGTGGTGGAGACGGCCCAGTGGGGCCGCCTGATGGCGCTGGACGGCTTTTTCCAGACCACCGATCAGGATGAGTGGGTCTACCATGAAATGGGCGCCCATGTGCCGATGCTCACCCATCCCAACCCCAAGCGGGTGCTGGTGGTGGGCGGCGGCGACGGCGGCATGGTGCGGGAGGTGGCCAAGCACCCCTCCGTGGAGCGGATCGACCTGGCGGAGATTGACGGCCGGGTGATTGAGGTCTGCAAGGAGTATTTCCCGCAGATCTCGGTGGCGCTGAAGACGGACCCCCGGGTCCACGTGCACGTGACCGACGGCATCCGGTGGGTCAAGGAGCACGAGGGGGAGTATGACGTCATCATCATCGACTCCAGCGAGCCCATCGGCCCGGGAATCGGCCTGTTTACGCCGGAGTTTTACGCCAGCGTCTACCGGGCCTTGACAGACGACGGGGTGATGGTGGCGCAGACCGAGTCGCCCTGGATCAACGGCGACCTGATCCGGCAGGCCTTCTGGGGCATTCGGCAGTCCTTCCCGATTACCCGGCTGTATCTGTGTGCGGTGCCCACGTACCCCTGCGGCCTGTGGAGCTTCACCCTGGGTTCGAAGCGCTACGATCCGCTGATGGTCGATCTGGAGGCCCGGGCTGCCGCCCTGGATACGAAGTACTACAATCCCGGGATTCACCGGGCGGCCTTTGAATTGCCCAACTTTGTCCGCAAGCTCGTGGAGGAGGCGGGGGCGTGATGGCGGTTCCCGATCGCACCGGCTTTGCCTACGTGGAGCGGCTCACCGGCTTCATGGCGGCATCGGACGACTACGAACGCAGCCGGGCGGTCCTTTTCGGCATCGGGCAGGACTTTACGACGTCGTACCACCCCGGTGCCCGGTTCGGCCCCGGCCGCATCCGGGAGGCCAGTTACGGGCTGGAGGAGTTCAGCTACCACAGCCTTCAGAGCCTTACCGACCGGACTTTCTATGACCTCGGGGATGTGGCGGTGGTCTTCGGCGACGTCCGGGAGACGCTCCACCGGGCGGAGCAGGTGGCCCGCCAGATCGTGCAGGACGGCAAGCTGCCGGTGATGATGGGTGGGGAGCACCTGGTGACCCTACCCTGCGTGAAGGCCGTCTATGAAAAGTACGGGGACGAGCTGGTGCTTCTGCACTTTGACGCCCATGCGGACCTCCGGGAGGATTACCTGGGCAATCCCCTTTCCCATGCCACGGTGATCCGCCGCTGCCTGGATTTTTTGCCGGCCCGGAACCTGTATCAGTTCGGCATCCGCAGCGGCACGGCGGAGGAGTACGCCTTCGCGAAGGAGAACTGCCATCTGTTCCCCCACGAGGTGCTGGAGCCGCTGAGAAGGGTCCTGCCGGAACTCAAGGGGCGGCCGGTCTACATCACCGTGGATATCGACGTGATGGACCCGGCCTATGCGCCGGGGACCGGCACGCCGGAGCCGGGGGGCATTTCCAGCCGGGAGATGATCGAGGCGATCCTCGCCATGCGGGGCCTGAACGTGGTGGGCTTTGACGTGGTGGAGGTGGCGCCGGGGCTGGACATGAGCGACCGGACTGTGGTGCTGGGTGCGAAGCTGATTCGGGAAGCGATCCTGGCCTTTGGATAACGGGGAGCCCGCATCGTCCCCGTTTCTTTGTGTTGGGAGGATGTTGCCGTGCGAGTGATCGAACAGGTCCGTGAACAGATCCGCCAGGCCCTGTCCAGCGCGATCCAGGAGGCTATGGCCGCGGGCGAGCTGGTGGGGCCGGTGCCGGAGACGATCCAACTGGACATTCCCAAGGACAAGGCCCACGGCGACTTTGCCACCAACCTGGCGATGACCATGGCCCGGCAGGAGCGGAAGGCGCCCCGGGCGGTGGCGGAGGCGATTTTGAAGCACCTTTCCACCGAGGGCACCTGGATTGAGCAGGCGGAGGTGGCCGGGCCGGGGTTCATCAACTTCCGGCTGAAGTTCGGCTGGGTGCACCAGGTGCTGCCGGCGATTCAGGCCGAGGGCGAGCATTTCGGCGAAAGCGACCACGGCCGGGGCAAGCGAATTCTTCTGGAGTACGTGAGCGCCAACCCCACGGGGCCCATGGTGCTGGTGCAGGCCCGGGCGGGGGCTTATGGCAGTACCCTGGCCAAGCTACTGAATGCCGCCGGGTACCGGTGCGACACGGAGTTTTACGTCAACGACGCCGGCCACCAGGTGAAGGTCCTGGCCAAGTCGGTGGACCTGCGGGCGCAGGAGCTGCGGGGCGCGAAGGTGGAGATTCCGGAGGACTGCTACCCCGGGGAGTATGTGATCGACTGTGCCCGGGACCTGCTGAAGGAGTATCCGGATTTTCTGGACTGGCCGGAGGAGGAGCGGCTGGCATTTCTGGAGCGGTGGGCACCGGAGTACTTCCGCAGCGGCCAGGAGAAGGTGCTCCGGGAGTACGGCGTGGTCTTTGACCGCTGGTTCAGCGAGCGGAGCCTCCGGGAGGCCGGCAAGCCGCAGCAGCTCGTGGAGCGGCTGCTGAAGGAGGGCATCGCCTACGAAAAAGACGGCGCCATCTGGATGCGCACCACGCAGTTTGGCGATGACAAGGACCGGGTCCTGGTAAAGTCCGACGGCGAGTTTACGTACTTTGCGGCCGACGCCTGCTACCACATGGACAAGTACCAGCGGGGCTATGAGATCCTGATTGACATCTTCGGCCAGGACCACCATGGCTACCTGGGCCGGATGAAGGCGATGGTGGAGTGCCTGGGCTACCCGCGGGATTCCCTGGAGATCCTCTTTACGCAGATCGTGCGGCTGTTTAAGGACGGCCAGGAGGTGCGGATGTCCAAGCGCCGGGGCAACTTCGTCCTGATGGAGGACCTGCTGGACGAGGTGTCGGTGGACGCGGCCCGGTTCTTTTTCCTGACCCGGAGCCTGGACACCCACATGGACTTTGACCTGAACCTGGCCAACCTCAAGTCCAGCGACAACCCTGTCTACTACGTGCAGTACGCCCACGCCCGGATCTGCAGCATCCTCCGGCAGGCGGCGGAGGCGGGGTATCAGGTGCCCCAGGCCTCGGAGGTGGACCTGAGCCTGCTCAAGGACCCGGCGGAGGTGGACCTGATCCGGAAGCTCGCGGAGTTCCCGGAGGAGATCATCGCCGCGGCCGACTCCCGGGAGGCCCATCGGATGACCCGGTACGCCATGGATCTGGCCACGCTGTTTCACGCCTTTTACACCCGGTGCCGGGTGATTTCCGATGATGTGGCCCTGACCCGGGCCCGGCTGCTCCTCTGCGACGGCACCAAGGTGGTGCTGCGCAACACCCTGGGGCTTTTGGGGGTCAGCGCGCCCGAGCGGATGTAAAGGGAAAAAAGGGCCTGCTCCCCATGCAGGGGGCAGGCCCTGGTGCTTCCGTGAACCTTTCCCTTGCGGAAATGGGTCTAACAAGTAGGGGATATGCAGAGGAGCGGCGGTGCAGCCCGGGAAGGGGGAACAGCGTGAAGGTGCACGATGAGTTTCTTGCCCTGTTGCGACCGGAAGCCGGCCGTCTGTACCGCACCGCCTGGGCGATCCTCGGCAACGAGGCAGACGCGGGGGATGCCCTGCAGGAGGCCACCATCCGGGCGTACAACGCCTTTCAGCAGCTCAAGGGTGGTCCCGCAGCCTTCCCGATGTGGATGCGGCGGATTTTGGTGAACACCTGCACCGAGATCCTCCGCCGGCGCATGCGGGTGATCCCTGTGGAGCGGCCGGAGGATCTGACCGAGGAGCCCACGGTCCCCGGGGTGGAGCTGCCCCTGGACGGGGACGTGTGGGACGCGGTGCGGGCTCTGGACGAGCGGTACCGCGCCGTGGTGGTGCTGCGGTTTTTAAACGACATGCAGCTGGATGAGATCGCGACAGCGCTGGACATACCGTTGGGAACGGTGAAGTCACGACTGCACACGGCGCTGAAGCTCCTTCGGAGGCACCTGGAGGCCCGCCAGGAGGAAAGGAGAGGCGCTGTGTGATGATGCCCGCGCAGAGGAGGCGGCCAGGATGGATCTGTTCAGCCGCAGGCTCAGTGACGAACTGAAACTGTGGGTGGATCAGGGGGTCTGCCCCCCTGAGGTCATGGAGCAGATCGAAAAGAGGCTGCGCCAGCAGCGGCGGAGAGCCTTCTGGCAGGCCCGGTCGGGCCACCTGGTCATGGCCGCGGCGGCCGCGGTCTTTTTGATCGCCCTGGCCGGGGCGCGGCTGGATCTGGACCCGCAGCACCTGGCATCGCTTCCGCTGGTGGGCTCCCTGGCCGCCCAGTTCCTTTCGGGTGAGGACGACGAACTGGAGGATCTGGGAGCCAAGGCCGTGCCGGTGAACCTCGCCGCGGAGCGGGACGGGGTCCGGCTGGTGGTAAACCGCGTCCTGACCACCGGGGATTCGACCCGGGTCCAGTACACCCTGCCCGCGGGGACCGATGCCGGGCAGCCGGAACTCAGAGGGCCGGAAGGGCCGGTCTGGCTGCACGGGGTAAGCAGCCGGACCAGTCACGGGCGGCTGGTGGTGACGGCGGAGTTTGACCCGGTGCCGGCGGGGGAAGAGGTCACCCTGACGGTGCAGGGGATATCGGTGACGTTCAGGACCGAGTAGGGAGTCGCATCGCATACACGAGGGCGGAGGCCTGACACGGCCTCCGCCCTTTGCATAGGATAATGCCATCAGTGCAGGCTAGAATGAAAAGTAAGACAACGGAGGGAGGGCGGACGTGGCAGCGGCGGTGCGGGTCGGACTGGCCCTGGGCGGGGGCTTTGCCCGGGGCATTGCGCACATCGGGGTGCTGCAGGCCCTGGAAAAGCAAGGGATCCCGGTGCACCTTTTGGCCGGCACCTCCGCCGGGAGCCTGGTGGGGGCGCTGTATGCGGCCGGCATCGACCCGTGGGCGATGGAGCGGCTTACCGCCTCCATCAACTGGCGGGCGCTGGTGCGGCTGAGGCTCCGGCGGGAGGGGCTGTTGGATACTTCGGGGCTTGAGCGGTTTATTCTAGGACACGTGGGGGACCTTACGTTTGCGGATCTCCGCTTGCCGTTTGTGGCCACCGCCACCGACCTGCTGAGCGGTGAAGGGGTGCTTCTGCGCAGCGGCCGGGTGGCCACGGCGGTGCGGGCCAGCTGCGCGTTTCCGGGGATCTTCCTGCCGGTGCGGATGGGCAGGCACCTGCTGGTAGACGGGGGGCTCATCTACCCGGTGCCGGCAGGCGTCGTCCGGGATATGGGCGCGGACCTGGTCATCGCGGTGGAACTGAACCGGCCGGACGGGGGCCAGCGGGCGCCCCGGAACCTGCTCCATATCCTGCTGAGCAGCCTGCAGCTTGTGCAGCGGCCGCAGGTGGCGATGGCGCTGAAAGCGGCGGACGTGGTGATTCAGCCGGCCCTGCAGCAGTTCAGCGCGATGGAACTGGAGCGAGTATCGGACCTCGTGCGGGCCGGGCGGGAGGCGGCCGAGGAGGCGATTCCGGCGATTCGGGAGGCCCTGGCGCGCCTTACTGAGGACCGGCGGGCGCTGGCGGAGCCGGCCGGGGGTGGAGCGCGGTGATGAAGGCGGCGGACCTGTTTCCCCTGCGGCACGAGATCCGGGCGGGAACCTTGAGGGCGGTGCGAAACTTACCGCAGGAGCACCTGGAGTGGAAGCCCCAGGGCGGGGTACACTCGATTTTGGATTGGCTCCGACATATCGCCCAGAGCGAGGACTGGTGGATTCAGGCGGTGGTCCTGGGGCGGCATGATTTTATGCCCCGGGGCAAGGCGTACCTATCGGACCGCGACAGCGTACTTAAGTATCTGGAAGAGACCCGGGCCGTGACGGAGGGGCTCCTGCAGCAGTGGCCGGCGGAGAAGCTGCAGGAGCGGCGCCCGGTGCCGCCTGGCTTCAGGGGAGCGTACGGGGGGCAGGAACTGTCCCTGCACTGGATCATCGCGAACCTCTTTGGCCATGAGCTGCACCACCGGGGGCAGATCTACCTGCACCTCCGGCTCATGGGCCTGGAGCCGCCTCCGTTTTGAAAAAACCCCGGCAAAAGCCGGCGGCGCTGCGGATAAACCGGGCCGCAGCCGGGAAAAGCAAAAGGAGCCGGGGGTCAGCAGGAATTAGACAGGTTCGGTCGAACAATTGCTCCGTTTGATAGGCCTCCTTGTTCGTGGGTTTTATCAAACAGGAGCGTGATAAGCAAATGGGGTGCCCTCACGAAATGCGTCCTGACATGTCTGTGACAGACATCGCCTGGACCATCCTCAAGAACCGGGGCAAGCCGGTTCACTTCAAGGAACTGATCGAAGAGGTCATGCAGGTTAAGGCGATTAATCGAGAAAAGTCCGGGAAGCTGATCGCACAGATGCACACCGAGATCAGCCTGGATTCCCGTTTTATCCATTACGGCAATGGCGAGTGGGGCCTTCGGGAATGGCAGAACAAGGGCAACAAGGTGATCCGCATCCGGCCCGAGACGCCGCCGGCGCCCACGCCGCCCCATCCTCACCTGCGCCTGCACGAGGATCTGGAGCAGGAAGAGGAGCTGGAAGAGGATCTGTTGGATTCGGATCTGGATGCTGACCTCGACGACGTCTTCGACCGGGATGACACGGGGCTGGATGACGACCTTCCCGACCTGTACGAGGACGACGAGGAACTGCCGGAGGACGACCGGCTGGATGAGTAGTCTCCCGACCGCGGAGGGGGTCTTCCCCCCTCCGCGGGTTCTATTTGGCTGGTGCCTTGCCGCCTTGACACGCCCTTTTTTGGCTGGCTAAAATGGGTAGGTGTTTTGCGACCGGAAGTCCGAATTCGATTCGGCAACAGCTAAGCACGAGACAGCGACTGGTTGCCCAGCGATTCCAAGGAGGGCACGGCGATGGCCAAGTACATCTTTATCACCGGCGGCGTGGTATCAGGATTAGGCAAGGGGATTACGGCGGCGTCCCTCGGCCGGCTCATCAAGAGCCGGGGCTACAGGGTCACCGCCCTTAAATTTGACCCTTATATTAATGTGGACCCGGGGACCATGAGCCCCATTCAGCACGGGGAGGTCTTCGTCACCGAGGACGGTGCCGAGTGCGACCTGGACCTGGGCCACTATGAGCGGTTCATGGACGTCAACCTCGGCAGAGGCAACAACGTCACCACCGGCAAGATCTACTCCTCCGTCATCGCCAAGGAGCGGCGGGGGGATTACCTCGGTGGGACGGTACAGGTGATTCCGCACATCACCAACGAGATCAAGATGCACATCACCCGGGTGGCCGACGACGGGCAGGCTGACGTCGTCCTGATCGAGATCGGCGGCACCGTGGGCGACATGGAGAGCCAGCCCTTTTTGGAGGCGATCCGCCAGTTCCGCCACGAGGTGCCCCACCGGGAGGATGTGCTCTTCATTCATGTGACGCTGGTTCCCTACATCCACGCGTCCAAGGAGATGAAGACCAAGCCCACCCAGCACAGCGTGCGGGAGCTCAGGTCCATCGGTATCCAGCCGGACATCATCGTCTGCCGGTCGGAGCGGCCGATCCCCCGGGACCTGAGGGAGAAGATCGCCCTGTTCTGCGACGTGGCTCCCAACGCGGTGATCCCCAACATCGACCTGGAGAGCCTCTATGAGGTGCCTCTGGCCCTGGAGCGGGAAGGGCTGGCCCGCATCGCCTGCCAGCGGCTGGGGCTGAAGGACCGGACCCCGGATCTGTCGGAGTGGGAGAGCCTGGTGCAGCGGGCCCTGCACCCCAGCAAGGTGGTGGACATCGGCATCGTCGGCAAGTACGTGGCGCTGGAGGATGCGTACCTCAGCGTGGTGGAGGCGCTGCACCATGCGGGCATCCACAACGACTGCCGGGTGCGGATCCACTGGATCGACAGCGAGAAGCTGGAAAACGGCGGCGCCGACGAGAATCTGCACAAGTACCTGGGGAATCTGGACGGCATCCTGGTGCCCGGGGGCTTCGGGTACCGGGGTGTGGAGGGCAAGATCAACGCGGCCCGCTACGCCCGGGAGCAGAAGAAGCCCTACTTCGGCATCTGCCTGGGGCTGCAGTGCGCGGTGATTGAGGTTGCCCGCAATAAGCTCGGCCTGCGCCGTGCCAACTCCACGGAGTTCATCCCGGACTGCCGGGATCCGGTGATCGACCTGATGGCCGCCCAGAAGGAGGTCACCAGCCTGGGCGGGACGATGCGGTTGGGTGCGTACCCCTGCCGCCTGAAGCCCGGCTCCAAGGCCTATGCCGCCTACGGGCAGGACCTCATCCACGAGCGGCACCGGCACCGGTGGGAGGTCAACAACGCCTACCTCGACCGCCTGGAGGAAGCCGGCCTCCGTCCGGTGGGCTTCTGGGAGGAAGGCAACCTGGTGGAGGTCATGGAACTGGAGGACCACCCGTGGTTCGTGGGGGTCCAGTACCATCCCGAGTTCAAGAGCCGGCCGAACCGGCCGCACCCGCTTTTCCGCGATTTCGTGAAGGCGGCCCTGGAGTACCGGAGGCAGCAGGGACGGTAGCAGCCCAGGAAGGAGGGCGCCGGTGAAGGAGTACATCTTTCGGGATCCCATCCACGGCAACATCTCCGTGACGGACCCCACCGTGTTTGCACTCATCCAAAGTCCTGATTTTCAGCGGCTGCGGCGGATCCGGCAGCTCGGCACCTCCTTCATCTCGTACCCCGGGGCGGAGCACACCCGCTTCGCCCACTCGTTGGGGGTCTACCACCTGATGAGCCGGGTGCTCAAGCACCTCCGGGATCGGAAGCTGGCGGAGATCGACCCGGAGCAGGAGGCCATGGCCTGCTGCGCCGCCTTGCTGCACGACATCGGCCACGGGCCTTTTTCTCACTTGTTTGAGAAGCTCACCGGGATGAACCACGAGCGCTGGGTGGAGCGAATCATCGCGAGCCCTGAGTCGCAGGTTTATCAGATCCTCGCGGAGCGGAACCCTTCGTGGCCGGAGCAGATCGTGGCGATGATCACCGGCACCTGGGACGGACCGCCGTTTCTGAAGGAGCTGATCGCCAGCCAGCTCGACGTGGACCGGATGGACTACCTGCTCCGGGACAGCCGGATGTGCGGGGTGACCTACGGGGTTTTCGACCTGGACCGGATGGTGCAGACCCTTACGGTGGTGGACGGCCACCTGGTGCTGACCGACAAGGGGATCCACTCCGCGGAGGAGTTCCTGCTGGCCCGCTACTTCATGTACTGGAACGTGTACTTCCACAAGGCGACCCGCTCCAGCGAGACGGTGCTGGAGAAGCTCATGCTCCGGGCGGTGCACCTGTACCGGGCGGGCCGGCAAGCGGAGATGGGGTTCATCCCGCCGGCCCTGGAGCCGATCCTGGCGGGAAGGGAGCTGACCCTCGCGGAGTACGGGAACCTGGATGAGACCGATGTACTCTATGGCGTCAAGCGCTGGCGGGAGGCCAAGGATCCGGTGCTTTCGGACCTGGCCGACCGGTTCATCAACCGGCGGCTGTTTGCGGGGATCCGCCTGGACCCGGGGCACCTGAAGGTCTTTCTTGACCGGCAGGAGGCGGTGGCTGAGGCGGTGCAGTCCAGCGGCTTTGCGGAGCCGGAGTACTACCACCACGTGGACCAGACCAGCAACGTCGCCTACTCCTACTACGTGCGGCCGGAGGAGGGGGGCGCACCGCCGATTTTGATTCAGCTGACCTGGACGGATCCGCCCCGGCTGCAGGAGGTGACCGCGGTCTCCGACGTGGTGCGGGCCATCGCCAGCGAGCCGGTGACCCGGTACGTGCTGTTTGTGCCCCGGGAGGCGGCGGAGGCCGTGGAGGCGGTCCTTCGGTAGCCGGAACGCTCAAGCAGGAAAGTCCCGGGCCACTGGCGAATATCTGTTCGGTAATTGGATGCTGCGGGGGTGTAGGCCGTGTTTTCAGCCTACCGGTCGCTGACGGAGATGCTGGTGGTGGCAGGGGAGATCCGGGGGCGGAAAAAGCTCCAGAAGATGGTCTATATTGCCCGGGAACTGGGGTATCCGTTTCCCGAGCCCTTCGGCCTTCACATGTGGGGGCCGTATTCGGAGATCCTGACGGTAAAGCTCAAGGAGATGACCGACTGGGGCTTCGCCGAGGAGAAGGTCCTCCCCGGTCCGGCCGGCAACCCGCATTACGTGTACACCCCGGGCCCCAACGCCGGGCGGGTCCTGGCGGAGCCGGGGGCAGAGAAAATCCGGGATGAGCGGTTCCGGGCCCTGGTCCGGCACCTGAACGGGCAGGAGGCCACCTTCCTGGAGGGCGTGGCCACGGTGATGTACCTCAGGGGCAAGGGCAAGCCCGACGGCGAGGTGGCGGCGATGCTCACCCGGATGAAGCCGGACAAGTTCGGGGATCCCGAGCGGGTGCGGGCCGTGATGGCCTTTGCGGATGAACTGAAGCAGTACGCTGCGGCGTGCATATAGATGAAGAGCCGGTCCGAGCGGACCGGCTTTTTTGATCGGGCGGGCAGTGGTGAGGCTGCCCGCCTTCGTTGTGGCCGCATCTTTTTCGGAAAACTGACAGGATTTTCTATACCGTACAGCAAAGAGTACAAGTACCAATTCCGGAAAAGGAGCGGCTGCTGCGCGGTAGCAGACCCTGCCCTTCCTTCGTATGCTGGCAGGGAACAGGTATGGAAGGGCAGTGGGAAGCCAATGATAGAGATACGGACACCCGCACTCGAAAGGATTTGGGCTACAGCGAGGAGGGACCCTCTTGCATTGCGTCGTTTTTATGGATTACGAAAATATCTACTGGAGCATGAAACAGCAGTACGGGACCACGCCGGATGTTGACAAGCTGATCACCAGCCTCCGGGAGCTGGGTGAGCAAAAGCACGGCGGCGGCCCGGTTTGCCTCATGCAGGCGTATGCCGACTTCGACCACGAGGAGTTTCGGGGGCTTCTTTCGGAACTGCAGCGCCGGAGCGTCGAGCCCCGGCACGTCTTCTCCAAGAACTACGAGGACGGGACCCGCAAGAACGCCGCGGACATCGAGATGAGCCTGGACGCCCTGGAACTGATGTACAACCGGCCGGACATCGAGGTCTTCATTCTGGTGTGCGGGGACCGGGACATGATCCAGGTGATCCGGAAGCTCCGGGCCCGGGGGAAACTGGTACATGTGGTGGCTGTCGAGAAAACCATGAGCAAGGACGTTATGTCCTTTGTGAACTACTTTACCACCATCGAGTCCCTGCTGGGGATCGTACCGCCGGCCATGTACGATATGGAGATGATGATCCGCCGGCTGGATACGGCGGAGTACGGCAAACCCTTTGTGGGGCTGAAATACTTCCTCCGGACCCTGGCGGGGTCGGACATCGTGGATCGGAAGACCTACGAGCTGGTGAACCAGGCCATCGCGGAGGGAATCATCGAGACCTACAAGGTGCCCAATCCAAAGGACGAGCTTTTCCCCACCACGGCCTGCCGGCTGAACCGGCAGCATGAAATGGTGAGGAAGGTCCTGGGCCTGGGAGGCCAGGGCAAGGAGCAGCAGTCCTCCACGGCAACGGCATAGCGAG